>NZ_JBARWZ010000309.1:0-123129 GCF_049647105.1 Actinophytocola sp.
GTGGTCCGCCGCGGCAACGACGTGCTGTCGCGCGCCTGAACGACAAACTCGTAGGTCCCGAACCGTGGACTCGCGGGTCCTGAACCGTGGACTCGCGGGGTTTGGGGGGGTGTTGTTGCCAGTTGGGTGGGGGCTGTCTGGTAACCGTGAACTACTTACGAGGTGGTTCGGGGGGTGGTTACTTGCTGGTAGGGATGTGGATGTCGGGAATCCCTCCACCGGAGGTTAAACACCATGCGTCTCCGTTCCATTGTCATTTCTCTCTTCGCGGCCGTGGCCGCGACCGGCGTGGCGTTAGTCCCCGCGTCGGCTGATCCCGTTGCGGCGGCGGGTAAATACGTCGCACTCGGTGACTCGTACGCGTCCGGCACGGGCGCGGGCGACTACGGCGACAGCGGCAGCTGCAAGCGCAGTGCCAACGCCTACGCACAGTTGTGGGCGAACGCCAACGCCCCGTCCGCGTTCGACTTCGTCGCCTGCTCCGGCGCGGTCACCTCGGACGTCCTCGCCAACCAGGTCGGCGCCCTCACCGCGGACACCGCGCTCGTCACGATCTCCATCGGTGGCAACGACGCGGGCTTCGCGGACGTCATGGCGGACTGCAACCTCGGCTCGGACGACAGCTGTGTGGCGCGCAACCAGGAGGCGCAGGACTTCGCGCGCAGCACACTGCCTGGCCGGCTGGACAGCGTGTACACCGAGATCAGCAGCCGGGCGCCGAGCGCGCAGGTGGTCGTGCTCGGTTACCCGCACATCTACCAGCTTTCCGGCGACTGCAACGTCGGCCTGTCCGAGACCAAGCGCGCGGCCATCAACGGCTCGGCGGACGCGCTCGCCGAGGTCGTCTCCTCGCGTGCTGGCGCGTTCGGCTTCACCTTCGTGGACGGGCGCTCGGCGTTCTCGGGTCACGAGATCTGCTCGTCGGGCGACTGGTGGCTGCGCAGCATCACCCTGCCGATTGACGAGTCGTATCACCCGAATGCGGCCGGTCACAGCGGGGGCTACTACGCGGCGTTGTCCGCGGTCGCTTAGTCCGGTCATCCGCGGGCGGGGTCCGGTGTCGCGTGTTCGCCGGGCCCCGCCCGCATGTCCACGTACCGTGATCGAGAGCCACTCGAGTGGCACCGGGGCGGGCCGGGCGCCGAGTGGACGGGTGCGGCGGCCGTGGCTACCATCGCTCATGTTAACGATGACTAACGTGAGCGGAGTGAGATGGACGCGCCCGTGCTGGGGAGCGGAGCCGACCCGGGGGACCCCGCATACCAGCGGTACGTGAAGGACCACGCCGCGCTCGTCGACGACCTGCGTGCCCGTACCGCCACCGCCGCGCGCGGCGGCGGTGAGCGGGCCAGGCAGCGGCACCTCGACCGAGGCAAGCTTCTGCCGCGCGACCGCGTCGAGTCGCTGGTCGACCTCGGCTCGCCGTTCCTGGAACTGTCCCCGCTGGCCGCGACCGGCATGTACGACGACGAGGCGCCCGCGGCCGGCATCATCACCGGCGTCGGCCGGGTCTCCGGCCGCGAGTGCGTGATCGTCGCCAACGACGCAACGGTCAAGGGCGGCACCTACTACCCGGTCACCGTCAAGAAGCACCTACGCGCGCAGGAAGTCGCACTGCACAACAACCTGCCGTGCGTGTACCTGGTCGACTCCGGCGGTGCGTTCCTGCCCCGCCAGGACGAGGTGTTCCCGGACCGTGAGCACTTCGGTCGCATCTTCTTCAACCAGGCCAACATGTCCGCGCGTGGCATCCCGCAGATCGCCGCCGTGCTCGGCTCGTGCACCGCGGGTGGCGCGTACGTGCCCGCGATGAGCGACGAGGCCGTGATCGTCCGCAACCAGGGCACGATCTTCCTCGGCGGCCCGCCCCTGGTGAAGGCCGCGACCGGCGAGGTCGTCACGGCGGAGGAGCTTGGCGGCGGCGACGTCCACTCGCGACAGTCCGGCGTGACCGACCACCTCGCCGAGGACGACGGTCACGCGCTGCGGATCGTCCGGTCGATCGTGTCCACGCTCGGCCCGCGCGGCCCGCGCCCGTGGGAGGTCGAGCCGGTCGAGGAGCCCGCCGCCGACCCGGCAGAGCTGTACGGCGTCGTGCCGACCGACTCCCGCACCCCCTATGACGTGCGGGAGGTCATCGCACGGGTGGTCGACGGCAGCCGGTTCCGCGAGTTCAAGAAGGAGTACGGCACCACGCTCGTCACCGGGTTCGCCCGCATCCACGGGCACCCGGTCGGGATCATCGCGAACAACGGCGTGCTGTTCGGCGAGTCCGCGGTCAAGGGCGCGCACTTCATCGAGCTGTGCGACCAGCGGTCCGTCCCGTTGGTGTTCCTGCAGAACATCACCGGGTTCATGGTCGGCCGCGACTACGAGACCTCCGGCATCGCCAAGCACGGCGCGAAGATGGTGACCGCGGTGGCGTGTGCGCGGGTGCCGAAGTTCACCGTGATCATCGGCGGCTCGTTCGGTGCGGGCAACTACTCGATGTGCGGCAGGGCCTACGAGCCGAGGTTCCTGTGGATGTGGCCCAACGCGCGGATTTCCGTGATGGGCGGCGACCAGGCGGCGTCCGTGCTCGCGACTGTGCGGCGCGACCAGCTCGGCGACGACTGGTCCTCGGCGGACGAGGAAGCCTTCAAGGAGCCGATCCGCGCGCAGTACGAGGACCAGGGCCACCCGTACTACTCGACCGCGCGGCTGTGGGACGACGGCGTGATCGACCCGGCCGACACGCGGATGGTGCTCGGCCTTGGCCTGTCCGCCGCGGCGAACAAGTCGCTGGAACCGGTCCGCTACGGCGTCTTCAGGATGTGACTGCATTGATGTTCGGCACTGTGTTGGTCGCCAACCGGGGCGAGATCGCGATCCGGGTGTGCACCACGTTGTCCCGCATGGGAATCCGGTCGGTCGCGGTGTACACCGACGCCGACGCGGGCGCCAGGCACGTCGCTGAGGCGGACGAGGCCGTGCGGGTCGGCAGCTACCTGTCCATCGCGGACATCGTGGCCGCCGCCAGGGAGAGCGGTGCCGAGGCCGTGCACCCCGGTTACGGCTTCCTGGCGGAGAACGCGGCGTTCGCGCGTGCCTGCGCCGAGGCGGGAATCGTGTTCGTCGGTCCGCCGCCGGATGCGATCGAGGCCATGGGCGACAAGATCCGCGCGAAGCAGACCGTGAGCGCGGCCGGGGTTCCGGTCGTGCCGGGGCGGACCGAGCTGGGGATGACCGACGACGCCCTGATCGAGGCCGCCGCCGAGGTCGGCTACCCGGTGCTGGTCAAGCCGTCCGCCGGTGGCGGCGGCAAGGGCATGCGGCGGGTCGAGGCGCCCGCCGACCTGCCTGCCGCGCTGGAGTCCGCGCGCCGCGAGGCCCGTGGCTCGTTCGGTGACGACACGCTGCTCATCGAGCGTTTCGTCGCGAACCCGAGGCACATCGAGATCCAGGTGCTGGCCGACGGGCACGGCTCGGTGATCCATCTCGGCGAGCGCGAGTGCAGTCTGCAGCGGCGGCACCAGAAGATCATCGAGGAGGCGCCGTCGCCGTTGCTCGACGCCGAGGCCAGGGCGCGGATGGGTGCGTCCGCCGCGGCCGCGGCCCGCTCGGTCGGCTACACGGGCGCGGGGACCGTCGAGTTCATCGTGTCGACGGACCGGCCGGACGAGTTCTTCTTCATGGAGATGAACACCCGCCTGCAGGTCGAGCACCCGGTGACCGAGATGGTGACCGGGATCGACCTGGTGGCGCAGCAGCTCCGGGTCGCGGCCGGACTTCCCCTGGAGATCGGGCAGTCCGGGGTGGCGATGAACGGGCACGCGGTGGAGGCCCGCGTCTACGCGGAGGACCCCGCGCGCGGCTTCCTGCCGACCGGAGGTCGGGTGCTCGCGATCGCCGAGCCGTCCGGTGACCACGTGCGGGTAGATTCGGCGCTGCGCGAGGGAACCGTCGTCGGCTCGGACTACGACCCCATGCTGGCCAAGGTGATCGCATGGGGACCCGACCGGGAGTCCGCGCTGCGGCGGCTGTCCACCGCGCTCCGCGAGACGGCCGTGCTCGGTGTCGGCACTAACGTGGCGTTCCTGCGGGCTCTGCTGTCCGATGTGGACGTGGTGGCCGGGCGGCTCGACACCGGGCTGGTGGAACGCAAGCTGGACGCGCTGGTGGCGACCGACGTGCCTGCCGTGGTGTTCGCCGCGGCGGCGCTCGACGAGCTGATCGACCTGCAGCCCGCCGGTGCGGTGGTCGACCCGTGGGACCTGGTGGGCGGCTGGCGCCTCGGCGGGCCCGCGGCCATCCCGTTCAAGCTGGTCAGCGGCGACCGCACGGAGACCGTCCGCGTCACCGGCACACCCGCCGCCGCCTCCGTCGTGGTCGGCGACGATGCGCCCGTGCGTGCGTCCGCGCACCGGGAACGCGACCGGCTCACCGTGACCTTCGGCGGTCGCACCACGTCGTTCCGCCGTGCGCGGGACGGGGACACGCGATGGCTCGTGGCGGACGGCCGTACCTGGCCGGTCGACGAGCACTCGCTGCTGGAGAGCAACGCCGTGTCCGCCTCGGGTGGCGGGCCGGTGACCAGCCCGATGCCCGGCACCGTGCTGGTGGTCAAGGCCGCCGCCGGTGACGTCGTGGCGGCCGGGGCGCCGCTGGTCGTCGTCGAGGCGATGAAGATGGAGCACACCGTGACGGCACCGGTCGACGGTGTGGTCACCGAACTGCATGTCCGCGCAGGCCAACAGGTCGCGCTGAACCAACCCCTTGCCGTGGTGACCCCACAAGAGGAGCAGTAATGATCGACTTCCGGCTCACCGAAGAGCACGAGGCGCTGCGCAAGACCGTAGAGGAGTTCGCCCGCGAGGAGGTCGCGCCGGTCATCGGCGACCTGTACGAGAAGGCCGAGTTCCCGTACGAGATCGTGGCGAAGATGGGCCGCATGGGGCTGTTCGGCCTGCCGTTCTCCGAGGAGTACGGCGGCATGGGCGGCGACTTCCTCGCCGTGTGCGTCGCGCTGGAGGAGCTCGCCCGGGTCGACTCGTCGGTCGCGATCACCCTCGAGGCCGGGGTGTCGCTCGGTGCCATGCCGATCTACCGGTTCGGCACCGAGGAGCAGAAGCGGGAATGGCTGCCCAGGCTGTGTTCCGGTGAGATGCTTGGTGCCTTCGGGCTCACCGAGCCGGGCGGCGGCTCCGACGCGGGCGCGACGCTGACCACCGCCGTCGAGCGGGACGGCGACTGGGTGCTCAACGGCTCCAAGGCGTTCATCACCAACTCCGGCACGAAGATCACCGGGCTCGTCACCGCGACCGCCGTCACCGGCCAGACCTCCGACCGCCGCAAGGAGATCTCCGCGATCATCGTGCCGTCCGGCACGCCGGGCTTCTCGGTGTCCAAGAGCTACTCGAAGGTCGGCTGGAACTCCTCCGACACCCACGAGCTGTCGTTCGCGGACTGCCAGGTACCCCAGGAGAACCTGCTAGGGCAGCGTGGCAGGGGCTACGCCCAGTTCCTGTCCATTCTGGACGAAGGACGCATCGCCATCGCGGCGTTGTCCGTCGGCCTCGGCCAGGGTTGCGTCGACGAGTGCGTGCGGTACGCCCACGAGCGCAAGGCCTTCGGTCACGCGATCGGTGAGTACCAGGCGATCCAGTTCAAGATCGCGGACATGGAGGCACGCGTCCACACCGCGCGGCTCGCGTACTACGCGGCGGCGGCGAAGATGCTGCGCGGGGAGCCGTTCAAGAAGGAGGCGGCGATCGCGAAGCTCGTCAGCTCCAACGCGGCCATGGACAACGCGCGCGACGCGACGCAGATCTTCGGCGGGTACGGGTTCATGAACGAGTATCCGGTCGGCCGCTTCTACCGCGACGCGAAGATCCTCGAGATCGGCGAGGGCACCAGCGAGGTGCAGCGCATGCTGATCGCACGGGAGCTGGGTTTGCGCTGATCGCGGCGGTACGATGACAGCGCTTTCCGCCCTGCTGCGCCTGTTCGTCGTACGGAGGCTTGATGCGCACGTCCCGTCGGCTCGCCCTGCTCGTGCTCACGGCGGCGCTGCCGCTCGCCGTGGTCACCCCGGCGGTGGCTGCTCCCGATCCTGGTTCGCACCGCCCGACACCGCCCCCCTGGCTGAAGGTCGAGAACGGGGTCAGCGTGCCCCAGTTCGACCTCGCGAACGCGGTGGAGGAAACGCTGTTCGTGCAGACCGAGGTCGACAGCGACCTCGACGGTGTGCGCGACCGGGTGCGCGTCCGGCTCTCGCGACCGGGGGAGACGGAGACGCAGGGCATCAAGGTGCCGGTGGTCTTCGAGCACAGCCCGTACCGCTACAACACCGGCGGCGGCGTGAACCACAACGTGGACTTCTCCGTGCTGCCACAGGAAGGCTTACAGCCGACCGAGGGGGCCGGTGGCACCGCGGTCGCGCCGCGGCCGGATCTGCCCGGCTCACTGGACAACTACTGGGTGCCGCGCGGGTACGCGGTCGTGCTGGGTGAGTCGATCGGCACCGGCTTCTCGGACGGATGTCCCACGGTCGGTGACATGAAGGAGACGCTCGGCACGAAGGCCGTCATCGACTGGCTGAACGGCCGGGCGAAGGCGTACACCGAGGCGGGCGAACCCGTCGAGGCGGACTGGACCACCGGCGACGTCGGCATGACCGGCACGTCCTACAACGGGACGCTCCCCAACCAGGTGGCCACGACCGGTGTCGAGGGACTGCGCACGATCGTCCCGGTGTCGGCGATCGCGAGCTGGTACGACTACTACCGGGCGAACGGCCTGGTCCGCGCGCCGCACTCGAACGCCTCCGGGCAGGGCGAGAACGCCTACCAGGGCGAGGACCTTGACGTGCTGGGGTACTACGTCGAGGGGCCAGGGCGCGTCGAGAAGTGCGCGCACATCACCGACGCGTTGCTGCAGTACGCCGATCGGACGACCGGTGACTACAACGCGTACTGGCACGAGCGGGACTACCTGCACCGCGCCCGCGGCATCAAGGCGAGCGTGTTCGTGGTGCACGGGCTCGAGGACTACAACGTCATGCCGACCGCGTACTCGTCGTGGTGGTCGCAGCTGGAGCGGTACGACGTGCCGCGCAAGATCTGGCTGCACAAGGGCGGCCACGGCGGTCCCGGCGGCGCGTCCGACTATCAGCGAACCCTCAACCGGTGGATGGACTACTGGCTGTTCGGGGTGCGCAACGGGATCATGGCCGAGCCGCGCGCCGACGTGCAGCGGCCGGACGGCACCTACGAGAAGTACGCGGACTGGCCTGCGCCGGGTGCGCGGAACACGACGCTGCGCCTGTCGTCGCCGTCGGCGACCGAGCCGGGTGCGCTCGGCCGCTCCGGTGGCGGTCCCCGCCAGTCGTTCGTCGACTCCGGTCGCACACTGGACACGGATGTCTCGCTGCTGCCGGACCCGGACACGGCCAACCCGAACCGGCTCGTGTACCTGTCCGCGCCGCTGGCTCGTGACACCCACCTGAGTGGCACCCCATCGGTGTCGCTGCGCGCGTCCGTCGACAACCGGTACGCGGCGAACCTGACGGCGGTGCTGGTCGACTACGGCCCCGACGGCCAGACGATGGTGACGCGCGGGTGGACGGATGTGCAGAACCGCATGGACATCGACCGGAGCACGCCGGTCGAGCAGGGCAAGGAGTACACGTTCGACTGGCCGCTCGAGTCGGACGACTACGTGTTCCCGGCCGGTCACCGCATCGGGCTGGTGATCGTCTCGACGGACATGAACTTCACGCTGCGGCCGCTGCCGGGCACGCGGCTGACGGTGAACCCGGGCAAGAGTGCTGTCACGCTACCGATCGTGGGAGGCAGGCTGTGAGGCGTTTGCTGGTCGTACTGTGTTCATTGGCGCTGGTGACGGGCCTGGCCCCGGTCGCGGTCGCCGCACCGTCCTGTACGTCCACATTGGACTGTTCGGCCGCGGAGATCGACGGCATGTCGATGGCCGAGCGGCTGGAGTTCGTGCGGGACATGCAGTCCGGCCCGGCGGTGGCGCTTGGCGCGACGGACCGGTGGCGCAACATCGAGGGCGTGATCACGTTCTTCCGTGACCGTGGCCTCGGCGCGCCGGGCACCTGGGTGTCCTATGTGGACGCGGGCATCGTGGAGGGCATCCAGCGGGGCATCGCGATCGCGCTGGGCTGGTCAACGGACACCGGTGGCAACCCGGGCTCCGCGAAGTGGGCGAGCTACCTGACCAGGCTGTCGACGGGCCAGCTCACGTCGAGGGCCGCACACGACCGCGCGTGGAGCGAGGCGGAGCAGGCGTCGACCGAGTACGGCAACACGATGGCCGAGGCCAACGGCGTCCCCGCGACGGCGGTGGAGTGGCGGTTCTACCAGTTCTCGGAGATGTACCGGTGGGCGCTGCGGAACCGCCCGTTCGCGCTGGATCTGCTGGTGATCTACGGCCCGCTGATCAGCCCAGGGCTGGTGAAGGCGCGGGTGCCGTTCTACGACTGGTTCACCGACGTCAGCGAGGCGGCGCCGTCGACCAAGGGCTGCGAGATGGCGTACGGGTTCGCGGAGCTGCACCCGATCACGGGGGTGTTCGGGATCGCGGGCCTGTTCCTCGCGTACATGAAGGAACTGTTCGAGGAGTACCAGGCCCAGACGTGAGGCGGGGTGGCCGCCGGCCCCCTCGAACCACGCTACCGGCGGCCACCGACAGAACCGCCGGACGAAGCCCGGGTTGTCCACAGGCCGTCGCCCCTGTGGACAACCCGGGCTTCGCCGCGTGGCGAGGTCACCACCGTCGTTTCGGGAGCTTGTGGAGGGACTGTCCGGTTCCGGTGGCCGGTGTGATCAAGGGCTGGGAAAGCTATCCGGTCGAGGACGCCGATCAGGGCTAGCATCAGAAGTGTGACCCGCTCACCTGCACGGATCTCCCACGAGCAAGCGGTGGACGCCCTTCGCGCGCAGCTTCTCGCGCGGCCGGACGGGGCGCCGATCCGGTTGGCGAAACCCACGTCGAACCTCTTCCGGTTCCGGGAGCCGCCCGGCCGAGAAGCACTCGACGTCAGCGCCTTCTCCGGCGTCATCGAGGTCACCGGCACGACCGCGGACGTCGGCGGCATGACCACCTACGAGGACCTGGTCGACGCCACCCTCCCGCACGGCCTGATGCCGCACGTCGTGCCGCAGCTCAAGACGATCACGCTCGGCGGCGCGGTCGCCGGCCTGGGGATCGAGTCGACGTCCTTCCGCAACGGGATGCCGCACGAGTCCGTGCTGGAGATGGACATCCTCACGCCAGACGGGGACGTCGTCACCGCCACCCCGGACAACGAGCACGCCGACCTCTTCCGCGGCTTCCCCAACTCCTACGGCACGCTCGGTTACGCACTGCGGTTGCGGATCGAGCTCGAGCAGGTCAAGCCGTACGTCCGGCTGCGGCACGTGCGGTTCACCGACGCCGCCGACTGCGCCGGGGCCATCGAGGAGATCTGCGCGGGCGGGACCTACCGGGGTGACCGCGTCGACTTCCTCGACGGCGTCATGTTCGGCAGCACCGAGCTGTACCTGACGCTCGGCAGCTACGCCGACACCGCGCCGTCGCTGTCCGACTACACCGGGCAGCGCATCTTCTACAAGTCCATCCGTGACCGCGTCACCGACCACCTCACGATCCGCGACTACCTGTGGCGCTGGGACACCGACTGGTTCTGGTGCTCCCAGGCCCTCGGCGCGCAGCACCCGCTGGTCCGCCGCCTGTGGCCACGCCGCTACCTGCGGTCCGACGTGTACCGCAGGATTGTCGCGCTCGACCGGCGGCACGACCTCTCCGGACGGGTCTACAGGCTGCTCGGCCATCCCGCCCGCGAACCCGTGATCCAGGACGTCGAGATCCCCGTCGAGCGGATCGCCGACTTCCTCCGGTTCTTCGCCGACGAGATCCGCATCAGCCCCGTCTGGCTGTGCCCGCTGAAGCTGCGTGAGCAGACCGGATGGCCGCTGTACCCGATGAAACCCGGCCGCCTGTACGTGAACGCCGGGTTCTGGGCGACCGTCCCGTTGGGACCGGGCGAGCGGGACGGCACCTACAACCGGCTCATCGAGAACAAGGTCACCGAGCTGGGCGGGCACAAGTCGCTGTACTCGACTTCGTACTTCGATGAGGATGAGTTCTGGGAGGCGTACGACGGGGAGACATACCGGCAGCTCAAGGGCGCGTACGACCCGAACGGCCGGCTCCCGGATCTGTACTCGAAGGTCGTGCGGAACAAGTGAAGGGGAGGAGCGACATGCGGCTGGCGGAGATCATCGAGCGTGCCCTGGGGCGGGACGCTCCGTTGGAGGTCACCGGTTACGACGGAAGCCGGGCCGGGGACCGGGACTCGCCGGTGCGGATCGAGATCAAATCACCGATCGCGTTGTCCCACATCGCGTCCGCGCCCGGTGAGCTGGGGTTCGCGAGGGCGTACGTGAGCGGCAGCCTCGACATCCACGGCGACATGTACACGGCGCTGCGGAGCATCGCCGTGACCACGCTGGACGCGATCCCGGTGAAGACCAGGGCCGAGATGGCGCTGCGGCTCGGCTGGTCGCGGCTGTGGTGGCCGGTGCCGCACCCGGCAGGCGAGGCGCCGAGGCTGCACGGAAGGCGCCACTCCAAGCGCCGCGACCAGGAAGCCATCGCGCACCACTACGACGTGTCCAACCGTTTCTACGAGTGGGTGCTCGGCCCGTCGATGGCGTACACGTGCGCCGTCTACCCGGACGCCGACGCCACCCTCGAGGAGGCGCAGTGGACCAAGCACGACCTGGTCGCGCGCAAGCTCGGTCTGGCGGAAGGCATGCGGCTGCTGGATGTCGGCTGCGGCTGGGGTGGCATGGTCATGCACGCCGCCAAGCACTACGGCGTGCGTGCGCTGGGTGTCACCCTGTCGCGCAAGCAGGCGGAATGGGGCCAGAAGAAGATCGCAGAGGCCGGGCTGACCGACCTCGCCGAGATCCGGCACCTGGACTACCGCGACGTGGCGGAGTCGGGGTTCGACGCGGTCAGCTCCATCGGCCTGACCGAGCACATCGGTGAGGCGGCGCTGCCCGCGTACGTGCGGTCGCTGCACGACAAGCTGCGTCCGGGCGGCAGGCTGCTGAACCACTGCATCACCCGCCCCGACAACACGCAGGGCGCGCGGGTCAAGGGGTTCTTCGACCGCTACGTGTTCCCCGACGGCGAACTGCTCGGCCCCGGCCACATCATCTCGGCGATCCACGACAACGGGTTCGAGGTCCGCCACGAGGAGAACCTGCGTGAGCACTACGCGAAGACGCTGACAGCGTGGTGCGCGAACCTCGACGAGCACTGGGACGAGGCGGTACGCGAGGTCGGCGAGGAGCGGGCGCGGGTGTGGCGGCTGTACATGGCCGGCTCGCGGCTGGGCTTCGACGACAACAACATCCAGCTGCACCAGGTGCTCGCGGTGAAGCTGGACGGCGTGAAGTCGCACATGCCGCTGCGCCCCGAGTGGTGACCTGACGGTGAGCGGTCCGTCCGGCTGCCCGGACGGACCGCTCAGGCCTTCCGGGCCACGCCCGCGAAGACCAGCGAGGCCTCCGGGTGCTCGCCGACGTCCTCCGGCGACTCCGGTCGCCACTCCGGCGTCCACACCAGGCCGGGCTCGACGAACTCCAGCCCCTCGAAGAAACGCGTGATGTCCTCCGGTGTCCTGCGCACCCCGGGGCTGCTCGACTCCTGGTACAGGCGGTCCACCTCGTCGCGCCCCTCCAGCGACGGGTTCTCCACGCCGTGCGACAGCACGAGGAAGCTCCCCGGCGCCATGGCGGACACGTACTGCGCGACGGCGTCGTGGGGCGTCGACGAGTCGGGGATGAAGTGCAGCACGGCCACCATCAGCACGGCCACGGGCTGCGAGTAGTCGATCAGCGGGGAGGTCAGCACCGGCCCGGGGTCGGTCAGGTCGCCGTGCATGACCATCGCGTTCGGGTTGTCCCGCAGCAGCAGCTCACTGTGCGTCACCGCGACGGGCTCGTTGTCCACGTACAGCACCCGTGCATCGGGGTCGACGGCCTGTGCGATCTCGTGCACGTTCCCCGCGGTCGGGATGCCCGACCCGACGTCGATGAACTGCTTGATGCCCGACTGGGTGCAGAACCGCACCGCCCGCCGCAGGAACGCGCGGTTCAGCCGGGCCGCGGGCCGCGCGAGCGGCATCACCTCGAGCAGCTTCTCGGCGAACACCCGATCCTGTTCGAAGTTCGCGGCGCCGCCAAGCAGATAGTCGTAGATCCGCGCGGCGTTGGGGCGGTCAAGGTCGATCGACTCCGGGGCCCAACTCGGGCGGTCGCCTGTCATGCACTCGATGCTATGCGACAACCGCGGCGGTACGAGGCAGTATGACGTCATGATCTCGCTGTCCGCCGCCTCGAACAACGTCATGGACATGGTGCTGCGCGGGGGTATCGCCGACCTGCGCCCGATGCCCCGCGTGCTCATCGACAAGGGCCCGAACCGCTCGGTCTACCGCTTCGTGGCCAACGACCGCGAGCAGTCCGGCGAGCCGGTGCTGCTGGTGCCGCCGCTCGCCGTGCCCGCGTTCTGCTTCGACCTTCGCCGCGGGTGCAGCCTCGCGGAGCACCTCGTCGAGGCGGGCAGGCGGACCTACCTCGTCGACTACGGCACGGTGCGGTTCTCCGACCGGGGGCTCGGGCTCGAGCACTGGATCAACGAGGTGCTGCCGCGCACCGTCCGCGCGGTGAGCAAGGACGCGGGCGGCGCGCCGGTGCACGTGGTCGCGTGGTGCCTTGGCGGCATCCTGTCGCTGCTGACCCACGCCGACCAGCCGGACCTGCCGATCGCGTCGATCGCGACGGTCGCCGCACCGATCGACATGACCGCGATCCCGCTGGTGGCACCGATCAAACCGCTCGTGGACGTGACGAACGGCTGGATACTGACACCGGTGTACCGCGTGCTGGGCGGCGCGCCGAGGGCACTGGTGAAGCGCGTGTTCCAGCTGTCGGCGATCGACAAGGTCGTCACCAAGCCGTACGCGATTCTGTCCCATTTGGACGATCGGGACTTCCTGGCACAGATCGAGGCCGTCGATCGTTTCACCGACAACATGGTCGCCTACCCCGGTCGCACGTTCGGCCAGATGTACCACCGGTTCTTCCGCTCCAACGACCTGTCGAACGGCGAGGTCGACTTCGGCCGCAGGCGCATCTCGCTGCACGAGGTGAAGGCGCCGGTGCTCGTGGTGGCGGGGGAGGGCGACAGCATCGCGCCGGAGCGGGCCGTGCGCAGACTCGTCGAGGTGCTGGACAACGCGGCGGAGGTGCGGTTCGAGACCGCGCCGGGCGGACACCTCGGCGTACTGGCGGGTCGCCGCGCACGCAGCACGACGTGGGCACACCTGGACGGCTTCCTGGACGCGCAGCTGACCTAGCCCTGTGGACAACCCGCCCCGCGACGGCTGGGAATGTCGGTGGTCGCGGCTAGGCTGGGAATCGGGGGGCCGGAGGCCGTTCCCGGCACGGGCGTCCTCGCCGTTTTGCCTCCGGCGGTTCCTTGCCGGAGGGGCAGGTCTCTGGGATGGCAGGGATCCCCTTGGTGGCGGGCTTGCGCCCTCGGGACGCGATGTCCCGAAAGCGCCTGATCAGTTCTGGGACGTCACGCGCGGCGCTTTGCCAGTCGAAGGTGAGTAGCAGCGTCTCCTCGAACGGCTGTCCCTTCGCGGTTGCGCGGCAGCACGCGGTCCCTGTGCCCGAGCCGGTCGGCGGACAGTTCGACTGTCTGGTCAGGTTCCGGTCAGGATCAGTGCGCTCGTCGGGACGCCGGTGCCCGCGGTGACCAGCACGTTCTCCACGGATCGGAGTTGGTTCGCGGCCGTGCCGCGGAGCTGACGGACGCCTTCCGCGATGCCGTTCATGCCGTGGATGTACGCCTCGCCGAGTTGGCCGCCGTGCGGGTTGGTCGGGAGGCGGCCGTCAAGTTCCAGGGCGCCGTCCGCGATGAAGTGGCGGGCCTCGCCGCGTGGGCAGAAGCCCAGCTCCTCCAGTTGGACCAGGACGAACGGGGTGAAGTGGTCGTACAGCACCGCCACCGACATGTCGTCGGGGCGAAGGCCGCTCTGCCGCCACAGCTGTCGCGCCACGACGCCCATCTCCGGCAGGCCGGTCAGGTCGTCGCGGTAGTAGCTGTTCATCGTGAACTGGTCGGTGCCCGAGCCCTGCGCGGCCGCCACGATCCGTGCCGCCGGGTTGGGGAGGTCGGCGGCCCTGGCCAGGGACGTCACCACCAGCGCCACCGCGCCGTCGCTCTCCTGGCAGCAGTCCAGTAGTCGCAACGGTTCCGCGATCCACCGCGACGACTGGTGGTCCTCGATGGTGATCGGGCGGTTGTGGAACCACGCCTTGGGGTTCGTCGCCGCGTGGCGGCGGTCCGCGACCGCGACGCGGCCGAAGTCCTCGCTCGTCGCGCCGTAGGTGTGCATGTAGCGTCGCGCGAACATCGCCACCGACGCCGCCGGGGTGCCGAGGCCCATCGGGTAGTGCCAGCTGTTGTCGAGGCCGCTCGACGTGGGGGCGGCCGCCGCGGCGGTCTGGACCCGGCCGAAGCGGCTGCCCGACCGTTCATTGAACGCGCGGTAGCACACCACCACCGACGCCATGCCGGTCGCGACCGCCATCGCCGCCTGCTGCACCGTGGCGCACGCGGCGCCGCCGCCGTAGCCGACGCGGGAGAAGAACGACAGCGACGGGATGCCCAGCTCGCGGGCGACCGCGACCTCGGAGTTGGCGTCCATGGTGAACGTCGTCAGTCCGTCCACATCGGACGGTCGTAGTCCGGCGTCGGCCAACGCTTCCTTCACCGCCTCCGCCGCGAGTCGCAGTTCGCTGCGGCCCGAGTCCTTCGAGAACTCGGTCGCCCCGATGCCCACGATCGCGGTGTCCACGAGCCCGTCCATCTACGGCACCTCGATCCGCACGGTGCCGGTCACGTGGTCGCCGAGGCTGTTGCGGCCCGCCACCGCCACGACGTACTCGTCGCCATCGTGCTCGGTGACCCGGCCGGTGAACGTCAGCGTCTCGTAGGCGTAGCACGGCACCCCGAGCCGGATCGCGATCTTCTTCACCCGCACGGAAGGGCCCGCCCAGTCGGTCACGAACCGTTGTACCAGCCCGGTGTCGGTGAGGATGTTGAGGAAGATGTCCTTGGAGCCCCGTTTCACCGCGAGGTCGCGGTCGTGGTGCACGTCCTGGAAGTCACGCGTGGCGAGCGCCGTGCTCACCACGAACGTCGGCGTCACGTCGATCGACAGGGGGGGAAGCGTATCGCCGACACGGAATGACGTCGTCATCGGCGCCGCCACACGGGCATCGTCAGCTCGTCGTCGACCTCGACGAAGCCCACCCGCACCGGGAGTCCGATGTGGACCTCGTCGGGTGGCACGTCCAGTTCGGCCATCAACCGCACGCCTTCCGCCAGTTCCACGAGCGCGACCACGAACGGCAGGGTGCGCCCTGGCACCGGCGGGTGGTGGTGCACGACGTAGCTGTACACCTCGCCGAGTCCGCTCGCGGCTGTCCATCCGGGCTTGGTCTCGTTGCAGGACGGGCACATCGGGCCGGGTGGGTGCCGCAGCTCGCCGCAACCGCCGCACTGCTGGATGCGCAGCTCACCCAGGGTCGTGCCCTCCCAGAAGAACGCCGTGTCCCGGTTGACCAGCGGGCGGATCACCGGTGCCACCGGCGGCTTCGCCGGTGCGGGCCGGAACTTGAGCACCCGGAACATCATCTCCGCGACCGGCTCGTCGCCGACGTACCAGGTGCTGAGGGTGGTCACGAACCAGCCCTCGCCGAGTGCCGTCCTCTTCGGGCCGACCACGCTCTCCAGCCGGGACGTGATCGCGACTTCCTCGCCGTAGCCCAGATAGCGGTGGTAGGTCTGCTCGCAGTCGGTCGCCACGATCGACGAGTAGCCCGCGTCGTCGAGCACGGCCAGCATGGCGCCCAGCGGGTCGTCGTCCTGCCGCCTGCCGTGCAGGCCACCCATCGTCCACACCTGCGCCATCGCGGGCGGCGCGACCTCGGTGTATGCCGGACTGTGGTCGCCGAGCGCCTCCAGCCAGTTGCGGACCATCGGCAGGTTGACCGGGTCGCGGCCCGGCCGCCGCGCGGACTCGCCCCAGGCCAGCACCTTGTCGGCGGCGTCCTCGATCCCGGTCATCGCGGCACCCTCGGCAGTCCCAGCCCGGCCGTCGCGATGAGTTCGCGTTGTACCTCGTTCACGCCGCCGCCGAACGTCAGCACCAGGTTGCGTTTCGCCTGCAGGTCCAGCCATCGCAGCAGCCGTCCCGTCTCCGGGTCGGCCGGGTCGCCGTGTACGCCGACCACCTCCTCCAGCTCGCGCCCCAGCCACTGGATGCGGTCCGACGTGAACACCTTCGTCGCCGACGCGTCCGCGATCGACACGTTCGCGCCCGACGCCGCGACCTGCCAGTTCAGCAACTCGTTGACCCGCACGTGCGCGCGTGCCTTCGCGAGCGTGCGCCGCACGTCCGGCTCGTCGCACAGGTCGCGGGCGGCGGCCCAGTCCCTGACCCGCTCGTACAGTGCGGCGAGCCGCCCGGCCGGGCCGAGCATCACGCGTTCGTGGTTGAGCTGCGTCGTGATCAGCCGCCAGCCCGCGTTCTCCTCGCCAACCAGCATGTCCGCCGGTACCCGCACGTCGCTGTAGTACGTCGCGTTCACGTGGTGCGCGCCGTCACAGGTGATGATCGGTGTCCACGTGAAGCCAGGGTCGCTGGTGTCGACGATGAGGATCGAGATGCCCTTGTGGCGTGGGGCGTCCTGGTCGGTGCGGCACGCGAGCCAGATGTAGTCGGCGTCGTGCGCGCCGGTCGTGAAGATCTTCTGGCCGTTCACGACGTACCCAGAACCGTCGCGGACCGCCTTCGTGCTCAACGACGCCAGGTCGGTGCCCGCCGACGGTTCGGTGTAGCCGATCGCGAAGTGGACCTCGCCCGCGAGGATCCTCGGCAGGAAGAAGTCCTTCTGTGCGGCCGTTCCGTATGTCTGGAGCGTCGGGCCGACGGTCTGCAGCGTCACGTACGGCAGCGGCACGTCCGCGCGCGACGCCTCGTTGACGAAGATCTGCTGCTCGACCGGGCCGAACCCGTGGCCGCCGTACTCGGTCGGCCAGCCGACGCCCAGCCACCCGTCGCGGCCCATGCGGCGCACGAGTGCCCGGTAGGTCTCGCCGTGCCGGTCGGTGAGCATCGCCGCGTGTTCCTCTGTGGACAGTAGTTCGCGGAAGTACGCTCGCAGCTCGACCGCGAGTTCCAGCTGTGCCGGGGAAAGCTCGAGATCCATGTCAGACCGCCGCCAGCCGGTGTTCGACGCCGCCAAGCAGCCGGACCAGGTCCTTGGTGGCGGAGTAGTAACGGTGCATGGCGTAGCTCTCGTCGACGCCGAGGCCGCCGTGCAGGTGGTGGCAGGTGTGCAACGCGGGCATGGCCTCCTCGGTGAGCCAGTAGGCGGCGATGGCGAGATCGTCGTCGGGGTCGCGATGCTCCGCGAGCCGCCAGATCGCCGACCATGCGGCCAGGTGCAGCGTGCGGGACGCGACGTAGACGTCGGCGATCTGCTGCGCGACGGCCTGGAACGTGGCGAGTGGCTTGCCGAACTGCTCGCGGGTCCGGACGTGGTTCGCGGTCAGCGACAGCGCCCCCGCGAGGAGCCCGTCCCCGTACGCGCAGGCACCGGCGAGCGCGAAACGTCGCAGTTCCACGGTGTCGCACAGGCGGTCGCCCCGTGCCCGGTCGAGGACGACGGTGTGTGCCTGCGCGCCGCTCGCCGTGTACGTCGCGGTCAGCGTGACGTCCTCCGGCGCGACGAGGAACACCGTGTCACCGGCGGGCACCAGGATCGCGTGCGCGCGGGCGGCGTCCGGCACGCCGACCACGGTGCCGGACAACAGGTCCCCGTCCGCGGTCACCTCGCCGCGCAGCGCCGCGGTCAGGAACCGCTCACCCGCCGCCACCGGCGACAGCATGGCGCGCTGCCGTTCTGTTCCACAGTGGACGATCGGCAGCACCCCGAGCGCGAGCGTGCTCAGCGCCGGAAGTGGCGCGGCGGCCCGGCCCACCTCGGTCAGCACCAGCGCGGTCTCCAGCACGCCGAGCCCATCGCCGGACAGCAGACCGGCGTGCCCGAGTGCCTTCCACGCCGAGTCGGGATCCGGTTCGCGGGCCAGCACGTCCCTGGCGAGGTCCGCGACGGCCTGCTGGGTGTCGTCCAACTCGAAGTCCATCAGTGTGGCTCCCTTGGCAGACCGAGGATGCGTTCGCCGATGAGGTTGCGCAGCACCTGCGTGGTGCCGCCCGCGATGGACAGGCAGCGGGTGAGCAGGAACTCGTGCAGTGCGGGGTCGGTGGTGTCGTCGACGGCCGCGCCCGCCGCACCGAGCAGGTCGACGGCGACCTCTGCGACGTCCTGCCGGTGCCGCACCCCGACCAGCTTGCACACGCTCGACTCCGGCCCCGGGCCGTGCCCTTCCAGCTGTCGCAACGTCGCCCGCAGGTCCACAAGGGACACTGAAAGTCCCTCCGCCACCAGTGCGCCGACGCGCTCGCGGGCGTCGTCGGAAATGTCCAGCGCCAGCAACCGCTCCACGCCGTCGCCGAGCGCGGAGCCCGCGCCGAGCGCGACCCGCTCGGTGGCGAGCGTGGTGCGTGCGAGCCGCCAGCCGCCGTCGACCTCGCCGACCACGCAGTCGTCCGGCACGAACACGTCGTCGAGGAACACCTCGTTGAACCGGGCCTCGCCGGTGATCTCGCGCAGCGGCCGCAGTGTGATGCCCGGCGAGCGCATGTCGACCAGGAAGTAGGTGATGCCATGGTGTTTCGGCGCGTCCGGATCGGTGCGGGCGAGGCAGATGGCCCAGTCGGCCTCGACCGCCTGCGACGTCCACACCTTCTGCCCGGTCAGCACCCAGCCCCCGTCGGCGCGGGTGGCCTTCGTGCGCAGCGCGGCGAGGTCGGAGCCCGCGCCCGGCTCGGAGAACAGCTGGCACCAGGTCAGCTCACCACGCAACGTCGGGCCCGCGAAGCGTTTCTGCTGCTCCTCGGTGCCGTGCGCGAGGAGCGTCGGCACGGCCCACGCGCCGATAACCAGGTCCGGGCGGCGGATACCGGCCTTGGCCAGCTCGTCGTCGATCACCAGCTGCGCGCGTGGCGACGCGGCGAGACCGTGTGGCCGTGGCCAGTGCGGCGTGAGGTACCCGCTGTCGGCAAGGCGGACGCGTTGCTCCCCGGCGGACAGGCCGGCGAGCGAGTGTGCGAACTCCCGTGCCGCGGTGCGGGTTTCGGCATCTTCTGCGTCGACGGCGAGGCTGCGCCGCACCCCCGCGAGCGCACGCCCTGCCACCTCCCGGCGCCAGCGCGCGGTGCCGCCGAGCAGCTGCCGGTTGGCGATCGCGCGCCGCAGGTACAGGTGCGCGTCGTGTTCCCAGGTGAAGCCGATGCCGCCGAGGATCTGGACGCAGTCCTTCGCGTTGTCGACCGCCGCGTCGACCGCGAGCGCCGCGGCCGATGGCGCGGACAGTTCGCCGCCTCTTGCCGCGTCCCACGCGAGCGCCGCGGCCTGCTCGGCGCGGCACAACATCTCCGCGCACAGGTGCTTGACGGCCTGGAACGAGCCGATCGGCCTGCCGAACTGCTCCCGGACCTTCGCGTAGGCGACGGCGGTGTCCAGGCACCAGCGGGCGATCCCGGCGGCCTCGGCGGCGAACAGGGTGGCGGCGGTGTCGAGGACGTGCGTGGTCGTGAGGCCGGTCGCGGTGACCGGGGTGTCGTCGAGGGTGACCCGGCCGAGCGGCCGCGAGAAGTCGAGCGGGGCCAGCGGGGTCACCGGCCCGTTGGCGGTGAACCACGTGCCGCCCGCGCGGAACAGCACCGGCCGGGCGGCAGGGAGGACCGGGGACAGCGTGCCGGACGCGCGGCCGTCGGTGACCGTCACATCGCCCTCGTCCAGCGCGATTCCCGCGGGGGCGCCGACGAGCACGGTCGTGAGCACCGAGGGCAGGAGGGGGCCGGGCACCAGATGGCGGGCGGACTCCTCGACCGCGGCGGCCTGGTCGGTGAGCGTGCCGCCGTCGACGGTGATCGTCAGCAGTCCCAGGCCGGTCACGGCAGGCCAGTGGCGGGTCCACGCGGTCGGCTCGGTTTCCATGGCGCGCACCGTGGCGAGCGTGTCCGCGCCTTCTGCCATGTCCCGCACCGCGTGCTTGAGGTCCTCGGTCACCGACACGCGCCCAAGTATAGAACATGTTCTAGTTTTCCGGCTGTGGACGGACGTAACATGTCCGGTAACCGGGTTCTGTAGGCTGAAGTGCGCAGGCAGGAACGCGTTTCGACTGTGTCGGACGTTCGCTCCGCAAGCTCCGCGAAAACAGGGGAACATTCGATGGCAAGACCGCGCACTTCCGGCGCGAACGCGCTGAACGTGCTCACCGACGACGAGCTCGGGTCGACAGCCCAGCGTGACCGTCGCAAGAGGATTCTGGACGCGACTATCGCGCTGGCTTCGAAGGGGGGCTTCGAGGCGGTGCAGATGCGTGCCGTCGCGGAGAAGGCCGACGTCGCGCTCGGCACGCTCTACCGGTACTTCCCGTCGAAGATCCACCTGCTGGTGTCCGGTCTCGCGCGGGAGCTGGAGCGTGGTCAGGAACGCGGCAGCGCGGCGATCCCCGGCGACACCGCCTATGACCGGCTGCTGTTCGTGCTGGGCCGCATCACCCGCGCCATGCAGCGCGACCCGAACCTGACCGAGGCGATGACCAGGGCGTTCATGTTCGCCGACGCCTCGGCGGCCGCCGAGGTCGACACGGTCGCGAAGCTGATCGAGCGCACCTTCACCCGCGCGCTGCACGCCGACGACCCGACGGGCGAGCCCACCGACGAGGACCGTGCGATCGCTCGCGTCATCGGCGACGTGTGGCTGTCGAACCTGGTCGCGTGGGTGACCCGGCGGTCGTCCGCTTCGGACGTCGGCGAGCGGCTGGAGCTGACCGTCCGGTTGCTGTTGACACACAAGGCTGAGTGAGAGGGCGCGCGAATGGGGCATGGCGGCGCCCGCCGCGCCTCGATCACGACGGCCATCCACCGACCCTAATTTCGCGCGCCCTCTCCCCGGTCGGCGGTTGGACTGGCCCACCTCGGCACGGCATATTGGTCCAATGGTCAATCCCCCGCCGTTCGACCGGATCGGGAAGCGTTACGACGAGTCGTTCACCGAGCGAGATGCGCAAGTTGCGGAAGGCAATTGGCTGATCGAACAGCTGACGCCGCCCGCACGCGTGCTCGACCTCGGCTGTGGCAGTGGACTGCCGACGTGCAAGCAGCTGGTCGACGCCGGCATCGAGGTCGTCGGCGTCGACGAGTCGGCGGGCATGCTCGCGCTGGCCGAGGAACAGGCGCCCGGCGGTCAGTACCTGCACCGGGACCTGCGCGACATCGCGGATCTCGGCGAGTTCGACGCCGCCGTCGCGTTCTTCTCGCTGATCATGCTGCCGAAGGACGACGTCCCGCCGCTGCTCAGCCAGCTGCGCAGCCAGCTGCGTGGGCCGAAGTTGCTGCAGATCGCGATGGTGCTCGGAGACTTCGACCAGTTCCCGATCGTCTTCATGGGGGAACCGATCTCGGTGACGGCCTACCCGCCCGACGATTTGGCTCACATCGTCGAGCGGGCCGGCTTCGAGTGCCTCGACCTGAGTGAGGTCAAGGCAGAGGCCGAGCGGAACCGCCTTGAGGTGCAGCTTTACCTGCGGGCGAAGGGCAACTAGCGCCCAGAACCGGAAACTCGGTGCGTAAGTGGCTGGGCCGCCGAATTACGCGCCGGGGTTCCGGTTCGGACACAGGGCCGGTCCGATGGAGCTTTTAGGCGGGGTCTGGGCCTGACAACAGTGACCCGGGGTCCGAGGACGTGCTGGGTCGATACCGGGATGCGGACTGGCCTAGACCCATTCGGCGGGCTTGAGCGCGCCGCGGAGCTTGGCGAGTGCGCGGTGCTGGGTCACGCGGACCGCGGTCGGGGTCAGGCCCACCGCGGTCGCGGTCTCCTGCGCCGAGAGACCCACGACCAGGCGAAGCACCAGGATCTCCCGCTGGCGGGGTGGCAGCGTCGCGAGCAGCCCGTCGAGGCGGTCGCGCAGGTCGGCAGCCATGATCAGCTGCTCCGGGCTCGCGCCCCCGTCCACACCGTCCGGCACGTCGGCCGCCGGGTCCGACCGGTCCCGGCCCGCTCGCCGGTAGTGGTCGGCCACCTTGTGGGCGGCGATGCCGTAGACGAAGGGGAGGAACGACTCGGGTTCGTCGCCGTAGCGAGCGAGCGCCCCCAGGACGGCCATACAGATCTCCTGGGCCACGTCGTCCGCGGACGAGTAGGCCGATCCGCTCCGTCCGATCCGTGACCGACAGTAGCGAACTATCGCTGGCCTGATCCAGGTGAAAAGAGTCGCGACGGCATCTTGCTCCCCCGCCATCGACGACGTCACCAGCTCATGGAACGCGGCGCTCTTGAGACGGGCGAAAATCTCAGTTGCATCCGATGACATTACCTGCGCACTCACGAGGCCTCCACGCACTTCTGCTCCCGCACGTGAGTGATACTCGTAAACTTCAATGGTCAACCAACAGAGGCGAATGGCCCTGTTCGGGGCACGGGTGTACGCAGGCACTCTTACTGTGCGTGTTCGCCATTCGGACCGTGCGACGGCGACTACTCATCGTGACAAAAGCACCCGTTTGATCTTGAAATGCCGTCGGCCAGGATTCCGCGGCGGGTCGGCGCCGGACCCGGTTCCCTCGAATGCCGACAGGGTGTCGCAGATCGGACCCGCGAATGATCACGCGGCCGTAGGCTTGTTCGGTGATCAGCACGCCAGCCGAAGAACTGGCTGAAACCCTCGTCGAGCTCGCGGACACGATGTCGGGGGAGTACGACCTCGACGGCTTCCTGCGGCTGCTGGTCGACAGATGCGTGCGGCTGCTCGAAGTGCCCGCCGCCGGGGTGCTCGTCGTCGATCACGGTGTGGTCGTGTCGCACGAGCAGTTGGCGCCGGTGCTGCGGCACGACGTGAGTCCGCTGCTGGACTGTTCCCGGGACGGCGCGCCGGTCGTGGTGCCCGACCTCGCGGCGGGGTCCAGCTGGCCCGCGTTCGCCGACGGCGCCATCGGCGCGGGTTTCGCCGCGGTCCACGTGCTGCCGTTGTGCAGGCGGACCGAGACGATCGGCGCGCTGGCGCTGTTCCGGGACGCCGAGGGGGAGGCGAACGGGCGCCTCGCCAAGGCCCTCGCCGACCTCGCCGCGGTGGCCATCCTGCAGGCCAGGGCGCTACGACGGTCGGAAGAGCTGGCCGCCCAGCTTCAGTACGCACTGGACCGCCGGGTGATCATCGAGCAGGCCAAGGGAGTGCTCGCCGAGCGGCACGGGCTGACCACGAGGGCCGCCTTCATCGCGCTGCGCACCTACGCACGCAGCAACAACACCAAGGTCAGCGCGCTCGCGCGAGCCATACTCGACGGCGATTTCGACACCGGCCTACTTGGTTAAGCCCGGGGGACCAGCCGGTCTATTGACTCGAGCATGTGTGCCTCGATCAGGCTGATCAGTTGCTGCTCGTCGCCGTCCGAGATCGCGTCCACCAGTGCGCGGTGCTCGGCCACCAGCTCATCCGGCTCCGGGTAGTGCTCCTGCAGCGCGGCGAGGCACATCCGCGTCTCCACCAGCAGCGTCTGCGCCATCCGCTCCAGCCGGGTGTTGCCGGAGCAGCTGACCAGCGTCTGGTGGAACGCCTGGTCCGCGTCGCTCATCGCGTTGCGGTCGCGGCCCGCCGCGGCGGTGACGAGGTTGTCAAGCGCCACCGCCAGCCGCACCACGGCCTCGCCGCGGTTGCCCGACATGATCAGCTGGCACGACGTGCGCTCGATGGCCAGTCGGGCCAGGTAGATGTCCCGAACGTCCGACGCGGACAGGTCGATCACGAACAGGCCCCGGTGCCGTTCGCCACGCAGCAATCCCTCCTGGACGAGTCGTTGCATCGCCTCTCGCAGTGGACCACGGCTCACCTCGAACCGCGCGGCGAGCTCCGCCTCGCCCAGCTGCGTGCCCGGCGCGAAGATCCCGTACATGATCGCCGAGCGCAGCTGCGCCGCGATCAGTTCCGCCGTCGACTGTCTGGCCACCGGCTCGAGCTCGCCCAACTCACTCACGATTCACCCCTTGGCAAAGAGTGCCCCCAGCCCGGCTCTCGGCTCCGTGACGCCGACGAGCCGCAGCCCTTCCCACACACTGACCTGGTTCGCGGTCAGCACCGGCTTGCCGAGCCGTTCCTCCAGCTCGGTCAGCCACTCGACGGTGTGCAGCGCCGTGTCCGGCACGAGCACCGCCTCGGCGTCGGCGTGGTCGTTCGACGCCACGAACGCCAGGACCTCGTCGCGGCCCAGTGTGCCCACCTCGGCCGCGGTCACGATGCCGCGACACGACAGCGACACCACCTCGATGTCCGCGGCACCGAGGAACGCCACGAACCGGTCCGCCACGTCCTGAGGGTAGGTCGCCGCCACCGCGACGCGCTTGAGCCCCAGATGACGCACCGCGTTGACGAACGCGAAAGAGGTGCTCGACGCAGGCGCCGCCGCGGCCGCCCGCACGCCGTCGACCTGCGCCGTCGCGCCGTCCCAGCCGAAGACGAAGCTGCCGGACGTGCACGCCCACACCGCGGCGTCGACGCCGCGCGCCCTCAGCGTCGCCGCGCCCTCGCCGAGGACGTCCTCGCCGCCGATGTCCCGCAGCGCGTCCACGCGGTGCGCGTCCTCCCGCATCAGCGTGTGCACCAGCGGCAGCGCCACGGCGCGGCCGGACGCGGCCAGCAGCCGCTCCATCGCCGGGTACTCGTCCTCCGCGCTGTAGCCGGGGTACAGGAACCCAATGGAGGTCATGAGCAGAACCTATCGTCAGGCCGCGTGCGGCTGGGTGACCTGCGCGAGCCACTGACCGGTCGCCATCATCGGCGAGCCGATCGCGTGGAGTGCCGACCACATGGTCACCTGGTTCGCGGTGAGCACCGGCTTGCCAAGCCAGCGCTCCAGCGGCCCGATGATGTCGTAGGTCGGCACGTTCGTGCAGGAGATGAACAGTGCGTCCGCCTCGGGGACGTCGACCGCGGTGACCGCCTGGACGATCTCCGCGTAACCCACCTTCCAGATGTGGTCGAGCAGCCCGAGACCCACGCTCGACACCACCTCGACCCGATGTTCGGCAAGGAACGTCAGCAGCCGCTCGGTGACACTGTCGATGTACGGGGTCACCACGGCGATCCGGTTGAGGCCCAGGATCCGCAGCGCCTCGACCAGCCCGCCGGACGTCGTGGTCGCCGACGGCGCGCCCGCGGACATCATGCTGGCGTGCAGCTCGCGCTCACCGCCCGCGCCGCCGACGAAGCTGCCCGACGCGCACGCGTAGGTCACCACGAGGGGCTCCGGCGCGAGCACGTCCTTGGTCGCGCGGCGGACCCGGTCGGGGTCGGACAGCTCGCTCGCCATCTCGACCGTCACCGGCACCGGCACGAACGGCAGTCGCGTCATGTAGAGGGAGATGTCGTCCGGCGCCCAGCGCCACAGCTCGCGGTCCAGTGCGAAGTCGAACGGTGCGACCACGCCGACGCCACGCTGGGAGACGAGCTCGGGGCCGATGATCTCCAGTGCGCCTCTTTCGGGAAACATGACGGCCCCCGCTCAGCCGTCGTGCCGTTGGTACACCAGCCGCTCACCGACGCTGCCCGACCGCCAGACGTCGTTGCATGCCTCCGCCATCACGTCCAGGCCCTCGACGATCGTGGCGTAGACGTTCCCCGGCACCCAGCCGACGTCGCCGTTCAGCAGGAGGTTGTTCCGGCCGTAGAAGATCGCGAGGTCGATGACCCCCGGCAGCTTCTCGAGGCCCTTCTCCTCCTTGAAGGCGCGGTCGAGCATGCCGCCGTGGAAGTCGAAGAACACCACGTCGCCCGGGATCGGCGTGATGGTGGGGTTCTCGAGGCCGATCGGCTGGTCGATGAACCGTTCCACCATTGTGTAGATCTCGTTGCGGGCGTATTTCGCGTGGTGCACGGGACCGGCGTGCGGCAACGTCTCCCAGACCGCGTCGCACGTTCTCGGCGCGTCCTTGTCCAGGAGTTGGGCCACGCACGACACGCCACGGCGTTCGAGCGTGATCGTCATGAATCGCGACATGGGCACCCCAATGCAGCACCGAGTAGGGAGAGAGTTGTGGTTGTCCTCCGCGGGCTGCGACGGCCGCGCTGATTGTTGACAATCATACGAGCGGTACTTAGCGTGTCAATCCCATGCCAGCTGGTAAATCCGCGACCGTCGTCGTACTCCACGCAAATTCGGGTGACACCGCCCGCCCCGACGGGATGACCGAGGTCGAATCGGTCGCCGATGTCCGGTATGTCACCGAGAACGGGCTGGTCGAGGCGTTGCCGGGGGCCGATGTGCTCCTCGTGTGGGACTTCCGTGCGAGCATGCCGGCGGCGGCGTGGCAGGTTGCTGACAAGCTGCGCTGGGTGCACGCCGCCAGCGCGGGGGT
Organism: Actinophytocola sp.; assembly: GCF_049647105.1. Classification (GTDB taxonomy): domain Bacteria; phylum Actinomycetota; class Actinomycetes; order Mycobacteriales; family Pseudonocardiaceae; genus Actinophytocola. The sequence goes on from NZ_JBARWZ010000309.1 coordinate 26,640, forward strand.
CAACCATGTGCTGACCCCCGAGGTCGTGGCAGGCGAAGTACTGGTCACCAACTCCCGGGGCGTGTTCGACGAACCCATGGCCGAGTACGTGCTCGCCATGGCGCTCGCGCTCGCCAAAGACCTGCCGACTACGTTGAGTCAGCAGCGCGAGCGCCGCTGGCACCACCGCGAGACCGAGCGCGTGGGCGGCAAGCGGGCGCTCGTCGCGGGCACCGGCCCCATCGGCCGGGCCATCGGCCGCAAGCTCGCCGCCGCGGGCATGACGGTCACCGGACTCGGCCGCACCCACCGAGTGGATGACCCTGACCTTGGCGAAGTGCTACCCATGTCGTCGCTGCCCGAGGTCCTCCCCGACATGGACTGGGTGGTGCTCGCCGCCCCGCTGACCGACGAGACCCGCGACATGATCGATGCCAAGGCGCTCGCCGCGATGAAGCCGACCGCGCGGCTGATCAACGTGGGCCGCGGCCCGCTCGTCGTGCAGGACGACCTGGTGGCGGCGCTGGGCGCGGGCGGGCTCGCCGGTGCCGCGCTCGACGTGTTCGTCGACGAGCCGCTGCCGTCCTCCTCACCGCTGTGGGACATGCCGAACGTGATCGTTTCGCCACACATGTCGGGCGACGTGGTGGGATGGCGGTCGGAACTGATAGCACTGTTCCACGACAACCTCACGAGGTATCTGGACGGCGAACCGCTGCGCAACGTGGTCGACAAGGCGCGGGGATACGTCCGTGGGAAGGGAACTTCATGACCGCTGGGATGACCGCGACCGAGCTGCTTGCCGAGTACCGCGCCGGCCGCCTGTCCCCGGTGGAGGCCACCACCGACGCCCTTGCCCGCATCGAGGAGCGCGACGGCGAGGTCAACGCGTTCTGCCTGGTGGACAAGGAGAAGGCGCTCGCGGAGGCGGCCGAGTCGCAGGCCCGGTGGCAGGCCGGTGAGCCGCGTGGCCTGCTCGACGGCGTGCCCGTCTCGGTCAAGGACATCATGCTCACCAAGGGCTGGCCGACGCTGCGCGGTTCGCACTCGGTCGAGAAGGACCAGCTCTGGGACGTCGACGCGCCCGCCGTCGCGCGGCTGCGCGAGCACCGCGCGGTGATCATCGGCAAGACCACCACGCCCGAGCTGGGCTGGAAGGGCGTCACCGACAGCCCGCTCACCGGCGTCACCCGCAACCCGTGGGACACCACGAAGACCGCGGGCGGCTCGAGTGGCGGCGCGTCCGCGGCGGTCGCGTCCGGCATGGGCACGATCTCGCTCGGCACCGACGGTGGCGGCTCGATCCGGATCCCCGCGTCGTTCAGCGGCGTGTTCGGCATCAAGCCGACCTACGGGACCGTGCCGATCTTCCCGGCGAGCCCGTACGGCACGCTCGCGCACGTCGGGCCGCTGTCGTGGAGCGTGGCCGACGCCGCGCTCGCGCTCGACGTGATCACCGGCCCGGACAGCCGGGACTGGTCGGCGGGCCCGCGCCAGGAGCGGTCGTTCGCCGCGGCCGCCGAGTCCGGTGCCGAGTCCGGCATCGCGGGCATGCGGATCGCGTTCAGCCCGAAGCTCGGCTACGTGCGGGTGGACAACGAGGTCGCGGCCGTGGTCGCGGCCGCGGTGGCGGTGTTCGCCGAGCTCGGCGCGGTCGTGTCGATGAGCGACCCCGGCTTCGCCGACCCGGTCGAGGCGTTCCATGTGCTGTGGTTCTCCGGTGCCGCCGCGTCGACCGCCGCGCTGACCGAAGCCCAGCGCGAGCGGCTGGACCCCGGCCTGCGCGAGGTGTGCGAGCAGGGCGCCGGGTACTCGGCCGTGGACTACCTGGACGCGACCGCCACCCGCGCGGCCGTCGGCAGGACCATGGGTGAGTTCCACGAGCACTACGACCTGTTGATCACGCCGACGATGCCGATCCCCGCGTTCGAGGCCGGTGTCGACGTGCCGCCGGGGTCGGCCGCGACGCGGTGGACCGGGTGGACGCCGTTCACCTACCCCTTCAACATGACGCAGCAGCCCGCGGCGACCGTGCCCTGCGGGTTCACCTCGGCCGGGCTGCCGGTGGGTTTGCAGGTGGTGGGGCCCCGGTACGCGGACGCGAGGGTGCTGGCCGCGTGTGCGGCCTTCGAGCAGGCCCGGCCGTGGCGCAACCGGCTGCCGTGACCGGCTTCACCTGTGGGAGGCGGTGGCCTACTCTAGGGTAGGTACCGTTATTTACTCCCGAGTAGGTTGGGGTGGTTCGGTGTCGACCAGCGAGGGTCTTGGCGCCAAGCCGCACAGGCGTAGTGCCCTGGGCGCCGTGATGTCCGTGCTCAACCGCGTGGCCGGCGCGCCGGTCGTCGAGCGGCTGGGGCTGAAGAAGACGGTGGACCGGACGCTGTACGAGGCGACGAAGACCGGCTTCCGCACCGCGGGTGCCGCGACCCGCGGCTTCACGGCCGCGGCCAAGCTGGGTGCGCCCGCCCGGCCGCCCGTCGTGCCGGGCAGCGGCGTATTCGACCTGACGCCCACCGACGACCAGCGGATGATCGTCGAGACGGTCCGGGAGTTCGCGGCCGAGCGCCTGCGCCCCGCCGCGGCGTCGGCCGACGACAAGTGCGCCCCGCCGGAGGAGTTGCTGTCGACGGCCGCCGAGCTTGGCGTCACGCTGCTCGGGGTGCCCGAGGAACTGGGCGGGGTCGCCACCGAACGCTCCACGGTGACGAACGTGCTGGTGGCGGAGGCCCTCGCGACCGGCGACCTTGGACTCGCGCTGGCGTGCCTCGCGCCCGCCGCGGTGTCGAACACGCTGGTGCTGTGGGGGAACGAGGAGCAGCAGGCGACGTACCTGCCTGCCTTCACTGGCGAGGACGTGCCCGCCGCCGCGCTGGCGATCCAGGAACCGGCCGCGCTGTTCGACCCGTTCTCGTTGCGTACCAAGGCACACCGGACGGCGGGCGGCTTCCGGCTGAACGGCGTGAAGTCACTGGTGCCCCGCGCGGTGGCGGCAGAGCTGTTCGTGGTCGCGGCCGATGTGGACGGTCGTGGGCCCGCGTTGTTCATCGTGGAGTCGTCGTCGGTGACGGTCGAGTCCGAGCCCGCGATGGGGTTGCGTGCCGCGGGCACCGGCCGGGTGGTGCTGGACCAGGTGACCGTGCCGGAGTCGGCGTTGCTCGACGCGGACTACGCGGAGTGCGTGCGGCTCGCGCGGCTGGGCTGGTGCGCGCTGGCGGTCGGGACCGGCCAGGCCGTGCTGGACTACGTGATCCCCTACGTGAACGACCGCGAGGCGTTCGGCGAGCCGGTGTCGCACCGGCAGGGCGTGGCGTTCAAGGTGGCCGACATCGGCACCGAGTTGGACGGGATGCGCCTGCTGACGTACCGGGCCGCGGCCCGCGCCGCCGCCGGGTTGCCGTTCGCCCGCGAGGTCGCGCTGGCCAGGAAGCTGTGCACTGACAAGGGAATGGCGATCGGCAGCGACGGTGTGCAGCTGCTCGGCGGGCACGGGTTCGTGAAGGAGCACCCGGTGGAGCGGTGGTACCGCGACCTTCGGGCCGTCGGCGTGATGGAAGGCGCGGTGCTGGTGTGATCAACCTCGAGGTCCCCCGCAAGCTGACCACACTGGTCGACCAGGCCCGCCAGGCGGCGATGGCGTTCCTGCGCCCCAACTCACGCAAGTACGACCAGGCGGAACATACCTACCCCAAGGAACTCGACACCTTGGCGTCCCTTTTGGACGGTCTCAGCGCGTCGGGTGGCGGTGCCGGTGCGGGTGGTGTCCGGCGGTCAGGTTCGGGTAAGTCGACCGCGAACCTGTCGCTGGTGCTTGGCACGATGGAGATGTGCTGGGGCGACGCGGGTCTGCTGCTGTCGATGCCGAGGCAGGGCCTCGGCAACGCGGCGATCGCGTCGGTGGCGTCGGAGGAGCAACTCGAGCGCTACAAGGGAAAGTGGGCCGCGATGGCGATCACGGAGCCGGACACGGGCTCCGACTCGGGCGCCATCCGGACCACCGCCGTCCGTGACGGCGACCACTACGTGCTCAACGGCGAGAAGATCTTCGTGACGTCCGGCGAACGCGCGGACTGTGTCGTCGTGTGGGCGACGCTGGACCGCTCGCTCGGCAAGGCCGCGATCAAGTCGTTCGTCGTCGACCGCGACACGCCGGGCTTCGAGCTGGTGCGGCTGGAACACAAGCTGGGCATCCGCGCCTCGGACACGGCGCACTTCCGGCTGGACAACTGCCGTGTGCCCGCGTCGAACCTGCTGGGTACCCCGGAGATCAAGCCGGACCAGGGTTTCGCGGGCGTCATGCAGACGTTCGACAACACTCGTCCGCTGGTAGCGGCCATGGCGGTGGGCATCACGCGAGCCGCCCTGGAGGAAACCCGCCGCCTGCTGACCTCCGCCGGCGTGGAGATCGACTACGACAAGCCCGCCAACAACCAGCACGCGGCGGCCGCGGCCTTCCTGGAGATGGAAGCGGACTACGAGTCGATGTACCTGCTGACACTGCAGGCCGCGTGGATGGCGGACAACCGCAAACCGAACTCGCTGCAGGCCTCGTACGCGAAGGCCAAGGCAGGCCGGTCGGCGACCGCGATCACCCTGCGATGCGTGGAACTGTGCGGCTCGCTGGGCTACACCGAACACGAACTGCTGGAGAAGTGGTCCCGCGACGCCAAGATCATGGACATCTTCGAGGGCACACAACAGATCCAGCAGCTCATCATCGCCCGCCGCCTGCTCGGGAAGACGAGCGCGCAGCTCAAGTGACCGGCACTCCTGCTCAGGAGTCAACCGAAACGGGAACCCTCCTCGCGAGCGCGGTGGGTGAATCCGAGCGCGGCACGGGCTTGCGGACCGAGATCAGCCCTCGCTGCTGCAGGTCGACGGCGCGCCGGACCACCTCGGCAACGGTGCCGAGTTTTGTCGACACCGCGATCTCGCCGATCGAGCGGACGAGGTCGACGTGGCACAGGAAGACGTGATCCTCCGCGCCGATCGCAGTGCGGTGACCGGTCCGGGTCTGACAGAAGAAGCGCGTCGGTCCTGCTGCGCCCTGCTCGTTCTCGACCAGGCTGCCCACCGAGACCGAGTCGTTGAGGCTGGGCACGTAGGACGCCGCGATCTCCACGGACTGTGCGTTGAGAACGATCTTGTTGATGCGCCGCCCATCGAGGTACACGACATCGAGGTTGCAGCCGAGGAAGCAGCGCAGAGCGTCGGCGGGCGTCTCGATGATCGGCTCGCCGCGGATATTGAATGAGGTGTTCAGCACGAGTGGAATACCGGTGCGCTCATGGAAGCGTTCTATCAGTCGCCGGTACATGCCGGGGTGATCCGCGGCGACTGTCTGGATGCGACAGGTGTCGTCGACGTGGGAGACGCTCGCGATGACGTCCATCGCCGAGTTCACCAGCGGCGCCACCGTCATCATGAACGGGTCGATATCCACGGTGTCGAAGTAATCGTTGACATGCTCGCCAAGAACCGAAGCGGCGTAGGGCCGGAACGGCTCGCGGAACTTGACGGTCGCGTTCAGGCGCGCGCGCATGTCCGGCGGGCGGGGGTCGCAGACGATGCTGCGATGTCCCAGCGCACGCGGGCCGAACTCGCTGGCGCCCTCGAACCAGCCGACGAACTTGCCGGAGACCATGTCCTGCACGGCTGCCTCGATCGGATCCGGGACCTCTGTGACCTCCACGAAGCCTGCGCGGTCGTCGATCGCCTCCTGAACGTCCTCAACCGAGTACGTGTGGCCGTGGTAATCGTCGTAGCTGCTCCAGTGCGGTCGCACGCCCGTCAATCGGTGGTGGCCATATAGCGCGGCACCGATGGCAACGCCCGAATCGCCCGCGGCGGGTGTCACGAAGAACCGGGAGAACCGCGTGTTCCGCAAGATCAACCCGTTGGCAACACTGTTCAGGCCCACCCCGCCACTGAGACAGAGTTCGTCGGCGCCGGTTGCCTCATACAGCACGTCGCACAGGTGGACGACCGCGCGCTCGAGCTCCGCCTGTACCTTCGCCGCCACGTCGCGACAGACGGGATCCTCGTGTGCGGGCAGGTTCGATCGGGGCGGCAGCCGGGTGACCCACCCCGTGTCGATACGCATCCCCTCGGGCCGGTATTCGATGATGGGGTCGGCCAGGCGCGAGGGGTCGCCGTACGGTGCCAGCCCCATCGTCTTGCCCGCGTGCTGCCAGTTGCCGAAGATGTACTCCGTGGCAACCGAATACATGTGACCCAGACTCGGAAAACGCTGATACGGATCTCTCGATTCCCACAGTTCCCAGCGCTTCCGAAGCAGGTTGAGCGCATCGCCCCGCTCGTCCACCACGTACATCGACTCCGCCTCTTCCATTTCCGAGTACGGAGGAGGTGGGCCGAGAAGGGGACTTCCTTGGCGTTCGTGCTCGCCGTGACTGTATCCGGACCCGTCGAGGATCAGAATCGCCGGCCGAGCGTAGCCGGAGGCCACCCACGCATAGTAAGCATGCAACATGTGGTGGGACGGGTTGACGATCACTTCGCCCGTGAAGCCCGGCTGCCGGACCATCAAGCCGAAATCATCCTTGATGTACTGATTGATGACCACCGCGTCGACGTCGTCGAGTCCGTTCAGGCCTGCCGAACGCAGACAGTAGGCGACGGCCTCATGCGGGTACCCCTCATGGTATTTCCTGCGCGAGATCCGCTCCTCGGGGAGCGCGACGACAATCTTGCCGTCGATCAGCAGGCATGCCGCCGAGTCATGGGCCCCATTAATGCCGAGTACAACGGTACGAGTCATCTGACCACCCTGTAGCGACGGAAGTATTTCACCGTTGTCGCCATTCCTTCGAGACGCGCCGAATTCCGCGCGCCAAACCGGAAGCACAACTCAATATCCGCCGGTCTTGTCCGGCTCGCCAAGTGTCGTTTCGCTCGAAGGACGACGTCAAGACGGTGTGCCGCTCTACGGAACGGCAGAAACTCCTTGCTCGCGGACCGGACCAGGATGCGCCAAGAGTGGTGTTCCGGTCCGTGGCACAGGCAATGGACACGCGTGGGCGTGACCGACAGTCTGGGCCGATCTGCACACCTGTGGATTCAGAAGAACAGACGAGTGCTGGCGCCAACTACCCAGGGAGCCCTACATGCGTATGCCCAGAGTCCTCACGTACGGCGCGGTCGCGTTGGTGACGATGATCGGCAGTGTGTTGATCGCCGCCGCGCCGGCGCAGGCCACTGTCGGTGACGCGGTCTGCACCGGAACCTCGGCCCAGACGTACAGTCCCGGCCTGACCAACACGGCCCAGACCCTGAATGCGGCCACGTCAACGCACTACGTGCCATGTACGTCACTCGCTGACCCGGCCCTGAACTCCGGCGCCACCATCCGCAGCCTGCCCGGCATCACGCTGAGCTGCACGGCCTTGTTCACGGCGACGACCGCGCCGACGATCACCTGGAACACCGGCCAGACTTCGACGCTGAGCCTCGTTGGGCAAGGCCTCGTCACCGTGCCCCTGGTCAGCCAGTCGGTGACCTACCTCGGCAGCGTCACGGCAGGCCAGTTCGTCGGCGACGCCGTAGCGCTGCTCGTTGTCTACACCGGCAACCCCTTCAACGCCTGCTCGTCAACCGGCGTCACCGCCGTCGCCGGACTGGCCGCCCTCACGATCGCCTGATCACCCACGCAGTCTATGAAGAGCACGTCGGTGCCGCCTCGGCTTCGCCGGGCGACACCGACGCGCATCAACCCTCATCGCCGCCCCACGGTTCTCGTCTGTCCACACAAGACTCTTGATCGGTGTGCGGATCAAGATGCCGCTCGATCTCGCGGGCGCGCCGAAGCTCCGTCGCCGCCCACTGAGTCGCCTCATGGCGATGCCGCTCGTCGGTCCTCGCCGTCCGCGCATAGACCTCAGCGCCGTGACGATGGAAGTCGATCCACAGGCGCGGATCCGCATCGAGACGCGGACGCCGATGCGTCAACACCTCGTGAGCCTCTGCCAATGTGGCAGGAACGCGATCAGACAGCATCGGCCGCACCGCCCCCGTGGCCGTTCCTATGTCCCCTGGCAATCGCCATCTGTGTGTGAACCCCTCTGGTCGTGCGGTCTCCGTTCCAGCCGCTCGATCCACATTCGGCGACTTTGAGTCTCTTCCTGATTCCCATTTAGTCCGGTCTGAGACTTCGGTCCGTCATCTTGTCTCATCTGGTCTCGTCTGCGTGCTAATCTGGGTCTCGTGACCAGCGGAAACGGCGAATTCAATGCCCGGTCGACTCTGCTCAAGGTGCTGCTCAGACAGAAGCACCTACAGGCACACAGCACCTACAGGCACACAGCACCTTCAAGCGGGAATACGACAAGGTGGCGACGAAGGTCGACCGGGAGCTGGTGGGCAGAGGTCCGGCGAAGGCTCAGTTCTACCGTTGGCTGTCTGGCGACCTGACCGGCCTGCCGTACCCGCACCACTGCCGAGTACTGGAGGCGATGTTTCCCGACTGGTCTGTCGAGCAACTCTTCCAGCCGTACACCGGGAGTCTTGAGTTCCTTCCCGAGCCCACGGCTTCCAGGTCAGGTATGGCGGGGAGAGAGGCGGAGGCAGCCCAGATGAGCAACGGAACCGACGAGATCGTCGGCACGTACCCCTACCGGTCACGCTTCCCGTCGGGGAAGTGGTGGGAGCTGTTCTCCAACGCCACCGAGCACATCGACCTACTCGGGTACACGCTCTACTTCCTGCCGCTTGAGCATCCCGGCCTGATCGACCTGCTGCGCAAGAAGTGCGAGAGCGGCTGCGTCGTCCGCGCCGCCATCGCTGACCCCGAGTCGCCGCACGTCGCGTACAGGGACAGCGAGGAGAAGCAGCCGATCACGCTTGTGGTGCGGATCAACTCGACGTTGCAGCACTTCGCGCCGCTCGCTGACTGCGAGAACTTCCAGTTCCGCTACCAGGACATTCCGCTGTACAACTCGGTCTTCCGCTTCGACGACCAAATGCTGGTGACGCCCCACCTGTTCGCCACGCCAGGGTCAGCCGCGCCGCTGATGCACCTGCACCGTCGCGGCGACGAAGGCCTGTTCTCCAGGTTCATGGATCACTTCGAAAGCGTCTGGACCACCACGAAGGCTGACCATTAGGGAGACCCAACCGTGGCCCGCAAGGACTACTACGACGACCCCGGCGCACCTGCCCCGAACTCCATCGTGGCAGCGGCATCAGCCATTGTCACCAACGAAAAAGGCGAGATACTGCTGCATCGCCGAACTGACAACGACCTGTGGGCCCTTCCAGGTGGAGGCATGGAGTTCGGTGAATCAATCGCGGACACCGTGGTTCGAGAAGTCCACGAGGAGACCGGCCTACATGTAACCCCGAAGTATGTTATTGCTGTTTACTCGGATCCTAAGCATGTCTTTGCGTATACGGATGGTGAAGTGCGACAGGAGTTCTCTGTATGCGTCGCCTGTGAAATCATCGGTGGCGACTTGAAGATCAGCAGTGAGTCTCAGGAGCTTTCGTTCGTCGATCCGAGCGACGTCGGAAACTTGAGGATGCATCCGCGAATCCACGCCAGGATCGTCGACTACCTGCAAGACGTTCGCGGCGGTTTGAACCCGACTTCGACATGAAAACGGGCTGATCAGCCTGCCACCGCGGTCATCCGCACCGAAGCCAAGGTGGTGAGGAACGCCTGAGTGTCGCTGAGGTCAGGCAGTACGGCGTCGGGCCCGCAGTCAGTCAGCTCGTCGACGCCGTACACACCACTCGCCACCGCTATGATCTTCGCGCCGCCGTCGTGGGCAGCCTGCACGTCGAGCGGCGTGTCCCCGATGAGAACGGTCGACTCGCGGTCGAACGTCCGCCCGTACCTGGCCGCGACTTTCCGCCGAGAAGCATCGATCAGCTTCGACCGAACGATGTCGTCCGACCCGGTCCCGCCGATGTCGAGGTCGAGCCACTTCTCCAGCCCGAACGTCGTCACCTTGAGCCGAGAGTTCTCGACGACGTTGCCGGTCAGCACGGACTGAAGGACGGTCGGCTGGTCACTCAGCGCGGAGAGCGCGTCGACGACACCGGGAAGGACGTAACCGCGGTCGGCGAGGTCACCCGCCTTGGCGGCCATCACCTCCCGGAGCACGTCCGCAAATGCAGAGATAGGCCCGAAAGCCTCCGGCGACTCACCGTTGGCGACAAGCAGCTCGTGCATGATCTGGAGATCGGTCCGCCCGTGGGTAACAGGCCGAGCCGAAGGCGACCGGCCGACGACCCGCTCGAACGCGCCCTGGTACGTCTCCTTGCTGATCCCACCGTTCTCGATCAGCGTGTGGTCGACGTCCCACAACACCAGCGTCTCGCGGAACTCCATGAACACACCCTCTCACGGCGACCTCACGACCAGCGTGAACGCGCCATGACCGACGACCAGCCTGCGGACCTGGTAGGCACAAAGCCATGGCCCGCATCGACCACTACCGCAACCCAGACGCCCCACTTCACAAGTTCGCTATCCATCCATCGATCCTCCTGCGCATAGGAAGCGGGCCGCGTTGAATCACGTTCGTCCAGGTGTTCACGTCCATGTGGGATCGAGCAAAGGACACTGCCGAGTGACCGACGAACTGCTCGACCTCCAACGGATCGCCGAACAGGCCGTGGGGCTCGGCTTCGACATCGTCAAGAACACCACGCCAGCCGAAATCCGGCACAAGGGCGACCGCGACGTGGTCACCGATGTCGACCTCACGGTCCAGAACGAAATCCACGACTTCCTCAAGCGCATGACCCCCGAAATCGGCTTTCTCGGTGAAGAAGAGACGGCCGCGACCAAACTCGACGACGACCGGGACGTGTGGATGCTCGATCCGGTTGACGGCACATCGAACTTCGCGCACGGACTGCCGCTGTGTGCGGTTTCGCTCGCACTGGTACGCAGTGGTGAGCCCGTTGTCGCTGCCGTCGTCGCTCCATTCCTCGACCTTCGGTACGTTGCCGCGAAGGGGCACGGAGCGTTCGGGAACGGCGTTCAACTTCAGGCCAGCGGGGCAACCAACCTCGCGGAGTCCATAGTTTCCATCGGCGACTACGCGGTAGGTGACCAGGCAGAGGTCAAGAACAATCGCCGGATTCGGCTCACCACATTACTGGCTGAGCGAGTCGAAAGGGTCCGGATGTTCGGCTCCGCTGCTCTCGATCTTTCCTGGGTGGCAGAAGGACGCACGGATGCGACGATCATCTTGGCCAACAAGCCATGGGATACCGCCGCAGGTGTGCTCCTTGTACGTGAGGCCGGTGCCATCGTGGTCGATGCAAGCGGCTCACCTCACGGATTCGCCTCGGCCGAGACGATCGCCATCAGCCCTGGAATCGCTGATTCACTGCTCTCGTTGGTCAATGCCGTCTGAGGAGCTTGCCCACAAGGTCGTTCAGAATCTCTTGGAGTCCGGTAAGCCATGAACCCGCACGCCAGCCGAGTCGCCCACTTCGTGATCGACGTCGGTGATCTCGACCAGGGTGTCATCTTCTGGTCCGCTGCGCTCGAAGCCACAGAGGAACCCATCAACCCTGCCAGCAGCAGGATCTATCGACGACTACGTCTCCCTGACTCCGAGATACGGGTGCTCCTCCAGTTCACCACCGACCAGAAGGCCGGTAAGGAACGGATGCACCTCGACCTCGAAACCGACGACGTACCGGCTGAAGTGCGCCGCCTCGAAGCGCTCGGCGCGACCCGCTGGGACCACCAGCGTGAGCGAGGCAGCGACTTCTGGGTAATGCGCGACCCCTGGGGAAATGAGTTCTGCGTTCTTCAAACCGAATTTCCCGACCTGCTCGCCAAGCGTCGAACGTCGTCATGAATCGCTAACGGACCGTGAGTATTGTTTCGTCCAGGACCACCGTGTCGTTGCGGTTGATGGACGTGGTGATTGCCTGGTAGCCCTTTTCCGTTTGCCACATGCGGACTCGCAGGGTCTCGCCCGGGAAGACCACTCCCGAGAAGCGGGCCGAGAACGAGCCGACGGCTGTGACGTCGCCCTTCAGCATCTCGTCCACGATGGCCTTGCAGACCATGCCGTACGTGCACAGCCCGTGCAGGATGGGGCGGTCGAAACCGGCCTTCTCCGCGAATTCCGGGTCGGCGTGCAGCGGGTTGCGGTCGCCGCACAGGCGGTACAGCAGTGCCTGCTGTGGCAGCGTCGGCAGTTCCACCACCAGGTCCGGGGCGCCGACCGGCGGTGGGAGACGCAGCGCGGGGCCCCGGGAGCCGCCGAAGCCGCCCTCGCCCCGTGCGAAGATGCCGGTCGTCGTTGTCCACAGTGGAGCGCCCGCCAGGTCGACTACCTTGGCCTCCTGGACGATGACCGCTGCCTTGCCCTTGTCCCACACATCCGCGATGCGGGCGCGGGAGGTGGCGCGGCCCGCGATCGGCAGGCGGGCGTGGATGGTGATCGACTGGGTGCCGTGCAGGACCTTCGAGAGGTCGATGTCGATGCCCGGGAAGGACACGGCGGGCGGCTCGAACATCCGGAAGTTGGGGGCGACCACCCCGAACGTCGGCAGGACCTGGAGCCGGTCCTCCAGGACGTACTTCAGTTCGGACTCCTCCGTCGGGTGTCCGCCCGCGCCCACCGCCAGGTGGTACAACAGCACGTCGGTGCTGGTCCACGCGAACTCGGTCTTCCCCAGGTCCGCTCCGACGGCGACCTCCGGGTCGATGGGCATCCTTACCTCATTCGTAGCTGATCTCGACCTCGTCCGTCACCGGCAGGGACTGGCACGCCAGCCGGATGCCGTCCGCGAGGTCCTCCTCCTCGAGAACATCATTGTTCAGCATTTTGACCTCGCCCGACACCAACCGGCACGCACACGCACTGCACGCACCCTCTCGGCACGAGTACGGCGCGTCAAGTCCACGTTCGAGCAGCAGGTCCAGCAGCCTGGTCTCGGCCGGCCAGTCGAACCGGTGTTCGGCACCGTCCAGCGTGACCTTCACCGACGCGCTGCGTGACGAGGCGGCCCGCGCGGGTGCCGCCTGCTCGAACGGGTTCGCGCCGAGTGACGTGAAGCGCTCGAGGTGGATCCGCCCGCGCGGCACCGCCAGTGTGGACAACGCGGCGCGGACCGCGGTCATGAACGGGGCCGGGCCGCAGACGAACGCCTCGTGCGCGGCATAGGGGCGGGCCAGCGTGGCGAGGGTGTCCGGCGTGGGCAGCCCCTGCACGGACTCCAGCCAGTGCAGCCCGGCCAGCCGGGCGGGATACCGGGCCGCCAGCGCCGTCAGCTCGGCCGCGAAGATCACCGACTGCTCGTCGCGGTTCGCGTACACCAGCACCACGCGGCCGGTGCCCTTCGCCAGCGCCGACTTCACGATCGACAGCACGGGGGTGATGCCGCTGCCCGCCGCGAACAGCAGCAGGTCCGCGTCGAGGGAGGCCGGGGTGAAGATGCCCGCCGGCGCGAGGGCCTCCAGTTCGTCGCCTGCCGACACCGAGTCGCAGATCCAGTTCGAGCCGTAGCCGTCCGCCGTCCGCTTCACCGTGACCTGGAGAACGGTGTCGGTGTGCGGGGAACTGGACAACGAGTAGCACCTGGCCACCGAGCCGCAGCGCTCGCTGGGGATCCGGAGCGTCAGGAACTGGCCGGGCCGGTAGTCGAACCCGGGTGAGTCGAACACCAGCGAGCACGCGTCCGCCGTCTCACGAACGACCTCGCGGACCCGCAGCCGAAACGACTCAGTCATGACGGCCCCTCGCAGGCTCCGGGCCGTCTCGGCGTCCATGATTCGTTCGCGAGCTCACTCATCCCGTACCGCCACCTCGCCGGTCGCCACCGCTTTCTCGATCGCCTCCCGCAGCCGCGGGCACGTGTCGATCCGCGCCGACAGCTCGCCCGCCGCGACCCGCGCCGCGAACTCCGGGCACGACTCGGCTGGCGAGGACTGCCACTGGATGCTCGTCTGCATCCGGCTCGCCTTGCGCACCAGCACCTCCGTCGTACACGCGGCGCACGCGACCGGCGCCAGGCCCGCGGTCAGGAACTCGTGCTCGTCGGCGAGTGTCCCGATCGGGTCGGTGTGCGGCGGTGCCTTGGCCCACGACGCGGCCCACGAGGTCATCCCGCCGCCTCCTGACGTGCCAGGTTCTCGGCGACCTCCTGCTCCCAGACCTCGTTCGCGCGGGTCGTGTCCACCTCGAACTCGAAACGCCGGGTCATCTCCTCGGTCACGTCCCCGGCGTCCACATAGAACTGCTCGTACCACCGCCGCAGCTGGTAGACCGGGCCGTCCTCCTCGCACAGCAGCGGGTTGTCGATGCGGGTCTTGTTCCGCCAGATCTCCACGTCCTGCAGGAACCCGACGCCGAAGCTCTTCGCGAGCTTCGCGGCCACCTTGTCGGCCTTCTCCTCGTCGAGGCCGGGCAGCTTCTTCACGCTCACGCCCCACTGCAGGACGAAGGAGTCCGCGCTGACGGGGTAGTGGCAGTTGATCAGCACGGTCTCGATGGTCGTGCCGTGGTAGTCCTGCCAGAGATCGTTGATCATGTAGGACGGCCCGAAGTACGACGCCTCCGACTTGAGCGTCACGTCGTCCGCCGAGTACGACCCAGCCGAGACGTCCGGCCTGCCGCGCGAGTTCAGGTACTGCGTGGCGATGTGGCCATCGAACACGTTCTTGAAGTAGGTCGGGAACGCGAAGTGGATGTAGAAGAAGTGGGCCATGTCCACCATGTTGTCGATGATCTCGCGGCAGTTGGAGCCGTCGATCCGCACGGTGTCCCAGGTCCACTCGCTCCACTCAGGACCGGACGCGCCGCGGGCCTCGGGGATCACCACGTCGTCCTGCGGCGCGTTGCCCTCCGGGTCGTGCCATACGAACAGCTGCTTGTTGCGTTCGAGCGTCAGCCACGACCGGGTCCGCGCCCGCATCGGAATCCTTTTGGCATAAGGGATCTGCACGCACTTGCCGGTGCCCGACCAGCGCCAGTCGTGGAACGGGCACGCGATGGCCTCGCCCTTGACCGTGCCCTGCGACAGGTCGCCGCCCATGTGCCTGCAGTACGCGTCGAGCACGTTCAGCGTGCCGTCCCCGGTCGCGAACACGACGAGCTTGGTGCCGAACGCCTCGATCGCGTGCGGTTTGCCGTCGCGGAACGGTTCCGCGAGCCCGAGGCAGTGCCACCCGCGAGCGAACCGCTCCCGGGGCGCACCGACGTCGATCGTGCGAAAACCACTGGTCATTGCTTCGCTCCCGCCATGTCGAGTGCCGCCAGGTACCCGAACACCATCGCCGGTCCCAAGGTCGCGCCCGGCCCCGCGTACGTGCGTCCCATCACCGGCGCGCTCGCGTTGCCCGCCGCGTACAGTCCGTCGATCATCGTGCCGTCCTCACGCAGTACCCGCGCCGAGGTGTCGGTACGCAGACCACCTTTCGTGCCGAGGTCACCGGGCACGATCCGGATCGCGTAGAACGGGCCCTTCACGAGGGGCGCGAGGTTCGGGTTCGGCCGGTTGCGCGGGTCGCCGTAGTACCGGTCGTACGCGCTTTCGCCGCGGTGGAAGTCGGCGTCCACGCCGGACTCGGCGAACCCGTTGAACCGGGACACGGTGGCCCGTAACGCGTCCTCGGGCAGCTCGATCTCCTTCGCCAGTGCCTCCAGTGTCGGCGCGCGCCGCACCGTGCCCGCCTTGTACCAGCGGCCGGGAAAGGGCTGGCGGGGACCGAGTCCCGCGAAGATGTACCGGTTGCGGTAGGTCTGGTCGGCGATCAGCCAGGCGGGCACGCTGCCGGTGTCGTACATCGCGTGCACGGCGTCCACGTAGGGTGCCGCCTCGTTCGTGAACCGCTCGCCCCGCTCGTTCACGAGGATGCAGCCGGGCAGGCTTCGTTCCGCCAGGCAGAAGTACGGGCCGCGCGGCAGCATGATCGAGGGGCCCCACCACGCGTCGTCCATCAGCGCGATCGCCGCGCCGAGCCGCATGCCTGCCTCGATGCCGTCGCCGGTGTTGTCCTCCGCGCCGACCGTCCACTCGGTACCGATCGGTGCCCGCTGGTACTCCTTGCGCATCCGCTCGTTGCGTTCGAAGCCACCCGATGCGAGCAGCACGCCTTTCGCCGCGCGGATCGGGCCGGTCTCGGTCTCCACGCCGACGACGCGGCCGTCCTCAACGATGAGCCCGGTGAGCGGTGTCGAGAGGCGGACCGGGACGTTCAGCGTGGCCAGTCCGGCACGCAGACCCGCGGAAAGTGCCTGTCCCATGGTGAGCAGCCGTCTGCGCATGGCGAGTGACACGACGCGGCGACCCGCGACGCGAGCCGTGCGGAGGATGCCGCGCGGATGCCTGGCGACGAGGTTCATCCACCGGTAGTCGGCCTGCGTGACCGCGATGCCGGTGGGTGCCTTGAGGTACGGGGGTTCGAGGTGCGCCAGGTCGTCGCCGAGCACGGCCGCGTTGAGCGGGCGTGGCTCCAGCGAGCGGCCCCTTGGCAGGCCCCCGGGTGCCTCGGGGTAGTAGTCGGCGTAGCCGTTCACCCAGCGCATGCGCAGCGGTGTGCACGCGAGGACGAACCGCAGCATGGCCGGGCCGTGCTCCAGGAACGCCATGCGCATGGCGTCGTCGACGACGTCGCCGGTGATGTGGGTGAGGTAGGCGCGTGCCTGCTCCGGGGTGTCGGGCACGCCCTCGGCGAGCAGCACGTCGTTGTTCGGGATCCAGACGCCGCCGCCGGAGCGTGCCGTCGAGCCGCCGAAGCGCGGCGCCTTCTCGATGAGCACGGTGCGCAGGCCGTGGTGGGCCGCGGTCAACGCGGCGGTCATGCCTGCCGCCCCACTGCCGACAACGACCACGTCGTACTCGTTCATGGCACCCATACTAGAACAGGTTATAGTTTTTGCCATGCCCTTGGAGTGGGACGAGGACGCCGACGTCGTCGTGGTGGGGTTCGGCGGGGCCGGCGCGTGCGCCGCGCTGGAGGCCGCGCGGACGGGCGCGTCCGTGCTGGCCATCGACCGGTTCACCGGCGGCGGCTCGACGGCGATGTCGGGCGGGGTCGTGTACGCGGGTGGCGGCACGTCGGTCCAGAAGGCCGCCGGGGTGGCCGACACGGTCGACGACATGGCCGCCTACCTGCGGCAGGAGGTCGGCGACGTGGTGTCGCCGTCGACACTGCGCGAGTTCTGCGAGTCCAGCGCGGACATGATCGAGTGGCTGGCCGGCGCGGGGGTGCCGTTCGACCCGTCGGTGTGCCCGTTCAAGACGTCCTACCCGCCGAACGACTACTACCTGTACTACTCGGGCAGCGAGAACGCGTGGCCGCACCGGGCCGGGGCCACACCAGCGCCGCGCGGGCACCGGACGCACGGGAAGGGGACGTCCGGCCGGGTGTTCTTCGCCGCGCTGGCGGCCTCGGCCAGGGCCGAGGGTGTGCGGGTGCTGCCGCAGACGACGGCGACGTCGCTCGTGGTCGAGGACGGCCGGGTCATCGGCGTCGAGTGCCGGACATTGCGGTCGCGGTGGCACGGCGTGCTGCACCGGTACGCCACCAAGCCGGGGCTCTACCTCCCGGGTTTCGCGCGTTCGCTGCACCGGCGGATCACGGCGCTGGAGGCGTCGCGGGGGCGCACGATCCGGATCCGGGCGCGGCGCGGCGTGGTGCTGTCGGCGGGCGGGTTCGTGAACAACCGGGCGATGCTGCGCGAGCACGCGCCGGAGTTCCTCGGCGGGCTGCCGCTGGGGACACAGGGCGACGACGGCAGTGGTATCCGCCTTGGCGAGTCGGTGGGCGGTGTGACCGACCGGATGTCGACCGTGTCGGCGTGGCGTTTTCTGACGCCGCCGTCGGCGTTGCTGCGTGGCGTGCTCGTGGACTCGGCGGGTGCGCGGTTCGTCGACGAGTCCAGCTACGGCGCGGCGATCGGCTCGCGGCTGGTGCTGGAACGCGGCGGCAAGGCGTGGCTGCTGGTTGACGAGCGGATCCTGCGTGCCGCGCGACGGCAGGTCCGGCGGGAAACCCTGTGGTTCCAACGAATTACGGCGCACTACCTCCTGCGGGCCGCACTGGTGCGTGGCCGGTCGGTGGCGGAGGTGGCGCGCGGGTCGGGCGTCGATCCGGCCGGACTGGCGGCGACGGTGGCCGCCTACGGGCGCGAGGAGGACGCGTTCGGGAAGTCTCCCGAGCTGGTGGCCCCCTTGACCGGGCCGTATGCGTTGATCGACTGCTCGTACGGACCACGACTGGGCTATCCGTGTCCGATGCTCACCCTCGGTGGGCTACGGGTCGACGAGAAGACGGGACAGGTCCTGGACGTGCCGGGCCTTTACGCCGCGGGCCGCACCGCGGTCGGGATCTGTTCGAACTCCTACGTGAGCGGCCTGTCCTTGGCGGACTGTGTCTACTCGGGCCGCAGAGCGGGCCGCCACGCGGCGGTGGCTGGGCCGGGACCAACACTTTGATTCCGGGGAGGCGGGCTAGCGCGGACTAGTTCGACAGGAATGAGAACGTGTTCTAGTCTTGGGTGTGTGAGCGAACAGGTGCTTGACGCTGTGCGGGAGCTTCTTCCGGTGTTCCGGGAGCGGGCCCAGGACACCGAGGACGCGCGCCGGATCTCCTCGGAGTCGATCAAGGCACTCCAGGAGTCCAGGTTCTTCAAACTGCTCCAGCCCACCCGCTACGGCGGGATCGAGGCGCATCCCAACGACTTCTACCGGGCCGTGCGTGCGATCGCCTCCGCCTGCGGGTCGACCGGGTGGGTGGCCGCCGTGCTCGGGTGTCACCCGTGGCAGCTCGGGTTGTTCGACGACCGCGCACAGCGGGAGGTCTGGGGCGAGGACGACGACACCCGTGTCTCATCGAGCTACGCGCCGATGGGCCGGGCCACGCCGGTAGAAGGCGGGTTCGAGTTCACCGGCCGCTGGAGCTTCTCGTCCGGCTGTGACCACGCCACCTGGGTCTTCCTCGGCGGCCTGGTGCTCGGCGAGGACGGCACCCCGACCGACTTCCGCACCTTCCTGCTGCCACGCGCGGACTACGCCATCGACGACGTCTGGGACACCATCGGCCTGCGGGGCACCGGCAGCAACGACATCATCGTCGAGAAGGTGTTCGTGCCCGGGTACCGGACGCTGAGCTTCATGGACACCGGCCGCTGCCACGGGCCGGGGCAGGCCGTCAACACCGGGCCGCTCTACAAGCTGCCGTTCGCGTCCGTCTTCTCCTGTTCCATCGCGGTGCCCGTCGTCGGGATGGCCGAGGGCGCCTACGACGCCTACGTGACCCACACGCGGGAACGGGTGCGTGCGTCGACCGGTGGGCGGGCCGCCGAGGACTCCTTCAACCAGCTCCGCATCGCCGAGGCGGCAGGCAGGATCGACACGGCCGTGCTGCAGATCGAGCGCAATCTCGACGAGGAGCTGCGGCACGTGACCGAGGGCGAGAAGATCCCGTTCCCGCTGCGGGTGCGGACGCGCCGCGACCAGGTGAACGCCACCAGCGCGGCGATCGCGGCCGTCGACCGGCTCTTCGAGAGCGCGGGCGGGCGGGCACTCAAGGTCGGCACGCCGATACAGCGCTTCTGGCGCGACGCGCACGCGGGCCGGGTGCACGCCATCAACGATCCGGAGAAGGCACTCGTCATGTACGGGCAGCAGCAGCTCGGGTTGAAGGTGCAGGACGCGTGGGTCTGACTACAGAGGAGCGGAGCGAAGGAGCGGGCGCCGCCTGGACTGAGGAGCGCGCGCAGGCGCGAGGAACGAGCGCCGAGCACGCGACGAGGGAAGGCGGCGTCTGAGCGGATGAGCGCAGCGACCCATACAACAGAGGACATTCGTGCCGGGCTCCACTACTACGAGGCCGGTAGCGGCGAGACGGTCGTGCTGCTGCACGGCGGTGGGCCCGGCGCGTCCGGGTGGAGCAACTTCGGGCGCAACCTTGCCGTGTTCGCGGACCGGTACCGCACGATCGTCGTGGACCAGCCCGGGTTCGGCGGTTCCGACAAGCCGGACATCACCAGCCAGTACTTCACGTTCTCCGCCGACGCCCTGCTGAAGTTCCTCGACGAGCTGGGCATCGAGAAGGCCCACTTCGTCGGCAACTCGCTCGGTGGCGGCACCGCGGTCCGGTTCGCGCTGCGCTATCCGGACCGCGCGGGACGGCTCGTGCTCATGGCGCCCGGTGGGCTGGGGCTGAACGTGTTCGCGCCCGACCCGACCGAGGGCATCAAGAAGCTCTACCGGTTCGCCGCGCCGCCGGGGCCGTCGAAGGAGAAGCTTGCCGACTTCCTGCGCACGCTCGTCTATGACGCTTCGCTCGTCACCGACGAGCTGGTCGACGAGCGGTACGCGGTCGCGAGCGACCCGGACACGTTGGCTGCCATGGCGGCCATGGGTGCCTCTTTCGCGGCGAACCCGGAGGAGGGCATGCTCTGGCGGGAGGCGCACCGGCTGCGGCAGCGCGTCCTGCTGGTGTGGGGCCGCGAGGACCGGGTCAACCCGCTCGACGGCGCGCTCACCGCGCTGAAGCTGATCCCGCGCGCACAGCTGCACGTGTTCGGCCGATGTGGACACTGGGCACAGCTCGAGAAGTTCGCCGAGTTCAACCGCATCGCCATGGACTTCATCGGGAGCGAGTGATGGGCATCCGATCCCTTGCCTACCTGCGCATCGAGGCCACCGACATCGAGGCGTGGCGGGTGTACGGGCTCAAGGTCCTCGGCATGGTCGAGGGCAATGGCACCCGCGACGACGCGCTCTACCTGCGCATGGACGACTTCCCGGCACGCCTGGTCATCGTCCCCGGCGAGGCCGACCGGCTCTCGGCGTCCGGCTGGGAGGTCGCGAACGTCGCAGAACTTGGCGAGGTCTGCGGTCGCCTGGAGGCCGCGGGCGTGCCGTACAAGGAAGGTACGCGGGAGGAACGCGCGGACCGGCGGGTCGACCAGCTGATCACGTTCGACGACCCGTCCGGCAACACCCTCGAGGTCTTCCACGGCGCGGCACTGGAGCACCGGCGGGTAGTCAGCCCGTACGGGCACCGGTTCGTCACCGGCGAGCAGGGCCTCGGCCACGTCGTACTGTCCACACAGGACGATGCGGAGGCGCTGGCCTTCTACCGCGACGTCCTGGGGTTCCGGCTCCGCGACTCGATGCGCCTGCCGCCGCAGCTCGTCGGCAGGCCTGCCGACGGGGATCCCGCGTGGCTGCGGTTCTTCGGCTGCAACCCGCGCCACCACAGCCTCGCGTTCCTGCCGATGCCGACGCCGTCCGGGATCGTGCACCTCATGGTCGAGGTCGAGAACACCGACGATGTCGGCCTGTGCCACGACCGCGCGCTGCGCCGCAAGGTGCCGATGTCGGCGACGCTCGGCAGGCACGTCAACGACCTGATGCTGTCCTTCTACATGAAGACGCCCGGCGGGTTCGACGTCGAGTTCGGCTGCGAGGGCCGCCAGGTCGACGACGAGGCATGGATCGCCCGCGAGAGCACCGCGGTCTCCCTGTGGGGACACGACTTCTCGATCGGCGCGCGGCAGGGATGATTCCTTCGGCACGGTTTCGCAAGGCGCTGGGCAACTTCTGTACCGGCGTCACGGTCGTGACCGCCATGCGGGACGACGAGCCGGTGGGGTTCGCGTGCCAGTCGTTCGCGGCGCTGTCGCTCGATCCGCCGCTCGTGCTGTTCTGCCCTGGGCGAACCTCGCGCACGTGGCCGCACATCGAGGCGCACGGCCACTTCTGCGTGAACGTGCTCGCCCACTCGCAACAGGACGTGTCCGCCGTGTTCGGAAAGGCGGGCGACGACAAGTTCTCGTGCGTGCCCTGGGCACCCGCGCCCTCCGGCGCCCCGATCCTCGCCGGCGTCCTGACCTGGCTCGACTGCGCCGTCGAGGCCGTGCACGAGGCGGGCGACCACTACGTCGTGATCGGCCGGGTCACCACGCTCGGTGACCAGCGCGACGAGCGGCCGCTGCTGTTCCACCGCGGCGCGTACACCGTCACCGAGCCCGCCGAACCGACGCCGGGCATCCTCGACAACCTCATCACGTGGTCCAGGCACGACGACTGGATCTAGTCTCGAAAACATGGAGTTCTCGGAGATCGTCGTCAAGACGGACCGGCTGGACTTTCCCGCACTCGCGGCCGGTGACGGCCCGGTCGTCGTGTGCTGGCACGGTTTCCCCGACCACCCCATGACGTTCGCGCCGCTGGCACAGCACCTCGTGACCGAGGGGCGCCGGGTCGTCATGCCGTTCCTGCGCGGGTTCCATCCTTCGACGGTCGACGCGCTGACCTACTCGGACAGCATCACGCTCGCCGCCGACGCGGCCGCGGTCGCCGAGGCGTTCTGCGAGCCGGTCGACATGATCGGACACGACATCGGCGCCGGCATGGTGGCGCGGGTCGCGGCGGCGTGGCCGGACCGCCTGAACCGCGGCGTCACGCTGGCCATCCCGCCGCCCGCCACACTGGGCCAGGCACTGAGCGATCCCGCGCAGCAGCAGCGGCTGTTCTACCTGTTCCTGTTCACCGTCGAGGGGGTAGCGGAGGCGGTGCTGAACACCGACCGCAAGCTCATCGACTACCTGTGGTCGACCTGGTCGCCGCGGCTGACGCTCGACGCCGCGCACAGGGCGCGGGTCCACGAGCTGTACGGCGACGAGAAGTACCTCGACAACGTGCTGAAGATCTACCGCGCGAACTTCGACCCTGGCCGGTTCGACCCTGCGCTCGTCGACTACGGCGGCCGCACCGAGGCGGTGGCGTCGAAACCGTTGCTGGTACTGGGTGGCGGCGACGACGGCTGCATCGACCCGCGCCAGTTCGTCGACGCGCACAAGGGGCTCGCGGCCGGGTCCGAGGTGGAGGTCCTGCCCAGGGTCGGGCACTTCCTCCACCTCGAACAACCGGACACGGTCGCGAGACGGGTCCTCGACTGGCTCAGTAGGTGAACGCCCGCCCGAACTCCAGCCACTGGTCTTCGGTGATCTCGGGCTTCGGCTTGTCCGCTGGCCAGTCGACGGAGAGGTGCATGCCGGTGCGGTCCGGGCGTTCGGAGACGATGTAGACGGAGTTCTCGTCGCCCTTGCTGAGCGCCACCGCGGTGCCGTCGTCGAGGACCTCGGTCCGGACGCAGCTGCCCGCGGCGCACGTCACCTCGCCGATCTTGTCGCTGACGTAGACGAAGAAGCCGAGGGTGGTGCCGTTGTCGTCGATGACGTCGCCCTCGGCGAAGCAGCCTCTCCCGTCGCAGCCGAACCCGAAGGCGCTGTGCTGCCAGCTCGCGGGCAGGATCCGGTCGAACGCGGCGATCATCTCCGTCTGCAACCGGGGCTTGCGCTCGGCGTTCTCCTCGGGGGTGGCGTCCTCCTGAACCTCAGGCGCGTTCGGCACTGTCGTCGGCGAGTCCTGCGTGGTGGGCGGCGGGTCCGCCGAACTGCTCGCCGGGTCCGCCGAGCTGCTCGCCGGGGCGGGTTCGGTCGTCCGCGAGGTGGCCGGGCCGGTCGCCGTCGGGTCCTGCCACGACCCGATCGCCACGGTGAGCGCGCCGATCGCGACGAGCGTGGCGAACGTGGCGGTGTACACGGCGCGCCGGGCGCGGCGGTGGGCGTGGGCCAGCTGGATCACGGTGTGGGAGTCGATGGGGGCGGGTTCTGCCTCGTTGGCCAGCAGCGACAGGCCGCGGGTGATGTCGTGGGTCATGACTTCAGCTCCTTGAGCGCCTCGGCGTCCAGTCCGGCCAGCGCGGCGCGCAGCGCGGCGAGGCCTCGTGCGGACTGGCTCTTCACGTTCCCTTCCGAGCACCGCAGGATGGTGGCCGTTTCGGTCACGGTGTGCTGTGACCAGTAGCGGAGCACCACCGCGGCGCGTTGGCGAGGCGGGAGCTTGGCGAGTGCGACCCGGATGACCTCCTTCTGGTGCATGACCCCGGCGGGGTCGCGCTCCGGTGCTGGCGTGTCGGGGACGTGGCCGTCCTGCGACTCGGCGCGGCGCCATGGGCGGCGCCGCTCGTTCAGCCAGCACCGCAGCAGCACCTTCCTGGCGTACGGGTCCGCGGCGTCCTTGTCCCGCACCTTCGGCCACGCCTGGTACAGCCTGATCAGGCAGGTCTGCACGAGGTCGTGCGCGAGGTGCTGGTCACCGCAGAGCAGGTAGGCCAGTCGTGTCAGCGACGCCGTCGACCGGGTCGCGAACACGTGGAAGCGCTCGTCGTCGCTTCTGTCGCGCGGGCTCATACCCCTCACACACGCCGCGGGCTCTGAAGGTTGCGCGCCCTAGCTGCCCGGTCCGACGCCGAGGCGCGCGGTGTGCTCGCGTGGTGAGCCGAACAGGTGCGTGTTGCCGTGCGCCCGCTTGAAGTACAGGTGCGCGTCGTGCTCCCAGGTGATCGCGACGCCGCCGTGCAGCTGGATCATCTCGGCCGCGACCTGTGAGAACGCCTCCGTGCACCAGACCGTCGCGGTGGCGGCGGTGCGCGCCAGGTCCTCGCCGGTCGCCACCGCCTTCGCGGCCGCGAGTGCCGCCGACTCGGCCGTCTCCACCAGCACGTGCATGTCGGCCATCCGGTGCTTCAGCGCCTGGAACGACGCGAGCGGTCGGCCGAACTGGGTCCGCTGCCTCGTGTGGTCCACGGTCAGCTCAAGGCAGCGGGCCGCGGCGCCCGCCGACTCCGCGCACAGCGCCGCACACGCCACGTCCCGGACGCGTGCCATGTCCGGCACACCGAGGAACCGCCCGGCACCGGTCGCCGTGACCGTCGCCAGCCTGCGGGTCGGGTCCATGCCACCCGCAGGAGTGACGTGCACCTCCGACTGTGACAACGCGTACAGTCCGTCGTCGCGCGGCACCAGGAAAACGTCCGCGACCTGGGCATTCAGTGCGTACGCGCCCAACACGGGCGACATGACCGCACCGGCCGCGATCTCCGGCAGCAACCCGGCGATGTCGGACCCCGTCGACTCGACCGCCGCGGCCGCCACCACCGAACCGAGGTAAGGCCCCGGCGTCAGGAACCGGCCAAGCTCCGACAGCACCACCCGGGTCTCGAGGAACGTTGCTTCGCAGGTCGGAGGGGCTGCCAGGGCGGTAATTCCCAGGGACACCAGCCGCGCCCACAGCTTCTCGTCGTAACCGGATGACGACGTCATCACCGACCGGGTGTCCGACTCGCGGGTGAGCAGCCGACGAAGGGTGTCACGCAGCGCGTCCTGCTCGGAGGTCACCGCTCAATTCAACCAAACAGTTGCTTGGTTGCCTAGGAGGTAGCCCGATCAGGTGGATTCGATATCCTCATGACTCAGGTCGGGGGCCTGGTCCGAATCCATCCGAGGAGTCGTTGGTCATCGAGAAGGGTGCACTGGTCGCCGGTCGTTACCGACTGATCGAACAAGTCGGCAGCGGAGCCATGGGCGTCGTGTGGAAGGCGCAGGACGAGCGGCTCGGCCGTACCGTCGCGATCAAACGGCTCGTCGTTCGCTACGCGCTCTCCGAGTCCATGACGGAGGAGACCCGCAGACGGGCCATGCGTGAGGCCCGGATCGCGGCGCGCCTCCAGCACCGCAACGCGATCGCCCTGTTCGACGTGGCGGAACACGAGAGCGACCCGATCCTGGTCATGGAGTTCCTGCCGTCCAAGAGCCTGTCGGCGGTGCTGGACGAACGTGGCACGCTGACCCCGGCGGAGGCGGCGGAGATCGGTGCGCAGGTCGCGGAGGCCATCGCCGCCGCGCACGCCGTCGGCATCGCGCACCGCGACATCAAGCCGGGCAACATCCTGCTCGCCGAGAACGGCACGGTGAAGATCACCGACTTCGGCATCTCCCGAGCGCTCGACGACGGGACCGCCACCACGCAGACCAGCATGGTCGCGGGCACCCCCGCCTACCTCGCGCCGGAGATCGCCCGAGGCGACGAGTCGTCCCGCGCCTCCGACGTGTTCTCCCTCGGTTCGACGCTCTACCACGCGATCGAGGGCCGGCCGCCGTTCGGCACCAACACCAACCCGCTCGCACTGCTGCACGCGGTCGCGTCCGGCAATGTGCCGCCCCCGCGCAACGCGGGCGCGCTGGCGCCGACGCTCATGAGCCTCATGCGTGTCGACCCGGCCGACCGGCCGAGCATGCAGGAGGTGGCGGCCGCGCTGGCGGGTGTCAGCACGGAACCGGTGCCGGTCCAGCCCATCCGTTCCGCGCCGAAGACGCCGCCACGGCCGGTGCTCGCGGCGGCGCCGACCCAGCCGGCGCCGCGGGCCGTGCCCGCCCAGCCGACCGCCGCGTTCCCGAGGCCCGCCGCGGCACCGCAGGCGGGGCCGTCACGCAGGAACCTGGTGATCGTGGGCGCGGTCGCGCTGTTCGTGCTGGCCGGGACGCTGTTGGCCGTGCTCATGCTGAACAGCCCCGACAAGCCGGGCGGCGAACGCCAGGCGGGCAACGGCACCGCCCAGAATGGCGGCGAATCCCAGAAGCCGTCCCAGTCGGACGACCCGTCCGATCCGCCGGACGACTCCTCCGACAAGCCGTCGGACCCGGGGCCGATTCCCGCCGACCCGGCCGGCGGGCCCATCGGCTACAGCGCCGCAGGCCAGCGGGTGATCGACTACTTCAACGAGGTCCAGAACGCGCCGGGCCGCTGGGGGATGCTGACCCCCCACGCGCAGGCGCTGTTCGGCGGTCAGGACGCGTTCAACGAGTACTGGGCGCAGTTCACGAACGTCTCGTCCTCCGACGCGACCGGGGTGACCCCGAACGCCGACGGCTCGGTGATGGTGCCGGTCAACGTCACCTACACGACCGAGGCCGGGCCGAAGACCGAGCACAAGACGATCCGCGTGACCAGGGTCAACGGCCAGCTGCTCATCGACTCCGAAGCGAAGTGAGCACCTGGCGCCGGTGCCAGGTCTGTGTGCCCCACGCCGAGCGCAGCGCCCTGACCTTGAGCAGTGACCACGACATGGCGTGCTCGCGGGTGTAGCCGATCGCGCCGTGGACCTGCAGCGCGACCCGCGCGGCGAGGTAGGCCGCGTCGGCGGCGGCGACCCTGGCCGCCGAGATGTCGCGGGTCTCGCCGGTCACCGCGGCCGCGTGCACGAGCGGGCGGGCGAACTCGAGCGCCACCAGCACGTTCGCGAGGTGGTGCTTGACCGCCTGGAACTCGCCGACGGGGCGGCCGAACTGCCGCCGCTGCGTCACGTACTCGCTCGCCTGGTCCAGCAGGCCGCG
This sequence comes from Actinophytocola sp., assembly GCF_049647105.1. Taxonomy (GTDB): domain Bacteria; phylum Actinomycetota; class Actinomycetes; order Mycobacteriales; family Pseudonocardiaceae; genus Actinophytocola. The sequence goes on from NZ_JBARWZ010000309.1 coordinate 53,804, forward strand.
GCCGAGGCCGACCAGCTGGGCCGCCTGGCACAGCACGCCGGCGTCGAGCACGTCCCCGGCGGTGCCGACCCATTCGCCTGGCCGGACCTCGAAGAGCCGCCGCGCCGGGTCGACGGAGGTGAGCAGGGCGCCGGTCTCGGCCCGGCACACCGCGTCGCCGTCGACCACGTACGGGGTGGCCACGTCCGCGTCCAGCGCGTACGGCACGTGTGGCGGCAGCGCGACGGTCGCCAGTCCGGGAATGCCCAGCGCGGGCGCCACCGCGTACGACTCGATCAGCGGCCCCGGCACGGCGTGCCTGCCCAGCTCCTCGAACACCACGACCAGCTCGACCGGGAGGTCCGCAAGCTCAGCCACGCCGATCTTGGCGAGCCTGCCGAGCAGGTCGAGCCCGGGGCCGGGGTCGCCCGCCGCCCACGACCTGCTGACCGCGGGCACGTCCGTGCCGGACAACAGCGCGTGCACGCTCGCGGCCAGCTCCCGCTGCTCGGTGCTCAGCGCGAACCTCATCGGTCACCTCTCGGCAGGCCGAGCACCCGCTCGGCGACGACGTTGCGCTGGATCTCGTTGGTGCCCGCGTAGATCTGCCCGGACAACGCGAACAGGTGACCGGACTGCCACGGCCCGGCCAGCTCACCGTCCGCGCCGAGCAGATCGAGCGCGGTCTCGTGCAGCGCCACGTCCAGCTCGGACCAGAACAGCTTGTTCACGCTCGACTCGGCGCCGAGCGCGCCGCCTTCGGCGAGGCGGCTGATCGTGCCCAGCGTGTACAGGCGGTAGGCCTGCGCGCCGATCCACGCGTCGGTCACCCGGTCCGCCATGCGGGGGTCGGGATTCGCGTGCCACAGGTCGACGAGTCGCTCGGCGCCCGCCATGAACCGGCCAGGGCTGCGCAGTGTCAGGCCGCGTTCGTTGCCCGCCGTGGTCATCGCGACCCGCCAGCCATCGCCTGGCGCGCCGATCACGTCCTCGTCCGGCACGAACACGTCGTCGAGGAAGATCTCCGCGAAGCCAGGCACGCCGTCGAGCTGCTCGATCGGCCGGACGGACACGCCGTCGGCCCGCAGGTCGAACATGACGTAGGTGAGCCCGCGATGCGGCTGGGCCTCGGCGTCACTGCGGAACAGGCCGAACGCGCGGTCGGCGTGGCTTGCCCTGCTGCTCCACGTCTTCTGACCGCTCAGCAGCCAGCCGCCGTCGGTCCTCGCGGCTCTGCTCCGGACCGACGCCAGGTCGCTGCCCGCCTCCGGCTCCGACCACGCCTGTGCCCAGATGTCGTCCGCGCGGGCCATGCGCGGCAGGACGCGGTCGCGTTGCTCGTCGGTGCCGAACGCGAACAACGTCGACGCGAGCAGCGCGATGCCGTTGCCGCTGACGCGGGCGGGCGCGCCCGCCGCGTAGTACTCGTCCTCGAAGACCAGCCACTCCAGCAGCGTCGCGTCGCGGCCGCCGTACTCGTACGGCCAGGTCACCGCGGAGAGGCGGGCGTCGGCGAGGGTGCGTTCCCACGCCCGGTGCAGGGGGAAGCCCGCCTCGGTGTCCATGGGCGGCAGTGGGTCACTCGGCACGTTGGTGGCGAGCCAGTCCCGCACCTCGTCGCGGAACCCGAGGGTCTTCGCGTCCAGGTCAAGATCCACTGGCGTTCCTCATCGACCGGGCGTCCAGGCCGCCGAGCGAGTCCGTCGACGTCTCCGCGTTGTGGGCGTGCGCGAAGTGGTGCAGGCCGAACACCGAGTCCATCCCCGCGCGCAGGCCCATCTGGTCCTCCGCCTGGTTCACCGCCCGCTTCGCGAGCGCGAGCCCGAAGCGTGGCATGGCAGCGATTCGCGCTGCGACCTGCTCGGTCTCATTGCGCAACTCTTCGCGCGGGACGACCTTGTTGACCATGCCCAGCTCGTACGCGCGCGCCGCGCCGAACCGGTCACCGGTGAACAGGAACTCCTTGGCCGCGCGCGGGCCGAGCATCCACGGGTGCGCGAAGTACTCCACGCCAGGGATGCCCATGCGCACCACCGGATCGGAGAAGAACGCGTCCTCGGCCGCCACGATCAGGTCGCACACCCACGCGAGCATCAGCCCGCCCGCGATGCACGCGCCCTGCACCATCGCGATCGTCGGCTTCGGGATCTCCCGCCAGCGGCGGCACATCCCCAGGTAGACCTCCATCTCGCGGGCGTAGCGTCCATCGCCGCCCGGTTTGCCGACGTGGTCCCACCACATGACGGCCTTGCGGTCGAAGCTCGTGTCGACGTCGCGGCCCGGGGTGCCGATGTCGTGTCCCGCGGAGAAGTGCTTGCCCTCGCCCGCCAGCACGATCACCTTGACCTCGTCGTCGTCCACGGCGCGGGTGAAGGCGTCGTCGAGCGCGTAGGTCATCGCGGAGTTCTGCGCGTTGCGGTACTCGGGTCGGTTCATGGTCACGATCGCCACGGGCCCGGCGACCTCGTAACGAACAACCTCGGTCACGTTGCCTCCTACCAAAGCAATTGCTTGGTAGGCTAACACCCGTGACGCCGCTGGAGGAGTTCCGCGCGACGGTGCGCGAATGGCTGGCCGACAACCTGTCCGGCGACTTCGCCGCGCTGCGCGGGCTTGGCGGGCCCGGCCGCGAACACGAGGCGCACGACGAGCGCATCGAGTGGGACCGGCACCTGGCGGCGGCGGGCTGGACCTGCCTCGGCTGGCCGGTCGAGCACGGCGGCCGCGGCGCGTCGATCGACGAGCGGGTCGTCTTCCACGAGGAGTACGCCAGGACCGCCGCGCCCGCGCGGGTGAGCCACTTCGGTGAGGAACTGCTCGGCCCGACGCTGATCGCGCTCGGCACCGCTGAGCAGCGGAAACGCTTCCTGCCGCCGATCAAGCAGGTCACGGAGCTGTGGTGCCAGGGCTACTCGGAGCCCGGCGCCGGGTCGGACCTCGCGTCCGTGTCGACCTCGGCGGTGCGCGACGGTGACGAGTGGGTGATCACCGGGCAGAAGGTGTGGACCTCGCTCGCGCACCTGGCCCAGTGGTGCTTCGCGGTGGTCCGGACCGAACCCGGCTCGACGCGGCACGCCGGCCTGTCGTACCTGCTCGTGCCGATGGACCAGCCCGGCGTCGAGGTGCGGCCCATCGAGCAGCTGACCGGCGGGTCGGAGTTCAACGAGGTGTTCTTCACGGGTGCGCGCACGGCCGAGGACCTGGTGGTCGGCGAGGTCGGCGACGGCTGGCGGGTCGCGATGACGACCCTCGGCTTCGAACGCGGCGCCGCCACCCTCGGCCAGCAGGTCGGGTTCCGGCGTGAGCTGGACGCTCTCGTCGCGCTCGCCCGCGACACGGGCGTCCTCGACGATCCGGTCATGCGCGAGAAGCTGACCAGGGCCCGCATCGGCCTCGACGTCATGCGCTGGCACGCGCTGCGCACGATTGACGGACAAGGTGCGTCGGTCACCAAGCTCGTGTGGGCGACCTGGCACCGCGGCCTGGGGGAGCTGGCGATGGAGGTGCTCGGCGCGGCGGGCATGGCCACCGACGGCGAGCTTTCCGAGTGGCAGCGACTGTTCCTGTTCACCCGCGCGGACACGATCTACGGCGGCGCCAACGAGATCCAGCGCAACATCATCGCCGAGCGGGTGCTCGGCCTACCGAGAGAGGCACGCGGGTGACCGACCACGACCTGCCGACGGAGGCACGCGGGTGACCGGCCACGACCCTTTTGCGGGAGAAACGCGGGTGACCGACCATGACCCTTTTGCGGGAGGCACGCGGTGACTGGCCATGACCTGCCGAGGGAGGCACGCGGGTGACCGACCATGACCCTTTTGCGGGAGAAACGCGGGTGACTGACCATGACCTGCCGAGGGAGGCAGGCGGGTGACTGGCCACGACCTGCCGAGGGAGGCACGCGGGTGACCGGCCACGATCTGTTGCGGGACAAGGTCGTGGTGGTCACGGCCGCCGCGGGCACCGGCATCGGCTCCGCCGTCGCGCGCCGGTGCGTCGAGGAGGGCGCGCGGGTCGTGGTGAGCGACTGGCACAAGCGCAGGCTGGAGAAGACCGCGGCGGAGCTGGGCACGCACGCGATCCCGTGCGACGTGACCGACGAGGAGCAGGTCCAGGCCCTGATCAACGGCACGGTGGCGGAGTTCGGCCGCCTGGACGTGATGATCAACAACGCGGGCCTCGGCGGCACCAGCTCGATCCTGGACATGACCGACGACGAGTGGTCCCGGGTGCTGGACGTGACGCTGAACGGCACGTTCCGGTGCACCCGCGCGGCACTGAAGCAGATGGTGGCGCAGGGCAGCGGCGCGGTGGTGAACAACGCGTCGGTGGTGGGCTGGCGCGCACAGGAGGGCCAGGCGCACTACGCGGCGGCGAAGGCGGGCGTCATGGCCCTCACCCGCTGCGCGGCGATGGACGTCGCGGCACACGGCATCCGCGTGAACGCGGTCGCCCCAAGCCTGGCCACACACCCATTCCTCGCAAAGGTGACAAGCGAGGACCTACTGGCCGAACTGACCTCAAAGGAAGCCTTCGGCCGAGCAGCAGAACCACAGGAGGTAGCCAACGTAATGATCTTCCTAGCCAGCGACTACGCCTCCTACCTAACCGGCGAAGTAATCTCAGTAAGCAGCCAACACCCCTAACCCCCAAACCCCCAAACCCCGCGAGTCCACGGTTCGGAACCCGCGAGTCTTCGGTTCAGGACCGCCGAGTTGGCCGTTCGTGGCGTGGCCTCGCAATCGTGAAACGCCAACTCGCGGGTCCTGAACCCGAGACTCGCGGGTCCTGAACCCGAGACTCGCGGGTTCTGAACCGTGGACTCGCGGGTTTTGGGCTGGGGGCTTGTGGGTTCTGAGTGGGGGGTTGGGAGAGGCTAGGGTTTCGGCAGGAGGTGTCTCGATGGCCATCATGCCGGTGACGGATTCGATGTTCCTGCTCGCCGAGTCACGTGAGCACCCGATGCACGTCGGCGGGCTGCAGTTGTTCGAGTTGCCGGACGGTGCGGGGCCCGACTACGTCAGCGAGTTCCACCGGCAACTGTTGTCGCTTGTGGACGTCAGCCCGTTGTTCCGCCGTCGCCCTCGCGGCCCGGTCGGCAGCGTCGGCCAGTTCGCGTGGATGGGCGACGACCAGCTCGACCTCGAGTACCACGTGCGGTTGTCCGGGCTGCCCAAGCCGGGCCGGGTGCGTGAGCTGCTGGAGTTGACGTCGCGACTGCATGGCTACCTGCTCGACCGTCACCGTCCCATGTGGGAGTTCACGGTGATGGAAGGCTTGCAGGGCAACCGTTTCGCCACCTACACCAAGGCACACCACGCGCTGCTCGACGGGGTGTCGGCGCTGCGGCTGCTGCAGAGCTCCCTGTCCGAGGACCCGTCGGACATGACGGTCCGCCCACCGTGGTCACCGCGCGTACGCACCGACGTGTTCGGCTCGTCGTCCCGCGACCGCGACCGCGACTCGGCGTTCGACCCGATCCGCGCGATCACCGAGTTCGGCAGGGAGGTCCGCGGCTTCGGCTCGGCGACGGCGAAGCTCGTCAACGAGGCGTTCCGCGAACAGTCGGCGACACTGTCGTTCCAGGCGCCGAGGTCGATGTTCAACGTGCCCATCACCGGCGCGCGCCGCTTCGCCGCACAGGGCTGGCCACTGGACCGCATCAAGGCGGTCGGCAAGGCCGCTGGCGCGACGATGAACGACGTCATGCTGGCCATGTGCTCCGGCGCGCTGCGCCGGTACATGCTGGACCTGGGCACACTGCCGGAGAAGCCACTGGTCGCGGCGATCCCGATGTCACTGCGCACGGACCGGTCCGTCGGCGGCAACGCCATCGGGCTCATCCTGTGCGACCTGGCCACGAACCAGGCGGAGCCCATGGACCGCCTCGTCACCATCCACGAGTCGATGCTCAAGGGCAAGGCCGTGTACCACGGGATGAGCCGCCTGCAGATCACCGCGCTGTCGGCGCTCCCGCTGATCCCGCTGGCCGTGGGCACGATCCCGGGCATGACCAGGATTACGCCCCCGGCGTTCAACGTGCTGATCTCGAACGTCCCCGGCCCGAGGAAGCCGCTGTACTGGAACGGCGCTCGCATGCAGGGCGTCTACCCGCTGTCGATCCCGTACGAGGGCCAGGCCCTGAACATCACGGTGACCAGCTACGCGGGCAGCCTGGAGTTCGGCCTGACCGGCTGCCGCCGCACCGTCCCCCACCTGCAGCGCCTGCTTGGCCTGCTGGAGGAGTCCCTCGAGGAACTGGAGAAGACGGCCTAGTCGCTCGCCAGCGTCGGGACCGAGCCGCCGTCGGTCCACGCCACGGTCACGCCCGGCAGGCCGGTGCGCCACGGAGCGACGAGCGCGGCCAACTCCGCCGCGGTCGGCGGGTTCGTGCCAAGGCCGACCGCGTACCGACCGGCGCGACGGCGAACGGCGTCGGCCGGGTGGGATCGATACGAGGCTCTGCAACGACTTCACCCACGCACGCGACGGGTGGTGGGCCGAGTCGAGCGTGCGTGCAGCCCGTCGTGGTACAGGGTGGTGTTCTCGTCGTCGAGCTTCTCGGCGACCACGACCTCGCGCCCGGCGAGCCCGGCCAGGCCCTCTGCTCGCACGTCGTCCGCCGACGCACCCGGTGACCACGGCAGGTGCGGCGTACGGGCAGGCCAGCCATTAACGCGGCAGGCGGGCGATCACGTCCTCGGCGTCGGTGACGATGCGGGTGATCAGGTCCGCACACGTCGGCAGGTCGGTCAGCGCGCCGACCACCTGCCCGGACGCCAGCACCCCGGCGTCCGTGTTGCCCTTCACCAGCCCCTCGCGCAGCAACATCGGTGTGTTCGCCGCCATCACGAGTTGTGACCACGTCAGCGTGCGGTTGCGCCGCATGGCGCGGCCCTCGCGTACCACCGACGACCACGACAGCCCGGTCAGCCTGCGGAAACGGTTCGCGTTGCGTACCGCGCGCAGCAGGCCGGTCGCCCGGTTCGCCTTTTCCAGCCCCGCCACCAGGTCCGTGCGCAGCACCCGGTGCGGTACACCGTCGACCCTGGTCGTCACGACGGTGTCCGACAGGCCGCGTGACAGGTAGGCCTCCTTGACCGCCCTCGGCACCGTGCTTTCCTCGGTCAGCAGGAACCGCGTGCCCATCGCGACCCCGGCCGCGCCGTACGCGAGCGCCGCCGCCAGCCCGCGCCCGTCGTAGAAGCCACCCGCCGCGATCACCGGGATGCCGACCGCGTCTACAACGGACGGAAGCAACAGCGTCGTCGCCACCTGCCCGGTGTGGCCGCCGCCCTCGGCGCCCTGCACCACCACGGCATCCGCGCCCCACGCGGCCACCTTCTCCGCGTGCCGCACCGCGCCAACCGACGGGATCACCAGCACGCCAGCGTCCTTCAACGTCTCGATCAGCGCCTGCGACGGGGCCAGCGCGAACGACGCGACGCGCACGCCGGTGTCGATCAAGAGCCGGGCCCGGTCGGTCGCGTCCACCGCGTCGGCACGCAGGTTCACGCCGAACGGCCGGTCCGTCCGCGCCCTGACCTCGTCGATGGCGGCACGCAGCTCGTCGAACGTCATGGTCGCCGACGCCAGGATGCCGAGGCCGCCCGCGTTCGCGACCGCCGACACCAGCCTCGGCCCCGCGACCCAGCCCATCCCGGTCTGCACCACCGGGTGCCGTACCCCGGTGAGCCTGGTCAACGCGGTCTCCATCACCGCGCCGGGTTCAGCTCGTCGATGATCGCCAGCTCCTCGGCCGCGGGCTCGCGGGTCACCGGCGGATCGTCGATGATCAGCGGAAACCCGGTCTGCTCAACGACTTCGTCGACCGTCACGTCCGGATGCACGGACACGACCCGCATCGCGTGCCCTGGGCCGCCGAAGTCCAGCACGCACAGGTTCGTCACGACCCGGTACACGTCGTGGAACCGTCCGCCGTCCCGGTCGTAACCCACACCCGACACGACGTCGACGGCGGGCACGAAGACGCGGGGCGAGTGCTTGGGCACCCAGTAGCTCGTGCGGTGGTTGACGGTGTTGCCCGGCGCGCCACGCACGCCCAGCAGCTGCCGCTTCGGTGCCGCGTGTGGGCCGATGCACGAGATGTTCTGGTTCCCGTACCGGTCGATCTGGTTCGCGCCCATCACCACGTGCCGCCGCCCGTGCGCGACCACGTCGAACACCGCGCGGTAGGGCAGCCAGCCCTCCGGCGTGCCGTCGGCGGTCAGCAGCGTGGCCTCGCCGTCGGACAGCACGAGGTCCGGTTCGAACGTCCGCCGCGCGAGCCGGGCGCCCAGTGACGGAACCGGGCCCATCGGGCTCGCCAGGATTTCGCCGTCGCCGCGGAACAGCTCGGCGCACGCGACCACGCAGACGTCCATGCGGCTCATACGATTGCCTTCTGATAGGCGGCTTCGTCGCCGCTCAGGTACCGGTCCGCGAACGGTTCCCACTCGGTGGCGGCGTAGGTCTCCTGGAACTTCTCGTCCCGGCCGTAGTCGGGCACGCAGCTCGTGAAGTGTGCGCCGCGCGGGGTCTCCACCACGCCGTCGACCATCATCCTGTTCAGTAGCAACGCCTGCGGCGGTCCGTCCGCGCCGATCTCGTCCACAATGGACTCGCACGAGACGTAGCTCTTCTTCGCCGCCAGGCAGAACAGGTCGTCGAAGTACGGGTCCGGCCCGAGATAGCGTGCGTTGCCTCGGCGGTCGGCCCGGTTGAGGTGCACGAGCGCGACGTCCAGGTGCAGCGCGGGCATCGCGACCAGCTCCTCGCCGTCCTCGTAGGGTGACCGCACGGTCTTCAGCGACGGGTCCAGCGTGAGCACGTCGGATCCGAGCCCCGCGCGGATCGGCAGGAACGGCAACCGGTGGGCGGCCGCACGGAGTCCACATTGGAGCATGCCCTCGTCGAACTCCCGCACCTCGATCGCCCCGGCCTCGCGGGCCTTGCGGAAGTGCGGGTCGTAGGCGATCGAGTCCAGCGACACGAACCCGTAGACCGCCTTGCGTACCTTCCCGGCGGCGCACAGTAAGCCCAGATCGGGCCCGCCGTAGGTGACGATCGTCAGATCCTTCAAGCGGGACCGCAGGATCGCCCGCACCAGTGCCATCGGCTTGCGCCGCGATCCCCAGCCGCCGATGCCGATGGTCATCCCGTCGGTCAGCGTCGACACCACCTCGTCAGCGGTCATCCGCTTGTCCATGTACCCACCCCCGATTCCGCACCTCGTCCGCGACGCCGGACAGGTTCAGCTCGAAGGTGAACCCCTGTTCGTAGCGGTAGCTGCGGTGCACGTCCTGCGGATCGATGCCGTTGAGCGCCTGCTTCGCGGCCCTGATCACCCTCGGGTCCTTCGCCGCGATCTGCTTCGCGACCTCCAGTGCCGCGCCGTCCAGGTCGTCCGGCGGCACCACCCGGTACACCGAACCGAAGTCGTGCAGCTGGGCCGCGGTCACCGTGGTGGCCGTGTAGTACATGGCCCGCATCAGGTGCTGCGGCACCAGCCGCGCCAGGTGGGTCGCCGCGCCGAGCGCGCCTCTGTCCACTTCGGGCAGTCCGAACGTCGCGTCGTCGGCTGCTACCACGACATCCGCGTTGCCGACCAGCCCGACGCCGCCGCCGAGGCAGAACCCCCGCACGGCCGCGATCACCGGCACCTCGCAGTCGTACACCGCGCCGAACGCCGCGTGGCAGCCTTGGTTCGCACCCACCAGCGCCTCGTGCCCCTCGCGCTGGATCTCCTTGATGTCCACGCCCGCGCAGAACCCGCGCCCGGCCGCCCGCAGCACCACGACGTGCGTGGCCGGATCGCGACCCGCCGCGGTGACCGCGTCCGCGAGCGCGAACCAGCCCGCGACCGGTAACGCGTTGACCGGCGGGTGGTCGATCGTCACCACGACCACACCCGGCTCGGCGATCTCGGTGGAGACGCTCACGTCAGATCCGCTCGATGATCGTGCCCGTGGACAGCGCGCCACCCGCGCACATCGTGATCAGCGCGGTCGCGGCGTCGCGGCGTTCCAACTCGTGCAGCGCGGTGGTGACGAGCCGCGCGCCGGTGCTGCCGACGGGGTGGCCGAGCGCGATCGCGCCGCCGTTGACGTTCACCAGGTCCGGGTCGGGGTCGTGCACCGACTGCCAGGACAGCACGACCGACGCGAACGCCTCGTTGACCTCGAACAGGTCCAGGTCGCCGATCTTCATGCCGCTCCGCGCGAGCAGCCGGTCGGTGGCGTCGACCGGCCCGTCGAGGTGGTAGTACGGCTCGGTGCCGACCAGGCACTGGGTGACGATCCGCGCCCGTGGCGTGACGCCCAATGCATGCGCCTTCTCCGCGTCCATCAGCAATACGGCCGCGGCGCCGTCGGAGATCTGCGACGAGGAGCCCGCGGTGTGCAGCCCGTCCTCGAGCACGGGCTTCAGTTTCGCCAGTGCTTCCATGCTGGTCTCGCGCAGGCCCTGGTCGCGCATGACATCGCCGACCGCCACCACCTCGCGGTCGAAGTGCCCGGCGTCCCACGCCTTGCGTGCCTTCTGCTGCGACCGCGCGCCGAACCGGTCGAGATCCTCGCGGGACAGTCCTCTCCGGACCGCGATCCGCTCGGCCGCGCCGAACTGGTTGGGCAGGTCGATCGCCCAGTCGCCGGGCCGAGGCGTGCCGACGTCCACGCCGACGTTCGACCGCAGCGGCACCCGGCTCATGGCCTCGACCCCGCAGGCGATGCCGACGTCGATGGCGCCCGCCGAGATCTGCGCGGCGATCAGGTGCATGGCCTGCTGAGCCGAGCCGCACTGCGAGTCCAGCGTCAGGCAGCCTGCCTGGTGGGGGAGGCCCGCGTACAGCCACGCGGTGCGGGTGACGTTGTTGGACTGCTCGCCGGCCTGCGTGACGCAGCCGCCGAACACCTGCTCGACGAGGGCGGGGTCGATGCCCGCGCGGTCGATCACCGCACGCTGGGCGACGCCGAGGAGGTCGGCCGCATGCCTGCCGGACAGGTCGCCGCCGCGTTTGCCGATGGGGGTCCGCGCTGCCGCCACGATCACCGGGTTGCCCATGAACACAAACTAGAACGCGTTTCTCGTGCAGGCAAGCAGGCGCTTGGTTTGTTGAGGTCGGGTGTGCTTCAATCGGCTAGAACGTGTTCCATATCTGCGGGAGGCAATGGTGATCCCGGACGGCTTCGACTTCACCGACCCCGACCTGTACGAGCAGCGGATACCGGTCCAGGAGTTCGCCGAGCTGCGGCGCACCGCGCCCGTGTGGTGGAACGCGCAGCCGCACAACCTCGCGGGCTTCGAGGACGACGGGTACTGGGTGGTGACCCGGCACGCGGAGGTCAAGGAGGTCTCGCGGAACAGCGAGGTCTTCTCGTCGGCGGAGAACACGGCGATCATCCGGTTCAACCCGGACATGACGCGCGAGAAGATCGAGGCGCAGCGGCTGATCATGCTGAACATCGACCCGCCGCAGCACTCGAAGGTTCGCGGCATCGTGTCGCGTGGCTTCACCCCGAAGGCCGTCGGCCGGCTGAAGGACACGCTGGCCAGCCGAGCGGAACGCATCGTGGCGGCGGCGAAGGCCCACGGCGGCGGCGACTTCGTCACCCAGGTCGCGTGCGAGCTGCCACTGCAGGCAATCGCGGAGCTTCTGGGCATCCCGCAGACCGACCGTCACAAGGTCTTCGACTGGTCGAACCAGATGGTGGCCTACGACGACCCGGAGTACTCGGTCAACCCGGAGGCCGCGTCGGCGGAGCTGCTCGGCTACGCGTGGGCGATGTCGGAGGAACGCAAGAAGTGCCCGATGGACGACATCGCGACCACGCTGGTGAACGCCAACGTCGATGGTGAGGCACTCCGCTCGGACGAGTTCGGCTTCTTCGTGCTGCTGCTGGCGGTGGCGGGCAACGAGACGACCCGCAACGCCATCTCGCACGGCATGCACGCGTTCCTGAACAACCCCGACCAGTGGGACCTGTACAAGAAGGAACGCCCGGCGACGGCGGCGGACGAGATAGTCCGCTACTCGACCCCGGTGATGTCCTTCCAGCGCACGGCCACGTCCGACACGGAACTGGGCGGCGTGAAGATCAAAAAGGGCGACCGGGTAGGCATGTTCTACAGCTCGGCCAACTTCGACCCAGAGGTGTTCGAGTCCCCGGACCACTTCGACATCCTCCGCGACCCCAACCCCCACCTGGGCTTCGGCGGCACGGGCGCCCACTACTGCGTAGGCGCGAACCTGGCGAGACTGGAGATCGACCTGATCTTCAACGCAATCGCCGACCACATGCCCAACATCCAACAAGCCCAACCCCCAAGACGCCTACGCTCAGGCTGGCTAAACGGCATAAAAGAACTACAGGTCACCTACACCTAACCCCGCGAGTCCACGGCCCAGAACCCGCGAGTCCACGGTTCAGGACCCGCGAGTCCACGGTTCAGGACCCGCGAGTCCACGGTTCAGGACCCGCGAGTCCACGGTTCAGGACCCGCGAGTTGGTGATTCGGGACCGCGAGTTGTCCACAGGTCATCCAGTTATCCACAGAACCTGGTCCGTCAGCGGAGGAACGCTCTCTGAGCAGGCACTGTTGTCCGCATGTTCGAACTACCTGCTGGCCTGCACGGCGCGCATCGCCGGGACGATCTGCGTCGCGAGTTTGGCGCGATCCACCTACGGAAGATCATTCGAGAAGGCCGACTCATGCCCTTCTCTCGGAAAGTCCTGGTCGAGCGTGCCCGACAACTTGCTCTGCCCACACGTGCGGCGGCCACCTTGTTGCTTGCTGGACCACGCGCCGTGCTCACCAGTCACACCGCCGCGTCCCTTCTCGGCTGCACCGCGGCGGACACGGGGCGAACGCACGTACTGGTCGACTACCAACTGAACCTTCCGCGCGTGCCCGGAGTGGCCATCCACCAGGGACTCTTCGACGAGCAAGATGTGCTCACACTCGACGGGCTCAGGGTGTTCGCGCTCGAGTACGCGATCACCGAAATGCTGTGCCGAGAGCCGCGCCGGGTCGCGCTGGCATGCGCGGACCAGGCTCTCGCGCTGCTGCCGTTCGAGCAGCGGGCCGAGTTCCGGGCGGAGATCCTTCACCGGATCGGTGTCCGGCGTGACCCCCGCGGACGGCGTCGATCGCAGATCCTGCTGGACCTCGCGAGCGGGAAGGCTGAGTCGCCCGCCGAGAGCTGGTTGTTGCTCAGCTTCTTCGATGCCGGGTTCTCGGTCCCTGAACAGCAGTTTCCCGTGTCAAACCTCAGCGGGCGGGAGATCTACCGGCTCGATTTCGCCTGGCCGGAACCGATGGTCGCGGTCGAGTACGACGGCTACGCGGCCCACGTGGACCGCATGGTGCGCGACGCGGCACGGGATGAGGACCTGCGACGTCGTGGCTGGTTGGTCCTGCGTGCTGACGCCACTGACCTGAGTGATCCGTCTCGACTCCACGCCGAAGTCCGGCAGGCCTTCTGGCGGCGAAGGTTTGCTGCCTAGCTGACGGCGTGTTCCGAAACGCCAACTCGCGGGTCCTGAACCGAAGACTCGCGGGTTCTGAACCGAAGACTCGCGGGTTCTGAACCGAAGACTCGCGGGTTCTCAACCGTGGACTCGCGGGTTCTCAACCGTGGACTCGCGGGGTTTGGGGTTATGGGGATTCGTCTAGGGTGCGGATTGCTTTGTGGCCTGCGGTGGCGGCTTGGTTCAGGAATTTGGTGATTGTTGTCAGTTCGGCTTCTGTTAAGTCTGCGCAGATTTCTTCCAGGGCTGTGTTCATGCCGCTGTACAGTGCGAATATCTCGCCCACTCGCTCCGGTCGCATTCGCAGTACGACGCTGCGCCGGTCGCCTGGGTCGCGGTCGCGGGCCAGCCAGCCGCCCTTCTCCAAGCGGTCCAGTACGCCGGTCATCGTCGCCGGGTGGACGCCTGCCGCGCGGGCCAGCGCCGACGGGCCGAGCGGGCCCAGCCGTGCCACCAGCTCCAGGCAGTCCAGGTCGCCGTCCCGCAGGTCGAGGCGTGCGCTGATCCGCCGGTTGAGCAGCGCCAGCTCACTGCGCATGCCGCGCACGGAGTCCTTCAAGGAGTTCGTGAGCCTGCGTCGGTCCCGCGCGTCTGGTGGTACCTTGGTCATATAATATGGTTCCCGTATCGTATGCTGTGCGTACTCAATATAGCGGAGGCGACCGTGAAGCTCACGATCTTCGGCGCGACCGGCGGGATCGGCCGCCAGCTCGTCCGCCAAGCCCTTGACCAGGGTCACACCGTGACCGCCGTCGTGCGGCGCGAGTTCGACGCGGCCGGCGCGCAGATCGTCACGGTGCCCGACTTCGCCGACGTCGATCGGATCCAGGAGGCCGTCGCGGGCAGTGACGCCGCGCTCTCCAGCGTCGGCCCGCGCACCCGCGCGGACGGCGCCGTCGCCTCCGGCGTCACGAAGCACATCCTTGCCGCGCTGAAGAGCGCGGGCGTGCCTCGGTTCGAGGCCGTGTCCGCCGCACCCGTCGGGCCCCGGCCGTCGGGCGAAGGGTTCCTCGACCTGCGCGTGCTACACCCGATCGCGAGCCGGGTCTTCGCCGCCAACTACGCCGACCTCGAGGTGATGGAGCGCGACATCGCGGCCAGCGGTCTCACGTGGACGGTCGTGCGCCCGCCACGGCTCACCGACGGCCCGCGCGGTGAGTACCGGATCGCGATCGGCGGCAACCTGACGCGTTCCCGGGTCGTCTCCCGCGCCGACGTCGCGCACCTGATGCTCAGCCTCCTCACCGACGACCGCGCGAACGACACCGTCGTCGGCGTCGCTCGCTGAGCCGCCCGATCGGGCAGCCGCCCCTGCCCGTTCTGCCGTCCGCCCGAGGCAGAGGCCAACGCCCCCGCGAGAGTACCCTGAGCGGATGTTACGTCGTCTCGCCGCCACCGTCGTTCTGCTGGGCGGCGCGCTCACGGCGTGCGCCGGCGACAATCCGGCCGAGCACTTCTGCGACGACTACGGCGACGCGGTCGGCAAGCTCTACGCCGCCGCGGGCGACTACGCGGCCGCGCCCGCCCAGTTCTCCACGGTCGCCACCTCCGCAATGGATGAACTGTCGCGGGTGCGTGCCGGTGCGCCGAACGACGAGCTGCGCCGCGCGTTCGACTCCGCCTACTTCGCGATGACCGTGTTCAGCCAGGACGAAGGGCTCGCGGACTTCCTGGTACGCACCGACTTCGCGCAGGACGACGTGGTGAAGGCGTGCGCCGAGTTCGGCGTCGAGCTCAAACCTGACGCAGCGTAGCCATCGCGCGCTCGGTCTCCCAGAACGCCCGAAGCGACACGATGAACCCCTCGTCGTTCACCCTGTACACGAACACACCCTCGGCATCCAGCGTGGAGCCACCGGGCAGGAACGTGGAGATCGTGCCGACGTTCGCGACCTCGTCGCCCGCCGCGAACGAGTCCCGGATCTCGAACTCGATCCGCTCGGCGTTCCCGATCGTCATGTCCCAGAACGCGGAGATCGCGGCCCGTCCTCGGTGCCCGTCGCCGGTCGGATCGAACATCGACACGCCGACCGGGTCCTCGACCACCGCGTCGTCGGCGAACAGCGCCAGCCAGTCCTCCTTGGCGCCGCGGGACACCGCGTCCATCGACCGGCGAGACGCGGTGCGGGCCGGGTGCGTGGTCTCCGGGCCCTTCCAGGACACGGCCGTCATAACTGCCCCATGATCTCGTCGGCGAACCGTTTCATCCCGTCCTTCTTGGCTGCCAGCGGCCCGTCGAGGCCGACGCCGTAGAACACCCACGGCACGACGATCGCGTCGGTGACCCCGGCCTCGGCCTGCTGCCGGTAGCCGTCGAGCCCGAACCGGTCGACGCACACGGCCTGGATCTCGAACGGTCCATCGCGGCCGTACTCCGCGCGGAGTTCACCCAGCCGGGTGATCACGGCCCGCAGGTCGTCGATCTTGATCATCGCCGAGGTCCAGCCGTCGCCGACGCGGGCCGCGCGCCGCAGCGCCGCCTCGGTGTGCCCGCCGACGTACACCGGTACCGGCTCGGTCGGCGCGGGCGACATCCGCAGCTTGCCGAATTCGTAGTATTTCCCCTGGTAGGACACCATGCCGCCGCCGAGGATCAGCTTGAGCACGTCGATCGCCTCGTCGGCGCGGGCACCGCGGTGGTCGAAATGCCCGCCGCACCACTGGGACTCCTCCGGCGACCAGCCGAGCCCGACGCCGAGCCCGAACCGGTTGCCGGTCATCACCGCGACCGAACCGATCTGCCGAGCCAGCAGCACGGGGTTACGCGGGTTGAGCTTCAGAACCTGTGTGTAGAAACGGATCCGGGACGTCACCGCGCCCATCGCGGCCGCCGCGACGAACGGGTCGACCCACGGCGTCTCCTCGTCCCAGAACCGGCTGCCGTCCGGGGTGTACGGATAGGACGCCGACACCTCTTCGGAGAAGAACAGCGAGTCCGGCAGCGCGATCGACGAGTAACCGCACTCCTCCGCCGTCTTCGCCAGCTCCGGCAGCTGGTCCAGCGGGCTCAACGCGACACCGACCGTGAACTTCATGGCCCCGCTCATGGCTTGTCAGCTCCCACGACCCACATCGAGAAGTACTGCGAGCCGCCGCCGTAGGCGTGGCCGAGCGCGATCCGCGCGCCATCGACCTGGTGCTCGCCCGCGCGGCCCATCACCTGCATCGCCGCCTCACCGAACCGCAACATCCCCGAAGCGCCGATGGGGTTCGACGACAGCACACCACCCGACGGGTTGATCGGCAGCCGCCCGCCAAGCTCGGTCTCGCCCGCCTCGGTGAGCTTCCAGCCCTGGCCTTCTTCGGTGAAACCGAGGTTCTCCAGCCACATCGGCTCGAACCACGAGAACGGCACGTAGATCTCGGCGGCGTCCACCTGCGACAGCGGATCGTCGATGCCCGCCTCCCGCCACAACGCGGCGGCGGCTACCCGACCTGCCTGCGGGTTGACCTGGTCACGGCCCGCGAACGTGGTCGGCTCGGTGCGCATCGCCGTGGCGTGGAGCCACGCGGCGGCGCGGCCCTGCGCGGCGGACTCGTCGCCGAGCACGATCGCGCACGCCCCGTCCGACGACGGGCACGTCTCGTCGTAGCGGATCGGGTCCCACAGCATCGCCGACGCCTGCACCGACTCGAGCGTGATGTCGGCCTGGCGCAGGTGCGCGTACTGGTTCTTCGCGCCGTTGCGCCGGTCCTTCACCGCGACGAGCGCGCCGATGTGCGACGGGGCGCCCGAGCGGCGGATGTAGGAGCGGACATGCGGCGCGAAGTAGCCACCCGCGCCCGCGCCGACCGGCATGTGGAACGGCACCGTGATCGACAGCGCCCACATGGCGTTGGACTCGGACTGCTTCTCGAACGCCACCGCCAGCACCCGCGAGTGCTCGCCGCCCTGCACGAGGCTCGCCGCGACGTTGGCGGTCGACCCGCCGACCGAGCCCGCGGTGTGCACGCGCAGCAACGGCTTGCCGGTCGCGCCGAGTGCGTCGGCGAGCATCAGCTCGGGCATCATGACGCCCTCGAACAGGTCCGGTGCCTTGCCGAGCACGACCGCGTCGATGTCGGCGAAGGTCAGGTCAGCGTCGGTGAGCGCGCGGTCGATGGCCTCGCGGCACAGCCCGGCCATGGTCACGTCGAGGCGTTTGCTGCGGTGGTGGGTCTGGCCGACGCCCAGTACCGCGGCGCGTCGCTTCGCCATCAGTGAGCCTCCAGTACGCACACAAGGTTCTGCTGGAGCGCGGGTCCGCTGGTGGCGTGGGCGAGCGCGCGCTCACCGGGCCGGATCCGCGTGGCCGCCTCGCCGATGCGGGCGAGACCGGCCGCGAACATGGGGTTGCCTGCCAGCGGTCCGCCCGACGGGTTGACGACGACCTCGTCGCCGAGACCGAGTGCCTGGCGCAGCAGGATCTCCTGGTGGGTGAACGGCGTGTGCAGCTCGGCGAGCGTGATGCCGTCGGCACCGGCGGCCTTCGCGGCGGCGACCGTGGACGGGGAGGTGGTGAGATCACGGGCGCCGAGGTGCGGGGTTTCGACGCGGTGCTGGATGCTCGTGATCCGCGCGGGCCGGTCGGTGAGGTCGCGGGCCCGGTCGTCGCGGGCGAGGATGACGACCGCCGCGCCGTCGGTGACCGGTGCGCAGTCGTGCTTGCGGAGCGGGTCGGCGAAGTACGGTCGCCGGAGCAGTTCGTCGGCGTCGCCGCCACGGCAGCGGGCGGCCACCTCGGCCATGTCCCGTTCGGTCCACAGTCCGGCGTCGAGCCCGAACCTGGCCTGCAGTCCCGCGATGCTGACCGCGTCCGGCCACAGTGGGCCGACGGTGTACGGGTCGAGCTGCATGGCGAGCACACGGCGCAGCTGCCCGGCGGAGGACTTCCCGAAGCCGTACACGAGCGCCGTGTCGACCTCGCCGGTGCGGATCTTCACCCACGCCTCGTAGAGCGCCCATGCGGCGTCCGCCTCGACGTGCGACTCGTTGATCGGCGGGAACGCGCCGATGGCGTCGACCGCGGCGATGAACGAGAACGCGCGTCCCGCCAGGTAGTCCGATGAGCCGGAGCACCAGAACCCGATGTCCTTCTTGGACAGACCGACGTTGTCCAGTGCCTCTTTCAGGATTGGCACTAGCATCTCGACGCCGTTGGTGGTGCCGTGCGTCTCACGCACGTTCGGCGCCTGTGCGAAGGAGACGACGCTGACGGTGTCGTTGGTGGCGGTGCTGCTCATAGGTGTCCCGAATAGGAGTCGTAGGGTGCGTCGGGTTCGCCGGTGGGCTGGAAGTGGTCGATGTTCTCGAGTGTCGTGCCCCATTCGTCGCGGGGTTTCCATACGGCTTCGACCTGCATGCCCATGCGGACTTCGTCGGCGGCGCAGCCGAGGACGAGGTGAAGGAACGCGATGTCGGCGCCGTCGAGGAGGATGTAGGCGGCCACGTAGGGAGGTTTGATGCGCTGGCCGAGAAACGGGACGTTGACGATGCAGAACGTGGTGACGATGCCGCGGTCCGGTAGCTCGATCTCCTCCTCGGTCGGCACCCCGTCGGTGGGGCAGGCGCCGCGTGGCGGGATGTAGACCTTGCCGCACGCCGGGCAACGCTGACCGAGCAGCTTGCCCTCGGCCAGCCCTCGCAGGTACCGGCTCTCCTCCGGCGACGCCGAATGCCGGTAGCTCAGGTGGATCGGCGTCGTGATCATGGTGATCTCGTCGGCGTCCCTCGGCTCGACAGCCGGTTCGGCTTCCTCGGATGCGAAGCATTCGATGTCACGGATGCCGTTGCCGCCGGTGTCGGCCCAGCGAGCACGAACCCGCATCCCGGTGTGCACGCTGTCCGAGTCGACGGCGTGCAACATCGGCGTGTCGGCCCCGTCGAGTTTGACGAACGCCCACGTGAAGGAGTGCTGGAGTGGTTGTCCGGCAAGGGGTTCCGGCTGCCTGCACCACGACATGACGGTGCCGGTGTGCGCCACTTCGACCAGGGCGGTGAGCGGTTCGCCGGTCCCCGGGTCGTACTCGGGTGGTGGCACGTGGACGCGACCGTCAGCGCCACGCGCCCCGAGAATCCGTCGCTGGGCAAGCCCGGTGACGAACCGACTCAGGGTCGGACCGAGTGACCGGGTGTAGTCGAACCCGATGTCAAGCGGCGCGGACAGCGGTGCCTGGGTCACGCCTTGAGTGAAACACGTTCTACTTTTCCGAGCAAGGCCTCCTGCTCACTCGATCCACATCACCTCGAGTACGTCCACATACAGTTGATCCTCCGGAATCAGGTCGATCACGAGTCCTTCTTTGTCGGGTCCGAAGAGGAGCTGTCGAAGTGCGCCATTCGGATTGTCGATCTGGTGGGGATAGCCGTGCCAGGGAACGAGTTCGAGCATGCTGAGCACAGGGGCGTAGTGCACCAGTGGGCTGTTGGGTAGCGCCGCTATTTGCTCCCGGGCCCGACGGTCAGTCCGGATGCGGTACAAGCTATCGGGCCAGCCGTTCTGAGATGAGTTTCTTGATCTCGCTCAGCGGGACCGAGTCTGTCGGCGGCTTGCCGGTTCGGAGGGCCACTTCCGCTCGAGCGAGCATGCTTCGGTAGCCGGTGTGGCCGAGGTGCGTGTGGCCATGGCGTGTCGTCGCCAGCTGTCCAGGACACGGAACACGTCGGCCAGGTCTAAGGAGTCGGCGGCCTCCGCCATGGCCTTGCGCCACTGGCGGTCGAAGTCCGGCTGCTCCTCGGGAATCAGAGCGGCCCTGATTTCCCAGGGGGAGGCGTCCTTGAAGGACCTCGCCCCGGGTGGCTCCATGGGTTCCGCTGACATGGCACAAACGATAGCCGACGTGCGAGGAAATGCCACGGTATCGAACGGGTGATCTATTGGCGGCATTGATCGGGTGAGCCCGCGTTCTACGATCACCGCATGAAACTTGGACTGCAGCTCGGGTACTGGGGTGCGGGGATGCCGCCCAACGCCGCCGAGATGGTCGTCGCCGCCGATGAGGCCGGGTACGACGCCGTGTTCACGGCCGAGTCGTGGGGTTCGGACGTGTTCACGCCGCTGGCATGGTGGGGGTCGGCGACGCGGCACGTTCGGCTCGGGACGGCGGTCGCGCAACTGTCGGCCCGGACGCCGACCGCGGCGGCGATGGCGGCGCTCACCCTCGACCACCTGTCGGGCGGGCGGGCCATCCTCGGGCTCGGGGTGTCGGGGCCGCAGGTCGTGGAGGGCTGGTACGGCGCGCCGTTCGGCAAGCCGCTCGCGCGCACCCGCGAGTACGTGGACATCGTGCGCAAGGTGCTCGCCAGGGAAGCGCCCGTGACCAGCGCCGGGCCGCACTACCCGCTGCCGTACGCGGGCGCGGGCGCGGATGGGCTGGGCAAACCCCTGCGGCCGATCACCCATCCGCTGCGCGCGGACCTGCCCATCTGGCTCGGTGCGGAAGGGCCGAAGAACGTCGCGCTGGCCGCCGAGATCGCCGACGGCTGGCTCGCCGTGTACTACTCGGAGAAGCTCGCCGACCAGTACAACTCCTGGCTGGACGAGGGGTTCGCCCGACCTGGCGCGCGGCGTTCGCGGGCCGACTTCGAGGTCGCGGCGAACGCGAGCATCACGGTCACCGACGACCCGGCCGCCGCGTACGACCGGCACCGGCCGGTGATCGCCTTGTACGCGGGCGGCATGGGGGCGGAGCAGAAGAACTTCCACGCCGACCTGTTCCGCCGCATGGGGTACGGCGAGGTCGTCGAGGAGGTCACGGCGCTGTTCCGTGCGGGCCGCAAGGCGGACGCGGCCGCCGCGGTGCCCGACGAGCTGGTCGCCGAGACCGCGATCATCGGCACCCCGGAGCAGGTGCGTGCGCAGGTCAAGAAGTGGGCCGACCGTGGCGTCACCATGCTGACGGTCGGTTGCTCGGACGCTGCGCAGGTGCGGTCGGTGGCGGCGGTCCTTGCCGAGAACTGAAACACGTTCTAGATTGGCGGGGTGGCCTCGACCGGACTGTGGAACATCGCCCGTGAGCAGCCTGACCTGACCGCTGTGGTCGACCCGGACGGCAGGCAGGTGACCTACGCCGAGCTGGCCGCCGCGGCCGACCGCTACGGCCGCGGCTTCCAGGCCATGGGGCTGTCGCAGGGTGACAGCGTGGTTCTGTTGCTGCCCAACGGTATCGACCTGGTATCCGCGTACTTCGGCGCGTTCCAGACCGGCTTGTACGTGGTGATGGCGAACTGGCACCTGGTCGGCGCCGAGGTCGCCTACCTCATCGAGGACAGCGGCGCGAAGGCGTTCGTCGCGCACTCGCGGTTCGCCGACACGGCGGCGGATGCGTTGTCGCGCACCGGAGTCGCCGGGTTCGCGGTCGGGGAGGTGCCCGGTTTCGAGCCGCTCTCCGCCCTCGGCGCGGGTGAGACGGGCAGGCCGGACGTGCGGACTGCGGGGTCGCCGATGCTGTACACGTCGGGGACGACCGGGCGGCCCAAGGGTGTACGGCGGCCGCTGACCGGCGCCGACCCGGACGTCGTGCCGCCGGCCGCGTCGTGGTTCTTCGGGATCTTCGGACTCGGCCCGTTCGACGGGCACGTGCACATCTGCGGTTCGCCGCTGTACCACACGGCGGTGCTGAACTTCGTGGCCAACTCCGTCCAGTTAGGACACACGGCGGTGCTGATGGACCGCTGGCGGCCGGAGGAGATGCTGCGGCTCATCGACAGGTATCGGGTGACACACAGTCACATGGTCCCAACACAGTTCCACCGATTGCTGGAACTTCCTGAGGAAGTCCGGTCACGCTACGACGTCTCTTCGCTGCGGTGCATGATCCACGGCGCCGCGCCGTGCCCGCAGGAGGTCAAGCGGCGGATGCTGGACTGGTGGGGTCCGGTAGTGACGGAGTACTACGCGGCGACCGAGGGTGGGGGGACGGCCATCTCCGCGGCGGAGTGGCTGAAGAAGCCCGGCTCGGTCGGCCGCGCGTGGCCGGGCTCGGTGGTGGCGGTGCTCGACGACGATGGCGAGCCGGTGCCGACGGGGACGCCAGGACTGGTGTACATGCGAATGGGTGAGTCCACGTTCGAGTACCACAAGGACGTCGACAAGACGCGTGCCGCGCGGGTGGGGAACCTGTTCACGTTGGGGGACATCGGATACCTCGACGAGGACGGGTACCTGTACCTGTGCGACCGGAAGGCCGACCTGATCATCTCCGGCGGCGTGAACATCTACCCGGCGGAGATCGAGAACGAGCTGGCGGTGCACCCGAAGGTCGCCGACGTGGCGGTGTTCGGCGTGCCCAACGACGACTGGGGCGAGGAGATCAAGGCCGTCGTGCGGCCTGCGGCGGGAGTCGTGGCGGGGCAGGAGCTGACGGACGAGCTGCAGGCGTTCGCGGCCGGGCGACTGGCGAAGTTCAAGCTGCCGAGGACCATCGACTACGCGGACGAACTGCCACGCGACCCGAACGGCAAGCTGTACAAGCGAAAGCTGCGTGACCCCTACTGGGCGGACCGCGAGCGGGCGATCTGAGGCCGGCCTCCGGCCCCCGGTTGTCAGCCTACGGGCTTGGGGTGACATTTCCGGGTGGTGAGCGCCGCACCTGTGGACAACCTGTCGGCGGTGGGCCGTCGTTGTCGGTGCTTGTCGTTACGCTGGATTTCGGGGGGCGGCGGCCGCTCGTCACTTGCCCTGGAAGCGTGGCGGGCGCTTCTCCGCGAACGCCTTCGGGCCTTCCTTGGCGTCCTCGCTCGCGAAGACACCAAGTCCGATCTCGGCGTCGAGGGTGAACGCGTCGTTCTCGTGCATGCCTTCCGTTTCGCGGATCGTGCGCAGGATCGCCTGTACCGCGAGCGGGCCGTTCTCCGCGATCGCGGCGGCGATCTCCATCGCCTTCCTGAGGGCCTCGCCGTCCGGGACGACGTGACCGATCAAGCCGATCCGTTGTGCCTCGGCCGCGCGGATGTGCCTGCCGGTCAGCAGCAGGTCCGCCGCCACCGTGTACGGGAGCTGCCTCGGCAACCGCACCGCCGAACCGCCGAGTGGGTACAGGCCCCACCTCGGTTCCGACACCCCGAAGCGGGCGCTTTCCCCCGCCACCCGGATGTCCGTCGCCTGCAGGATCTCCGTGCCGCCCGCGATCGCGGGGCCTTCCACGGCCGCGATGAGTGGCTTGGTCAGGCGGCGGCCCTTCAGCAGCGGTTCGATGACCGCCGCGTCGAAGGAACTGTCGCCCGGGTGGTTGGCGGTCATCGCCTTCAGGTCGGCGCCGGCACAGAACGCGCCGCCCGCGCCGGTCAGTACACAGGCGCGCACCGTCGGGTCCTCGTCGACGCGGTCCCACGCCTCGCGCATGATCTTCAGCATCTCCGAGGAGAGTGCGTTGCGGGCCTCGGGGCGGTTCATCGTCACGACCAGTACGTGGTCGGTCAGCTCGACGAGGCAGTCCGCCATGGAAACGCACCTCCAACTGGGCATTGCCAGGAACGATAACACGTTCTAGTTTAAGCACGTGGCCCTCAACATCGCGGACCTCTTCGAGCATGCAGTCGACGCCTTTCCCGACCGGATCGCGATCGCGTGCGGCGACCGCGCGGCGACGTTCGCCGAACTGGAGGGGCGTGCCAACCAACTGGCCCATCACCTGGCGGAACAGGGCATCGGGCGCGGTGACCACATCGGTCTATACAGCCGCAACTCCATCGAGGCGATCGAAACCCTGCTCGCGGCGTACAAGCTGCGCGCGGTGACGGTCAACGTCAACTACCGCTACGTCGATAACGAGTTGCGATATCTGTTCGACAACGCGGACCTCGTCGCCGTCGTCCACGAGCGGCGCTACGCCGACCGGATGGCCGCGGTCCTGCCGGACACCCCACGGGTGCGGCACACGATCGTCGTCGACGACGACACCGATCTCCCCAGCGACAGCACGGCGTACGAGTCCGCGCTCGCGGGCAGGAGCACCGAGCGTGACTTCGGCGAACGCAGCCCGGACGACCTCTACATCCTGTTCACCGGCGGGACCACCGGGTACCCGAAGGGCGTGATGTGGCGCCACGAGGACGTGTGGCGCACGCTCGGCGGCGGCATCGACTTCTACACCGGCGAGGCCCTCGCCGACGAATGGGCGCAGTCGCAGCGCGGTCGCGAGTCCGGCGGCATGACGCGGCTGCCGTGCGCGCCGCTGATCCACGGCGCCGCGCAGTGGGCGACGCTGCCCGCGTTGTTCTCCGGCGACACCGTGGTGCTGCTGCCGCAGTTCGAACCGCACGACGTGTGGCGGGCGATCGACCGGCACCAGGTCAGGGTGGTCACCATCGTCGGCGACGCGATGGCGCGGCCGCTGCTCGCCGCGTTCCAGGAGGGCGACTACCAGGCGACGTCGGTGATCGCGTTCTCCAGCCACGCGGCGCTGTTCTCGCCGTCGGTGAAGGAGCAGATCCTCGATGCGCTGCCGAACGCGGTCATCACCGATGCCATCGGTTCGTCGGAGTCCGGGTTCCAGGGCATGGGCATCATCATGAAGGGCGCCAAGCAGGGCAGCGGCGGCCCGAGGGTCAACGGCGGCCCGAGCACCATCGTGATCGACGAGGACAACCGCAGGGTCGCGCCTGGTGAGACCGGCAGGCTCGCCAGAGGCGGGCACGTGCCGCTCGGCTACTACAAGGACCAGGAGAAGAGCGCGTCGATCTTCGTTGAGGTCGACGGCGAGCGGTTCGTGGTCGCGGGCGACTACGCGCGGCTCGAGGAGGACGGCACGATCACGCTGCTCGGCCGAGGGAACGTCTCGATCAACACCGGCGGGGAGAAGGTCTTCCCGGAAGAGGTCGAGGCGGCACTGAAGTCCCACGCGGACGTGTTCGACGCGCTCGTCGTCGGGGTGCCGGACGAGCGGCTCGGGCAGCGGGTCGCGGCGCTCGTGCAGCTGTGGGATGGCCGGGAGCTCGACTTCGCCGCGCTCGGCGCGCACGTGCGGGAGCAACTCGCCGGTTACAAGGTGCCACGCAGTGTCTGGGTCGTCGAGCAGGTCGGCCGCGCGCCGAGCGGCAAACCCGACTACCGCTGGGCGAAGACCTACACCGAGGAACACGAACCCATGTGGAAGGCGGCAAATGTCGGTGTCTGAAGGGCTGTGCGAACGGCTGGGGATCCAGCACCCGATCTTCGGGTTCACCCCGTCCGAGCACGTGGCCGCGGCGATCAGCCGCGCGGGCGGGCTCGGGGTGCTCGGCTGCGTGCGGTACAACGACCCGGCCGACCTCGACGCCGCGCTGTCCTTCATGGACGAGAACACCGACGGTCGCCCGTACGGCGTGGACATCGTGATGCCCGCGACGATCCCGGCCGAGGGCACGCCGAAAGACCTGTCCGAACTGGTTCCCCAGGGGCACAAGGACTTCGTCGAACGGACGCTGCTCAAGCTCGGCGTGCCGCCGCTGTCCGGCGAGTCTGCCGGTGACGCGGGGGTGCTCGGCTGGCTGCACTCCGTCGCGCGGTCCCATGTGGACATCGCGCTGAGGCATCCGATCTCCTTGATAGCCAACGCGCTGGGCTCGCCGCCGCCGGATGTCATCGAGCGCGCGCACGACGCCGGGGTGCCGGTCGCGGCGCTCGCGGGCACCGCGGCGCACGCAAGGCGACATGTCGACAATGGGGTCGACATCGTGGTGGCGCAGGGCTACGAGGCGGGCGGGCACACCGGCGAGATCGCGTCGATGGTGCTGGTCCCCGAGGTCGTCGACGCGGTCGGCGCCCGGGTGCCGGTGCTGGCCGCGGGCGGTATCGGCAGCGGACGGCAGGTGCTCGCCGCACACGCGCTCGGCGCGTCCGGTGTGTGGATGGGCTCGTACTGGCTGACCACCTCGGAGTACCAGCTGGGCGGCAGTCCGATCCAGACGGCGCTGGTGCGTGCCACCTCCAGCGACACGGTCCGGTCGCGGATCTACACCGGCAAACCCGCGCGGCTGCTGAAGAACAGGTGGACGCAGGCGTGGGCGGAGCCGGACGCGCCGGAGCCGCTGCCGATGCCGCTCCAGAACATGCTCGTCGGCGAGGCGCACCTGCGGATGAGCAGGGGCGGCGACCCGGACACGGTCGCCATGCCCGTCGGGCAGATCGTGGGCCGGATGAACGAGGTTCGCCCGGTCGCGGAGGTCATGGCGAGCCTCCTGGCCGAGATCGAGGAGGCGCGGGCCAGACTGAAGGCGTGAGCATCAGGACCATTTCTTCCCGGATCGTGTACGAGAACCCGTGGCTGACGCTGCGTGAGGACGAGATCGAGCGCGAGGACGGGTCGCGCGGCATCTACTCGGTGATCGACAAACCGGACTTCGCGCTGGTCGTCCCGTTCGAGAACGACGGCTTCCACCTGGTGGAGGAGTACCGGTATCCGCTCGGCCTGCGGCGCTGGTGCTTCCCGCAGGGCGCGTTCCCGCAGGGTGTCACCGGCACGCCGGAGGAGCTGGCCGCCGCCGAGCTGG
The DNA here is from genome assembly GCF_049647105.1 of Actinophytocola sp. Lineage (GTDB taxonomy): Bacteria > Actinomycetota > Actinomycetes > Mycobacteriales > Pseudonocardiaceae > Actinophytocola. Next base: position 80,765 of record NZ_JBARWZ010000309.1, read on the forward strand.
GTGAGGAGACCGGGCTGACGGCAGGCCGGTTCGAGCGGCTCGGGTACCTCAACGGCGCGCACGGCATCACCGGGCAGAGCTACCACGTGTTCCTCGCGACCGATCTGACCCCGGGGGAGCCGAGGCGGGAGGCCACCGAGCAGGACATGCGTCAGGAGTGGTTCCCGCGCGGCGAGGTGGAGCGGATGCTGCGTGACGGGGTGATCACCGACGACTCGACGCTCGCCGCGTACCTGCTGTTCACGATGCGCTCATGAAGCGGTTGTCGTCGCGACTGGTGTACGAGAACCCGTGGCTGTCGCTGCGTGAGGACCGGGTCGAGCGGGCGGACGGGTCGAGCGGCATCTACTCGGTGGTCGACGCCGAGGACTTCGCGCTGGTCATCCCGTTCGAGAACGACGGGTTTCACCTGGTCGAGCAGTACCGGTACCCGGTGGGCGCGCGGTCGTGGGAGTTCCCGTCCGGGTCGTTCCCGGCCGGGGTGACGGGCACGACGACGGAGCTGGCGGCCGCCGAGCTGGGTGAGGAGACCGGGTTCACGGCGGGCAGGCTGACGAGGATCGGGTACCTCAACCCGTCGAACGCGATGTCGGGGGTGGGGTGCCACGTGTTCCTGGCGAGGGAGCTGACGCCGGGGGAGGCGCGGCGGGAGGTCACCGAGCAGGACATGCGTCAGGAGTGGTTCCCGCGTGGCGAGGTGGAGCGGATGCTCCGCGAGGGGGTGATCACCGACGGGCCGTCGATCGCGGCATATCTGCTGCTCAGGCTCGTCAGCTGACACGGCTGCCGGTGGAAGAAAAAGAGGGCCGGCGCGAACGCCGGCCCTCCTGTGCTCGTCACCTCAGCCGCTCTTGCGGCGGAAGGTGCGCTTGGCGGCCGCGGGGCCGTGGGCATTGTCCACCTTGGAGCGGGCGTCCGCGTGTTCCTGGCCCTTGCGGTTCTGCGCCTGCTTGCGCTCCAAAGCCGCGCGGAACGCGGCCTTCACATCCTCCTGCGGGGGCTCTGCCTCGGCGGGCTCTGGAGTGGATGCGGGTTCGGGTGTGTCAGGCATGACCTCAGGGTCGCACGGACCGGGCACCCCAGTCGAGCCGGATTGGGTCGCACGACGGGGTCAACGGCCCGAACTCCAGTTTGGGGCCCTGGCGCCACCACACGGTGTCCGGCGTGCGCCAGCGCTGCGCCGACAGCGTCCGCTTCAGCACCTTGTACGTGGCGGTTCTGGGGAGTCTCGCCGTGATCCGGATGAACCTCGGCACCTGCTTGGGGCCCAGGTCGGACTGGTCGGCCAGGAACGCGGCGAACTCGTCGGGGTCGAACTCGCCGCGTACCACGAGTGCCGCCATCACCTGGTCGCCCGTCGACGGGTCCGGCACCGCGTACACGGCGGCCTCGGCGACCAGCGGGTGGCGCAGCAGGATTCGCTCGATCGGCGCGGTGCCCAGGTTCTCGCCGTCGACGCGCAACCACTCGGACGTGCGGCCGACGAAGTAGAGGTAGTCGTGCTCGTCGCGGTAGGCGAGGTCCCCGCTCCAGAACCTGCCGTTGCGCAGCCGGTCGGCGTCCGCGGCCGAGTCCCTGTAGTAGCCGGCGAACTGGCCTGCGCCCCTCGTGTTCACCAGTTCGCCCACCTCGCCGGGTGGGCACGGCGAACCCGCCGGGTCGAGCACCGCCAGGTTGCCTTCCATGCGGCCGATCGAGCCCGCCGGTGTCCCGGGTGGACGGGGCACCACGATGCCGCCCTCCGTTGAGCCGTACGCGTCGACGACCTCGCAGCCGAACCGCGTCGCGAACGCCTCGACGTCGCGCGGGTTGGCCTCGTTGCCGAACATCACCTTCAGCGGGTTGTCCGCGTCGTCGGGCTGTTCTGGGGTGGAGAGAATGAAGGACAGCGGTTTCCCAACGTAGTTGGCGTACGTGGCGCCGTAGCCCCGCACGTCCGGGAGGAAGCCCGACGCCGAGAACCGCCGCCGCAGCGCGATGCGGGCGCCCGCGGCCAGGCCGACCGCCCACCCGGCGATGATCGCGTTGGAGTGGAACATCGGCATCGAAACGTACGTGGTGTCGCCGGGGCCCAGTTCGTACCGCGCCGCCAGCATCGCGCCCGGTCCGGCGATCTTGGCGTGCGTGCAGCGCACCGCCTTCGGCTCGCCGCTGGTGCCGGAGGTGAAGATCAGCATCAGCAGGTCGTCCGGTTCGGCGGGCACCGCCGCCAGCTGCGAGTACTGGTGGCGGAACGCGGTCACGTGCCACGCGGCCGAGTCGATGTCCAGCACGCGGGCGCCGGTGTTGAGGCCCTGCAACAGTTCCACGTACCTGCTGTCGGTCAGCACGACCTGGCAGTCGGTGAGCTGGATGTCGCGGACGAGCGCCTCGCCGCGTCTGCTGGTGTTGAGCCCGACGAGCACCGCGCCAGCGAGTGCCGCGCCGCCGAGCAGGAACGAAAGTTCCGGCACGTTGTCCAGCAGCACGCCGACGTGGAACGGGCCTGGGCGCCGCAGCGATCGCAGCAGGGCGGCGCGGTCCGCGCATTCCCGCACGTGGTCGGCCCACGACCACTGCCGGTCCTCGAACACGAGACCGGGATTCGCATCATCCGCGCGGGCGAGCAACAGCTCGGTGACGGTGGGGACCTGATCCCCCTGCGCGGTCATGCGCAACCTCCTCAGGCCGGCTCCGCGGCCAGTGCGATACCGATGCGGCGCAGCTGCGTGGTGGCGCCGCCAAGACTGAACTCGATGCGTTTCGTGGCCACAAAATATCGATGCAACGGGTAGTCCACGTCAATACCCACTCCGCCGTGAATGTGAACCGCGGCATGGGCAATCCGGTGCCCGCCATCGGCGGCCCAGAACTTCGCCGTCGCGATCTCGTTGTGGGCAGCGAAATTTTTGGACAGTCGCCAAGCGGCCTGCCACAGCGTCAGGCGGATCGCCTCGGCGTCGATGTAGCAGTCGGCCAACCGCTGTCCCACCGCCTGAAATGTCGCAATTGGTCGGTCAAATTGCACTCTACCAGTTGCATATTTGGCCGTCAGCTGCAGAGATTCCGAGGAGACGCCTGCCTGGAGCGCGCAGAGTCCGACCGTGCCGCGGGTTGTGAGCCAGTCGACGACGGCCGCTCCGCCGCCCGGTTCGCCGAGCACGCGGTCGTCGCCGAGGGCCACATCGTCGAGCTCCAGCAATGCCTCGGAGTCGCCGTCGACGATCTGCTGGCGCCGCACGGTAACGCCGGAATCGCCTGGGGTGATAAGGAACACAGTCAGCCCCAGCGGGGTTTCCGCGGGTACCAGGAACAGCTTCGCGACCGGCCCGGCCTGCACGGCGACCTTTGTCCCGTGTACGTGCCATTGCGCGGGTGCTCCCGCACGCTCGGCCCTCGTCGTGGGTCGTGCGGGATCGTCGCCGACCTCTTCGGACAGTGCGGCGGTGAGCACCACGTCCCCCGCCGCCGCTGGGGCCGCCCACGTGGTGCGCTGCGTGTCGGTGCCGAACTCGGCGATGGCCGACGCCGCCTGGACGATCGAGCACAGGTACGGCACGGGCGCGACCGCGCGGCCCAGCTCCACGAGCACGGCGCACTGTTCGAGCAGGCCAAGCCCGCTGCCGCCGACGGACTCCGGCAGCGCGGCGGCCAGCACGCCCGCCATGGCCAGGTCTGTCCACAGTGCACGGTCGAACCGGTCGCCGGTCGCCTCGACCTCGGCGAGCCGCGCGGGGCTCGTGTGGTCGGCGAGAATCGTGCTGGTCAGCTCCGCGAGGTCGGAGAACTCATCACTGAACGAGAAGTCCATGCCGGATCACCTCTTCGCCGGGGGCAGGCCGAGTCCGACCGCTGCCACGATGTCGCGTTGTACCTCGTTGGTGCCGCCGCCGAAGGTCAGGATCAGCGACGCGCGGTGCATGCGTTCGACCCGGCCGCGCAGCAGCGCGCCGGGTGAGCCCGCCCGCACGTACGCCTGCGGTCCGAGCACTTCCATCAGGAGCCGGTAGGCCTCGGTCGCGAACTCGGTGCCGAACACCTTGGTCGCGGACGCGTCGGCGGGGCTGAGCCCCTTGCCGGAGTCGTTGTCGGCACCCCACGCGATCTTCCAGTTCACGAGCTTCAGGAACTCGGCCTTGGCGTGCACGCGTGCCAGGTGAATCTGTACCCACTCCTGGTCGATCACCCGCCGTCCGTCCGGAAGTTTCGTGGCCTGCGCCCATTGCCGCACCTCGCGCAGCGCCTCGCGGACCGGCGCCGACGACGTCAGCGCGACGCGTTCGTGGTTGAGCTGGTTGGTGATCAGCGGCCAGCCGCGGTTCTCCTCGCCGACGAGCGCGTCGGCGGGCACCCGCACGCCGGAGTAGTACGTCGCGCTGGAGGTCGGGCCGGACATCGTGTGGACCGGGGTCCACGAGAAGCCATCGGCGTCGGTCGGGACGATCAGGATGGACAGGCCCTTGTGCTTGGGCGCGCCGGGGTCGGTGCGGCACGCGAGCCACACGTAGTCGGCGTAGGAGATCAGCGAGGTCCACATCTTCTGGCCGTTGACCACCCACTCGTCCCCGTCGCGGACGGCTCTGGTCCGCAGCGACGCGAGGTCCGTGCCCGCCTCCGGTTCGGAGTAGCCGATCGCGAAGTGGAGCTCGCCAGCCGCGATGCGTGGCAGGTAGAACCGCTTCTGTTTCTCGGTCCCGAACCGCATGATCGTCGGGCCGACCGTGTTGATCGTCAGGAACGGCACGGGTGCCCCGGCGACGGCCGCCTCGTCGGTGAAGACGAGCTGGTCGATCATGGGCCTGGCCTGCCCGCCGTACTCCTCCGGCCAGCCGAGTGCGAGCCAGCCGTCGGCGCCCATCTGCCGTACGACCTCCTTGTACACCTCGCCGTCCCCGTAGTCGCCGCCGGCGGCGAGCGCCTCGCGCCGCCGCGGGGTCATCAGCGCGGCGAAGTACGCCCTGAGCTCGCGCCGCAGCGCCTCCTGCTCCGGCGTGTACGCGATGTGCATGCGCCCCTCCCTGGCTACTAGAACACGTTCTAAGAATGTACTAGAGTCCGTGGCAACCGAGGAGGTCCGGCGATGAAGGCGGCGCTCAACCAGGTCGATGTCATCCGGCAGATCGTCGGCTGCCGATGACTCTGGCGGGGAAGGTCGCGATCGTCACCGGCGCGGGTGCCGGGCTGGGCAGGGCCGAGGCGCTCGCCCTCGCCAGCGCGGGTGCCGACCTGGTGGTCAACGACGTCGCCGACACCGACGTGGTCGACGAGATCGCGGCACTGGGTGGCAACGCGGTGCTCGTGCGCGGCGACGTGTCCGACGCGGACACCGCGAAGGCGCTGACGGCCGAGGCGGTCGACCGGTTCGGCGGGCTGCACGTGGTCGTGAACAACGCGGGTGTGCTGCGCGACCGGATGCTGTTCAACATGACCGACGACGAGTGGGACCTCGTCGTCCGCGTGCACCTGCGCGGGCACTTCCTGGTGTCCCGCAACGCGGCCGCGTACTGGCGCGGGCAGGCGAAGGCGAACGGCGGGACCACCTACGGGCGCGTGGTGAACACCGCGTCCGAGGCGTTCCTTTTCGGTTCCGAGGGGCAGCCGAACTACGCCGCCGCCAAGGCGGGCATCACCGCGCTCACCCTCGCGACCGCGCGCGGGCTCGCCAGGTACGGCGTGCGCGCCAACGCGATCTGCCCTCGGGCCAGGACCGCGATGACGGCGGCGGTGTTCGGTGCGGCCCCGGCGGGGGTGGATCCCTTGTCCCCGGAACACGTCGCACCGCTCGTCGCCTACCTGGCCTCGCCGGCCGCGGACAGGATCAGCGGGCAGGTGTTCGTCGTGTACGGCGGCATGGTCGCGCTGCTCGCGCCGCCGACGGTCGAGGCGAGGTTCGACAGTACGCAATGGACTCAAGAGGCGCTGGACACCGCGGTCGGTGCCTACTTCGCCGACCGCGACCCGAAGAGGACCTTCGCCGCCACGGAGCTGATGACGCTCGGGGAAGACGGTCCTGATGCCACTCGCTGAGGAGTTGATGTGACATGGGCCGGCTGACCGGGAAGATCGCGCTGATCACCGGCGCGGCCGGTGGGCAGGGCGCGGCCGCCGCGCGGCGGTTCGTCGAGGAGGACGCGCGGGTCGTCGTCACGGACGTCAACGACGAGGCAGGCAAGGAGTTCGCCGCCGGGATCGGCGCGCACTACCTGCACCTCGACGTGTCGCGGGAGGACGAGTGGACGGCCGCGGTCGCCGAGGCGGTCGAGGTGTACGGGCCGCCGAACGTGCTCGTCAACAACGCGGGCATCCTGCACTTCGCACTGCTCACCGAGACCGCGCTCGACGACTACATGCGGGTCATCCAGGTCAACCAGGTCGGCTGTTTCCTCGGCATGCGGGCCGTCGCGCCGCTGATGGTCGAGGCCGGTGGCGGCTCCATCGTCAACGTGTCCTCTGTGGAGGGTCTGGCGGCGACGCCGGCACTGACCGCCTACACCGCCAGCAAGTTCGCCGTCCGGGGCATGACGAAGGTGGCGGCGCTGGAACTGGCGCGCAAAGGGGTGCGGGTGAACTCCATCCACCCCGGCGCGATCGAGACAGGTCTGCTGCCGACCGCGCTCGGCGGGCAGCCCGTCGATCTGACCTACGTCGGCAAACGGGTGCCGCTGAAAAGGGTCGGCCAGCCACCCGAGATCGCCGAGCTGGTGCTGTTCCTCGCGAGCGACGAGAGCTCCTACTGCACGGGTGCCGAGTTCGTGGCGGACGGAGGTGTGACCGCGGCCCATTCTTTGTCGAGTTTCGGGTAACCGCAACGGTTCTGGGTCGTTGTACACGTCGGGTGATGTACATGAGCGGAGCTTGCGGAGCGAATCAAACGTCACAGGGCGACCGCGAGCGGCTCCCCGGAGCCTGCGAGGGGGAGTCGTGACCGATAAGGCACAGGTGCGTCCCGCGCCGGTGCGCGGACTCGCGCAGGTCGGGCGCATGTCGACGCTCGCGTGGGAGGTCGCCAGGTACACGCCCCGGCGGCCGTTCCAGTGGCGTGAGCTGATCCAGCAGTGCTGGTTCTTCGCGAGCGTCACGATCCTGCCGACCGCGCTCGTGTCGATCCCGTTCGGCGCGGTCATCGCGTTGCAGCTCGGATCGCTGACACAACAGATCGGCGCGCAGTCGTTCACCGGTGCGGCCAGCGCGCTCGCGATCGTCCAGCAGGCGTCGCCGTTGATCACCGCGCTGCTGGTCGCGGGTGCCGGTGGGTCGGCCATGTGCGCGGACATCGGTTCCCGCACGATCCGCGAGGAGATCGACGCGCTCGAAGTCCTTGGCGTGTCGCCGGTCCAGCGGCTCATCGTGCCGCGCGTGCTCGGCATGACGATCGTCGCGGTACTGCTCAACGGGCTCGTCAGCGTGGTCGGCGTCGCGGGTGGCTACTTCTTCAACGTCGTCATGCAGGGCGGCACGCCCGGCGCGTACCTGGCGTCGTTCAACGCGCTCGCGCAGCTGCCGGACCTGTGGATCAGCGAGATCAAGGCCGTGCTGTACGGGTTCGTGGCGGGGATCGTCGCCGCCTACCGAGGGCTCAACCCCGGGCGCGGGCCCAAGGGTGTCGGTGATGCCGTGAACCAGACGGTCGTGATCACGTTCCTGCTCCTGTTCCTCATCAACGTGGTCCTGACGGGCATCTATCTGCAGATCGTTCCCCCGAAGGGCATGTAATGGCCACAGTGGACATTCCGCCGAAGGTGCCGCGACGGCTGGTCGTCGTCGCGTCGCAGCCCGCGGACGGGCTCGCCACACTGGGTCAGCAGCTCGCGTTCTACGCGCGGGTCCTCGCCTGGGTGCCGCGCACGCTCGCGCACTACCCGCGCGAGATCCTGCGCATCCTGTCGGACGTGTTCTTCGGCTCCGGCGCGCTCGCGGTCATCGGCGGCACGCTCGGCGTGATGATCGGCATGACCGTGTTCACCGGGCTCATCGTCGGCCTTCAGGGGTACTCGGCGCTCAACCAGCTCGGCACGTCCGCGCTGACCGGGTTCATCGCCGCGTACTTCGACACCCGCGAGGTCGCGCCGCTCGCGGCCGGGCTCGCGTTGTCGGCGACCGTGGGCTGCGGGTTCACCGCGCAGCTCGGCGCGATGCGGATCTCCGAGGAGATCGACGCGCTCGAGGTGATGGCCGTGCCGTCGCTGCCCTACCTCGTGACCACGCGGGTGATCGCGGCGGTCGCGGCCGTGATCCCGCTGTACCTGGTGGGCCTGCTGTCGTCCTATGTGGCGTCGCGGCAGGTGACCGTGTGGTTCTACGGGCAGTCCGCCGGCACGTACGACCACTACTTCCATCTCTTCCTACCGCCGGAGGACGTGCTGTGGTCGTTCCTCAAGGTGATCGTGTTCAGCATCGTCGTGATCCTCGTCCACTGCTACTACGGCTACACCGCGTCCGGCGGCCCTGCCGGGGTCGGGGTGGCCGTGGGCAGGGCGGTGCGCGCGGCGATCGTGGTGCAGATGCTCCTCGACTTCTTCCTGTCGCTCGCCATCTGGGGTGCGACCACGACAGTGCGGATCGCGGGGTGAGCGGAGCTTGCGAAGCGAGAAGACGATGATGAACGAACGCCGCCGGTACCAGATCTACGGGCTGATCTTCCTGGTCATCGCCGGGATGTTCGTCGTGGCATCGGTTGCCTTCTACCGCAAGACGTTCACCGAGGTCGTGCCGGTGACGCTGGAGACCGACCACGTCGGCAACCAGCTCCGCACCGGTGCGGACGTGAAGCTGCGCGGGATGGTCGTCGGCGAGGTGCGGGACATCCGGCCAGACGGCGACCACGCGGTCCTCGACCTCGCACTCGACCCGGACCACGTCGGCGACATCCCCGGCAACGTGTCCGCGCGGCTGCTGCCGAAGACCCTGTTCGGCGAACGCTACGTCGCGTTGCAGACGCCAGAGGCGCCGAACGGAACCCTGCGGGAGGGCTCGGTCATCGGGCAGGACCGCACCAGCTCCGCGATCGAGATCGAGCAGGTGCTCGACAACCTGATGCCGGTCCTGCGGGCGGTGCAGCCGGAGAAGCTCGCGTCCACGTTGAACGCGATGGCGACCGCGCTCGACGGCCGGGGCAAGCAGTTCGGCGACACACTCGTCCAGCTCGGCGACTACCTGGGGAAGATCACGCCGTCGCTGCCGGACCTGCGGGCGAACATCCAGCGGCTCTCGACGGTCGCGGACACCTACGCGCAGGCGGGGCCGGAGCTGCTGACCGCGTTGCGGGATCTGACCGTCACCACGCAGACGGTCGTCGAACAACGCGGCCAGCTCAGCAACCTCTACAGCTCGCTGACGAACGCGTCCATCGACCTCGGCGGGTTCCTTGCCGCCAACAAGGACAACATCATCAACCTGGCGAGCACGTCGACGTCCACCCTCGCGGTGCTCGCGAAGTACGCGCCGGAGTACCCGTGCCTGCTCAAGCAGCTCGTGGACGCGATCCCGTCTGCCGACAAGGCCTTCGGCAAGGGCACGGCCACCCCGAACGTCACGAAGGTGACCATCGAGATCACCGCCAGCCGCGGCAAGTACGTCCCGGGTGTCGACACCCCGAGGTACGACGACAAGCGGGGGCCCCGGTGCTACCCGGTCGCGAAGCCGCCAGCGCGGTTCCCGCAGTACCCGGAGGGCGGGCCGCTCGACGACGGGTCGTCGAAACCACCGCCACCGAACTCGGACCGGCCGGCGGACTTCCCGGACACGCTGCCGCAGGCGGCCATGGACGCGCAGGTCGCGAACACCCCGGCCGAGCGGGAACTCATCGCGGCACTCGTCGCGCCGGGGCTCGGCGTGTCCCCGATGGACGTGCCGCAGTGGTCGTCGCTGCTGCTCGGTCCGCTGTTCCGCGGTGCGGAGGTGACGGTCGAATGAGGCACTTCGTCGGACCGCTGGTCAAGATGGTCGTGTTCGCGGTCGTCACCGTCACGCTGACCGCGTTGCTCGGCCTCACGATCGCCAACACCACGCTCGGCCCGACCAGCGGGTACGTCGCGAGGTTCACCGACGCCACCGGACTCAACGATGGCGACGACATCCGCATGTCCGGTGTCCGGATAGGACAGATCACCGACATCTCGGTGGTGGACGACAAGTGGGCGGACGTGCGGTTCGACGTCGAGGCGTCGCGGCGGCTGCCCCGGTCGGTGACGGCGACCATCAAGTACCGCAACCTGATCGGCCAGCGGTATGTCGCCATCGGCGTCGGGTCCGGCGACCCCAACGCGGTGCTGAAACCCGGTGACCTGATCCCGCTGGACCGCACGCAGCCCGCGCTGAACCTGACGCAGCTGTTCAACGGGTTCCAGCCGCTGTTCCAGGCGCTGCGACCCGAGCAGGTCAACAAGCTCGCCGGTGAGCTGATCCAGGTGCTGCAGGGCGAGGGCGGCACGATCGACAGCGTGCTCGCGCACACCGCGTCGCTCGCGAGCACGATCGCGAGCAAGGACAAGGTGATCGGGCAGGTCATCGACAATCTCAACACCGTGCTGACCACGGTCAACGACCGCGCGACCGAGGTGTCGGGGCTGATCGACCAGCTGCAGCAGCTCGCGTCCGGGCTCGCCGCGCAGCGGCAGCCGATCGGTGACGCGATCAGCGCGCTCGGCGACCTGACCCAGTCGACGGCCGGGCTGCTGTCGTCGGTGCGGCCGCCGCTCAAGGAGGACATCGCCGCGCTCGGCAGGCTCGCCGGGAACCTGGCCGACCACGGGGACACGGTCGACAAGTTCCTCGCCGGGCTGCCGCACAAGGTCCAGACGATCAGCCGGGTGTCGAGCTACGGCGGTTGGTACAACTACTACCTCTGCAGCATGTCCGGCCGGATCGGGGTGTCGGACCTCGGCATCTCCGTCGACCTGCCGCTGCTGCCCATTCCTGGCACACCGCCCGCGGAGAGGTGCCGATGAAACCATTGAAGGAGCGGGACCAGGCGGCCGTCGGCACGGTGACGATCGTGTTGCTGTTGCTGGGGTTGCTCGTCGCGTTCAACTCCGACGACCTGCCGATCATCGGCGGCGGCACCACCTACACGGCCGAGTTCCGCGAGTCCGCCGGGCTGCGGCCGGGCAACGAGGTGCGGCTCGCGGGGGTGAAGGTCGGTGACGTGCGCGGGGTCGAACTGGTTCGCGACAAGGTGGTCGTGGACTTCCGCGTCGACGACGTGAGCCTCGGCGACCGCAGCACGATCTCGATCCAGATCAAGACGTTGCTCGGCGACAAGTTCCTGGCGGTCGAGTCGTCGGGGAGGACCCCGCAGAGCGCCAACGACCCGATCCCGGTCAGCCGCACACAGACCCCGTTCGACATCGTTCCCGCCGTCGGGAAGCTGTCGCAGACCGTGGACCGGATCGACACGAAACAGCTCGCGCAGAGCTTCCAGGTCATCTCCGACACGTTCGCGAACAGCCCACAGCACATGAAGGACACGCTGACCGGCCTGTCGCGGCTGTCCGCGACACTGTCCACACGGGACGAACAGCTGAAGACGCTGCTCGCGAACACCGCCGGGTTCTCGCAAACCGTGGCCGATCGCGACGAACAGCTCAAGCAGCTGTTCGCCGACGCGTCACTGCTGCTCGGCGAACTGCGGCTGCGCCGCGACGCCGTGCATCTCCTGCTCACCGGCACCACCACGCTGGCAGGTGAGCTGCGCGGGCTGGTCGCGGACAACCAGGCGCAGCTCAAGCCCGCGCTCGACGAGCTGGACCGGGTCACGACCATCCTCGCGAAGAACCAGACGAACCTCTCGGAGAGCCTGCGTTCGCTCGCACCGTACGTGCGGACGTTCAACAACGTCGTCGGCAACGGCCGCTGGTTCGAGGGCTATATCTGCGGTTTGCTGCCGCCGCCGACCGATCTCGGCGTCCTCACGATCAACCCGGAGGGCTGCACGCCGCCGCTCGCCTACACCGAGGAGGGTGGGCGATGAACGCCAGGGCGATGCTGTCGGAGAGCCAGGCGAGCCGCCGCGCCGCGCTGGTCGTGATCTACGCGCTGGCGCTGATGCTGATGATCAGCGCGGCGCTGTGGTGGATCACGATGGCGCCGTCGGGCACCAGGATCACCGCGTACTTCGCGAAGACTGTCGGCGTGTACCCGGACTCCGAGGTGAAGGTGCTCGGCGTCGGCGTCGGCCGGATCACGTCGGTGACGCCGCAGGGCGACCGGGTGAAGGTCGAGATGGCCGTCGACGACGGCATCGAGGTCCCCGCCGATGCGCAGGCGGTCGTGGTCGCGCCGTCGCTGGTCAGTGACCGGTACGTGCAGCTGACCCCGGCGTACGATTCGGGGCCGCTGATGGCCGACGGCACGGTGATCCCGCTGGCGCGCACCGCGACGCCGGTCGAGCTGGACGACCTGACCGCCAGCGTCAACGACCTCACGACCGCGCTGGGCCCGAACGGTGCCAACGAGAACGGCGCGTTGTCCGGCGTGCTCGACACGGCCGCCGCGAACCTGTCCGGCAACGGTGAGCTGTTCAACCAGACCATCCAGCAGCTCTCGGCCGCGTCCGCCGCGCTGGCGGACTCGAGCGGGGACCTGTTCACCACCGTCGACAACCTCGCCACGTTCACCGAGGCCCTCGCGGAGAGCGACGCGCAGGTCACGTCGTTCAACGACAAGCTCGCCGACGTCAGTGGCTACCTCGCCGAAGACCGCGACGAGCTGGGCACCGCGCTCAGCTCGCTCGGCACGGCGCTCACCGACGTGCACGGCTTCATCGCGACGAACAAGGACGCCATCAGCTCCAACGTCGGCAAGCTGACCGGCGTCACGCAGGCACTCGTCGACCAGCGGGCCGCGGTCGCGGAGATCCTTGACGTGGCGCCGCTCGCCATGTCGAACTTCCTCAACACCTACGACGCCGCGTCCGCGTCGTTCGCGATCCGGGGCAACCTGAACGAGCTGACCTACCCGCCGGTCCTCATGTTGTGCCGCACGCTCCGCGCCGCCACCCCGGTGGAGCTGCCGAAGACGATCAGCGACATCTGCACCCAGCTCGCCCCGTACCTCGACGGCACGCTCAACCTGCCCTCCCTGGCGGAGGTGCTCGGCGCGTTGTCGGCGGGAGAGCTGCCGCCGCTGCCGATCCCGATCCTCGACCTGTCGACCGCGGCCACGGGCGGTGGCCGGTGAAGAAGTCATTGCTGTGCTTGGTGTTCCTGCTCGCGGGCTGTGCCACGGGCGGGTTCTCCGGGATGTACCAGCTGCCGCTCCCCGGCGGCGCGGACCTCGGCGAGCACCCGTACCGGGTCGTCGCGCACTTCGGGGACGTCCTCGACCTCGTCCCGCAGGCGGGGGTGAAGGTCCACGACGTCGCGGTCGGCCGGGTCGACCGGATCGAGCTGGCGAAGGACAACAGGACCGCCGTGGTGACGATGCTGGTCAACGGTGACGTGCACCTGCCGGCCAACGCGGCCGCCGAGCTGCGGCAGTCGTCGCTACTGGGTGAGAAGTTCGTGGAGCTGCGCGCACCCGAGAGCCCGGCCGGGGCACTGCGGGACGGCGCGGTGATCCCGATCGACCGCACCAACCGTAACCCGGAGATCGAAGAGGTCCTCGGCGCGCTGTCGCTGCTGCTCAACGGCGGCGGCATCAGCCAGCTCTCGACGATCGTCGACGAGGTGAACCAGGCACTCGACGGCAACGAGCCAGAGCTGCGCGCCACGCTGGCCAACATCGACACCGTGGTCAAGGTCCTGGACGGCGAGAAGAACAACATCACGAAGGCCATCGACGCCCTCGGCCGCCTGTCCGGCAGGCTCGCCGCGCAGACCGGCGACATCAAGGTCGCGCTCGACCGGCTCGGGCCGGGACTCGCGGTCGTCAACGAGCAGCGGGACGCGCTCGTCACCATGCTGGGCGCGCTGGAGAACCTGTCGACCGTCGCCGTCGACACGGTCGAGCGCAGCCGCGACGACCTCGTCGACGACCTGTCACTCCTCGCGCCGACGCTGAACAAGCTCGCGGAGGCGGGTGCGAACCTGCCGAACTCGTTGCAGTTCCTCGTGACCTACCCGTTCACCGACTACTTCCTCAACGCCGTCAAGGGCGACTACGTCAACGTGGACGTCAAGTTCGACCTGGACCTGTCGGTGCTGCTGGAGAACCTGTCGAACGCGAGCACGCCGATCATCCCGATCCCCGGCCTGTCCCCGTCGCCCGGCCCGGCACCGTCGCAGGAGCCGCTGCTGCCCGTGCCGACGCTTCCGCAGGTGCCGAGGGGTGAGGTACCCGGCGGGCTGACCGGCCTGCTCGGCTCGCTACTGGGGGTGGGGCGCTGATGTTGTTGCGTGGCACCAAGGTCCGGCTGTTCCTGTTCGCGATGATCGCGGTCGTCGGCATCGGGTACGTCGGCGGCACCTACGCGGGTCTCGACCGGCTGTTCGGCACGCGGGGCTACCGGGTGACGGTGCAGCTCGCCGACTCCGGCGGCATCTTCGCGAACGCCGAGGTCACCTACCGAGGGGTGACCGTCGGCCGGGTCGAACGGCTGCGACTGTCCGACGACGGCGTCGACGTGGTGCTGGACATCGAGGACGACGCGCCGCCGATCCCCGCCGACACCCGTGCCGTGGTGGCGAACCGGTCCGCGATCGGCGAGCAGTACGTCGACCTGCAGCCGGCACACGACCGCGGCCCGTTCCTCGCGGACGGCTCGGTCGTGCCCCGCGACCGCACCTCGACCCCGTCGAGCCCGGAGACGTTGCTGTCCAACCTGGACACGTTCGTCGACAGCGTGCCTGCGGATTCGTTGCGCACCACGGTCGACGAGCTGTACCTCGCCTTCCAGAACGCGGGCCCGGCACTGCGGGTGCTGCTCGACAGCGCGGGCACGCTGACCGGCGCCGCGACCGAACATCTGCCGCAGACCACGTCGCTGCTGTCCAACGGCCGGGTCGTGCTGGAGACGCAGGCGGCGCAGACCCGGCAGATCCTCGACTACAGCGGCAATCTGCGGCTCCTCGCGGAGCAGCTGAAGACGTCGAACCCGGACCTCCGCAAGCTGATCGCCGAGGTGCCGGTCGTCGCCGTACAGGTCAACGACATCCTCCGCGACTCCGGTCAGGACCTCGGCGTGGTCATCGCGAACCTGCTGACCACCATGCAGGTCACGACCACCCGCACGGATGGGCTTGAGCAGCTGCTGGTGGCGTTCCCGATGATCACGGCGACCGCGCCGGGTGCGAACCCCGACGGCACCGGGCACCTCGGGCTCGTGCTGACGTTCAACGATCCGATGTCGTGCACCCGAGGCTACGAGGGCACGAAACAGCGGCCGGGCAACGACGTCACCCCCGCGCCGCCGAACGACCAGGCGTACTGCGCGGAACCGCCGGGCAGCCCGATCGGCGTGCGTGGTTCGCAGAACGCCCCGTTCGGCGGGAAACCCGTCGAGGTGCCCACCCCGGCGGCGGCGCCGAGGACCACGGTGCCGGGCCTGCCCGGCGCGCTGTCGTTCCCTGGCGGTCCGCCGACCACGCTGGGCGGGCTGCTCGCTCTTCCCACCTGATCGTCATGCCTCGACGGTGTGGACTACCGTCCCAGCATTTCGTCCACTTCGGACTGGAAGAACCGCGCGGTGTCGAAGCCCATGTCGGTGAAGTGGCCCGCGATCTCCAGGCTGATCACGCCGTGCAGCCGGGCCCACAGGCTCAGTGCCGTGTGGAGGGTGCCCGCCGGGGCCGCGCTCCTCGCCCAGTCGCGGTGGCCGTCGAGATGCTCGTCGAAGGCCGTTGCGCGACCACCGGCCGGGCCCGGCCGGTGGTCACGCAACGCGTCGAGCAGCATGCCCATCAGTTCCGCCGCGATGTCCGTGGTGGTCTGCGGCGCGTGGTAGCCGGGGATCGGGGTGCCGTAGATCAGGAAGTACCGCTGCGGGTACGCCAGTGCCCAGTCCCGCATGGCGTGCGCGATCACCGCCGGGTCGGACCCCCGCTCCTCGACCGCGGCGCGGAACGCGTCGGCCAACTGCCGGTACGCGTCGGTGACCAGGTCGGTGATCAGCTCGTCCCGGTTGGCGAAGTAGCGGTACAGTGCGGGCCCGCTCAGGCCCATCGCCTTGGCGATCGCGTTGAGGGACAACGCGGACGCGCCCGCCTCCGCGATCTGGGTCCAGGCGTGTGCCTTGATCTCGGTCCGCACCTGGGTCCGGTACCGCTCGCGAGGAGTCGTGCTCATCCACTGACTGTAACAGCTAATTGCGTGAGTGATAACTTGTAACAACTCACCAGGCTGGCGCGCCGAAGGTCAGGATCGGCAGGAGTTCCACCGCCTTGATGGCGACGCCGACCGCCCACCCGCTGAGCGGGAGGCTGAGCCACAGCCACCGCCGGTCGTGTGCCGTGCGGCGGGCCACCACCATCGTGAGTACGGCGCCCGCCACCGCCAGCACGCTCGGGACTGGTTCGTACCAGCCGAACCAGTGCCACAGCCACACCATGCCGAGCCATACCAGCCCGGCCCGGACGAGGAACCACGCCGGCCGCAGGGACCTCAGGTAGGCGGCGACGGGCAGGAAGTGCTCGGCCGCCGACAGTCGCGCGGCCACCAGGCGCAGTTCGGGCAGTGCGGCGATCTCGCTCGCGATCGTCCTGCGCACGCCGATCGCGAGCCAGGACGCGAACAGCGCGAAGGCGAGGAACACCAGCGCGGGCCGGGGATCGTTCGAGTAGATGCGCGCGACGAGGTAGCCCGCCACGCTCGCGGCGACCGTGGTCACCACGAGCACCGCCAACGCGGTGCGTGTCAGCCACAGCGGCCGCTCCGCCGAGGGCTTGTCGGGTACACCCATGGCGCTGCGGAGCTCCCTGGCGTACTCGGCGGGGTCGCCGAGCAGGTCGGCCAGCGTGGTCCCGGACGATTCCGCTGGCTCCGCGTCGAGGCCCGCCGCGATCGCCGCGACCTGCGGTTCGAGGTCCTGGACGATCTCCTCGATCTCGGCGGCCGGGAGGCCCGCCAGCTCACGCCGCAACCGGTCCAGATAAGCCTGGACCTCGGTGTCCGTCCTGGTGTTCACGCCGTCTCCCCTTCCAGCAGATCCGTCATGGTGTTCGCGAACCCGCGCCACGTCTTGGCTCCGTCGGCGAGGCGGGCCCTGCCGACGTCGTTGAGCGCGTAGTACTTGCGGTGCGGGCCCTCCTCGCTCGCACGCACGTAGGAGGTGAGCGCGCCCGCGTTGTACAGGCGGCGCAGCGTGCCGTAGACCGACGCGTCGCCGACCTCGTCCAGCCCTGCCACGCGGAGTCGCCGGACCACGTCGTACCCGTAGCCGTCCTCTGTGCTCAGTACCGCGAGCACGGCGAGGTCGAGCACGCCCTTGAGTAGTTGGCTGATCTCCATCGGTGTGTCCAGACGTGTCGCGAGTAATGCGGGTTGGACACTACCACGCAATGCGCGGTAGTGGCACGCATGATCGTGGAGCACGCAATTTCTGGGCAGTTCAGGGCAATTCCATTGGTCGCCCTCCGTCACTCGGATAGGCTCGCGATCGCCCATTCGGGGGCGGGGCGGTTCACTGGGGGACACGGTGAGTTGTATGCGCCTGCTCCAGTCAACGGCTCCACGCACTACCTGAGTTGACGATGAGGGGTTTCTTGATGCGTAGTCGAAGATTTGTGGCCGTGGCCGCGGCGGTGGCGGCCGCCCTGGTGGCGGGGATGCCCGCCGCGAGCGCCGAGCCCGAGGACGGCGCAGGGGTGAAGGTCGACCGGGCGCAGGGGGCGGGCATGCGTGCCGCCGCCGTCGACCCGATCCCGTCCGAGTTCGTCTCGGTGGCACCCGTCCGGGTGCTGGACACGCGGATCAGCGGGATCCCGGTCGGCCCCGGCCGCTCGGTCACCGTGGACCTGTCGGCGCAGACGCCCGACACCGCGACGTCGGTCGTGCTGAACGTGACCGGGGTGACGCCGACCGCCTCGACGTTCGTGACCGTCTACCCGGCGGGCGAGGCGCGGCCGACGGCGTCGAACCTGAACCTGGCCGCCAGGAACACGCGCGCCAACTCGGTCGTCGTGGCGCTGAGCCCGGACCGGCGCGTGACCCTGTACAACAACTCCGGCAACACGCACCTGGTCGCGGACCTCTCCGGCTACTACAAGGCGGAGCCCGCGAACCGGTACGACACCATGAACCCGCGGCGGGTGCTCGACACCCGGTCCGGCGCGCCGCTCGGCCCTCGTGGCGTCGGTTACCTGAACCTGTCGTCGTTCGTGCCCGCCGGGGCCACCGCGGTGACCTTCAACATGACCGGTGTCGGTGCCACGGCGTCGACGTTCCTCACCGCGTACCCGAACGGGCAGACGCGGCCGACGGCGTCGAACATCAACCTGGCGCCGGGTGAGGTCGTGCCGAACCAGGTCACGGTGCAGATCGGGACCAACCGGTCCATCGCGCTCTACAACAACTCCGGCAACACCGACGTGATCATCGACCTCGTCGGCTACTACTCGCCCAGCGGGACCTACGAGTTCATCGCCATCTCCCCGACGCGGTCGTGGGACTCCCGCCAGGACGACGGCCTCCGGCCGAACTACTTCGTCGGGCTGACCGGGTGGGGCGGCGAGAGCGACCCCGTGGCGCTCTGGGCGGTCGCGGGCAACGTGACCGGTGTCAACGCGACGGCACCCGGGTTCGTCACGCTGTGGCCGGGTGGCCAGCAGAAGCCGAACGCGTCGACACTGAACGTGGTGCCCGGTCAGGTCGTGGCGAACGCCGTGACCGTGGGGATCGGCTACGAGCCCGACCCCGGCATCGCGGACCGGTCGGTGAACTTCGCCAACAGTGCGGGCTACGTCGACGTGATCTTCGACGTCGCCGGGTTCTTCGTCGTACTCAACTGACGACCACTCGCGTCGCCCGGGTGTTCACTGCCCTGGCGACGCGAGCTGTCGCCGGTTCACCTCGCGGACCTCGTCCGCCAGTTCCGGTCGTTCGACGACCGTCACCCCGGCGCCCGCGAGTTGTTCCGCGCCATCGCCGACCACGAACGTCGACGGCTCCCGGTAGGCGAAGACCACGCGCGGGATGCCGGCGTCGAGGATCAGCCTCGCGCACGGGCGCGGCCGGGACCTGCGGGTGCCGCACGGTTCCATGGAGCTGTAGATGGTCGCACCGGCCAGGCGCGGGTCGTCGTCGGCGAGCTTGGCGAGCGCGGACTCCTCGGCGTGCACGGTGTCGTCGGTCTCGCGCGAGTAGCCCCACGCGATCTCCTCACCCGCCGCGTCGACCACCACCGCGCCGACGCTGAACGCGGTCATCGACGGCGGGCACCGCCGCGACAGCCCGACCGCACGGGCGAGCCAGTGATCGTCCACAGCGGACTCGCTGAGCAGGTACCTGTGCAGCACGACGTTCCCGATGGGCGCGACGGCCGCGAGCGTCGCTCGGTGGTCCTTCGACCACGGGAACCGTCCGTCGTGGACAAAACGGGGCGCGGCGCTGTCCCCGACGAAGAACGGTGCGATCACCAGCTGCAACTCGTCGACCCGGCCAGAGGCGAGGAAGCCGGTCAGCACCCGGCCGCCACCCTCGACCATGAGCCGCTCGACCCCGCGTGCGGTCAGCTGTCCGAGGACGTCCTCGACGGACCCGTTGGTGACGAGCGTGTCGCCGTCGGCGCGGAACGCCGCGTCGGCGGGCAGCTCCCCGTTCGACAGCACGACCTTCAACGGCGTCGCGGGTTTCCCGGCCGCCTCCCGCGCGGCCCGCCGGGCGGGAGAGCGCACCGAGAGCCGGGGGTTGTCGTTGCGGACCGTGCCCGCGCCGACGAGGATCGCGTCGACCCCCGCGCGTTCGGCGTCCACCCGGTCGAGGTCGGCGGCGTTGGACAGCACGAGCCGCTCACCGGAGTTGTCGTCGAGGTACCCGTCGAGCGAGATCGCGCAGCTGAGCAGCACATACATGGTGTCGCCTATCATCCCAGACATGTCGTTCACGGGTGAGGTCAGCGCGACGTACCGGCCGGTGGACACCCCGCCGGAGCTGTCGGGTCCCCAGACCACCGCGCGGTTCCTGGCCACCGGTGCGTTGACAGGCGGCCACTTCGGACTCTTCCAGTGGGACATGGCACCGAGGGCAGGCGGCCCTGCCGCGCACTACCACAGGACGTTCTCGGAGAGCTTCTACGTGCTGGACGGCACGGTCCGCCTCTACGACGGCGACCGCTGGGTCGACGCCGTGAAGGGCGACTACCTGTACGTCCCGGAGAACGGCATCCACGCGTTCCGCAACGAGACCGACGAGCCAGCGTCGATGCTCATCCTGTTCGCGCCGGGCCCGTCGCGCGAGGAGTACTTCCTCGAGATGGCCGAGATCGCCCGCACCGGCAGGCAGCTCACGCCCGAGGAGCGCACGGAGTTCCTCGCGCGCCACGACCAGTACATGGTGTAGGTCGTGGCGCCGCCGCTCAGCTCGCGGTGCGGCGGAGGCGGCCCTCGTACCGCGCTTCGAGCTTGACGTTGCGCTCGTAGCCGCCCGGCACGTTGTTCGACACGTACACCGGCGGCTCGACACCCCACTCGAGCAGCAGCCGCACCGTGTCCGCCACCAGCATCTGCGCCAGCAGGCCCGCGGTCAGCGACGACACGCCACCGACGGACGTGCCGTCCGGCAACGGAAGCAGCGTGTCGCCGAAGGGTGCGCCGTTGTCCAGCGTCACGTCCGCGAAGTCCGAGAGTCGCTTGCCGGACTCGTGTTTGGCCGGGACCTGGCTGCTGTGCCGCAACGACGTGATCACGACGAGCTTGTGGCCCTTCGAGGTCACGATGTGCGCCATCTCAACGACCGACGAGTTGACCCCGGAGCTGGACGCGATCACGAACACGTCCTGCGGTTGCGGCGCCGCCATCTCGTAGAGGCGCGATGCGACGTCGCCCCGGCGCTCGAGCATCGGGTCGGCCAGCACCGAGGGGTCCTCGCCGCCGAACTGCACGAGGTCCGACAGCGAGAGGCGGTTCGAGGGGATGAGCCCGCCCGCGCGGCCCGCGATCTCCAGCGCCGTGCCCTGCGAGTGGCCGGTGCCGAACGCCTGGATCACCCCGTTGTCCCGCACCGAGCCGGCCAGCAGCTCGGCGGCGGGTGTCACGTCGGTCTTCGCCACCTCGCCAAGGCGCGCCAGCAGGGCGGCGGCGGAAGCGGAAGCGGAAACAGTCATGCCGTCACCGCCGCGACCGCGAACCGCACTACTTCCGTGATGACCTCGTCCAACGTGATCCTTCCCCGGTTGACCGAGTAGTGGTGCACCAGTTCGTTGACCGAGGCGATCACCGCGAGCGCGGGCAGCGTGAAGTCACGCGCCTTCGCCTCGCCACGCAGCACCGCGCGGTCCGCCTCGGCGACCATGAAGTCCCACCACCGCTTGCGCCAGGCCATGCGGTGCGTCTCGACCTTGTCGCTGACGCCGATCATCTCGACGTACGCGAGCCGCGCCCAGCGGGGATCACTGGCCATGTTGTTGAGGAACGTGCGCACGGCCAGTTCGAACCGCTCCGCGAGTGCCGCGTCCGTCGCCTCGGCGAACGCGGCGTTGACGGCCAGGTACGACTGCTCGTTCGCGCGCGAGTGCAGCGCGATCAGCAGGTCCTCACGGGAGGTGAACTCCTCGTAGAAGTTGCGCGTGGACACCCCGGCGTGGGTGCACAACTTCTCGATCGACGACGTCGCGTAGCCCTCGGTGCCGAATAACTGCAGCCCGGCCTCCAGCAACCGCTCGCGTCGCTCGGCCCGCCGGTCGGCGGCTGTCCGGCCACCATAGGTGCGCCGTGCCACCGCCTCGGTACGCGGCATCCGGTTCCCCTCGCCCTTAGACCATCAGTGCCATCGGTCAGGCTACTGGCTGTGCTGGCGCCGGGACAACGAGGCAGCATCAAGCCGTGCATATCGGGCAAAAGAGTGTAAAACGTGCAATCGGGCCGGAATCACTGTTTCTTGGTTCTGAGCCCCTCGGCCAGTGCTTCCAGCGCGGGGAGCGCGTCGAGCAGGGCGTCCGTGGCGTCGGGGGACAGACCGTCCAGGATCCTGACCACCGTCTCGGTGCGCGACTCGATGATCCGCAGGTGCACGTCGCGGCCCGGATCGGTGGCCTCGAGCTGCACCGCGCGCTGGTCGGCTGGGTTCGGCAGCCGGGTGACGAGCCCGTCGTCGACGAGCCTCGCGACCACACGGGACAGCATCGTCGGGTTGAGACCCTCGATGTCGGCCAGCTCGGTCATGCCGATCGGGCCGCGGTGCGCGACGATGGCCAGCACGGAGGCCTGCGTGGGCGTCAGGTTCTCGCTGACCGGCGCGGCGTTGAGCAAACGCGCCAGCCGGCCGATGACCCGGCGCAGGCGGATCACGTTCTCGGCATCCACTAACCGACTCCCGGTGGGTCTGGTTGGTCACAACACTTGGTTGCTTGCCAGCAGGCAAGTATTCTCTGCTCTCGTGGGGATGCGAAGCATAGAAGTAACGAAACCGGTCGCCATCCCCGCCGAGGCTCTGCCGCGCCGCCACGTGGTCTTCGCCGTGGTGGCGATCGCCCTGTTCATGGCCTCGATGGACCAGACCATCGTCGCGACCGGACTGAACGCGATCCAGTCCGACCTGGGCGCCGAGCTCACGTGGAGCGGCTGGACCATCACCATCTACTCGCTCGGCCAGATCATCGCGATGCCGATGGCGGGCAAGCTCGGTGACCACTTCGGCCGCAAGAAGGTCTTCCTCATCGCCGTCGTCATCTTCACGACGGCGTCGCTGGCCTGCGGGTTCGCGAACAACATCTACGTGCTGGTCGCCCTGCGCGCCGTGCAGGCCATCGGCGGTGGCGCGTTCCTGCCGTCCGCGACCGGCATCATCGCCGACCACTACGGCCCCGCCCGCGACCGCGCGGTCGGCATGTTCACGTCCATCTTCCCCATCGGCGGCATACTGGGCCCGATCCTCGGCGGCGTGTTCGTGACGTACTCATCGTGGCGGACCATCTTCTTCGTCAACGTCCCCATGGGTTTGGTGTTGCTGTTCCTTGGCTGGCGGCTGATCGGCGAGACCACCGACCGCAAACCGGCGGAACGCATGGACGTGCGCGGGCTCCTGCTGCTGGCGTTGCTGATGCTGACCACGATGTACGGCCTGACGAACCTCGACCTCGGCGTGACCAGCCCGTGGTTCCTGGTGCCGGTCGGGTGCGGGGCGTTGCTGTCGTACCTGTTCGTGCGGCACACCGCGCGTGCCAGTGCCCCGTTCATCCCGATGAGGCTGCTGCGCGGCAAGGGTTTCGGCGCGATGAACGTGCTGAACCTCCTGTTCGGCGGCGCCGCCATCGGCTTCGGGGCGCTGGTGCCGCTGTACGCAGAGGAGCGGTTCCACATGGACCCGCTGGCGGCCGGGACGGTGCTGACCGCGAGGGGCGCCGGGGTGATCTGCGTGGCGGCACTGGCCGTGCTCACCCTGCGCAGGCTGGGGTGCCGCATCCCGATGGTGGTCGGCTTCGTGTTGATCATGACGGGGTTCACGCTGATGGCGTTCCCGCCGCCGGACACCAACGGCTACCTGTGGCTGATGATGGCGGCGGGCATCACCGGCGTGGGGATGGGCGTGTCGGTGCCCGCGTCGAACAACGCGGGACTACAGCTGGCACCGGACCAGATCGCGTCGATCGCGGGACTGCGCGGCATGTTCCGGCAGAGCGGCTCGATCATCGCGGTGTCGGTGATGACCGCCGTGGCGGCGAACAGCGGCAACCCGGGGATGGCGCAGGCGCACGGGTTCGTGGTCCTGTCCGTACTGATGCTGGCGGCCGTGCCACTGATCTTCACCATCCCCGACCCCAGAGGCAGCTGGTGACGACAGCCAACTATAGTACGGGTAAGTCTACTTTTGTGCGTGAACACGTACTATAGTTGTGTCGCGCTCGGGAGGTGCCTGGTGGAGTTGAGTCGGCCGCTGGCAACGATCACGCCCACTTTGGATGGTGATGTCCTCACGGTTCTCGCAAGACACGATGCCACGTTCACGACAGGGCAAGTGCACAGGATCCTGGTGCAACCTTCAGAGGAAGGAATCCGCAAAGTACTACGACGCCTGACCGGTCAAGGAATCGTACTGTCCGAAAGGGTGGGCAACGCCTTCGCCTACCGATTCAATCGCGACCATCTCGCTGCGCAGTACATCGTGGGACTAGCTCGAATGCAGGAGACCTTCTTGGCAAGGCTTGAAGACCTCCTGGAGTCGTGGCGAATTCCGCCTGTGTATGCAGCGGTGTTCGGATCCGCCGCACGCGGACAGATGACAACGTCCAGCGACGTGGATCTACTGCTGGTTCGCCCGCGTGCTGCGGCAGAACCGGACTGGGAAGGTCAAGTAAACGACTTGGCGACGACGGTGACTCGATGGCTCGGCAATGACACTCGTGTGCTGGAGTTCGCTGAGGACGAAATCGTCATGAGAGGACGCGAAGAACCCGTCCTGAATGACGTACTTCAGGAAGGTCTCACCGTGGCGGGAAGGCGATCATGGTTGGCAAAGCAGTTGCGGAGCGGAAAGAACTGACATGCGAACAAAACCATGCTCAGCGCCGATCGCCCAGGGGTGAATGAACAAGGCGAACCAATTCATCGCCGCGGCGGAGACGATTCGTGACTTCGCAGGCGAAGACGACGATGTCTCCGACGCCTATGTCACGCTCTGTGTACGTCGTGTCCACATGTCCACGAAGGACCGATAGACCCGTCATGGTGTATCCGGGTTGAGTGGCCCGCCCGCGAAACCACCTCACCTCACCCCCGCAGGTCGTACACCGTCTGTCCGTCGACCGTCCGCGACTCGAAGTTGGTCGACACCCATCCGTCGATTTCCGAGCCGCCGCCGGGCCGCGTCCCACCGCCGCCGACGTAGTACCCGATCTCCCCGGCCTCGACGTACTGCTGGAACTCGGCGAGCGTCGGTGCCGGATCGCCGCCGCTCCACCCGCCGATCGCGATTACCGGCCGCCCGCTGGCGAGCGAGAGGTCCGCCGCGAAAGTGCCGCCGGTCGTGGCCGCCGCCCACTTCGTGTCCGTGTCAGACAGGAGCGCGGCCACTTCCGACGACATCGACGGCCCGCCGCCCATGTCGTCGACCTGCGAGGTCGCCGGGCCCGACAACGGGATCGAGCCGGCATGGGTCTCCGCCGCCGTTGCCACGGTGAAGGCGCCGGTGCCCAGCAACGCCGTCATCACCGCGGCCACGCCGAGTGCACGCGCACGGATCCCCGCGGCCAGTGCGGTCGCCACCGCGACCGTCGCCGCGAGCGCCGTCCATCGCAGCCACGGCAGCCACTCCGGCGTCCTGTCCAGCAGGATGAACGTCCACACGCCGGTCACCGCGACCATCCCCGCCAGCACGAACCGGACCGGCGGATGCGCCCGCCCTCGCCACAGCTCCCGGCCCGCGATCGCCGCCAGCGCGGCCACCCCGGGCGCCAGTGCCACCGCGTAGTACGGGTGGATGATGCCGCTCATCAGGCTGAACACCATGGCCGTCACCACCGTCCAGCCGCCCCACAACAGCAGCGCGGCGCGGGTTCGGTCCGTGCGCGGGGCCCGGCGGGTGAACCACAGGCCCGCGACCAGCCCGATCAGCGCGGCGGGCAGCAGCCAGGACACCTCGACGCCGAACGCCGCGCCGAACATGCGGCCCCATCCGCTCGCGCCGCCGAACCCGATGTTGCCGCCGCCGCCCATGCCACCGCCGGGGTTGCCGTCGCCGCCGAAGACGCGGCCCAGCCCGTTGTAGCCGAGCGCCAGCTCCAGCACGCTGTCGTCCGCCGACCCCGCGATGTAGGGCCGCGAACCCGATGGCCACACCGCCACCAACGCGACGTACCAGCCCATCGACACGATCACCGCGACCAGGCCTAGCCCAAGGTGCGCGATGCGCCGTCCCAGCGACGTCGGCGCCGCCACCAGGTACGCGAGTGCCAGCGCGGGCAGCGTCAGGAAGCCCTGCATCATCTTGGTCAGGAACGCGAACCCGACCGTCGCACCCGCCAGCATCAACCAGCCGGGACCGGCCTTCTCCACCGCGCGCACCGTGCAGTAGGCACCCGCCACCAGCAGCAGCGTCAGCAGCGCGTCCGGCTGGTCGTAGCGGAACATCAGCGCCGCCACCGGGGTCAGCGCGAGACCGGCGCCCGCGAGCAGGCCCGCTGCGGTCCCGGACGTCCTGCGGACCGCCGCGTACAGCAGCCACACCGATGCCACGCCCATGAGCGCCTGCGGCACCAGCACCGTCCAGGCCGAGAACCCGAAGACCCGCGCGAACAGCCCGGGTAGCCACATCGCGGCGGGCGGCTTGTCCACGGTGATCACGTTGCCTGCGTCGAGCGAGCCGAACAGCAGTGCCTGCCAGCTCTGCGAGCCCGCCTGGATCGCGGCCGCGTAGTAGCTGTTCCCCCAGCCGGTGGCGGTCAGGTTCCACAGGTACAGCACCGCGGTCCCGGCCAGCAGCGGCAACAACATCCAGTGACGCTGCTCGCGTGCTGGCCGCGCGGGTGCGGCAGCGGTGACGGGCGAAGCGGTCGCGATCACGAGGCACTCTTCTCGGTCAGGCGGCGCGGGTGGAACACCCAGCCGCGGAGCAGCAGGAACCGCAGCACGGTGGCCGCGAGGTTGGCGGCGACGAGCACGGCCAGCTCGAAACCCCGGCCGGGCACGGTGAGCCAGTGCAGTACGGCGAGTGAGGAGGAGGTCAGCGCCAGCCCGAGGCAGAACACGATCAGCCCCTCGAACTGGTGGCGCGTGACCCCGGCGCGCCCTCGGACCCCGAACGTGTACCGCCGGTTGGCGGCCGTGTTGCCGACCGCCGTGACACCCAGGGCGGCGAAGTTCGCGCCCTGTGCGCTCATCCCGTTGCGCAGCAACGAGTACAGCACCAGATAGGCCAGAGTGGACACCACGCCGACGGCCGCGAACCGGACCAGCTGTCGCAGCAGCCCTGCCGTGGGCGCGTCCCGGCCGAGCTGCTCGCGCAGCCGCGCGACCGGGATCCGCCCGGTCGCGAAACCCCGTGCCAGCCGGGCGATCCCCGTCACGTCGGCGATCGCGGTGGCGAGGATGTCGACGCGGCTGTCCTGGTCGTCCACCCAGTCGACCGGCACCTCGTGGATGCGCAGCCCGGTCCGCTCGGCCAGCACCAGCAGCTCGGTGTCGAAGAACCAGCCGGTGTCGGACACGTGCGGCAGCAGCGTGGCCGCCACGTCCGCGCGGATCGCCTTGAAGCCGCACTGCGCGTCGGAGAACCGGGTCGCGAGCGCGCCACGCAGCAGCAGGTTGTAGCCGCGGGAGATCAGCTCCCGCTTCGGCCCGCGCACCACCCGGGCGCCGCGCGCGAGCCGCGACCCGATCGCCAGGTCGGAGTGGCCCGACAGCAGCGGCGCGACCAGGGGCGGCAGCGCGTTGAGGTCGGTCGACAGGTCGACGTCGAGGTAGGCGAGGATCGCCGCGTCGCTCGCCGACCAGACCGCGTGCAGTGCCCTGCCCCGGCCCTTCTCCGCCAGGTGCACGGCGGTCACGTCGGCGAACTCCGCCGCCAGCGCGTCGGCGACGGCCGCCGTGGCGTCGGTGCTCGCGTTGTTCGCGATCGTGATCCGGAACCGGTAGGGGAACCCGGCCGACAGGTGCTCGTGCAGCCTGCGGACACCGGGCGCGAGGTCCCGTTCCTCGTTGAACGCCGGGACGACGACGTCGAGCACCAGGGTGTCGCCGTCGGTCTCGATGGCGCCCCGCTCAGTGGGGTTGGGCACCGGGTTGGGCACCGGGTTGGGCACTGTCAGCGTCATGGTGACCACGTTCGGCCGTGTGGCTGGGTGCCGCCTTGGTCAATCCTGTGTCCGCGCTGTGTCCCTGGCGCCTGGCAGACGCACCGTGAACCGGGTCCGTCCCTGGTGGCTCTCGACGGTCACGTGGCCGTGGTGTGCCTGCACGACGGCCGCGACGATCGCGAGCCCCAGCCCGGTGCTGCCCGCGGCGCGGGAGCGGGACGAGTCGCCGCGGGCGAACCGCTCGAACACCTCCGGGAGCAGGTCGGCGGGGATGCCGGGGCCGTCGTCGGTGACCGTCAGCGTCGCCGTGTCGTCCGTTGTGGACAGTCCGACGGTGACGGTCGTGCCGGGTGGGGTGTGCGTGCGTGCGTTGGACAGCAGGTTCGCGAGCACCTGGTGCAGCCGCGCGTCGTCGCCGGGCACGGTGACCGGGTCCGGTGGCACGTCGAGTCGCCACACGTGACCGCGGCCCGCGACCTGCGCGTCGCTCACCACGTCCACGACCAGCCGCGACAGGTCGACGTCGGCGTACTGGAGCGGGCGGCCGGAATCCAGGCGCGCCAACAGGAGCAGGTCCTCGACGAGCGCGGTCATGCGGGCCGACTCCGACTCGACGCGGCGGAGCGCGTGCGCGACCTCGGGTGCGACGTCGTCGTCGCGGCGGCGGATCAGCTCCGCGTACCCGCGCACGGCGGCCAGCGGGGTACGCAGCTCGTGGCTGGCGTCGGCGACGAACTGCCGGACGCGGGTCTCGCTCTCCTGCCGGGCGGTGAGCGCGTCGCGGACGTTGCCGAGCATCCGGTTGAACGCGAGGCCCACCTGGCCGACCTCGGTGTTCGGGTCGGTGTACCGCTTCGGCACCCGTTCGGCCAGCTCCACCTCGCCCCGGTCGAGCGGCAGCTCCGCGACCCGGCTCGCGGTGGCCGCCACCCGTTGCAGTGGCTCCAGCGCCCGCCGGACGATCAGCGCGCCTGCCCCCGCCGCGGCAAGCAGCCCGGCGAGGGCGACGCCGCCCATGATCAGCCCGGCGCTGAGCAGGACGTCGTTGACCTCGGACATCGGCAGCCCGGACACGAAGGTCTCACCACGCGGACCCTCCCGCGCGATGAGCCGGAACTCGCCGAGGTCGCCGATGGTCCTCGTGGAGAACCCCTCGCCGGACGGCACGCGCAGGACGTCGGCCGTCTCGGCGCTCGTCAGCGCGCGCGGGGTGTCGCCGCTGGTCTCCTGCCATGCCTGCCCGGAGCCGTCGGCGAGGATCCCGGTGATGGTGCCGGTCGCCTGGGGTGGCGCGTTGCCGGGGCCGGGCGCGGGGAGCACCCCGCCGTCCTCCCGCAGCACTCCCTTACGGCTCGCGTCCTCGACGCGGTTGTCGAGCTGGTCCACGAGGAACGCACGCAGTGCGATCTCCGAGATGGCCACGATGACCACGCACACCAGTGCCAGCAGGACGATCTGCTCGAAGATGAGCCGGCGCCGCAGCGACCAGCTCTCCACACCCCGCTCAGGCCGCCGGTTTGAGGACATAGCCCGCGCCCCGCATCGTGTGGATCATCGGCGTCCGGCCGGCGTCGATCTTCTTGCGCAGATAGGAGATGTACAGCTCGACGATGTTGACCTGGCCGCCGAAGTCGTAGTGCCACACCCGGTCGAGGATCCGCGCCTTCGACAGCACCCGGCGCGGGTTGCGCATCAGGTACCGCAGCAGCTCGAACTCGGTGGCGGTGAGGTCGACGAGGTCGCCGCCGCGGTGGACCTCGCGGCTGTCCTCGTCGAGGGTGAGGTCGCCGACGACCAGCGACGCGCCATCGGTCGCCTCGGTCACGCCGGTGCGGCGGAGCAGGGCACGCAGGCGGAGGGTGACCTCCTCGAGGCTGAACGGCTTGGTGACGTAGTCGTCGCCACCCGCGGTGAGGCCCGCGATGCGGTCCTCCACGGCATCCTTCGCGGTGAGGAACAGGACGGGCAGGGTCGGCAGGTCGGCCCGCATGCGGCGGAGGACCTCGAGGCCGTCGATGTCGGGGAGCATGACGTCGAGCACGACCGCGTCCGGCCGGAACTCGCGGGCCACCCGGACCGCGGCGAGCCCGTCGAGTGCACTGCGGATCTCCCAGCCCTCCAGGCGCAACGCCATCGTGACCAGCTCGGCGAGCGTCGCCTCGTCGTCGACCACCAGGACGCGGACGGGTTGGCCGTCCGGTCGTCGCAGCTCACTCCGCATGGACACATGGTCGCCCGCGCGGGTGTGGTTCCGCTGTGTGAAACCTGTGGGTTCCCTGTGCCGCCGTGGGGTCACAGCGGGTGCCCACAGCGAGCACAGGTCACCCACAGGAACGACCACGAGGGTGTCCGGTATGAGTACGGAACAGACTGAAGCACCCCAGTGGGGCGCTCCACCACCGCCCGACCAGCCCCGCTCGCGGTGGACGGCGAAGCGCATCGTGGTCACGGTGGCGATCGCGGTCGGCATCGCGGCGGCGGGTGGGGTCGCCATCTACGCCGCGAGCGGCTCGACCGCCGCCGAACAGGGCGGGCCGGGCGGTGGCCGCAACGTCGGCGGCGGTCCGATGATCGTCGGCGGCCCGATGGGCTCGACGTCCGGCACCGGGCACGGCGAGTTCCAGACGGGCAAGGTCACCGAGGTGACCGACGACTCGATCACCGCGAAGAGCGAGGACGGCTACACGAAGACCTACGTGATCGACGACGAGACCGAGGTGGTCGGCGACCTCGCGAAGGACGACGAGGTGACCATCATCGCCACCACGGAGGGTGACACGGCGACGGCGGAGTCGGTCATGGAGATGGGCGCGATGCCCCAGCGTCGCGACGGCAACGGCCCACCCAGGAACGGGGGCGGCCCCCAGGACGGGAACTGACCACCGTGCCCCAGGCGGGGGTCAGCCGCCTGATGTCGTAGTGGCCGGTTCCGGCGACGGCACGCAGTCCGGTGGCACGACCTCCGGGTGCAGCGGGTCGCACTCTTCCGGCACGGGTGGGTCCACCGGCGGTTCCGAAGTGGTCGTCGTAGGCGTGGTCGACGGCGGTGTGGACGGTGTGGATGGCGGTGTCGACGGTGGCACAGAGGGGGGCGTCGAAGGGGGCGTCGTCGTCGGCGGTGGCGACGGCGGGCTGGTCGGCGGGGCGTTCGGTGTGGCCGGTGTCGTGGGTGCTGCCGGGGTGGTGAACTCCGGGGGCGCCGACGAGAAGTCCGTGAGGTCGTCGATGGTGATCGTGCCGGTGCGGTAGATCGCCATCCACGAGCGGACCAGCGCCAGATAACTGGTCGAGTGGTTGTAGCTCAGCACGGCCTCGTCCAACCCGGCCGGGGTGCCAAGGTCGCGGTTCGCCGCGCACAGGTACCTCGCCGCGGCCAGGCCGGCGTCGTAGATGTTGTGCGGGTCGCGCCTGCCGTCGGTGTTGCCGTCCGACTGCCACTTCGACCACGTGCCGGGGATGAACTGCATCGGCCCCACCGCGCGGTCCCACGACGTGTCCTCGTCGAGCGTGCCGCCGTCGGTGTCGCGGATCGCCGCGAAGGGGCCGCCGTTCAGCACCGGGCCCAGGATCGGCGTCAGGGTCCGCCCCGTCTCGTCCACCCGGCCGCCTCTGGCGTGCCCTGACTCGACCTTCCCGATCGCCGCCAGCAGTTCGAGCGGGAGGTGGCAGTTCGGCTGCGTCAGGTTGGCCCGCTCGACCGCCCGCCGGTACGCGTCCAGCACGGTCGACGGGATGCTGCCGGTCGTCGACGGCGGGGCTCCTGTCACGAACCTTCCGCTGGCCAGATGGCTCTCCACCAGCGGAAACGCGGCGTTGGGGGCGGTACCGCCGTCCGCGCTCGTCGACGCCGGATCGCTGATCACCGGTGCGTTGGGCGCCCCGGGGGCCGATGAGGATGGCACCGCCGACGCCGAGGAAGCCGCCAGCAGCATCGCGCCGATCGCCATCAGTCCGCCGACCGGAGGCACCCGATGGTGACCGCCACCGCCCGGCGTGACCACTCGTTCGTTCTTCTTCGGCACCCCGCTCCACCCCTTCGGCTCACCTTTACTTAAGCGAACCCAGCCAGTAGAGCATCGGGGCGACACGGAGGCAGCGCGCGGACGCGTTGCGTACCCGTTCGGGCAGGCAAGCCAGCCTCATCGGTGACGGTGACCTGCCCCGGTGCGTCATGACGGGCCCGCGAGGTCACGCCACAAGGCCGGTCACGCTACCTTCGGCCGCATTGGCATGGCGCGCACGATTGCCCAGGTCACCAGGCCGCCGACCACGGCCCCGACCAGGCTTATCCCGATGGTGGTGAGCATCGGGAACCGCAGCGGTTCGGTCAGCCTGTCGAACAGTGGCACCCCGTTGAGCCCAGTCAGTAGCTCGCTCGGCGCGGCGATCAGCAGTCCGATCGGGATGGTCACGACCCCGAGCAGGACGTTGCGGGTGAACCCGGCCGCGATCATCGCCCCGGCCAGTGCCCACAGCAGGAACATCACCGAGTACACGCCGAGCAGACCGAGGACGTTCCCGGTGTCGCCGTACAGCGCCGGGTACGCCATCCGGTGCTCCCACCCGAGAATCTCGAACGCGCCGCGCTCGAGCTGGTAACCGATCGTCACCATCACCGCGAGCGCGACGGCCAGTCCGGCGGTGTAGGGCCACAGCTGCCGCAGGAAGTCCCGCCGGGTGCGGCCGTGCGCGAGGTTCACCCGCAGGTACGTGGTGATCGCGTCGACGCCGAGGCTGAGTGCGAACCACCTCGGCACCTGCGCCGCGATGTAGTGCCAGATGCTGCGGTCCACGTCGCCCCAGAGCGCGACGCCAACCAGGATCAGCGCGGACACGATCATCGTCGGCACCCACAGGAGCAGCGAAAGCGACACGTGCGCGGTCAGCATCACGCGCAGCAGAGGCCGGCGGGCGGTCATCGGGCACCCCCGGAAGTCAGGTGTACGAACAGGTCCTGCAGCGCGATGGGTTCGAGGTCGACGCCGATCTCCCTGGCCTGTGCCCTGCGCCGGTCGTCGAGGCGGCCGTAGACCATCGCGGACTTGGTGCGCCCCAGCGTCCGCTCGCCGAGGACTTCGAGGCCGAGCGTGAACGAGTCGACCAGCGCGGCCTCCCCGGTCACGGCCGAGCCAGCGGCCCGCAGTGTGTCCGCCTCCTCGTGCAGCAGCAGCTTGCCGTGATCGAGGATCAGCACGTCCTCGAACAGCTTGGCGACCTCCTCGATCAGGTGTGTCGAGATGATCACCGTGCGCGGATGGGCCAGCACGTCGGCCAGCAGCGCGTCGTAGAACGCGTACCGGGACGGCGCGTCCAGCCCGAGGTAGGACTCGTCGAAGATGGTCACCGGCGCGCGGGACGCGAGGCCGATCGTGACGCCGAGCGCGCACCGCTTGCCCTGCGAGAGCTCCTTGGCCTGCTTGCCTGGCGCCAGCTCGAACGTGTCGAGCAGCTCCGCCGCGTACTCCGCGTCCCAGCCTTCACGCAGCCGCGCGCCGTAGCCGAGCAACTCGCCGACGGTCACCGAGGCGACCGCCGCGTCGCCCTCGCCGCGGACGAGGCACAGCTTCGTGGTCGCGGCGCCGTTCTCGAACACCGGCTCGCCGTCGATCAGTACCGTGCCGGAGATCTGCCGCTCGAAGCCGGCCATGATCGACAGCAGCGTGGTCTTGCCCGCGCCGTTGCGGCCGAGCAGGCCGTAGATCTTGTTGCCGGACAAGGAGAAGCTCACGTCGGTGAGCGCGTCGACGGTGCCGAACCGCTTGCCGATACCGGTGACCTCGATGTCGGTCATGGATCGTCCCTCCGTGCCAGCTCGTTGATGCGCTCGACCAGCTCGGACAGGTCGATGCCGATCGCCTTCGCCTGCGCGACCATCGGGTCGACGACATCGGTGAAGAAGCTCTTGCGCCGCCGCGCACGCAGCGCCTGCCGTGCCTGCGGGCTCACGAACATGCCAATCCCCCTTCGTTTGTAGAGGATCCCGTCGTCCACCAGCTGCTGGAAGGCCTTGTTGACGGTCGCGGGGTTGATCCGGTGGAACGCGGCGTACTTGTTGGTCGACAGCACCTGCTCGTCCCCGGCGAGCGCGCCGCTCAGCACCTCGGCCTCGATCTGCTCGGCGATCTGCCGGTAGATCGGGCTGCGGTCGTCGAAGTTCACCCTCACCCGCCCGGTCCGTTGGTTCATTACTCCACTAATGAACCATCAAACCTGGCCGCCGTCAAGTGATGGTGGTGGAACTGGTGGGAAAGCGCTTTCTCAGGTACTTTCCGAAGCGATACCAGGCGAACGTGACCACGAGGAAGTGCACGGATGAACCACGGGATCACCAGACGGAGACTGCTCGCGTTGCTCGGCGCCGGGGTCGCCACCCTCGGTGCGGCGGGTGTCGCGGGCGCCGAGCCGTTCGCGGCGGGCGGCCACCGAGGGCGCATCCCGCGCGGCGGTATCGGCATGCACCTCTACACGGTCCGCGACATCCTCGCGGCCGACCCGCTCGGCACGCTGAAGGCGCTGGCCGCGATCGGGTACCGGTGCGTCGGCGTGAGCGCGTTCCCCCGGCCCGCGGCGGAGATCAGGGACCTGTGCGCCCATGCCCGGCTCGACCCGGTGATCCTGCACGTCGGACACGGTGACATCACCGGGAACTGGGCCGCGAAGCTCGCCGACGCGAAGACCATCGGCGTCAAGTGGGTCGTCCTGTCGTCGTTCCCGGGGGACATGTACACCGTCGACGGCATCCGGCTCGGCGCGCGGCAGCTCAACGAGGCCGGTGAGGCCGCGCGTGAGATGGGTTTCGGCCCGATCCTGCACCACAACCACGACTCCGAGTTCCGCGTGGTCGACGGCATTCGCCTGTCGGACATCCTGTTCGGCGAGACCGACCCCCGGTTCGTCGGGTTCGAACTCGACCTCGGCTGGGCCGACCGGGCGGGCATGGACGGCAGGCAGCTCTTCCTCGACCACCCCCACCGGTTCCCCGTGCTGCACGTCAAGGACCACGACGGGCAGGGCGCGTGGACCGACGTCGGTCACGGCGTCATCGACTGGTCGCGGACCTTCGAGACCGCGCACCGAGGCGGCGTGAAGTACTGGCTCGTGGAACGCGACGACCAGCCCGCACCGCTCGAGACGGCCGCCAACAGCTACGAAACGCTTGCCGCGCTGAGGTTCTGGCGATCACCCTGGTAGGCGGTGTAGGCAAGGAGAATGACTGAGAACTCTCGGCGAACGTTCCTCGCGGCGACGGTGGCGGCCGGCGGTGCGACCCTGGTCGGTGGACCGGCGCTGGCGGCGGGTGGTGACGACCGCCCGCCGCTCGCCCAGCCGCCGGACAGGGAGCTGCGTGCGATCCTGCGTGAGGTGGACCCGGCTCGGATCGAGGCGATCGTGCGCAGGCTGGTGTCGTTCGGCACCCGGCACACACTGTCCACACAGGACGATCCGGCGCGGGGCATCTGCGCCGCCCGCGACTGGATCCTCGCCGAACTGCGGCGGTACGCGGCGGCCTCCGACGGCCGGATGACGGTCGAGCCGCAGTCCTACCTCCAGGAGCCGGGCCCCCGGATCCCGGTCCCGACGCGCATCACCAACGTGGTCGCCACGCTGCGCGGCTCGGTCACGCCGGAACGCGTGTACGTGGTGTCCGGCCACTACGACTCCCGCGTCACGGACGTCATGAACGCGACCGATGACGCCCCGGGCGCCGACGACGACGCGTCAGGCGTGGCGGTCTCCATGGAACTGGCAAGGATCATGGCGAAGCGCGCACCGAAGTCCACGATCGTCTTCGCCGCGGTGGCAGGCGAGGAACAGGGCCTCTACGGCGCGAGGTACATGGCCGCCCAGTACAAGGCGGCCGGTGCGGACGTGCAGGCCATGTTCACCAACGACATCGTGGGCAGCAGCCGCGCCGACGACGGCACCCGCGACCCGCACACCGTGCGCCTGTTCGCCGAGGGCGTGCCCACCGCGGAAACCGAGGAAGAGGCCGCGACCCGCCGCTCGGTAGGCGGTGAGAACGACTCCCCGCCGAGGCAGTTGGCCCGCTTCGTCCGCTCGGTCGCGGACAACCGGGAGACCGGCATGGACGTCCGCGTGATCTACCGGCGAGACCGCTACCTGCGCGGCGGCGACCACATCGGCTTCCTGGAGCAGGGCTACCCGGCCGCGAGGTTCACCGAGCCCAACGAGGACTTCGCCCACCAGCACCAGGACGTACGCGTGGAGGACGGCAAACAGTACGGCGACCTGCCCGAGTTCTGCGACTTCGACTACATCGCGGGCGTGGCCCGCGTCAACGGGGCGGCGCTGTGGTCACTGGCGGCCGCGCCGGGCACCCCCAAGGGCGTCCGCGTCAGGACGAGCGGCCTGACCAACGACACCGAGCTGTACTGGCAGCGGGGCACCGAACCCGACCTGGCGGGCTACGAGATCGTGTGGCGAGAGACGACCGACCCGGAGTGGACCCACGTCATCCGGGCAGGCGACGTCACCACGGCCACGATCGACATGTCGAAGGACAACGTCTTCTTCGGTGTGCGTGCCGTCGACCGGGCAGGCCACCGCAGCCCGGTCGCCTACCCACAGCCGGGGAGCTGACGCACCCGATCCAAATGGTTGTTCGCCCGAGTGTGCCAGTTGGCATATGGCCTGCTCGGGACATCCCTGACCATGGTCCTACCGGAAGTGTG
The DNA here is from genome assembly GCF_049647105.1 of Actinophytocola sp. Taxonomy (GTDB): domain Bacteria; phylum Actinomycetota; class Actinomycetes; order Mycobacteriales; family Pseudonocardiaceae; genus Actinophytocola. The sequence goes on from NZ_JBARWZ010000309.1 coordinate 117,254, forward strand.
GGAGATCTGGGGAGGGCGTCATGAACAGCCACGCGAATACACTGGCTCGTCAGGCCGACTGGACGCCGGCATCGCAGGCCAGCAAGCCGGACGTGGTTCCGCCGCATCCGCCGTTGCAGTCCGGGGGCTGGTACCGAGGCACGGTCATCGAGATGCCCGGGCCCGGTCGGCCGCCGGTCCTCGTGGCACAGGAGAAGGTCACGTGGGTGGCGGTTGTGCTCGCCGTCCTGTTCGGGCCGCTCGGGCTTTGTTATGCCTCCGCCAAGGGTGGGTTGCTCGCGACCGTGCTGACCGTGGCGGTGCTCGGGTACGCGGAGGCGGGGTTCCTTCCGCTGGTGCTCCTCTGGCCGCTCGCCGTGGCGGTGGCGCCGGCCCTGCTCGCGCTGGGCCGGCGCTCATCGATCAGAACGACACCAGTGGGCCGCCGGTGATGAACTCGAAGGCGAAGTTCACGAAGAAGAACCCGAAGAACAGCACGTTCAGCACGAGAATCACGTAGTGCCACGGCCGTGGTCTGGCCGCCTTCGGGAGACGGGAGTTCAGGTACATCAACGCGAACGGGAACATCAGCGCGCCGAAGTTCGACATGTTCGCGGAGATCTGCACCAGCTCCACCGGGAGCGCGAGGTGCAGCGCGGCCGCGATCACGACCAGGACGACCAGCATGTAGGGGTAGTAGAACTTGCGTGGATCGCCTGCCAGCCTCCGGCGTAGCCGGGGGCTGACGGCGTGCGCGGCGTCGGTGAAGTTGCGTACCAGCGCCTCGAAGATGCCGAGCTGCGTGGAGAACAGCACCAGCACGCCGACGAAGAGCATCAGGTAGAACATGCCCATGCCGTACTGGGCGCCCAGCTGCTCTGCGGTGAAGGTCGGCACGTTCGCGGTGGTCGGCACCTCGCCCGAGGTGGACACGACGTGTGCCATGAGAATCGTCGGCAGGAGCATGCCGATCATCGCGCCGCCGAAGAACACCAGCCACAGGTCGACCATCAGCAGGCGATACCAGCGGCGCCAGCGGGTGGTGTTCTCCAACGTGTCGGGGAACGTCACGCCAACCGCGCGCACCTCCTGCTGCTCACCACGCATGCCGGACAGGAACCCGACCTTCGAGCCCATGCCGTAGCCCTTGTCGCGGTAGTGGTTCATCGCGTACCAGTTCAGCCCGGACGCGAGCGCGGTGAACCCGGCGAGCGCGCCAAGCGTGGTCGCCGTGATGCCCTCCGGTGGTGCGGCGGGGGTGACGAGCCCGCGCACGCCCTCCCACCAGATCGACCACGGCACGATCACCAGGCACACCACGACCAGGACCACCAGCAGCGTGCCGACCAGCACCCAGTTGGCGAGCTCCAGCGTGCGGGACACCTTGCGCGCCAACGCGGTGATGAGGAAGACGACCAGCAGCAGCCCGATCGCGAGCAGCCGCACCCATTCGATCTCGTCCGGACGGTGGAGCCGGCCCGTGATCAACGCGAACATTCCCTGCCCCGCGCCGGCGGCCCACCCGCCGAAGATGAACGCGAAGTAGAACGCGATGAGGGAGAACGGAACCCACAACTTCCAGCCGGGCGGCACGCGTCCGAACCCGACGATCGGCACCTCACCGGTCGCGGTGACATACCGTGCGCACTCGACGTTGTAGAACGTCTGCAGGATCGCGGAAACGGTGATGACCCACCCGACACCGACGAACCCGAACTCACCGATCGCGCCGGGGCCGAGCAGCCACTCGCCGCTGCCGATGGAGATACCGAGCGCGATGAGGCTCGGACCGATCACGAACTGGATGATCTGCCGCACGCCGAGCTTGCGGACCTTGAACACTTCTTCCGGTAACGGCAGGTCAGCCACCCCCATCGGTGGCCGGCTGACGCCGAGTTGGTATTCGGTGGACTGAGAAGCACGTTCATCGACATCTTTTGCCATGACGACCTCCTCAGTCTGCTTTAGCGCACGACGACATTCCAGTCAATTGTCCTTTTCAGACAGGAACTGTGTTCGCAATGCGCACACAGTTTTCGGGTCGCCGCTCAACCTGGATCCACCGGTGGCGTTTGCCTCATCGGTTTGCCTCCGGCGGCTCCTCGCCGGAGGGGCAGGTCTCCAGGATGGCCTGGGGTTTCGAGGATTTCTTGCGTTGGGTTCGGGTCTGCCTGCCATCCCGTCGACCTCCCAGGGGCTATCACGCCGTCTCAAGGGGGCCAGGCTTTCGCATCTTGTGCTTTGGTCTGTTTGGCCCCCTTGACACGGCGTGATCGGGGCTTCGCCAGGTCGACGGGATGGCAGGCAGACCCTTGTGGTGAAGGGCTCGCGCCCTCTCGGGGCATCGGGATCGCACCCTGCGGGTGCGGGCCGGGCGCTGCGCGCCCGGCCCGCGAAGCGGGCTTGACCAGGTCGACGTCCATCGCGCGACCAGACAAACCGATAAGAAACTGGTGGATTCAGGCTCAACGTCCTGAAAGCGTCTTTCGGGACACTGGAATCGCCCCCACTGACCAGCGAAAAGGACTTGCCGACCCTTGAGGAAGGCGGGTGGGCCTCGTTTCGGCTGCGGATGATCAACACCCATCCGGTAGCCCGTCACTCCGCGGGCCACGACCCCCGTGCCCCGCAGCACGTCCCCACGACTTTGGTCGGGGCCCAGGTGAGCTGGCCGTTCTGAATGAGTAGTACCTGCATTCGCGCACGTCGTGCGGCGAGGATGCCGTCGGGGGCGTCGTCCACGGCCAGGCAGTCGTTGGGGTTGACGTCGAGCCGGTGGGCGGCTTCGAGGAAGGTGTCGGGGGCGGGCTTACCGCGCTCGATGTCGTCGCGGGTGACGACGGCGGCGAAATGGTCTGTGAGGCCAAGTACCTCAAGTCCGGTGTGGACGAGGATGGCGCCGGCACCGGAGGCAACGGCGCAGGGTAGGTCCGCAGCCCGTGCTTGACGAACGACGTCGACGATGGCCGGGATGGCGGTGAGTGTGTCAGGTGTGGTCAACGCGAGCAGGCGGGCACGGCTGCTCGCGAGGATTCGGTCTCTCGGCAGTGGAGTTGGGCTCGGAACCTGGGCGAGTAGGTCGAGAAGCGATAGACCGCTGTGCTGGCGTTACCAGTCGCGTGTGACCGTGATGCCGTAGGGCGCTAGTGCGTCGGTGAGGGCGCGGTAGTTGCGTTCGTGGGTGTCGGCGAGGGTGTTGTCCCAGTCGACGATCAGCGCTCGGCGACCGTTGAGCGCGGCCGCGATGATCCGGTTCATCTGTTCCTCCGCAATCCGGATGGGTGACGAAGCCGTCGTGTCCGTGGTGGCGTGCCGCCGCGCTTTTGTCGGGATGGTCTGGCACGCTTGCCAGCGAGCAACAGCAAGTAGCGATCACGGAGCTACCTTGATGATCAAGCACGCCACGTCGAGCACGTTTGTGTTCCACCGTTTCGTGTCGGAGTGGCGGCTCGGTCTGGTTGTCCAGCCCCGGCTGGGGAGGCACATGATCGTCGGTGGGCACGTTGAGAAGGACGAGACGCAGGCCGAGGCCGCGGTACGTGAGGCACTTGAGGAGTCCGGGCGCGAGGTGCGACTGCTGGCCTGTCCGACGCCAGCACTGCCCGTGGGTTACCCGCACACACGGGTGCCGGCGCCGTGGTGGATCAACGAGATCATGGTGCCTGCGGACAATCACCTCGACGAGCCGCATGTGCACGTTGACCACCAGTATGTGGCTATGGCGCACTCGCCGGAGCCAGTCAGCGAACCGGTTCACCCGTTCGACTGGTATGGGCTCGATGAGCTCGCCGGGCTCGACATGTTCGAGGACACGCGGATGCTTGCTCGGGCGTTGTTCCCGATCATCGGGTCGATCGCTGAGGCGGAGGGGGATGCGGCGCTGCTGTTGCGGGTGCTGGCGTCCAGCGGCATGGGCTGACCTGCGCATCACTGGGTTTGAGGCGCCGGTGGGCTGGAGAACGGGTGGGCCGGGGCTGCCGCGATCCAGGTCGACATCTTGTCGACCAGCTCGTTGGCGTCGTGGTTGCGGCGGTCGAGCAGGCGTACCCGCTGCGGGTCGGCGGTGGCCAATCGTTCGAACAAGGGCGCGGCGCGGCGCAGTAGGTCGCGTTGCTCGTCGGTGAATTGTCGGTCGTCGCGAGTCTCAGCGCGGCGGACTGAGGTGTCGACGTCGTCGGTCAGCACGATCGTGAGGTCGGGTAGTGGCCGCCAGCGGCTGGCGTCGGCGATGATCGTGTCCAGCAGGCGAGCCGCGGCCTCGTCGTCGGGCTCGAGGATCAGCGATTGGTAGATCGCGGTGCTGTGGATGCTGCGGCCCTCGATGACCGTGTCCCCGTTGAGCAGTGCGGGGCGCGCGGCTTCGTAGTCGTGCATCTTGATCGCGAGCAGCAGCAGGGTCTCCGACCGCGGGAACCCACCGCGTAGGAAGTACTCGCCGTTGGCGGCGTCGATCAGGATCCGCAGGAGTCGCCTGCCGAGGTCGGTGGTGGCGTCGGCGCGGCGGGAGAACTCCTCGATTACCTGAGGTGGGCGCCGGCTGTGTGCGGCTGAGGCCGCGATGAGGCGGTTGGTGAGGTAAGTCTTGCCGACGCCGTTGAGTCCTTCGATCGACACCAGCCGACCGTGAGTGGTGCTGTGCATGACGGGGATCCTCGATGCAGGAGCCTGGGCAGTGATGCGGGTTGCATCACTGCCGCGGGCTGACGGTGGTCAGCCGAACAGGGCGACCTGTTCCGGGCGGGCAGCCCGGGCGGCGTACCCGGCAAAGCCTCGGAGCTGGCGCACGTCAGTCCAGCCGCTGTCTGCGACCATGCGGCGGAACAGCTTGGTGGTGAGTTCCACGTCGGCCATCGCCCGGTGCCGGTTGGACGGGATCGGGATGTCCAGATGCCGGATCAGGTTGTCCAGGCCGTGCCCACCAGGCAGGTCGGGATAGAGGTTGCGTGCCAGCTTGACCGTGTCGATCAGGTCGACGCGGGCGAGGTTCGGACAGTGCTCACGCAGGGCGTAGAGCAGGCCCGCCTCGGCCGGTGCGTGGTGGGCGATCAGCAGGTACGGCCCGCCTGTGAAACGGGCGTCCAGCCGGGCCATGACCTCGGCTGCCGGAGCCTGGTCGGCGAGCATGGCCGGGGTGATGCCAGTCTGATCGATGTCGAACTGGGTGACATCGGCCAGGTTGTCCGGGCGGATCAACGATTCCCACCGTGTGTTCGCCACGAGGTGGCCGTCGACGACCCGGAGGGCTTGGACAGCGACCTCGATCGGTACGTAGGGGCGCCCGGTCGGCGTCGTGTACTCGAAATCGATCACCACGGGGGTGATCGTCCGCAGGTCGGCGATCAGGTGCTGGCCCATCGGGTCACCTCCTGCGTGATCGTCTCGGCGTAATCGCGGATCCGATGCACGTCGTCATCGTGGGTGAGAACGACAGCCAGTATGCCGTCCAGGAAGGTGGCGGTGGTGATGCAGGCGGGCATGTCGGTGGTGAACATGGGTCGCTGATCCAGCGGGACCAGTCCGAAGGAGCCGGTCGAGTTCGGCACCCCGGTCCTCGCGAGGTGCTCGGCGAAACTTCGGGGGTGCCCGACGTTCAGGCGCAGCAGCGGCGCATAGTGGTTCCAGCGCTGTCCAGGAGGCTGCGGCAGCGGGGTGGCCTGTGGGACATCGCGGAGCAGGTCCAGCAGCAGGCTGGTGAGTTCGATCCGCTGTTGCAGCAGATCGTCGAACCGCGCCAGCTCGCGGCGACCGATCGCAGCCAGTGGGGCGGCTAAGAGGCTCCGGCGAATGAGGGTCACTTGAGGCGGCGGGTGGTGGGGCGGCTGTCCCATCGGTAGGTCTGGCGGGCTTGTTGGATGAGGCAGCGCAGGGTGACGAACGCGGCGGCCAGGTGGAGGTAG
>NZ_JBARWZ010000310.1:0-12033 GCF_049647105.1 Actinophytocola sp.
CAACGTCCCGAAAGCGTCTTTCGGGCATCGCGTCCCCGAAGGCGCAAGCCCGCCACCAAGGGGCTCCCTGCCATCCCGTCGACCTGGCGAAGCCCGATCACGCCGTGTCAAGGGGGCCAAAATGCAATAAACACAGCAATGCCAAGCCCTGGCCCCCTTGACACGGCGTGAGAGCCCCTGGGAGGTCGACGGGATGGCAGGCAGACCCGAACCCAACGCAACCAAAACTGCATTCCCCCAGGCCATCCTGGAGACCTGCCCCTCCGGCGAGGAGCCGCCGGAGGCAAAGGGCCGCCGACGGCAAACCGGCGAGGCAAACGCAACCGGTGGATCCAGGCCCAACCACCCGCGATCCGCAGGCATCGCTGGGCGGGACCAGCACTTTCAGACCCGCGGAGGCGGGCTGGCCAGCAGAGCTTTCAGGTCGGCGGCTCGTGGATCGCCCAGTTCGTCGAAGATGGCCACCGCGCCGCGAAGACACTCCCGAGCCTGCTCCGGACGACCGCTGTCGTTGAGGGCTAGTCCCTGCTTGTGCAAGGTCTCTCCCTCGCCCCACCGATCCCCAAGCTCCCGCCGGATCGCCAGCGCGCGCTCGAGGAAGCTCAGTGCCTCCGCGGGCCGCTTCAGCTCCGAGTAGGTGTCACCCAGCTTCACGAGGGTGTAGCCCTCGCCGTAGCGGTCCTCCATGTCCCGGAACAGGTCCAGCGCCTGCTCCAGTACGGCCACGGCCTTGTCGAACTCGCGCATCGCGCGGCAGGCGTCGCCAAGGTTGGCCAGTGCGATGCCCTCGCCGTGCCGGTCGCCGACCTCGCGGAAGATGCCCAGCGCCCGCTCGAAGTGCTCGGCGGCGACGTCGAACCGGGACTGGTCGAACCCGGCGTTGCCGACGCCGGTGAGCGTCCACGCCAGGCCCACCCGGTCACCGATCTCGGTGCGGATCGCGAGCGACTTCTCGTAGGCGGCCATCGCCTCGTCGAGTCTGCGCAGCTCGCGGTAGGCGTGCGCGAGGTTGTTGAGCACCCACGACTCGCCGTAGACGTCCTCCGCGTGGCGTGCGCCCTCGACGCCCACCTCGTGGGAGGCCACCCAGAGACTCCAGCGCTTGCGCAGGTGCAGGTAGTTGAACGAGCCAGCGGGCAGTTTCCACGACGGGACGTACTCACCGACCGCGTAGGCCGTGCGGGTGGCCATCACGATGTTGGACATCTCGATCTCGCACCACTCCAGCGCGGAGTCGTAGTCGAAGTCGGAGACGTCGATCGCGAACTCGGACTTGTCCAGCACCGGGTCGTGCCGTTGCGGGGCGAGCGCGTGGTTGGCCGCGTAGACGTTGTGCAGGTACCAGTCGACCATGCGCCGCAGTGCGAGCATCCGCTCCGCGTCCGGTTCCTCCTCTGCCGCCTGTTCCGCCGCGTAGACGCGCAACAGGTCGTGCATGCGGTAGCGGTCGTTGCCCATGCCTTCCAGCAGATGCACGGCCGTCAGGCGGTCAAGGAGCCTGCGGGCGCGGATCAGCGGCTGGTCGGCGAGCGCGGCGGCGGCCCCGGTGCTCAGGTGCGACCCGGAGTGCAGGCCGACGAGGCGGAACATGCGGGCCGCGTCGGCGGAGAGGTCACGGTAGGACCACGAGAAGACGGTCTTGACCGCCACCGAGTCGTCGGTGGACAGGCCGTCGAGGCGCTGCTCCTCGGTGTCGAGCTCCTCCACCAGCAGGCTCACGGCGTGGTGCGGGTGGGTCGCCACGCGCTCCGCGGCGATCCGCAGCGCGAGGGGCAGGTGCCCGCAGCGTTCGGCGAGACCGGCGACGGCGTCCGGCTCGGCGGCCGCGCGGTCGGCACCGATCACCTTGCGCAGCAAGGTGATCGACTCCTCCGCGCTCATCGGGCCGAGCGTGATCCGGCTGTCACCGCGCATCTCGATGCCGGTGATCCGCTTGCGGCTGGTCACGACCACGCCACAGCCGGACGACGCGGGCATCAGCGGCTGCAGCTGCTGCGAGTCGGCGGCGTTGTCGAGCACCACGAGCACGCGCCGGTCGGCGAGCACCGACCGGTACAGCTTCGCGCGTGCCTCCGTCCCGGCCGGGATGACGTCGATCTGCACCCCGAGCGCGGTCAGGAACTCCTCGAGCACCTCGTCGACGAGCCTCGGGTGCCCGTCCGGCGAGTAGCCACGCAGGTCCACGTACAGCTGGCCGTCGGAGTAGTCGTCGACCACCGCGTGCGCGACCCGCAGGGCCAGCGCCGTCTTGCCCGCGCCGGGTGGCCCGTCGATCGTGATGGTCTGTGGCGTGCCCGGATCGCCCTGGCTCCCGAGGATCTCCGTCAGCTCGAACAGCTCGGCGTCCCTGCCGACGAACGTGGCAGCGGCAGCGGGCAGCTGCGCGAGCCGGACCGGCCCGCTCGTCGACGCGGCGAGCGCGATGAGCTGGCCTTCCGCCTCCAGTACCTGATCGCACTTGCGGGCCAGCTCCGCCGACGGCGGCGCGCCGTGCTTGATCTTCGAGAGCCAGCTCGGGGTGTAGCCGATGAGGTCGGAGAGGCGACGCCAGGACAGGCCGCGCTTGCGTAGGAGACGCTCCAATTCCTCGGCGAATGGCGACGTCCCGTCGTCCCGCCTGTCGTGCATAGAGCCCACCTTGTCAGTCACCGTCACCGTACGGCCACCCCCAGTATCCAGCTTCTCACCCCCACCCCCTCCGGGTCACACCCCTACCGACGGATTTCTGAGAGCTTGCCGGGTTTCGGTGGACCTCCACACGGTTCTTACTAGCGGTACCCATAGACTGCGCGCTGTTGACATCTCAGGTCAGGGAGGGTGCCCGGTGCCGAGCAACGAGCAGCGTCGGCAGGCGGCCAAGCGAAAGCTGGAACGCCAGCTGACTCGCCGCGCGGAACGCGCCAAGCGGCGCCGTATCTGGGGTGTGAGCATCACCGTCGTGGTGGTGGTCGCCGCAGTCGGCGTCGTGTATTGGCTCGTGAACCTCGGTCCGGAAGACAGTGAGGCGGCCACCAACCCCACGGAGACCCCGACCGAGAAGACCACCGAGGGTGCCTGCGGCTTCAAGGAAGCACCCGCCGAGGAGTCGGACAAGAAGCCCGGCCTGCCGGAGGACCCGGCGGAGACGCCGAGCACCGGCACCGTGAAGGTGCTGCTCAAGACCAGCCAGGGCGACATTCCCGTTACGCTGGACCGCGCGAAGGCGCCGTGCACCGTGCAGAGCATCGAGCACCTGGTGAACGACAAGTTCTACGACGGCACCACGTGCCACCGCCTGACCGCGTCCGAGGGTCTGAAGGTGCTGCAGTGCGGTGACCCGCTCGGCACCGGCGGCGGCGGTCCCGGCTACACGATCCCGGACGAGCTGCCCACCGACCTCGCGCAGGGCCCCGCCGGGCCGGACGGTTCGCCGTCGGTGATCTACCCGCGCGGCGCGCTCGCGATGGCCAACGCGGGCCCGAACACCGGTGGCAGCCAGTTCTTCCTGGTGTACGGCGACTCCACGCTCGCGCCGAACTACACGGTCTTCGGCTCGGTCGAGGCACCGGGTCTCGCCACGATCGACAAGGTCGCCGCGGGTGGCGTCACCCCGGGACCGAACGGCGGACAGGACGGCACGCCGAAGCTGCCGGTCACCATCGAAACGGCGGCTGTCCAGTGAACATCCTTCGTACCGCGGCCGTTGTCGCCGCCATCGGACTGACCATGGCCGGTTGCGTCGCACGGGAGAACCCGTCGTCCGAGTCGGGCGAGGACTTCCCGACCGCCGCCTCCGAGGAGCCCACGTCCGACTCGGAGGACACCAGCTCCGGCGGCGGCGGCACCGAGGGCGACTGCGCCTTCACCGCCGACCAGTCCGGGGAGCCCTCGGTCGGGCTGCCGCCGGACGAAGGCCCGGTGGACGCCACGGCGCTGGCGCTGACCACGTCGGCGGGCCCGCTCACGATCCAGTTCGACGCCGACCGGGCGCCGTGCACGGTGCAGAGCATGGCGTTCCTGGCCGGTGAGGGCTACTTCGACGGCACGAAGTGCCACCGTCTCACCACCTCCGCCGGCCTGCGGGTGCTGCAGTGCGGCGACCCCGCGGGGGACGGCACCGGCGGGCCGGGCTACGTCGTGCCTGACGAGTTCCCGACCGACCTGCCGCCCGCGCAGGACGGCTCGAGCGTGACCTACCCGCGTGGCATCGTGGCGATGGCCAACGCTGGCCCCGGCACCACGGGCAGCCAGTTCTTCCTGGTGTACGGCGACTCCACGCTCCCGCCGGACTACACGGTCTTCGGCACGCTGGACGAAGCGAGCCTCGCGACGCTGGACCAGGTCGCGGCCGCGGGTGTCACGCCGGGCGGTAACGGTGCCGAGGACGGCGCGCCGGTCACGCCCGTGACGATCGAGTCCGCCAAGGTCGCCTGAGGCGCGGCGGCCACCGACGGCTCGGCGCTGTCGGTGGCCGGTGGCACACTTGGCCACGTGACCGAGTACGCCGAACGGCCCAGTGCGCACGAGGTGTTCGTGTGCACGTGGTCGCGGACGATGCCCGCCGGCGCACCGCCGACCCACGTGGTGCCGGACGCGTGCGCGGATGTCCTGTGGCACCGGGAGTCCGGGCGGTTGTTCGTCGCGGGCCCGGACACACACGCGCACCGGACGTCGCTGTCGGCCGGGCTGCTGGTGGCGGTCCGGTTCCAGCCGGGGCGCGCACCCTCGGGGCTCGGGGTGCCGTCGTCGGCCGTGCGGGACGAACGCGTGGATCTCGACCAGTTGTGGCCTGGCGACCGCGCCCGGCGGCTGGCGGACGATCTGGCGGCCACGTCGACGGTCGCGCAGGCCGAGCGGCTGCTGGCCGACTCCGTGGCAGGCTTGCGTGCCGAGTGGGATCCCGCGGTGCCCCGGCTCATGTCGCTCGTGCGGCGCGGAGAGCGGGTGGCGGCGGTCGCCGACGCACTGGGATGGACCGTGCGGCAGCTGCACCGGCGGTCGCTGGCCGCGTTCGGGTACGGGCCCAAGACACTGCAGCGGGTGCTGCGGTTCGACCGGGCGTTACGCCTCGCCCGCGACGGCACGGATCTCGCCTCGGTGGCCTACGCGAGCGGGTTCGCGGACCAGGCGCACCTGGCCCGCGACGTGAAGGCCTTCTCGGGCGTGTCCATGACCGCCCTGCTGTAAGAGGGCGCGCGAACAGGGTCGGCATGCCCTGTTCGCGCGCCCGCCAAGTCAGCTGAACCCGCGGGTCGCCGCGAACAGCAGCACGATGACGAGGATGCCGACGCCGATCCAGCCCAGCACGATGCCGGCGATGGCCATGCCCTCGCCCGACTGCTTGGTGCGGCGGATCTCGTTCAGCGCCACGTATCCGAAGATCAGCGCCAGGATGCTGCCGATCCAGTACACCCACACGATGCCCAGCACCATGGCCGCGATCGCCATGCCGTTCGTCGACCGGGCGGGCGGATACGGATAGGGATACGGGTACGGCGGCGGCTGCTGGCCGTACACGGGCGGCGGGTACTGCTGGTAGGGCTGCTCGCCGCGGTACGGCATGCCCGCGACCGGCGGCTCCACGTACTGCGCCATCCCCGCCACGGGCGGCTCGGCGTACTGCGGCATCCCCGCGACCGACGGCTCAGCGTACTGCGGCTGCTGCCACCCCGGCGGCGGTTCTGGCGTGGTCATGGTGTGGGTCCTCCCCCAATAGGTTCAGGTTTGCGAAGCCATCTCATCGCGCATCGGCCGGGTCGGGTCCGGCGTTTCACATCAGGACGCCGATGTCACCCGGTAGACGTCGTACACACCCTCGACGCTCCGCACGACCTTCAGCACGTGCCCGAGATGCTTCGGGTCACCCATCTCGAAGCTGAACCGGCTGACCGCGACCCTGTCGCGGGACGTGGTCACCGACGCGGACAGGATGTTGACTTTCTCGTCGGCCAGCACCTTCGTGACGTCGGACAACAGCCGGTGCCGGTCGAGCGCCTCGACCTGGATGGCCACGAGGAACACCGACGAGTCCGACGGCGCCCACTCGACGTCGACGAGCCGCTCCGGGGCGGCCAGCAGCTCGCCCGCGTTGGTGCAGTCGGTGCGGTGCACGCTGACGCCGCCGCCGCGGGTGACGAACCCGAGGATGTCGTCGCCGGGCACCGGGGTGCAGCAGCGTGCGAGCTTGACCCACACGTCGGACGCGCCCTTGACGATCACACCCGCGTCGCCGGAGGCCCTGCGCCGGGTGACCGTGGACGGGGTGGACCGCTCGGCCAGCTCCTCCTCGGCGTGCTCGACCCCGCCGAGCAGCGCGACGAGCCGCTGCACCACGTGGCGCGACGAGGTGTGCCCCTCACCGACCGCCGCGTACAGCTGGCTGACCTCGGCGTAGCGCAGCTCGCGGGCCAGCGCGGCCATGGAGTCGGCCGACACGAGCCGCTGCATGGGCAGCCCGACCCGGCGCACCTCCTTGGCGATCGCGTCCTTGCCCGCCTCGATCGCCTCTTCCTTGCGCTCCTTGGCGAACCACTGCTTGATCTTGGCGCGGGCCCTCGGCGAGGCCGCGAACGCGAGCCAGTCGCGGGACGGGCCCGCGCCCTCGGCCTTGGAGGTGAAGATCTCGATGACGTCGCCGTTGTCGAGCTTGCGCTCCAGCGCGACGAGCCTGCCGTTGAGCCTGGCGCCGATGCAGCGGTGGCCGACCTCGGTGTGCACGGCGTAGGCGAAGTCAACGGGCGTCGAACCAGCGGGCAGCGTGATGACATCGCCCTTGGGCGTGAACACGAAGATCTCGCGGGCGGCGAGGTCGTAGCGCAGCGCCTCGAGGAACTCGCCGGGGTCGGCGGCCTCCCGCTGCCAGTCGAGGAGCTGGCGCATCCACGCCATCTCGTCGACCTCGACGGCCTGCCCGTCGTGGGTGCCTCGGGTCTCCTTGTACCGCCAGTGCGCCGCGATGCCGTACTCGGCGGTGCGGTGCATCTCGTGCGTGCGGATCTGGACCTCGAGTGGCTTGCCGTCCGGCCCGATCACGGTGGTGTGCAGCGACTGGTAGACGCTGAACCTCGGCTGGGCGACGTAGTCCTTGAACCGGCCGGGCATCGGCTGCCAGAGGGCGTGGACGACACCCATGGCGGCGTAGCAGTCGCGGACGTCGTCGACGAGGATCCGCACGCCGACCAGGTCGTGGATGTCGTCGAAGTCGCGGCCGCGGACGATCATCTTCTGGTTGATCGAGTAGTAGTGCTTGGGGCGGCCCTCGACCTTCGCGTTGATGCGCGACTGTTCGAGGTGCGCGGTCAGCTCGCCGGTGACCTTCTGCAGGTAGGTGTCCCGCGACGGCGCGCGGGTGGCGACCAGGCGCACGATCTCGTCGTACTTCTTGGGCTGCAGGATCGCGAAGGCGAGGTCCTCCAGCTCCCACTTGACCGTGGCCATGCCGAGCCGGTGCGCGAGCGGCGCGAGCACCTCGAGGGTCTCCCGCGCCTTCTTCGCCTGCTTCTCCGGCGGCAGGAAGCGCATGGTGCGCATGTTGTGCAGCCGGTCGGCCAGCTTGATGACCAGCACGCGCGGATCACGCGCCATGGCGATGACCATCTTGCGGATGGTCTCGGCCTCCGCCGCGCTGCCGAGCTGCACCTTGTCGAGCTTGGTGACGCCGTCGACAAGGCGGCCGACCTCCTCGCCGAAGTCCTCGTTGAGGTCCTTCAGCCCGTAGGAGGTGTCCTCCACGGTGTCGTGCAGGAGCGCGGCGACCAGCGTGATGGTGTCCATGCCCAGCTCGCCGAGGATGGTCGCGACGGCGAGCGGGTGGGTGATGTAGGGGTCGCCGGACTTGCGTCGCTGCCCTCGGTGCGCCTCTTCCGCGACGTCGTAGGCGCGTTGCAGCAGCGCCAGGTCGGCCTTGGGGTGCAGCTCGCGGTGGACCGCCGCCAGTGGCTCCAGCACCTGCTTGACCGGTGCGGACCGCTGGGCGGTGATGCGGCGGGCGAGACGCGCACGCACGCGCCGTGTGGCCGATGGCGCTCGCACGGCAGGAGGCGGTGGCAGGTCTTCGGCCGCCGCTCCGGTCTCAACGTTCTGGCTCAATAGCGACTCCTCTGGCACTGAGAATAACCGCGATCGCCGGGAAGCCTCGGCAGTGGGTTGAACTACGTTGTAGTTGAATCTTCAACTGCCCACGGGCCGGGCAGTCGGCGCTATCGTCCGGGTGGTGACCGAACCGAAGGACCCCGCCCCGGCGCCGCTCATGACCACGCTCACCGGGCAGCAGATCGCCGACACGGCGCCACGCGGATGGGCCTACCTGCTCGGCGGGCTGCAGACCCGCATCCGGACCGGCGACTTCGCGACCGGGCTGTCGGTCGTCGCCGCCGCCGGCGCGGCCGCCGAGGCGGCAGGCCGGCACCCCGACCTCGATCTGCGCCCCGATCATGTGGACCTCCGGCTGACCGGCGACCACGGGATCACCGAACGCGACGTCGAGCTGGCCCACGTGCTCACGGCGATCGCCGAGAAGCTGGGGCTGGTGCCTGAGGCCGCGACCGTGTCACGACTCGAGCTGGCCCTCGACACCCCGGACCACGATGCGGTGCTGCCGTTCTGGGCCGCGGTGCTGGCGATGGCGCCCGGCGACGGCAACGAGGTCCGCGACCCGGCCGACAGCCTGCCGGCCATCTGGTTCCAGGCCTCCGGCAACGAGGAGCCGCGCCAGCGCTGGCACCCGGACGTGTGGGTGGCGCCCGCGCAGGTCCAGCCCCGGATCGACGCCGCGCTCGCCGAGGGCGGCACGCTGGTCAGCGACGCGGAAGCGCCGAGCTTCTGGGTGCTCGCGGACCCGGAAGGCAACAAGGTCTGCCTGTGCACCTGGCAGGAACGGGGCTGACCGCTGGTCAGCGCCGGTTCAGAGCACCCGCAGTGCGTGGATCTCGCAGCCCTTGATGCGATCACGGCCCGCGAGGGCCGCCAGTTCCAGCACGACCGACACCGCCGACACGGTCGCGTCCGCGCGGGTCACCAGCTCGCAGACACCGGCCACGGTGCCACCGGTGGCGAGCACGTCGTCCACCACGGCCACCTTCGCGCCGGCGTGCAGCACGCCACCCGGCAGCTCCAGTGACGCCGTGCCGTACTCCAGCGCGTAGTCGACGCGGTCCGCGACCACCGGGAGCTTGCCCGGCTTGCGGATCGGCACCAGCGCGCAGCCCAGTGCCACGGCCAGTGGTGCGCCGAGCAGGAAGCCGCGTGCCTCCACCGCCGCGATGACGTCCACGTCCGCCGGGAGCCGGGCGGCCATCTCGTCGATGACCGCCCGGAACGCGGGTGCGGACGCGAACAGCGGGTTCAGGTCCCGGAACAACACCCCTGGCTCGGGGAAGTCCGGGACCGTGCGAACCAGTTCGAGGGCCGCCGCGAGGTCGGTCAACGCCGGCGCTTACCGGACGGCCGGCCGGAGTGCTTGCCCGCGGGCCTGCCCTTACGGTGTGCCTCGGCCGGTTTCGGGTTGCGGGCCGGCACGCTGTTCGCGGCCGCCATGGCCCGCTCCTGGCGCAGTTCCGCGTCGAGCGACTCGTCGTCGGTGGCAAGCACGTCGTCGCCAAGTGGCTCCGCCGCCTCGGCCGGGGCGATGGACGCCTCGCGGTCGGCCGTCTTGCGCGCCATGTTGTCGCGCCGCGCCTTCACCCGCGCCGCCTGCTGCTGGAACTTCGGCTCCCGCATCTTCAGGTCGACGAGGATCGGCGTGGCCAGCGCGATCGACGACAGCGCACCGGCGATGATGCCGGTCAGCTGCACCAGCGCCAGGTCCTGCAGGGTGCCGACACCCAGCAGGCCGACGCCGACGACCAGCAGGCCGATCACCGGCAGCACCGCGATCAGCGACGTGTTGATCGACCGCATCAGCGTCTGGTTCAGCGCCAGGTTCGCCGCCTCCGCGTACGTGCGGCGGGTCAGGCCGAGCAGGCCACGGGTGTTCTCCTTGATCTTGTCGAACACCACCACCGTGTCGTACAACGAGAAGCCGAGGATCGTCAGCAGACCGATGATGGTCGCCGGAGTCACCTCGAAGCCGACGATGGAGTACACGCCCGCGGTGATCACGATGTCGTGGATCAGAGCGACGAGCGCGGAGACGGCCATCCACTTCTCGAAGTACATCGCGAGGAAGATCGTCACCAGCACGAGGAACACCGCGAGCGCGATCAGCGCCTGCTGCGAGATCTCACCACCCCACGACGCGCTCACCGCGCTGTCGCTGATGGACCGCTCGCTCGGCTCCCCTTGCGCGTTCACCGGCTGGAACTCTTCGAACAGGTCAGCCTTGACCTTGGTGACCTCGTCGTTGTTCAGCGCTTCCGACCGGATCTGGATGGTCGCGGCGTCACCGGTGCCGACCGTCTGCACGGCCGCGGGCTCCCTGCCGAGCGACTCCTGGAACGCGTCCTCGACCTGGGTCACCGAGATGTCGCCGTTCGCGCCCTGCGCGGGCAGCGAGATCCGGGTGCCGCCGGTGAAGTCGATACCGAGGTTGAAGCCGCGGAAGATGATCGACACGAGGCACACGAGGATCAGGGCGGCGAAGAAGATGTACCACCGCTTGCGCTTGCCGACCACGTCGAACGCGCCGGTGCCCACATAGAGGCGGTGGAACAGGCCCTCCTTCTTGGCGGGCGCCTGTGTGTCGTTGGCAGCCACGTCACACCTCCTTCGCCACGGTACGGCCCGCGGCCCGCCGCTCGTTCGCCTGGCGCTGCACCGCGCCGAGACCCGACATCCTGGGACTGGACAGGAACTTCGACCGCGACGCGAGCGCGACCAGCGGGTGCGTCACGAAGAACACCACGATCAGGTCCAGCACGGTCGACATGCCAAGGGTGAACGCGAAGCCACGGACCTGCCCGACCGCGAGCACGTAGAGGACGGCGGCCGCGAGGAACATGACCGCGTCCGCGGACAGGATCGTGCGCCGGGCGCGGACCCACGCCCTCGGCACAGCCGAGCGGAATGTTCGTCCCTCGCGTATCTCGTCTTTCAGTCGTTCGAAGAAGATCACGAACGAGTCCGCTGTGATACCGATGGCGACGATGAAGCCCGCGACTCCCGCGAGGTCCAGCGTGAACCCGATCCACCGGCCGAGCAGCACCAGGAACGCGAACACGATGACCGCGGACAGCACCAGCGACAGCATCGTGAGCAAGCCGAGCATCCGGTAGTAGAACAGGCAGTAGACGAACACGAGCAGCAGGCCGATCGCACCCGCGATCAGGCCGGCCTTGAGCGACGCGAGGCCCAGCGTCGCGGACACGGTCTCCGCCTCGGACGAGTCGAACGACAGCGGCAGCGAGCCGTACTTCAGTACGTCCGCGAGGCTCTTGGCCTCCGAGGAGCTGAAGCCGCCCTGGCCACCGCCGGTGATCTGCGTCTGGCCGGTGATGGCGCCCTGGATCTCCGGGGCGGACACGACCTGGGTGTCGAGGACGAACGCGGCCATCTGGCCGACGTGCGCCTCGGTGTAGTCGGCCCAGGTCCGGCTGCCGCCGCTCTTGAAGTCCAGCGTCACCACATAGCCGACACCCTCCGGGTTGACCGCGGAGCCCGCGTCGGAGATCTCGGTGCCCTGCAGGAAGGTCGGGCCGAGGACGTACTTGGCGGTGGCTTCCTGGTCGCAGGCGACCAGCGGCTGGTCCGCGATGTCGTTGCCGACCAGCGGGTCGGGCTTGGAGCAGTCCAGCGCACCCAGCGCGGCCTGCTGCACCGTCGTGTCCGGCTGGACGGTGCCGTCCTCGCTCCCGGCGAGCTGCGGCGCCTGGCGGCACGCGCGGCCCGACTTGATCAGGCTCGCCGTGGTGACATCGCTTTCCTTGCCCGCCGAGACGTCCTTGTTGTACGTGTCGACATCGGCCGCGTACTTCGCGCAGGCGCTCAGCGGGTCGGCGAGCGCGTCCTCGTCGGTCGGCTGCTCACCGGCAGGCGGCTCCGTCGGCTCCGTGGTGCCCGGCTGTCCAGCGGCGGCCGGGGCGGGCCTGCCCTGCGGCGTGCCAGGCGGCGAACCCGCGG
>NZ_JBARWZ010000311.1:0-29106 GCF_049647105.1 Actinophytocola sp.
GCCTACTACGCCTGGCCGGCATCACCCAAATCACCCGCACCCTGCAACGCAACGCCGCCGACCGAACCCGAATCATCCCCATCATCACCGCCGCTACCAGCACAAACCGACTTTGACGTTCACCTGAGCGTCCTGGTCACCTACCAAACGACGGTCCGATTCAACTGCCTGTTAGAGCGGTAGCCCTCCGGCTCCGCGAAGCGCCTGGTCACCAGGGCCGCAGGGGCTACCGATGTAACGCCCGACTCAGTGGCCGGCAGGCATATGAACAGTTGATTTGAGTGGGTGGTCACCTGTCGTCACTCGTAACCCCGTGGTCACCCTGACTGCGCTGGTCACCATCCATCCGTACCCCACTTCCCGCCGTCTGATCGTCATGCACTGCGCGCCTCTCGCTGTTCCGTTCGTCACGGTGGCAGCCTCCTGCTGTGCAGTCGCCGCTGATCAACTTGGCTCGAATTCGACGCTTGTATCAATTTGTATCCGATTGCCACTTGCGCTTGACAGTCACAATTTCGACGGCGCGTCAATACTCAAACATTGTTTGAGTTCTCTCGGGTTGAATCGCATGAGCCGAAGGCTGGATTAAACATGCTCGCGATTCACCATTTCTCGGCATTTCGCCATTCATAAACCCAGAAAAGCAAGAGATGAGCTGTCCGCGCCGCTGGGCTCCGCCGTGCCGGCCGCTGTCCGCGCCGCTGGGCTCCGCCGTGCCGGCCGCTGTGGGCTCTTCTATGCCCGGTTTGGACAGTGGGGATCGAGAGGCGCGGCTGACGCTGCGCAACTCTGACCAGCCGTTTTGCGCTGCAAGGTCACGGAACGGTAACGACGGGGCCTCTTGGGCTTGCAAAGTGTGGACCCAAGGTGTGTACTTCTACATGTCGACTCCACATCAGGAAGTCAGCAGATCGAACCGAGAGGGTGAGGACCAGGGCACGGCGTCCCTGCGAGCTCTCCGATTCGGTCAGTACCTCCTTCCGGGTGTCGAGATGACAGTAGTCCCGTAAAGCACGGGCAACGGCTTGGGCCGTGCGGACAGCAGCGAAACCGTGCATAGCAGCGTGAAGAACGACGCGTAGCCAAACGCGCATTTCTAGTCTGGAATGCGTAGTAACTGCGCTTGCAGCTTCGCGACGTAAAGCTCTTGCTATAAAGCGGAGAAGCGCGCATAAATGGCATGCCTGCCACAGGTGTGTCCCCAAGATAAGTCAATGGTGGTCTAGCACCGAAAAACGTCGCAACGTGTAGGCGTTCGGGGTTGTTTTAGGTGGTTGCCGACATTGGGTTTCTCTGGCTTGAGAACGTCGCTCTCGCCTGCCCATAGCACGCCACACCCTTACGGGCATGGTTCCTTGCGTTGCGCGCTAGACATAACGGCTTATCCCAACAGTGTTTTAGAGATTCAGGGAATGTGCCATCGAAACGCGCAATCCTCACCCGTGAGTAGTGCCGTATTGCCCGGATACAGGATGTGTCCCCTTTGCGGAGATCTCACAACGGCGAGGGTTGCGCGTTTCGGTGCCAGTTCACAACTGGCCTGAGTCGCTGCCAGTCAACCACTTTCGCACACGAAATGGAGTACCGCCATGACTACGACTCTGATCGATTGGTCCGCCCGGATTAGCGCCATGGCGGACGCTCTGTCAGTTCCGGACGGCGGATTTTCCGTCAACCCGAGCGACGGTTCCGACATCAGCACGGGCTATGCGGTTGCCGTACATCCGGAACACGAACGCGTTTTCGACGGTTCCGCGACCAGTAACGATCTTCACGAGTACATCGCGCAAGCAAAAGACGCTCTTTCGCTACCCGGTCGCGTTCTCGGTGGGTGGCGCGACCCTGCGACCGGTCGCGTCTACCTGGACGTTTCCGTCGTGACCGCGGACCTGTCCGACGCAATGACCCTCGCGCGGAAAACCGCACAGCTCGCCATTTTCGATTTTTCCGCCATGGAATCCATTCCGGTCACGGTCGCGGTGTGAATCAAGGAGTGAAACCGATGAGTGCAGTCATTGTCATGATCAGCGACGGGCAAGCGCGACGGATTGCATCCGATTGGCACGGCGGTATGTCGTCCGCTCTGTATTCCCTCGCATCATCGGGTGCGATTGACCTTGACCGCGTACGGGACGAAATCTCCCGCGAGCTGTGGAAATTGGACGTCGGAGAAGTGCGACGCGAATTGCTCGCCCTGGACAAATACCTACGAACGGCCGGCGCGCGTCCCGTGCAATCGGGATGGTCCCGCTTGTGGGACGACTCGCCGGTGACCGTGAATCACACCTAAGAGGACTGAATTGTCATGCCTGCCCCCAGCGATCACCCATGGTTCCGGGCACACCCCGTGAGCCACGAAAACATCGTGTGGCACTGGGAACAGGCCACACCCGACGAAATCGCGCAAGGAATGCGCTGGTATGCCGACGCGCACCACGTGGCAACCGCCATCGCGAACGGTGACGCCCATCTCGGCGCCGGAATGCTCGCGATTTACTCCCCACAACAGGGATGGATCGGCAACGTCCTTAATGCCGCTCGCGTATTGCGCGAGGGTAAGGGAATCGGCGGGCCCGGTTCCGGAATGTTCGCCACAACCGGCCAGAAACGCGCGGCTGACCGGCTGCTCGCCGGTGAGCAGTATGAGGACATCCTCAACGGTCCGAAAATCCGCGACTTTGCCCACCTGATCGAGTTCGGCGGAGATCAAGATCCGGATGACCCGCGCGTGGTGATCGATCGGCACGCGCTGTCGGTGGCGCACGGTCGCGCGCTCACCTCCGAGGAATACGACTCCGCGCCGGTCAACGGGTTCCGCCGTAAGGACGGATCGGTTTCCCGTCGGCAGTACGACCACGTGGTCAGCCTGTACCGCCGTGCCGCGGAGCTGATCTCCGCACGCGGGGGAGAACGGGTCTCGGCGCACCAGGTGCAGGCCGTGACCTGGTTGGTCCGTCAACGGCTCAACCAGGAAGCCGAGCAACGGCGTGGCCCCAACCGGCTGGACAGGGGACGCAACCATGCCCGCGCGAATTCCGAACGCGCGTGGAACGAATTCCGGACCGTCTACCTGCCTGATCTGGCCACGTGCCCCGGTACGGGATACCAGTCGGCTGCCTAAGTGAGGTCTCACGATGACTGACACGCAAACCCGTTCGATTCCGACAACTGTTATTCGGGTCGGTGACCTTACCTTTCTGGACAGCTTCTCCGGTCTCGTACCGGCCAAGGTGACCGGGTACACCCCGCGCGGCGAAATCTCCGTTTTGGTCACCGCGACTCGGGGTGCTTACCGACGTGGCGAACACACCACGTTCACCCCGAGCGGTTGTGTCCCGCGCGCACACGTGCGCGTGCGCTATGGACAGTTCCGCATCTTCGGCGCGTGGACCTTTGACGGACTGCGCGACGAATTCCAACCGCGCTGGGCCTGAAACCCGCGCACCTTCCCACGTCCTACCGGCCAGCGCCAAGGGAGACACATGTCCACCGACACGGACACGGCCAACGTCGTAGAGCTCCACTTTCAGTACGCCCAAAACGGCTACGTCATGACTGACGACACCTACGGCGAACAGAACGCCGATAGCGCGGTCGCTTTCACTCGTGACGGGTGTGCATTCGTCGCCTGCGAACGCACACCGCGCGGACATTGGCGCATCGATTCCACCGACGAGGCGTCCGTTCCGCTGCCGCTGTCCGCGTACCGCTACCGATTTTCGGACCTCGCCGACGCTGCGGAGTACGTCGCCAAGAAGTGCGGCGCCACAGTCCGCCGCGTCGATTCCTGGATCTAGCAACAACGGTCCGCGCACCCCCCGGACATGTCACCGATAACCAGCCGCGTGTCTCGGCGCCCGTTCATGACGGGCGCCGCGCAGCTTTCACCCGCGCGCAACGGTTGCAACGGTTCGGCTTTCCGTTGCGGATTGTTCGACTCATCCGCGCGCACGTCATCACCACCGTTTCCCGAATGAGCAAAGGAGTTCACCATGTTCGTGTACGGCGTGTCCCTCAGCGATATTCACAGCGTCGTACGCGACGTGTCCGGCGCGCTCTACGACGGAAACATCACCGTGCGCACGGGCGAGGATCGCAGCAACCGCGCCGGCCCTCGCGCCACGTTCACCCTCCGCGCCACCGACACGGCGGGTTGTGGCGCCAAGGGCAGCGCGTCCGCGTTCGGTAAGGGCACCGGCCCGAACGGCAGGCGCCGCACCATTTCCGCGTGCTGGCACGTCCACTACGACGTGCTGGCCGAGTTGTTCGCCCGATTCCCGGCCGCCCGCGTGGTTACCGCGATAGCCACCTACACCGCGCCTACCTTCCGGGACCGCGCTCTGGCCACCGCGTGCCTGAACGTCGGGAGCCAGTTGTACCCGGTGACCGCGCCGGACTGCTGCGAGTGCGACCACACCGACTACGTCGACACCTTCGACCGCGCCGGCTTCGTCGACGGCTCCGACTGGATGCCGTCGGGCGACGCGATGCGCCCGAACACGGACGTCGACTACTTCCTTGATCAGCTCGACCGCGTGCTCGCCGAACAGTGACCCCTTTTTCCATCACCTCCACACATTCACGCGATTCGACCGACGAAAGCGAGCACCACGATGACCACTAACGACTCGACCACCCTGGACGCTCTGCGCGCGGAGCTCGACCGGGAACGCGCACGGGCCGATTCCCTGGAGACGGTGAACCGTGTGCAGGCCGGCAGCCTCACCAGCCTGGCCAGGCTCGCGGAGGAACTCCGGTGCCAGGTTGCCGACCTGCACGACGACGCGCTGAGCTCGCGCCCGATGCCGGTGCAGGGCTTGCGCAACGTCACCGGCCGCATGGACGGTTTGGCGGAGACCTTGAGCCGCGCGGCGCGCGGCTACTCCGGCGCACGCACCACGGACATGATCTACCCGACCGTGGACGACGACCTCCGCGCACACGGGTGGACGCCCCGACCGGACCGGGGCCTGGACGGCGTGTTGCCGCCAATCCCGATCACCGAGCTGGGCGACCGGCGCGGCTATGCGCGCGGCTGGCATCGCGGCCCGCAGTGGATCACGTTGTGGTTCACCGGACCGTGTGCACTGGCCTACGCGGACAGCAGCGACCACGGCCGGCTCACCGACGTCGACGCCGTGCGCGCCGTGATCACCTCCCGCCGACCGTTGTCCGCGGACGCGCTGATGAAGTGGGTCGCGGACCGGCAGAAGGCGCACACGGTGCCGTTCGATGCCTCGTACGTCCGGGTGTTCGCGCACCTGCGGTCGTCCTGGGGTGGGGGCCTGGTCGTCGATGATCGGTGCGACGAACACGGCGCACCCGCGCCCGACGGGCCCGGTAAGCGCTCCGTGTGGGCCTGCCCAAGCGACCCCGATTTCCGGCTCTACGTCTGGGGAATCGGCAACCAACCGGCCCACGTCCGCTACTGGGCCGGGCCCGTGGTCGACATGGCCCACCTCGTCCAGATCACCGGTCAGTACCGCTGACTTCAGCCCGTCCGCACCCGCCGGCCGATCGTCCGTCGACGGTCGGCCGGCGCCCCGTCGTGCGCCAGCTTGCCCCCGCACCTCACCACCAGGTCGGCCGGCTCAGCTTCGGGCTGGCCGTCGACCAGCAACCACGGGAGAACCCCATGACCACCCTCGACCTCGCGCACACCGTCGCCGAGCACCTCGGGACGGGGTGGCGCGCCTACACCGGCAAGGCCGCCGACGGCTCGGAAGCCCATCTCGCCGGACCGAACGATCAGGTCCTCGACCTGTTCGACGGCACCACCACCGGCC
The DNA here is from genome assembly GCF_049647105.1 of Actinophytocola sp. Classification (GTDB taxonomy): domain Bacteria; phylum Actinomycetota; class Actinomycetes; order Mycobacteriales; family Pseudonocardiaceae; genus Actinophytocola. Next base: position 5,787 of record NZ_JBARWZ010000311.1, read on the forward strand.
GCAAGACCGACCAGGGCCGATTGATCATCGCCGGTCACCTCGGCTTTCTGCGCAACCACGTCCCGCAGGACCACGAGCAGGACCACAAGATCACCGTGGACCAGCGTAAACCGCCCGACGTGATTGCCCACGAGATCCGGCGCCGGCTGCTGCCGAACTATGAGGCCGCGCTGCAAGCGGCCTGGGACGAGAAGCACGCCAGCGACGGCATCGCCGCCGCCCGTGAGCAACTCGCGGCGACCGTCGCGGCACGCCTGGGCGTGCAGCGCCAAGACCAGGCCACCGACTTCCACTTTGGCACGGTCGACGCAGGCGTCCACGGACGCGTCTGCGTGCGGCCTGGCGCGTCCGACTCGGTGTTCACCGTCCGCGTCCCGCACGACCGGGTGGCCGAGTTCGCCCGATTGCTGGCCACGTTCGGACACCTTCCTTGATCACCTCCGGCCGTTCGGTCCACCCCCTCCTGTGGCCGAACGGCCGGACTGTGCCTTGCCGATTCCGCTCACCTCCGGCCCGAAGGGACCGATACCGCCATGACCACCTCCTCCACCGCCCCCGTGGCGGACGTCCTCGACTGCGGCCACCCGCCCACCCCGGACCCCAGCGGGATCGGCACCGGCCGTGCGATCGACCCGACCACCGGCGCCACGAGCTGCTACCCGTGCTCGAACGAACGCGAACGCGAGGCCATGACCCGCGCGAACACGTTCGTCGCCTACGTGTCCTCGGCCGGCGACGCGCTGACCACCTGGCCCGGCGGGCACCTGGCCACGATCGACCCCGCCGACGCCCACCAGGTCGGCCGTCGCACCTACACCCCGTCCGGCGGACGGTGGACCCGCTACGTCTGGCACGCCACCGACGTCGACGGAGGCCGCTGGACTGGCGTCAACGGCGGCCCTGGCCTCGTCATCCGCGTCCACCGGCTGCGCACGTGCACCTGGCAAACCGAGTTCGGCAACGGCCGCGCGCCGCGCTACTGCCACCGCCGCGCCACCCACGCCGGTCAGGGCGGCGCCTTCGACCTCTACGGCTGGACCACCACCGCCCTGCCACCCCGCGCGCTAGCCCAGACCGGCGCGTGAAACCGCGCCACCACAAGGAAAGGAGCGCTTCGTGTTCGTGAAGTCCTACGACCGCCTCGACCTGACACGGGCCCACCTGGACGACGTGCTCACCGTGCCAGCGAACCGCGCCAAGGCGCTCGACGTGGCACGGGAACGTCACCTGCCGCGCCAGTCGCTCACCCGCGCGACCACCCGCATGGGCTTCTGGGTCTACGTCTTCCAACTCGGCGCCGATGTCCAGCGCGGCACGGTCACCCTGGCCGGCGCCCAGCCCGGACCCGAGCACGTGGTCACGCTGCCGGTCCGCCAGCTCGACCACTACACCACCCCCGATATGCCGCTGACCGAGATGGCCGGCCTGCTGGCCGCGGTCGCCGACGACTACCCGCCCACCGCGCTGACCGCGCTGCTGGCCGACAGCCTCACCAAGGTCCTCGACCTGTGGGCCGACGCCCGCCGCAACGGCCGACCCACGATCGACATCCGCGACCTCGACCGCGCCGTCACCAGCGAATTCGCCCCCGCCATCCGCGCCTGGCGCACCGGCGACGCCTTCCCACGCCCCCGCCTGGCCGACCCGGCCCCACAAAATGATCAGGCACCAGCGTCGCATTCAAGAGGGAGCGTATCCAACAGTGAACTCAGGAAGCGTCGGATCTGGTTACGGCGTCGATTTCGGCAAGGACGATCGTGAGCGCCTCGGGCGCCATCTTGATCAGTTCTCGGATGGGAAGGTGCCAGTCGGCGATCCTCAAGGCTCGGGCGATCGCACGCGCGCGGTGGCGCAGGTCCTGGCTTGCCGCCAGAGCCAGGAAAGCCTGCGCCTGCTTCTTTGGGGTAATGGCGGAGTCAATCGAGTCGGCGATGGCCTCGGCTCGGTCGAAGTCGCGAGCCTTGGCTGCGGCGTGAGCCATCGACACCAGCACACTCGCCTGTGTGTACGGATTGGTGATGGAGTCAGCGATGGCCCCGGCGCGTGCGATCAACGAGCGTGATCCATCGAGATCACCGGTCTCGACTGCAGCTTCAGCCACCGGCACCAGGGCACGTGCTTGGTGGTCGGCGCTGATGATGGAGTCGGCGATGGCCTCGGCGCGGATGATCAACGAGCCCGCTCGGTCGAAATCACCAGTCTTGGCAACGGCTTCAGCCAGCAACGCCAGGGCACGGACGGCCCGCTCCTGCTCGAACGGGTCGGGACGGATGCGGCCAATGCGAATGGAGTCGGCGAGAGCCTCGGCCCGCACGACCAACGAGCCAGCTCGCTTGAGATCGCTGGCCTTAGCTGCGGCGTCAGCCATCGCCATCAGCATCCTCGCCTGCTCCTCATGGGTGGAGCGAACAGAGCCGGCGATGCTCTCGGCGCGGTCGAGGTCGCCGGCCTTGGCCGCGGCTTCGGCTCGGCTGAGCTCCACAGCCTTGGCTGCTGAATCGATAGACCACTCAAGCGACCTCGCCCGCTGGAAGTCGTTTCTCTCAGAGTAATGGGCCATGATTTTGGCACGCCCAAGCACCGTGCCTGCTCGATCAAAATCACCGGCCCTGACGGTAGCTTCACCTATTCTCATCAACGCCCATGCCTGCAGGTAGGGGTCGGGGATGGATCCAGTGATGGTGTCGGCGCGGTCAAGGTCACCGGCTTTAGCTGCGGCTTCAGCAGCCAGAGCCAGGGCACTGTTCTGATCAACAGGAGGGCCGATGGAGCGCGCGATTGCCTCTGCGCGCACGATCAACGAGGCTGCTCCATCGAGATCACCGGCCTCAACTGCAGCTTCAGCCACCGACCCCAGCCCACGGACGACGTTCTGTTGGTCGAGCGGGTCGGGGATGCGGGCGATGGCCTCGGCGCGCACGATCAATGCGCGGGCCTGCTCTAGGTCGCCGGCCTTGGCTACGACTTCAGCCACCGACGCCAGGGCCCATGCCTGCTGCTTGAGCACCGTGATGGAGCGGGTGATGGTCTCGGCCCGATCGAGGTCGTCGGTCTTGGCGGCAGTTTCGGCTACCGACACCAGTACCCGCGCCTGCTGGTCGAGCATGAGGCTCGAACGGGCATCGATGGAGCGCGCGTTGGCTTCGGCCCGGTCGATCAACGTTGCCGCTCGCCTAAGGTCGCCGGCCTTGGCGGCAGCTTCTGCCACTGAACACAGACTCCACGCCTGCGACTCCAGCTTGGTGATGGAGCCAGCGGCGGCCTCTGCGCGCACGATCAAGGTGGCTGCTCGCCCGGAATGACCGGCCCCGGCGGCAACTCCTGCCATCGACGCCAGTGCCCTTGTCCGCCAGTAGGGTTCAGCGATGGAGTTGGCGATGGCCTCGGCGCGATCGAGGTCACCAGTCTTAGCCGTCGCTTCGGCTACCGACCCCAGGGCCTTGTCCCGGTCGTCGAACCCGGTGGTGATAGAGCGTGCGATGGCCTCGGCGCGATCGAGATCACCAGTCTTAGCCGTCGCTTCTGCCACCGGCACCAAGGCACTGGGCAAGTTGCTAGCTTCGGTGATCGAGTGCGCGATGGCCTCGGCCTGGTCGATCAGAGTGGCTGCCCGCCCGAAATCACCGACCCCGGCGGCAACTCCTGCTACCAACGCCAGCGTCAATGCCTTCGACTTAGGGTCGCTGGTAGAGGTGCCGATGGCTTGGGCGTGGTCGATCAAGGTGGCGGCTCGCCCGAAATCACCGGCCTCGACTGCAGCTTCGGCCACCGACACCACGGCCTTTGCCTGCGCGAAGGGTTTGGTAATGGACCGTGCGGTGGTCTCGGCGCGATTGAGGTCGCCGGTCTCAGCCGTCGCTTTGGCGACCGATGCCAGGACATCTGCCTGCCGATCCCACCCATGCTGGTTGAGGGTGGAACGAGCGGTGGCCTCAGCCCGGTTGACCTCCCCCAATAGCGCCCAGACCGGAGGAAGGTTGAATGGGATGTTCTCGTTCTGGGCGGCGAGGTGATCGCGGTGGATGGCAAGGCGGACCATGGCGATCAGATCGGGGTGTTCTTGGGTAACAATCGCGTCCTGCGTCGTGATGATCTCGGTCATCGCGGTGGCGTCACCACCGGACAGGTCACGCATGCGATCCCGGCGGGCGAGATCGGTCGCGCACTCGATCATCTGAGACAGGTCGCCAACGTCATCCAGCATCCGGAAGTAGCCTCGGAGCAGGTACTCCGGCGTCTGCGATGGCCAGCCCAGTCGGCGGTACTCCTCGGCCCAGACGACTAGCCGGCGACGGTGCTGGTCGAGGTTCTTGCCTAGCAGGTTTCGGGCCAGTCCCAGCAGGTCCGTGTGCGCCAGCTGGTAGCCGCCATCCCGGTCAGGGGCCGTCCAGCTGTCCGTACCCCGGCGGTGAAGCACCCGGCCGCTCACCGTTCCGAGGCACCTTTCGACTTCCCACTCGTCCTTGTGCGCCAGTTCTCCCAGGCACCGAATGCTCAAGCCGGTTTTGGCGGCCACGATCAGACCCAGCAGCTGACGGGAAAGCGGACTGTCCTCCAGCATGTCGGTGAGGTCTCGCTTTGCCCTCCGCTCACTGAGCTCGGCATGCTCGGAAGGCACCAGTTCCCGGACGACGGCAGGGTCCAGGAGCGGGTGGCCCTCGGGCACGTCGACCGGCGGGCTAGGGCGCCCCGAGACGATCACCCGCATCCCGCCCGGCGGTCGTTCGGGCAGCAGCGAGGCGATGCTGGGCCTGCGTCTCGGCTTGGTCTTGTTTGCGTAGTAGTCCTCGTCCATGCCGTCCACAACGAGGACGAGGCGCCGCCCCTCCCGATGGCACTTTTCTGCGGCTTTGCCCAGTAGTGAATCAAGGTCCGCATGCGACGGATCCGAGGGCGGAATCTCGCGCAGGAAGACGCCGAGTTGCCGGGTCACGACGCGGAGAAATTCCTGGTAGTCGTCTTGGTCCCCTGCCCTGATGAAGAAGGCGACGAACGTCACCTCCGACATAAGCGGCGCCAGCACGAACGTTGCCAGCAGGGCGGTCTTCCCTGCCCATGCGGTGCCGCGCCAGTAGCAGTACGACTCACCAGATGGTCGTGTGCAGAACTCTCTGAGCTCGGCTAGCTCGGACTCGCGATCCCGGAGCACGGGCGGCGCGAACCTGCTGACTGTCTGGGCGTAGTCAAAGACATGTTGCGGGTCCGAGCGGATGACCGGATCGTTGCCGGCTTTGGCCTCCCGCGGCCCGCCCGACGCTGTCGGCGGCCGACTCACCGTCACGTCGTTTGCCTTGACTCGGTTCCGCGCGTCCACCCACGGCTGGGCATCGCTCTCGCCGCACGCCTGCACGAACAACCGCACGGTGGACGCCCTAGGGAAGCTCTGCCCTGTGACCATTTGCTGCAACGTCGAGGTTGCGATGCCCTCGCACCGCTCAGACAGCACCTGGTAACTCAGGCCAGCTCGGTCGAACAGCTTCCGCAGCGCTGCGGTCCACTCAGCCCTGGTCCGGATCCGGCGCGGATCGACCATCCCCTGCCACCTCTCACTGCCTGGTACCGAACCCGGTCGTCACCCGTGCGTACGGTTTCCTGACAAGAAGGTAGACCGCGACATGCGGGCACGTGAGGTTTACGCCAACGCTGCTGCAACCGAACACCGAATGGCCGCACGCTGCTGGTGCCCGCCCTCTGAAAGGAGCACCCGGTGACCAGCAGCACCACAGCCACCGCGCGGCCGAAGAGAGGTTGCGTGTGGTGACCACAACCGAGATCTTGGCCGTGATCGGCGGCACCGCCCTAGTCCTCACCGCCGCTGCCCGCGTCCCCGCGGCGCTCGCCGAGTTCCTCCGAGCCTGCGTCCTCGTGACTACCGCCGTCCGCGAACTCCGCGCCGCCCTCACCAAACACGGAGACCGGCCCGATGCCGGCGACTCAAACGCGTAATCGGTCATGGTGCAGCGTTCGGGCACGGGCAACCGTTGGAAATGATCACAGAATCACCGCATCCGACAGCCTGGTCAACACAGCGCGAACGCACTCATGCCGCCGAGCGGTGGCGTAGCCCTGACGAACATGATCAACTACTCGCCGTCATGGTCTGACAAATACGGAGCCGTGTCTGGGTGCTGCTACGTCCGCGACCGTTCGCCGGGGACGGCACTGTCGAGGACATGTCTACGACGTAGACGCCCTGTTCAAGCGACTATATCTGCGGCGAGCTGGAGATAATCGCAGAGACCGGAGACGAGTGGAGCACTACCGGAAGGCTTGTCCAGCACTACATTCTTCCCTTGCTCCGCAAGCACAATGTCCGACTGGTCGAAGTCGCCCGCAGGGGTCCGACCAGAAAGGACGGTGTGGCTGTACTCCAGGACACCCGGCAACCGTACCGGCTGCACCTTGACGGGGTGTACAAGCTTTCCCGCGAGAACCGTGTCACCGGCACCATGCCGCAGCTCGGCGGAGTCCGGAAGTGCAGCCAGAAAGCCAAGGGAGCGCCACAGGATGCGTGGCGTGCCAACGAGTTCGGCGATAGGCCCTACATCCACGCACTTGGGTTCAACGTCCACGAGTACACCAGGATCACGCGCGATGCCGCGTATTCCCTGGGCGGGCAACGCATTCCGACGTATCCGATCTAGGAATGGGGATGGAGCCGACAGGATTGCCTCGACTACCTGTACCGCAAACTCGGCGTGGCGTGGCCGAAAAGTTGCTGCCGTCACTGTCCGTACGCTGGCAACAAATCCGGCTGGCCTGAGCAACTCGCACGGTTCGCCGCGCTGCCAACCGAAGCGGCACAGCACATCATTGACGAGTACGTCTGTCTGGCGCTCAACCCTCGATCAGGGTTGTTCGGGCCCGGCAAGTCACTGATCACGCGACTGCACCGTGACCATGTGACCGAGCCCATCATCCTCGCCGTCGCCTGGATGAAAACGATGCCGTGGGCGATCTACCGCGTGCGTCGGCTCTACTACGCGCCGGCCAACGCGATCCGATCCGTGGACGGCGTCCTGCTCGGTGGACACCGCACCGTCCACACCGCGCTGACCGAAGTCAGCCGGCTCGTCGACATCCCGCTGACGAAGAACGAGGAGATCGCCGGAGCACCGGTCCGCGACGGTGACCGAGATACCCACCGCCGGCTATGGCTCCGCAGACGCTGCGACGGGACCTATCCGACCCAGGAGGAGTTCTACACGGTCGCGCCCGCCCAGGCGCAGGACAAGGAGCTCGACAGCTTCGCCAACGCCTGGGCCGACCACACCGACGAGGCGCTGGGCCGGCTGGAACGCCGCGTCGACACGGCCATCGCCGTCGTGCAGCAAGCCCTCATCGACAGCCACGGACGCAGCACCGCGGCCTGAACCACGCACCGAAATCTCTGTTCTCTTGAAGGGATACCGCCATGTCTCGGTTCGACCTGCAACCTGCCCACATCGACGGACTCGTCAACGCCGGACTGCAACTCGGCCTGATCGGCGTCTTCGACGATCTCACCCCGGTCGGCCAGATGCTGCTTCAACAGCACCGACCCCACCGCGACGTCGAGCAACAGAACGGCAAGCCGCCGGACTACGTCGCGACGGTGACCGACCGCGCGCTGCATCCGATCGCCGTGCTGTGCCTGCTGGACTGCTACGAGTACCAGACCAGCGGCACGATCGGCTGGCACACCAGCGAGGCGCACGACTGGACGCGCCGCTTCCGCGAAACGGTGCTGAACAAGCTGCCCGCCGAGGCCACAGCGACCGTGCGCCATGGAGCCGACTACGTCCCGGCCTACCGGCTTCTGGCTGCCTACACCGAGACGCCGTGGGGCATCACGGAACTCGACCAGATCCCCGAAGTAGGGGACGGCGTCATCAAGGTCCCGGTCGTCCGGAAAGGACTGCGCGCGGGGATCCTGACCGGCCCGATCCACTGCCCCAACAAGGGCATGTCCTCCCGCGTCCGCTACGTGACGATCCTCGGCGTCGGCGAAGACCGGACGCTGCCGGCCTTCGCTCGCATCTCCGAGTCGTCCGACGACGCGCCGGGTGTCTACCTGCTGTTCCAGTACGGCCGCTACGTCGCACGCCCAGCCGACGCTCCGCCCGGCAAGTGGTTCATGGCCTCCGGCGCGCACCTCCACACCGGTGATGGGCGCTGGCGCGAGCTGATCGGGCACAGCCTGCCCATCCCGCTGCACGACCGCACCGAGCCCTAGGCGGGCCCCGCCAACCGCACCAACGAAGCCCACCGACCCGAGCAAGCCCTACCCATCGAGGAGTTGAACCATGCCGTCACACGACGAACTGCACGCCCGGCTGTTCCTTCTGCGCGCGGCCGAACCACCTACACCCGCCCTTCACCACTACGTCGCCGTCCACGGGCCGGTCGACGTCGTCGCGCAGATTCGACACGGCACCGCCCCGGCCACCGTGCTCAACGAGATCAGTCGGCCCGACGCCCAGATCGATAACGACCTGCGGGCCCTCGACAACGGCACGGCACGGCTGCTCACGCCCGAAGACGGCGACTGGCCGCTCGGACGGCTGACCGCCCTGGCCAGCCTCGGCGTCCCGCCCGCGCTTTGGGTGCGCGGCAGCGGCTCGTTGGCCGAGCTCACCGGCCCTGCCGTCACCGTCACAGGCGCACGTGCCTCCTCGGCGTACGGAAACACGATCGCCGCGGACCTCGGCTACGAGCTCGCCCGCGCCGGGGTGACCGTCGTCAGCGGCGGCGGCCTCGGTGTGGACGAGGAGGCGCACCGTGGCGCACTGGCCGCCGAGGGCAGGACGATCGTCGTGCTCGCCAACGGCGTCGACCTAACCCATCCGCACCAGCACGCCCGGCTCTACCAGACCGTGATCGACCAGGGCGGATTGCTGGTCAGCGAGTACCCGATCGGCACACCACCGACCCGCATCCGATTCCACGCACGGTGCCGCCTGCTGGCTGCGCTCGCCGCGGCGACCGTCATCGTTGAAGCAGGGCAGCGCAGCGGCGCCCTTGCCGTCGCCCGAGCCGCTGGCGAGCTCGGCCGCCGGGTCTACGGCGTGCCCGGTCCGATTCACTCGGCCACGTCGAAGGGCGTCAACGAACTGCTGCGCACCGGCGCCGCCACCGTGGCCAGCTCAGTCGAGCACATCAACTACCAGGAGGGAGTGCGATGACCGGCCCTGACGCCTTCCGGGCCGCTCTGGCCGCCCTCGACCTGCCGCCCCGAGTGGCAGGTTGAGGTGGCCATCCGTCCACGACGGTGCAAGACAGGCATCCAGGTCAATCCAGGAGGCGGTGTCGCCGTGCTGATCCCGCCGACGGCCGCCCCGGAACAGGTGGCGCGGTTTGTCGCCGGCCATCGTCGATGGATCACCGAGAAGGTGGACACCGCCACGCGGCTGGCCCCGGATCACGCGGTCAAGGAGTTCGTCGACGGTGAGGAGTTCGACCTGCTCGGCCGGCACTACCGGCTACAGCTCGTCGACCCCTCGCCCGCGGGTGCCGCACAGCTGCCTGTGATCACGTCCGACGGCGTCGTGTCCGCGCGGAGACAGCGACCAGAGCTGGTCCGCCGGGCAGTGATCGGCCTGTACCAGCAGGTCGGGCTCGCCTGGTTGCGCCGCGAGGGACGCCAGTACGAACTGGATGGCCACATCACCGGCCTGAACTACGCAGTTCGCGACCTCGGCCGGCGCCGCTGGGGCATCTACGAGGGACCGCCGAAGCACACGACGACGCTGCACTGGGCCGTGTTCGGCCTGCCACTCCGGTTGATCGAGTATGTGCTCGTCCACGAACAGGCCCACGCCACCCAGCCCAACGGAGCAGCTCATGGCCGCGCCTGGAAGCGGCAGATGTACCTCTGGATGCCCGACTGGCAGCACCGCAAGGCCGAACTCGCCGAGGTCGGCCGACACGCCTGGCTTGACGACTGGAACCCGAGGTGATCACGGAGATACTGCCTGTAGTTGGCCGGGCTCTCGCGTTCGGGACGGCCGACTTCGGTCATGCCCGACGCGAGGCCCCACTAAGGTGTCGAACAGCGCTGTTGTCGTCCACAGTCTGATACAACAGAGGGCGCACCGGCCGGCTGGACCGATGCCAGGAAGCGACCCGGAAGGAGGCAGCAGTGGACAAGGAAGAACACTTCAAGCTGCTTCGGGCGAGCGGCGCCAAGGTCGACAAGCTCCAAGAGGATCTCCAGTCCATTCGTGATCAAGAGGCGGCGCTACAGGCCCAGAGGGTCAAGAAGCTCGAAGAGCTGAAGAAGGCCCGCGACGAGCGGATGAAGCTCATGACGGCCGCCATCGAGGACAAGGTCCCGAAGGCGCAAGTCGCCCGAGCGCTTGGGATGGACCGCACCAACCTGTACAAGCTGCTTGAAGGCAAGGACGACAACGCAGACGCGTGACCGCGTCACGTGATCGTCTGCGCAATGCCGGCTCGCGCAGGTCAGCCTCGAAGCGCTTGCCTTCGTGTGTGGAGCGGCGATCAGCGCGTTCGTCCGGTTGTGTCGTGAGTCGACCGTCGAGGTCACGGGCCGCAACGCCGCAAAGGAGATCACACGTGGGCGCACACGACGCCATACGCGGGTTCGAGTACCAGTTTCTCTGGACCCTGGAGTACGGGCTGTCGGCACTGTTGGTCGACAATCCGGCATCCACAGCGATTCAGGTCGAGGGTGTCCTGACCACCAGGCTGCAGGCCGATCAGGACATCGTGGACTTCGGGGTGCGGTGCGGCGACCGGATCACGACGGTCGCGCAGATCAAGAGCGGCGGCGCGAACTCCGCGTTCACTGCGTCGAACCTCCTGTCCATCGCGGTCCGCCTGCTGACCCATTCCGCCGAGCATTACTTGGTGGTGACCAACCGCTCGGCCGGGGACAACCTCTCCGAGTTGCTGGCCTTGTTGCGCGATGAACGTCCTGACCTGCGCGAACGGGTACTCGCCTTGGCTGGCCGCTGGAAGGTGGCGACCGAGCTGGCAGCCCAGGAGCCAGAGTTTTGGCAACGACTTGTCCGCATGGAGGTCGTGCTGGACCCGCGCGATATCGAGCAGGTGCGCGTCGATGTGCAGGAACGCGTCCGCGCAGCCCGACACCGGGTGGCACCGTCGACCGTGGGATGGGACGCGGCGGGCCTGTTGACCGGCTATCTCGTGTGGGAGGTGATGGGCAAGGCAGCGGGTCCTGCAGTGGCCGAACTGCCCATGAGCGCTCTGGTGCGCATCCTGGGGACCAGCGTTGAGGCGCTCACCGCGTTGATCCGCGAGCGAGACTGGGCGATCCCGGTGACCCCGGCACCCCGGACCGGGGATATCGCCCGGCCGGAGTTGCTGGCAGACCTGCGACAGCATCTGCCTTTCCCCGTGCATCCCAATGCGGCGCCCGTGTGCCTGCTTGCGGGTCTGTCAGGGACCGGTAAGAGCAGCTTGGCCGTGGCCTGGGCCGACGACAACGCGTACAGCTACGAGTTGGTCATGTTTGTCGACGCGACATCACCGTCCCAACTGGCGGCGTCGTTCAGTGAAGTCGCGGACTGGTTCCGGGCTCACGGCCTGATCGACAACGACGACGCCGACCTCTCGTTGCGCCAGCGGATCTTCGGCGTACTGGCGCGCAGCGCACGCCCCTGGCTTCTGGTGTTCGACAACTGCGCGGATCAAGCCGTGGTGCGCGACTGGATTCCGCCACGCGGATACGGGCATACGCTGGTCACGACCACCGATCAGACCCCGCTGGCGGGCCCGTCCACCGCGAAGATCGAGGTTGCCGGGATGACCGGTGGTGAGGCCGTCGAACTGCTGGCCCGACGCGTGCTGGGGAGCCGCACCCCAGATCCGCAGGAGCTGGAGGCACTGGAGGAGCTCGCGGATCTTCTGCATCGCTGGCCGCTGGCTCTGGAACTGGCGGCGGCGTACTTGGTGAGCACGGTACTGGAGTACCAGGGCGACCTTGCTCGTGCGATCGCCGGATTTGGAAGCTTGCTCCAGCGCGCCATGGATGACGCTCCCTCGGTGCCGCACGGTTATCCGCACACGGTGGTCGGCACCATCACCGCCACGTGGCAGCGGATAACGAGCCGGGCAGAACCCCCTGCGGTGCTTGCCGCACAAGCTCTGCGCGGCGCGGCCTTCGTTGCGTCGCGACAGATCCCGGTACACCTGCTGCTGGCGTCGGCCAGTCCCGAAGTCCACACGGCGTTTCCTCACTACGCCGAGTCTGATCCGCCGATCGGTGAAGTCCTCCGTGCTATGAAGCGCGACTCGTTGGCGGTGATGGACGAGCACTTCCCGATGCCTGCGGAGGCCATCCACGGGCTATCCGGGCTCTCGAATGCGTCCATCACGATGAATGACATTGTCCAGTTCATAGTCCGAGGACTGGTCGACCGCGAGGGGAATACCAGTTTCACGGTGTTCAAATTGGCGTTCTGTACGCAAGCGTGGCTGCAAACATTCACCTCGCGCCACGAGATGGGTACAGCCGCAGCCATGGTTGCCCACGCCATCACCCTTTCCGAGCGCACCATCGAACTGGCAGACTTCAACCAGGCCGTGTCGCTGTTGTGGGGCAACACCGCGGGCATCCTCGGGTACTTGGAGGAATGGCAGACTGCCAAGCGGTATCTTGCCGCCGAACTCGACTATCTCGACAGTCAGTCCGATGATCATTCACTCGGTCTCCGCGTCCAAACGCTTGTCTCCTACGCTCACGCGCTGTACGAACTCAGCGATCATCCCCGCGACAACGTGGAGCACATCGTCCCGCTGTTGGAGCAGTTCGTGACCCAGGTGCCCCAAGTGGTTGGCCTGGACCAGGAAACGGCAGCCCTGACGATCCGCATGGCTGGTGCCACGGTCATGAACCTGCTGATGCACGGCGTCGAGCATCCGAGATTGACCGCGTTGGAATCGGCGCTGCGTGATTTCCGCCGGCTCGTTCCTGCCACCGGCGGGGACGACTGGTTCGAGAACCTGACCGGGCTCACTCTGCTGATCAGGACCGGTCGTACCGCGGAGGCCCGCGCGCAGGGCGAGGCGATGCTGAAGCGCATGCATCCTGCGCAGGTGGAGTACCCACAGGTTTTGCGCATCGTGGCAGAGGCGTGTGTCCATCTAGGGGATTGGGACGCCGCGAAGGCGATCGTGGACGAATTCGAACAGGACATCCAGTCCGGCACACTCCGCCGATTCGACACCTCGACACTGTTGCGGAACTTGAGCACAGGCTGCGTGGAAGGCTTGCTCAACCAGGACAAGGCGGCCTTCGAATTGCTCGCGTCGGTGGGCCGGATGGCGACGGCGGCATTGGACAAGGGTGTCAAGCTTCAGGCCGGAGATCGAGACGTCATCATGGTATTTCGAGCGCTGAGCTGCTATCTCAACGGAGACAAGTTGAAATGTCGCAGTCTGCTCGACCAGGCTGTGCCCGCAGAGATCGAGGCCGTGGATCGAACTGGGTCCGTCAACGTCATGCGCCGGCTGTTGCTCAACGGATGCACCGACCGCCATGACCCGCCCTTCGGAACATCGTTCGAACTGCCGAGCGAAAGCAGCGAAGGCACGCTCGGTAGACGCCGGGGTGTCGCCACTCCGGATACGGTGCTGACTCCCAATGAGAATGCGATTCGCAATTCACTGATAAGTATAGGTGCTGACTCGGCACCCGCACGTGCCGTGGGAGCGGCGCAGGTTACCCGTGCCGCGGGGCACGCTCCGCGTGATCCGCTGGAAGTCGCGGTCGAGACGGCGTTCGCGTTGCGTGCGATGGGACTGTCGGCGGACATCGCCGAATTCATCCTGTTCGTCTTTCTCGATGACGGCACCCTCGCGTTCGATGAGCCGATGAAGATGGCTGCGGCAGATCCCCGCAAGGTGTGCACCTACCGCGGTCCGCATCAGGTTGCCTGGCTGCGGTCGCCGGGACAGCTGGTGGACCCGGTAGTTCCTCAGCTTCCGGCAGTTCGCACCATTGCGACAGACCACGAAATGCATCGGCATCCTGTGGTGGTCCCGATCGGCACCGACATGGACGTCCCCATCCTCCGCCTAGGTGGGCTGGCCATTGCCTACCACACCCTGGGCGCATACGGCCTCCATGACGTGGCGAAGACCCTCCCATCCGACCGACTGCAGGCTTGCGAAGCGAATGCGATCTTCGTGGCCTACCAAGCATTAATACTGCTATCCACCACTGGTTCAGACTTCATCGTCCAGACAGAGGAAACGCATCCTGCTCTCGCCGGTCTCATTCTGCGACCCGAGCGGCTCCTTGCCGCGCAACACGGCGGATGGCGATGACAATGGCCGACACCGTAGCGCGGATGACGTTGGGACTGTACCCGCCTCTGCCTGATGTCAAAGCTTGGCCTGGATGGCGGGGAGGTTCCTCGTCTACGGACGTTGTCTACGGACGTTGCTGACGAAACGCGGAACCTGGAGCCCAGATGCTCTACACCCGAGGATCGGCCGTCGGGCGCGACGCCGCTAGGTAGTCGTCTCCGTTCCAGCGGTAGTTGCTGACCTGGACTGGCTCGCCGAAGGTCGGCGCGTGCACCATCTTGCCCGCGCCGATGTACAGGCCCACGTGGTGGACGTTGCCGGGTGTGCCGTAGAAGACCAGGTCGCCAGGAAGCAGTGGTTGGCCGGCGGGTACCAGTGGTCCCGCGTTGTACTGGGTTTGCGCTGTGCGGGGCAGGTTGATGCCGGCAGCGTTGTAGGCGGCTTTGGTGAGGCCGGAGCAGTCGAAGCCGGCGTGTCCGCCGGCTGGTCCGTTGCCGCCCCAGACGTACGGGAGGCCGAGTTGGCCGCAGGCGAAGTTGATCGCCATGATCGCGGCCGGGTTGGGTGCCTGGATCTTGTTGCAGTCGCCGGTTCCGACGGTGGCCGTGCCGTACCGCTTTGCTTGTGCCAGAACGCCGTTGACGTACTCGGTGGAGTGGTTGTAGGCGAAGAGTGCCTTGCGGATGTCCTTCTGTGCTCCGGAATCGCACAGGTAGAACGCGGCGGCGTAGATGGCGTCGTGCGGGTTGTAGCGTGACGGCGGGTTCGAGCCTCCGGGCGGGATCGTGTGCCGCGCGATCACGCCGTCGAAGGTGGGCTTGAGGAACTGCATGGGACCGCCGGCCCCCATGTGGTTCTCGCCTTCCTTGATGCCCTCGCCGGAACCGCGCCCGTGCTTGGATTCGGCATCGCCGATGGCGGCGAGGATCGTCCAGTCCAGCCCTGGGCACACGGAGGCTGCTGCGCGGTAGAGCGACAGGTAGTCGTTGGGGATCTCGGCGATGGCGGCCTGGCTCGGTTCGGTGCCACCGGTGCCGAGCAGCGCACTGACGATGGCTTTGCCGACGCCCCCGATGAGGATGGGGACGGCGATGATGGCCGCGACAGCGGCAACGGCGATCTTCATGGGTCACCTCCGGAAGCGGCTGGTGGGTAGGGGTGGCGGGAGCGGGTCTGGCGCGGCCAGTTCCGCGGGCGCCTGCTGGGCCTGGGCCGTGGTCGACGACGGCGCCGTGGTGGGCGGGTCTGTGTGGGGCCAGAGCTGGGCGAGTTCGGCGAGCCGCAGCCGGCCTGGCCGTCGCGATGCCGTGCCGGAGATCGGCAGCCACCGGGCGACAGCGGGGTTGTTCTCGCCGGCTACCCCCGCGACGTCCGCGGCGCTGGTGGCGACGGGCACGAGTGCGGGGCGGTCCAACTGGGACAGCGCGTCGGCGAGCGCCCTGCACGCTGTGGTTTCCCGGCGGTTGGTGGGCAGCCACACCAGGATTGGAGTGATGATTCCTGTTGTGGTGGCTAGCTTTTCGTAGCCGTGGAGCTTGCGGCCGAGCTTGCCGAGGTCCTCGGTGCCAAAGTCGAATTCGAGGAAGAACTCGATCTGCCGGTCGTCTTCGCGCCAGCGGCCGTAGGCGTCCGGGCGGACCATGTCGCCGAAGAGCCGTCCGCAGCGCAGCTCTGACCACCAGGCGGTCAGTCGTCCCTGTGCGCCGGACCGTCGGCTGATTGCGACGAGGGTGGTGAAGAAGCCGTTGACACCCACGGTGTGCGCGAGGCGCAGGGAGTGGGCGATGCCGATGGCGTCTTCGTGGCGGTAGCCGAGTTGCTTGGGGTCGAGACCGTCCTCGTAGGCGAGCGCGACCGCTCCGGCTATGTCGAGCACGTAGTGCATCGGTGCGGTGCCGGAGCTGACGAACGGCTGGAAGCGGTCGACGACGCGCCACTTGAACAGGTCGAGCAGGCGGTGGTTGGCCGCGCGCATGGTCGGGTAGCAGAGTTCGACGATCTGCTGGGTGGTGAAGACCTTGTGCTCGTGCAGCATCCGGGCCAGCCATCGGTCCCGGAGGGTAAGCCGTCCGGCGAGCTGGGCGTGGTGCTCCCCGGTGGTGGCCGCTCGTGGCGTGGGGCGTTGGGGCATGTGCCCGCGCAAGGCCCTCTGCGGCGTGGGATTCGAAATCATGGGTCGGCACCTCCCAGTCGTTGGGCCGGAATGGGGGAAGGTGAAGGCAACGCATGCGGGATCACAGGAGCGGAACGTGCGCGATAGGTGAGCCCGCATGCGTTGCAGGAGAACGAGAACTGACGGGTCAGGCCGCTCGGCGTGGGTCCACAGTGGGCTGTCCGGATCCACCCGCGGCGGTGTCGGCGACAGTGACGGGCGGGCGTGTGTTGACCCTGGCTGCTTTGCGGATTACCTTGGCGCGCCCGGGAATCGCGGGCGGGAGCTTCTCGGTGACCGCAGTGAATGGCGGTGCTTCCTCGCCGCCCAGGACGAGCCGGGCGGCGACGTGGTACACGCCGAGATTGGACAGGTCGTGATCAGAAAGCCGCGGCATGGTGTGCCGGGCCAGCCTCTTCGCATCCTCGGGCGACGCGTTGAAGAAGATCTTGCTGCGGGCGTTGGTGCTGATGCCCTCTTCGAGCTCCTTCGGTAGCTGCCCGAGGTACTGGTGCGCCAACGCGATGGAGAGCCGGTAGCCGCGGGCCTCGGCGAGCATGTCTTCCAACGGATACGCGAGGTTCAGGAAGTTGTGGCACTCGTCCACGTAGAGCCCGCAGTCGCGGCGTTGACGCTGCGGGACGCGAGCTCGACGGGTGGCGGCCTGCCAGGTGCGGGCCACGACGATGGAGCCGACCAGCCGCGCGGTTTCCATCCCCAGTGCGTCGCGAGCGATGCGCACCAGGCAGATGCCGCCGGTGTTGAGCACCTCGTCCATGTCCACGGTGGACGTGCCACCGGCGATGGCGGCGCGGACAAACGGGCGCAACAGGAAGCCGCGGATCTTGTTCATCAGCGGCGCGATCACTTGTGCGCGGCTGGCTTCGGACAGGTCTTCGTACCAGGACCAGAAGCCCTTGAGGACCTCGTCGTCGATCTGGTCGCAGGCCCGTTGCCGGAACGCCGGCACGGTGAGCAGCTTGGGCAAGTCGACCAGCGTCGGCGTGCCGGGCATCGCGGTCAGGGTGAGCAGCCCGGCGCGCAGGATGTCGTCCGTGCGCGGACCCCACGAGGAGGCGTAGATCCGGGAGAAGATGCTGACGAGGTTGTCGACGGCGCGGGCCTTGTCCGCGCCCTCCAACGGGTTGAGCACCGGCGGGCGGGCTCGGGAGTCGGCGTCGAACAGCACGACTTTCTCGCCCAGTTCCTCGGGTAGGCGCATGAGGATGTCGCTGACCAGGTCGCCCTTCGGGTCGACCACGACGACACCGCGGCCGGCCTCGGCGTCGGCCAGGATCACCCGGGCCATCAGCTCGGACTTGCCGGAGCCGGTGGCGCCGAGGATGTGCAGGTGGTGGCGGGCGTCGGCGACGTGCAGCCCGACCGGGCGGGAGTGCCCAGAGTCCGACAGCCCCAGGGGCTTGATCTGCTCGCCGATCGTGGCGATGCCCGGCGGGGGCGGCACAGCTTTCGCGCCGGCCCGCTGCAGGCCAGGGGTGGCCTCGTCGATCGGCAGGTGCGCGATCGCTGCCAGCTCCGGAATCGACAGCAGGTCGCCCTTGCCCAGGCGGCGTTCGGCCAACACGGCAACCGGGTCATGGCGGATCCGGACCCGGCGGTAGTAGTTGTGCTCGGAGTAGGCGGCGAACGCCGAGGCGATCGCGTGCCCGCGGCCCCGCAGCACCTCCCGTACCGCTTGGACCTCGCCTGCGGTGGCGTCATCGGGGACGGTGGTGGCCACGGCGTAGCGGATGCGGGACTCGAACTGGTTCGCCCGCAGCTTCTCCACGACCGCGCGGTCTTGGGCGGCGTACTCCAGGCTGGTCTGGCGATCCAGGCCCGGTGTCCGCGTGCTGGTCGACGGCTTCGGGGTCTTGCCCGGCGTGATGGCGTCGAGCAGTCGGCCGACCAGGTAGACCGACCCGCCCGCATGCACCCGCCGCGCCGCGCGACGTGCCTTGGTCACCCGGTGGCCGGCGACCGGGCGGGCGAGGATCTGCACGCAAGCCCGCTCGTGCGGGCCGAGCCCGACCGGCGCGCCGAGCATCGCCCGGATCGGGTCGGCCGGATGCTCGGTGCGGATCGGCAGCGCCTCCGAGCGGGCCAACCGCAGTTCACCCCCGACCGCTTCGACGCGCCGGCCTGCTGCCGCCGCGGTTGGGATGGGGGACTTGGCGGGGGTGGTGCGGGTGTGCGCGCCGGGCCAGGCGGCCTCGATCGCGCGCTCGACCATGCCGGGCGGCACCAGGCCGGGCACCCACAGCCGGATCTGCACGCCGTCGTCGGTGAAGGTCAGCTCGAAGCTCAGGTGCGGCTGCCCGCCGAAGCGGCGCAGCCAGCCTGGCCGCAGCAATCCGACGAGGTTGGACCACACGGTGATCGCCCCGGACGGGTCGACCGTCGGTGGTGCGAGCACGGTGACCAGGCGGGCATCGGTGGCCAGGCGCTGCTGGTAGCGGCGGCGCCACCGGCGGCGCGCGACGACCGCGGCGGTGACGGCGACCACGAGCACCGGCCCGGCGACCGGTCCCCAGGTCAGGGCGAGGTCGCGCAGGTGCCCCAGCACGTTCTGGAACGCGCCGAGCGGGTCACGCAGGTAGTCGCCGACCGGTGAGGCCAGCGCGTCCGCGGCCTGCTCGACCCGCGGAGGGACGAGGGTCGACAGGGGTGCAGTGGTGGTTGGCCAGGACATCGGTGACCTCCCCACGGAAGTGGTCGACGGGACGGGTGTGAGCAGCGGTCAGGTCGCCGTGACTGGTCAGCCGGCTCGCCCGTGGGCTGCTGGCTGTGGTCGGGGCGGGTGTTGTCGACCACGAGCCGGAGGTGCCGGCGGTCCCCGCGGGCAGCGCGTTCGGCGTCGACCTCGGCTTGCCACTCGGAGAACCGACGGCCGGCCAGCCGCTTGAGGTAAGGCGGGAATGCGGTTGGCCGGCACACCGACCAGCCGCGGGCCCAGGACCGCGAGCAGATCGCTGGATTCCTGCGAGGCCCAGCCCGCCTCGGCGATCGCGGGCTCGTCGGGAAACATCCGCGACCCGGTCGACGGCGGGATTCAGCGCGGCATCCTGTGTCCCGCCATACGAGTAGACCCACAGGAAATTCGACGGCGGGTCAGGTTCGACGAGCGTCCGGAATCGGGACACACCTTTGATGTAGATGGGTATTCCCACGGGTGCGAATGGTGTAAACGGATTGGGGCGTGCGGTTACGCGGCGTCGAGTTCGATCTGCGACGCGTAGCCGTCGTCGAACGAGTCCGCGATTCCCGCGGCGTCGTCCGCGCCGAGTTCGACGAAGGAGGTCTCGATTCCCGACAAGTTTTCGGAATACCCGGCGATTTCTGCGGGGTTGGACGTGGCCAGTTCGTGCTCGACTGGGGAAGAAATGGACTGGAAGGCCACGCGCTGTGTGCCGGTCGACAGGAGCCCCTGGCCGCGGTCTGCGGTGAGCAGGAACTGGCGTTCACCCATGGAGAGCTCGAAGGTGCGGGTGATCTCGTCGATCGCCTGCGAGGCTTGCCGCAACAGGATCTGCGTCGCGGCGTTCGCCACTACCGCCTTGCCCAGATCGGAGCCGAGCACGTCGGCCGTGTCCTGCGTGGCCACTGTGAGGCCGGCCCACTGCTTCCGCGACGCTTTGGCCATCCGGAACAGGAACTCGGCTCCCGCGGGTTCCTTCATCAGCAGCCAGGCTTCGTCGACCACGACCAGCCGGGGTTTGCGGATGGCCGGGTTGGAGACCTGCCGCCAGACTGAGTCGAGTGTCAGCAGTGTGCCGATCGGCTTGAGCTCGTCGGCGAGGTCCCGTAGTGAGAACACGACCAGGTGCCCTTCGGGGCGGGTCGAGGTCGGCCCGGAGAACAGCCCGGAGAAGGCGCCGGTGACGTACGGGTGCAGCCGTGCCGCGAGCTCGAGCCCGGCGGGGTCACCTGTGTCGGCGAGGACCTCGGCGAGGTCGGCCAGCAGTGGCGCCGGGCGGGTCCAGGTTCGAGGGTCCGATGTGATGCCGACGCGCTGGTAGGTCGCGGTGATGGCCCGGTCCAGCGCGGCCCGTTCGGTCGCTTCGAGTTCGCTGCCCAGCAGCACCGAGATCACGGTGTGCAGGAACAGTGACCGGCGGATCAGCGCGTCGCGCGGCGCGGTGCGGCGCCCGTCCGGGCGGGTGTGGATCGGCAGGTCCATCGGGTTGAGGCGGACCTGCTCTGCGCCGAGGTGCACATAGGTGCCGCCGACCGCGGCGGCCAGTCGGGCGTACTCGTCCTCGGGGTCGATGACGTGGATCTCGATCCCGCGGTACAGCGAGCGCAGCAACTCCAGCTTCACCAGGTAGCTCTTGCCCGCGCCGGAGCGGCCGAGGATCACGCTGTTGTGGTTGTCCAGGGCAAACCGGTCGTGATGCACGAGGCCCTGGCTGCCAACGTTGAAGCCGTAGAGCACTCCGCTCGGCGCGCCGACCGACGTCGGGTCTGGCGGCGGCAGGTCCGGCGACGTGAACGGGAAGGCCGCCGACAACGCCGAGGTGTCGAACGTCCTCCTCATGCCCACGAGATCGAGACCCATGGGCAGGCTGGTGATCCAGCCCTGCAGGCTGCGGTACGTGGTGGGTTTGCAGTCCAGCAGCAGCGACGCCGCCAGCGACCGGATAGCCGCGACCTCGTCACCGAGAGCCTCCTCGGACGGGGCGTGCACAGTCAGGTACAGCCCGAGCCGGTAAAGCTTGCCCTCGCCACGGGCTACCCGTGCGGACAAGTCGTAGGCGTCCTCGGTGGCTGCTTCGACGTGCGGGTCGACCAGCCGGCCTTTCTCGCTGGTGTGCCGGCGACCGCTTTCGAGTTTCGACAGCTGCTTCTTGAGTCGGTTGGCTGCGGTGACCGGGTCGATCGGCTCGATGTGCAGCGAGACGTCGACCCTGCCGGGGTAGGTCAGCAGCGGCTGCAGCCACCCGTTGTGCACTTCGCGTGGGTAGCCGACGACGGCAAAACTCGCGACCCATTCGCCACCAACTTCCAGCGCACGAGGACGGACGGAGATGGCGTCTGGCGTGAACGCGCTGGCACGCCCGAGCGGCGGTTGCACGCTTTGGGGCTTCCGGCCGCGGCGCTTGTCCTTGGTCTTCATCAGCGGTACCTCCCCGCGGAGTTGGCGTAGTCGTCGGGGTCCTCGGCGGTGTCGTCGAAGTCGTCGTCCCAGGCGTTCTCGGCCTCGCTGAACTCGTCGTCGGTGGGGAACGCGGCGGGGCCGAACGCGCTGGTGTCCCAGCTCTCGTCCGGGGCGGTGGTGATGACCTCGTCCGAGGCGGCGAGATCGGAGTTCGGCGGGATCACGCTGTCGGGGTTGCAGGCTGCGGCGAGCACTGCGGTGGCCTGTCCGGCGTCCAGCGGGGTGACCACGATCCCGGACGGGGAGAGCAGCTCGACTGCCTCGCCGAGCCGGCGGACCAGCCGGGCCTCTGCGGCCCGCCGGGTCGCGTCATCGAGCAAGGCGGCTTGCTTGGCGGCCTTACGTTTCGCGGTCAACGCGGCCAGTGGCGAGGCGCCGCCGAGCCCGTCGGTCGGTCCTGTGGTGAGCAGCGGCTCGCGCAGGATCAGCAGGACTTGGCGGCGCAGCAGATCGGTGGCGCGGCCGAGCTGGTCGAGGTACTCGGCGTGCTCGCGCGCCGCCTGTTCCAGCGCCGGGTGTGGCAGCCCGCCGGCCTGTTCGCGGAGCTCGGCGATCTGCCTGGACAGGTCCAGTCGTTCCGCGCGCACCAGCACCTGCACCAGCGCTGTCAGCGAGTGCAGATACCGCCCGAAGGAGGCGACGAGGGACTCTTGCTCGGCGGGGGTGCGCAGCCCGAAGTTGATCGTGGAGCACACCGCGACCACGGCGACGCCGTCCTTGCCGAGGTCGATGACACCGGTGTCGGTGACCGCTTCGGCGGGCAGCCGCAGCGCGGCCGGCGAGACCGCCGACGCCGCAGCATCCGCGCCGTCCTTCGCTTTGGTGCGGGCCTTGCTGCTGGCGTTCGTGACCTGGCTGCCCAGCCACTCGGGGGCCGGGCGGATGCCTTCCGGCGCGGCCACTCGGTGCTGTGGGCTCATCCGCTGTCGCAACGCCGCGAGCACCAACCGGTCGAGGGTGATGCCGTCGCGCTGGCCCAGCGCGAGGAAGGCGGCGGTCACCCCGATCGGGATGGCGACGATGAGGAACACCACCAGTGGCACGAAATCGCGGGTGATGTTGTACGTCCCGTACAGCACGATCCCGGTGGTAGCGAGGATGAGCAGCTGCCGTGCGGTCAGCGGACCGATCACCCGGTCCTCGCGGTCGACGTCGGCGGGAATCCTTACCGGCTGACTCATTTCCCTTCACCTCCTGGAGCGGGTTTCGGCGCGCGGAACACCGGCGGCGGAACGGACTGGGTGCGCCGGTAGGCGTCACCGATACGCGGCTCGGGCTGTGCCTGCCGGAACACCGGCGCGGCAGGAGCAGACGCCGGCCTGGGTGGCGACGACGGCTGCCGCGCGAGCGGCGTGGCGGGCCGAAACTGCAACTGTGGCGGCACCGACGCCGTGCGGATCGGACGAGCCGGCGGCGGGGTGGCGCCACGTCGACGCGGCCCTCCGGCGGCTTGGAACTGGGGTGTCGATCCCGGCCGCTGACCCCGCCGAGGCGTAGGCGCGGCGGGCGTGGATGCAGAACTGAACTCAGGAGGCATGACTGGTCCCTGGTGCGCCGGGGTGACGGCGGGGTCGTGGGTGGAGTCTTGGGGTGAGGGCTGCAGGAACTGCGGCGCCTGCGAGGGCAGCCGCGACCGGCGGGCCGCGCGGGCACGCTCGGCGTCATGGGCCGCCTTGAGCCGCTTGTTGACCCTCTCCGGGGTGGGCGCGAGGCGCGGCTGCGCGGGCGGGGGC
>NZ_JBARWZ010000312.1:0-17463 GCF_049647105.1 Actinophytocola sp.
ACCATCGACCTGGTCGGCACCATCGGCCGACACGTCCTGGCAAACCTCATGCCCGCCCGACGACTGCGGGTCTGCCCGCGCATCGTCAAACGCGCCATCTCCAAATACCAAGCTCGCGGCCCCAACACCGACCGAACCAGCTACAAAGCCACCATCAGCATCCACATCCTGACACCGGCAGACCCTTGACCAACACCACAACCACCTAACTTCACGGCCTTGCCACTAGCTCTCATCCAGTGCCGCGCAGCAGGTCGACGACGACTTCGGGGCTGGTCACGAACGGGGCGTGGCCGGTATCCCAGACGACCGTTCTCCCGCACCGTCGTGCCATGGCTCGTTGCAGTCTCGGGGAGACGGCACGGTCCTTGGAACACACTACGAACGTCGATGGCGTGTTCCGCCACGCCTGACGTTCCGGCACACCTCGGCCGCAGCCCGGCCCTTGAGGGCGCAGCAGTCCGACCGCCCAAGCGGCTCGATCCGGCGCACACCCCGCGTACATCGCCTCTGCCGCCATTGCCGGATCGAGTTGGGTGAAGCCGTTCTCCAGCGGCACGATCACGGGCCCGATCAGATGGGTCGAGCGGCCCAGGCCGGCCGCGCTCTCGCCAGCGTCGGGCACGAACGCCGCCAGGTAGACGAGGTGGGCGGCACCGGTGAGGCCGGTGATCACCGAACCCCCGTAGGAGTGGCCCAGCACGATCGGCGGTTCCGGTAGGTCATCCACAACCGCCTGCACCGCCGCGGTGTCCGCCGCCAATGAGCCCCTGTGCAGTTCTGGAGCGGAGACCACGACTCCAGACGCACGCAACGGATCGGCGATGAGATCAAAATGCCGCGGGTCGTGCCATTGACCGTGCACGAGCACCACACATGTCATCTGGAGCGCCTCCAACTACCAATACCGGCTCGCCGTCCAGCGGGACCTTGGCGTGCGGTACCCGCCCAGCCAACTCGTCGTCAGGATTGTGACGTGAGGCGGCGGTGGATTCTGCGGCGCACGCCGTCGGACAGGGTCTCGCCCGCTGTTTGCACCAGCGGAAGCAGGTCTGGCCGGCCGTTGATCGCCCGGAAGACCACGCTGATCGTGACCGCGTGGTCCGGCCGGCTCTCCACGGTGATGGGTTCGCCCGCCATGACCGTGCCGGGCGTGATGACCCGCAGGTAGGCGCCCGGGCTTCCGCGATCGACGAAACGACGGACCCACCCCTTCTCCGCCAGCCACCACGCGAACGTCCGGCAGGGTGTTCGAGGCGCCGAGACTTCGAGTACGCAGCCGCCGCCGATCCGCCATCGTTCGCCGACGAGGGCCTCGGTGACGTCCACGCCCGCGGTCGTGAGGTTCTCGCCGAACATCCCTGACCGAAGCGGGCGGCCGATCTCGCTCTGCCAGTCGTCCAGGTCCTCGCGGGCGTAGGCGTACACCGCCTGGTCGGGGCCGCCGTG
Source organism: Actinophytocola sp. (assembly GCF_049647105.1). Classification (GTDB taxonomy): domain Bacteria; phylum Actinomycetota; class Actinomycetes; order Mycobacteriales; family Pseudonocardiaceae; genus Actinophytocola. Next base: position 1,450 of record NZ_JBARWZ010000312.1, read on the forward strand.
CCAGCTTCCGTCGCAGATAACGTCTCCCGCCAGCCCGCTACCGTCCCGCCGTTCTGGCGAACTGACCTCGACGGGACCGGCCACGGGGTACTTGTCGATGCCGGTGAAACCCACCGTCGACTGGCCGGTCGGGATCGACCGGCCGACGTTGACCGAGAGAACCGCAGGTAGACCATTCACCGAGAATCCCGTCCCACTGGTCGCGGACCGTGCCGGCTGTCAGGATTCCAGTACGTTCGCCCGGGTGCGAGCCTCGAAGGGACAGGAACCGCCTTTCGCGTCGTCGCCGTCGTTGTCCGGCAGGAAGCACTGCCGCCATTCCCGGTTACGCGGGTCGCCGTACGAACCGAGCACCGGTGAAGGTGCACCCTGGTCGAACCGGCGGAGGCGCCCCCGGATGACCCGCCGGGCCGCGTCGCCCCTCGGGGTGCCCTCCTTGAGTCCTTCGAAGACCCAGCGCGGCTGGAACGTGATCAGGAACCCCGGACTGTGCCTGCTGTTTCGTTCGACGTGCGCGGGTGTGTTGCACACCACGAATATCGGCGTGCCGCCGAAACTGAATTCCCAGTATGGATCATCGGTGTCCGCCGGGATTTCCGCAGCAGCGGAACCTCCGTCATGAGGAGCCTCGCCGGTCTCGTGCGCGCAGCCGGCGTGCCGCGCGATCCCCGCCGCGGGCGGCGGCCTGGTCGGAAGAAGGATCCGCCGTCAGGAATCCGGCGAGCGACGCGGGTGTGGGATAGCGGAGCAGGTCAGCCGAAGGCCTCGTCGGTCTGGTCGGCCACCGGTACCTCGGCGAACCGGCCTGCAAGATGCAGCACGCCGGCGAGTTCGGTCGACCAGTGTGTCTCGGCGGTCATCCTGGCGCGGGAGATCGGGATGATCACCGACGGCGGGTGAACCGGCGCCGGCCGCCCCCGGCGGCTCGCCTCAACCAAAAGATTAGGTTACGCGCATACTTGCATATGTTATTTAGGTTAGGCTACCTTCTGGCTTCGGTCACGCGAAGTGACTACTTCACCACAAGGAGGGAACAGGCGTGACGTCGTCAGCCGAGGCCAGCGCACCCGAATCGCCATCGGCGCGGGCACGCGCCGTACTGGCCCTGGTCATCGCGGGTACCGCGCTGGTCGTGATCGACATGACGATCGTGACCATCGGCCTGCCGGAGATACAGGCAGATCTCGGCGGCACGCTGGCGAGCATCCAGTGGGTGGTCGTCGCCTACATGATCACCATGGGCGCGGTCACCCAGGTCGTCGGCACGCTATCCGACCGGCTGGGCAGGCGAAAGGTCTACCTGGCAGGCATCGCCCTGTTCACGCTCGCCTCTCTCGCCTGCGGTCTCGCGAACTCCACGACAGTGCTCGACCTCGCCCGCGTGGCGCAGGGCATCGGTGGCGCGATCCTGATGGTCAACGCGCTTCCCCTGCTGGCGCACCAGTTCGAGGGCCAGCGACGCAACATGGCCATCACGAAGTGGAGCACGGTCGCCACGGCGGCGAGCCTCATCGCTCCCCTGCTGGGCGGCGTGCTGGTGGATGCTCTCGGCTGGCGCGCGATCTTCCTCATCAACGTGCCCTTCGGGATCGTGGCGTACCTGATGGGCCTTCGCACTCTGCCCGAGGACGCGCCGTTCGAGGGCAAGCGCGGCTCCATCGACTGGACCGGCACCGTGCTCCTCATCGCCGCGCTCGCGGTCGGCAACTTCGCCCTGCTACGCGGCGAGGAGCAGGGTTGGAGTTCGGTGACGACGCTGACCCAGTTCGCCGCGACGGTGGTGTTCCTCGCGGTGTTCTTCGTCGTGCAGACCAAGGCCGAGAAGCCGACTCTCGACCTGAAGATGTTCCGCAAGCCCGCGTTCACCGGTTCGGCCATCGCGATCTTCATGTCCCGCGTGCTGACCATCGGCGGCACGGTGTACTTCGTGCAGTACTTCCAGAACTCACTGCACCTGAGCCCGACCGAGAGCGGCCTGCTGCTCGCTCCGGTGTTCATCGCCCAGATCGTCGCAGGCATCGTCGGCGGCAAGATGCTCGGCGTGCTGGCGCCGGGTTACGTCATCGCCACCGGCTACATCTGCAAGGCGATCGGCGCACTGTGGCTGGCCCTGGTGTTCAGCCCCACGGTGACACCGTGGCTACTGGCCTTCCCACTGTTGGTGTGGGGCACCGGCGGCGGCATCGCGGGCGCACCGGTGATGGCCGTCGCGATGAACGTCACCGACAAGGAACGGGCCGGGATGGTCGCCGGCACGATCACCAGCCTCGCCTCGATCGGCGCCGGCATCGGCACCGCCGTCCTCGGCGTGCTCTACACATCCCGGATCGGCGACGTCATAGCGGCCGACCCGGCACTCGACCCGACCACCCGCGACGCCATCGTCGAAGCCGCCTCGAACGGCGACACACAACGGGTACTGGAACTCACCCCCGCCGAATCCCGAGTCGGCATGGAACAGGTCATCGCCGACGGCATCTCGACCGGCGCCACGGCAGTCCTCTTCACCTCGGGCATCCTCGCGGTCGTCACCACCGCGATAGTCCTGGTGCTGATCAGCAAACGCAACGCCCCCATGACACCCAAGAAGAAGCCGGCCACCAAAGAAGAGCCCGCCACCGACCTGGCAACCAAGGACACGAACTCGTGACACCTGATTAGCTCAGCCCGGACCGTGCTCCCCTGCCGGTGCGTGTTCTGCTCCGGCCACCGCGCCGACGGACATTAGGGCCCCGTCCAGCCTGGACGGGGCCCTAATTAGCCGGGTGCTGCGCGATTCTGGGCTCCAGCGTGGCGACGAGCATCATCTGGACATAGTTCATCCACACCACGAACTCGTCCGGTGCGTCGCCACGGCGCCGGTACAGGAACCGGACCAGTCCCAGCGCGACGATCCAGTCGTCCACCTCGTCCTGGTCGATCACGTGCTCGGCACCCCGGGTGCACCGGTCCCGCACGCGGCGAACCGCCGCCGTGTCGCGCAAGGTCGCGGCGTGCCGCTCCCGGAAGGCGGCGGCCTCCCTGCCATCGGGGACGGCGTCGGGAAACATGTCCCGCAGCACCGCGTCCGGCCGGCGTGTGCGGCGGAAACGCCCGCGCCGCGGCACCTCGTCGTCGTCGAGGAACCACACCAGCTGGTCCAGTGCCGTCACCAGCACCCATGCGGCGTTGTCCGACATGCGCAACGCCACCCCGTCCGCGACCGGGACGGCGTCGAAGTAGTCGTCGGTCAACCCGTACTGAAGCTCGCCCTGGCCACTCATGCCGAGCGCACCATCGCATGCACGCCCCGGCGCAACAACGTCACCACGAGCGCCTCCGCCTCGCCGCGCTCGTCGAACGCGGCCACGTCCACCGAACCGTCGCGTTCGATCCGGCGCGTCACGGCCAGTGCGTCGTCGAACGAGAACGAGCAGACTGTCATCAGCAGGTACACCACTACCTCGAAACTGGTCACGTCATCGTTATGCGCGGAGACTCGCCACACGAGGCAGATACTACGTCCCAGCACGGCCTGCGCTCGGCATCCGGGTACGGTCCACTTCGGATTGAGGGGTGTTCACCCGACACCATCGCGCGGTGCCGATCCCTACGGTGACGGGCACACGCGCCACCCGCTGCGATGCCTCATGCTCGCGGTCCATCTCGCGTCCATGATCCGCAGGGAGAAGAATGTCCACGTCGCCGCTCGTCCAGAAGTACTGCGCACGAAAGCTGCGCAGAGTGACCGTTTCGGTACTGGTCTGGGTCGTGGCGCTCGGCTTCACGGTGTTCCTCGGCAACGCCCTGGTACACAAGCTTTCCGACAGCCACACCGAGGTGACCGTCACCGCCACCGAGGAGACGACGAAACCGCGGTCCACCGGTTCGCGACGAACCCGGCACATCGAACAGGCCCGCGCGCTGTGGGTCGAGTACGTCTACCAGGGTGAGCAGCAGCGGGACAAGCTGATCGCCGACGAACACAACGTCGGCGACACGTTCACCGCCTACCTCAACGACCGCACCAACACCCTGGTGCTCACCGAGTCGACCACCGGTTTCATGGACTGGCTGATCCCGGTGGCGCTGCTGCTGATCGTGCCCACGTGGGGCTGGTTCATGTTCCGCAGCCTCGGCCGTACGGTCCGCCTGCGCGGGTTCGACCCGGAATCGGCGACGACACGGTTCGCGCTGACCGTGCACAAGGTCACGCCGCGGCAGGGCGGCAAGGTCGCCTATCTGCGCGCCACGGGCGTGGTGACCGCCACCACCGCCACCGACGAGGCACTGCGGGCTGGCAAGCCGATCACGCTGGAGTCCTACGCCAACACCATGCCACCCGCCACGCGGTTCCCCGCTCAGCTCGACGTGCGCGAGATCCCCGACGGTGGCCTCGCCCGCACCGTACTCGCACGAGCCACCGGCACGGCGGACTGGTGGGTCGCCACGGCCACCGAGCCCGTGGCCGCCCTGGACACGGTCACCTCGGCCTGACCGAGCGCACGTGGTCCCGCCACGCGGGCCTCACGTCACTGGCGTGCGAATCCACCAGGCAGCACAAGGAAACGCTTCTGTTGTGCGCGAGCCCTCGGCGGGACTACGTTCGAGGAAAGGCTGATCGACGGAACGGGGGACCATCGGTGAGTGACAAGGTCGGGGACGTGACCGACGACTCGTTCGCGAGAGATGTCCTTCAAGCGTCTGGGCCCATGCTGGTCCACTTCTGGGCCGAATGGGCCGGTCCGTGCAAGATGATGATGCCCATCCTCGATGAGGTCGCCGTCGAGTACGCGGGCCGCCTCTCCATCGTTGGGCTCAACATCGACCAGAACCCGGAAACCGGGCCCAAATACGACCTGAACGGCATTCCCACCCTGCTGATGTTCAACAACGGGCAAGATGGCGCCCGCAAGACCGGCGCGTTGAGCAAAGGCCAACTCACGGAGTTTCTCGACGCGAACCTGTGACACTCCAGCCATTCGGCAATTCGACAGCAAGCTTGGAACACCGAGGGAGCGCTCGACTCACTCGGCGGGCGGCGGTGTGCTGGTGAGGAGGTCGAAGAGGAGGCCGCTGGAACCCTGGCCCCGGCCCTCGCCCCGATGAGCGGTCAGCCAGACCGCCACGCGGCCGTCCCGCCAGCGGGTTCTGTTGTACGCGATCGACAGGCGGGTACCTGCCTGCGGTACCTCCTCCTCGTTGACGAAGTACCGCTGCCCCCGGTCGAATCCCTCGCGTAGCAACGAGGTTCTCGGCCGGACCGGCTCGCCGTCGACGGCGCCGGGCATCGCCGCGCGCTGGAGCTGGATCTCGCGGTTGTCGCCTTCGACATGTACTGGGATGAACGGGATCCAGTGTTCCGGGATGGTGTTCATCGCCGTGTACGAGAGGGGGGCTCTGGGCTGGTCCGGGGGTGGTGCCGCGCCTGCCTGTCCTCGGCGGTACGCCAGCACCTCCGCGGCCGCCTCCGCGCCCCGGTGTGGTTCGCCGGTCGGCATGCGGACCGTCTGTTCTATGCCCCACACCAGGTTCGCGTTCTCGTCGCGGATCAGCAGGACCTCTTCCAGCGGCGGGCCTTCCGACACCTTCGGGACGCTCGGCGGGAGGAACAGGTCGGTGTCCGCAGGCACGTCGTCGCTGCCGATGGTGTCCAGGGTGAACATCGACCAGCGTTGCCAGTCCTCGTCGGAGCCCGTGCCTGCCGGGGTGACCCACTGCCGGTGGCCGAACACGTCCGTGACCACCAGGCCACGGATTCGTGCGACCGTGCCGGCCGGGAGGTCGCACGGCACCTGGTACCAGTCGTTGCTGAACACCAGCGCGAACTCCAGGAACACCAACCGGGCCAGGTCGGTGCTGTCCGGACGGACGGCGGCGAAGTTGGTCTTCCCGTCCTCCAGCGCCCACCAGCGCGGCAGCGGCATCCCCGAGTAGCGGACCGGCGCCGGGAACACCGTCCGTGCCAGTGCCGGTTCGGGCGCCACCGCACCACCGATCGGCGGGCCGGGGTCCACGGAGAACGCGTGCCAGTCGAGCTGACCGCCAGGGTACTCCCGCGCGGTCAGGGTCTTCTCTCCCCCGCCCACCGCCGACGCCGCGATCGAGAACCGGTGCTCCAGCCTGCGCGGGTCCCACGTCGTGTTCCCGTCGGGGTCCGCCGACGTGACACCGGTCGGCTGGTCGATCAGCGCGTCGAACCACGCGACGAGCCGCTTGCCCGCGTTGACCAGCGGGGTGTGGTGCAGGATCGGGATGGTATTGATCCCCGCATCGGCGTCGCCGCCGCCCTTCACGTGCAGGTACAGCTCGTAGCCGTCCATGCGGCGGCCTGCGACCGCCTGCATCGTGGCCCACACCGCCGGGTTGGCGCGCTGGGTGACATCAGCCGCGGTGGGCAGCTTGATCGGGTACTTCTTCGCGTACTGCTCCTCGTACTTCAACACGTGGCCGAGCAAACCCACCCGGCCGAGCATCTTGAACCAGCGGTGACCGATGGCGAGTCGCAGATCGAAGGAGATCTTCTCGGTGCCGTAGGCGAACGTGAGGCGCCGCCGTTCCGCGACTGTCTCCAGTGGACGGTCGGTCGGCAGGTCCTCCGGCGGGCCACCGAACGGCCGGAACCGGCTCGGCCGCGACTGTGCGACCGAGTACGTCATGGTCACCGGTGAGCCGCCGTCGGTGCCGAGGAACTCGCCGAGCTGCCACTGCCGGGTGAGCAGCCACAACGGATCCCGGACCTCCGCGCGCAGTGCGCGGACGAACTCGGTGGTCCGTGGGCGGCCCTCCAGCCGGTTCCACGTCTGGCCAGGATCGGTCATCGGACTGTCCTCCACCGCAGGTTGGCTTGCGCGAGGTCGGTGCCAGGCAACACCGCGGCGGGCAGCAGTTGCGCGAACGCCGTCGCGCCGACGTGTGCCGGTTCGACCGCGCGGGTCTTCGCCAGCTCGAATGTCTCCGTGACCGCGTCGACCAGGTCGGTGGTCGCCCACTGCCCGCCCGCCACCCGCACCGGCGGCACGACCAGCAGCATCGCCTGCGGCGGTTCGGAGTCCGGCCCGTTGTAGTGCACGGCGACGCCGGTGGTCTCCCGTTCCGAGGGAATGACCTCGGTCCACTCGTCGAGCAGGAGCCCGCACTGCTGGTTGCTGTTCAGGTTGGCCGCGTAGTGCGCGGTGAACAGCAGGCGGTCCTCGTCGAGCTGGTCGGGCAGGTTCGGGTCCTTCGCGAACTCGAGGCCGAGCCAGTGATCCTTCTGCACGTAGGGCAGCTGGACCGGGGACAGCTCTGGTTCCGGCCAGTCGAGCACGCCGGTGCCGAGCAGCCCGCCAGGCCCGAGCAACGCGTCGGCGAGCAGGATCGTGTGCTCCCACAGCCTCGGCTTGTCCCGCACCCGCGCCATCCCCGCCAGCCAGTCGTCGACCGGGAAGTCCCTGGCGGGCTTGAGATGCGCGACGAGCTTGTCGCTGTCGGTGCGTGCCTTGCGCCACTGCTGGATGACCGCCGACGGCGGGGTGAACTCGGGCACGGACAGGACGTCCTCGCCGAGCAGCGCCTTGAGCGCGTCGGTCCCGGCGCGGACCCGGTCCGGCCCGGTGGCGGCGGTGTCGTACAGCGCCAGCGCGGTCGTCGCCGCGACCCGCCGTGCGGCCAGTTCGTCGGCCAGCTTTCGGGCCCGTACCAGCAGTTCCGCCCCGAACGCGACGATCCGGTCCTGGAACGGGGTCAGGTCGAGGCCCTGCGGGTCGAACTCGGCAGGCGGCATCCGCTGCGCGACCGCGGGGAGCAGGTCGTGCAGGGTCGTCTCGTTGGTGCCCGCCATCTGCGTGAGTCCGTTGAGCTCACTGGTGAAGGTGTTCCGCAGGTTGCGGACCCGGGTACGCATCTGTGACGGGGTGTTGTTGCGTGGCCCCGGCTTGGTGGTGAGGGTCCGCTCGGCCTTCTCGAGCAGCTGGAACCGCTGCTCGTTGGGGGTCGGGTTCGGAAGGGCCTCGTACTGGTCGAGCAGGTCGTTCGCCTCGGCGAGCGGGGCCGCCATCCGCGTGGCGAGCGTCGCGACTCCGGCCAGCACGTCGGCGAACACCCCGCGCCGCCACTGCGCCAGCTCACCCCACCCGCTGCGCACCAGGCCGAACCCGCTCGCGGTCACCGCCAGCCGCGCGTAGCGGCTCAGGAACGTGTCGATCCCGGCGAGCACGGCGTTGCGGTTCGGTGGGACGCCTTCCGGGTAGAGCTGGCCGAGGTCGCCGGTGATATCGGCGACGTCCTCGATGAGGTCGTCAAGGGACGCCAGCACGGCGACCGGGCGGTTCTTCGGCAGCGACACGGCGTCGTCCTCGGCACGGTCCACGGCGGCGGCACCCGCGGCGGGCACGAGGTCGCTCTGGCGCAGCGGCCGGGACGTGGTCAGTAGCGTGCGCACCGCCGCGACCAGCGGCGAGACCTCGAAGAAGGTGACCTTGCCCCCGACCCGGGTGGTGTACTCGATGTGCAGCTCGAAGTCCGGCCTCGGTTCCTCGTCCTCGATGACGACGCCGAGGATCCGGTCGTCGAGGTCGGTCATCGCGGCCTGGTCCGCAGGCCGCAGCGCCCACAGCAGGTCGATCGGCGACAGCCCGGCCTCCGCCTGGGTGACCGGGCGTGCGTGCGGGTCGCCATCGTCGTCGTGCCAGGTGACGAGCGCCGCGACGTTCGACGGCTTCGGCAGCACCGACGGCAGCCAGTCGTTGACCGAGGGCTCGGCCTGCGCCCGCGGCTTGTTGTGGCCGAGCACCGGTGCGCCGTGGTCCGGGCCGAGGCCCGGGGTGAGCTGCAGTGCGAAGCGGTGGGTGAGCGTGGTCCCGCTGCGCGGTGTCTCGACGACCGACGGCGCGGGCGGGAGCCCTTCCTTGGCGTACGCGTCGAGTGCCGCCGACGCGCGTTCGGTGTTGCCCTGCAACGCCTGGTGGGCGCCCTCGGCGACGGCAACGTCGGCGACCGCGTCCAGCGCGTTGCGCAGTCCGTTCACCTCGGCCCGGAGGTACCCGATCTGGGTCGGGTTCGCTTCCAACAGGTCGTCGAACCCGAACGGGTAGTCGTCAGGGAACTTCTCGTCCGGCGGCGCGGTGTCCCGCAGGGCGTTCACGTGCCGCAGCAGGGCGAGCCCGTCGATCACGTTGCGGGCCTCGACCTGCTCGATGCTCGTCGGCGCGGCCAGATCGTCCTGCTCAGGGATGGTCTCCTCGATCTTGTTGGCACGCAGGGGGAACTTCAGGCGCAGCCGGGCGATGAACTCGTCGAGCCCGACGTCGCGGTCGTGCAGCCCGCGTTCGAACCGGTAGCCGAGCAGCGCGCTGAGCGACTGTCCCTGTCGCATCCCGTCCGCGATGGTCAGCGCGATCCGGACGCGTTCCGAGCTGAGGTTCACGGCGAACACGTTCGGCTTGTCGGCGTCGGCGTTCGCGAGGTATCCGGCACGCAGCACCGCAGCGGTTCTGGCGTGGGCAGGTGACGGGGTGTGGATGTGCCCGGCGTTCTCGCGGTCGTGCGGGAGCTGGCCTGCGCCGAACACCGAGGTGAGGTCGGCGGGCACGGTGACCATGTCCACCGGATCGGTGTTCCTGTCGACGTGCTCGAGCCAGCCGTAGGCACCGAGGTGCAGGCCGCGTACCGGTTGACCGGTACCGTCCTGGCCGTAGCGCAGCTCTGCCAGCCGCTCGTTGACCAGGCCGAGCCGCCACGCGTCCAGGCGGTAGGTGGCGCAGTCGAGGTGCTCGGCGAACACCCGCTCCAGCTTCGCGGTGGACAGCCCGGCCAGGATCGTCAGCGCCCCGGCCAGCTCCGGCGCAACGGAACCGGTCGACGCCAGCAGGACCGCGTGCCGCGCGAGCAGGTACAGCAGCGCCGACGGTGGCACGTCGTCGTCGAAGCCCAGTTCGCCGCCGATCGTGGCCAGGTCGCTCTCGGCGAGCCAGGTCAGGTAGTCGCGGCCGTCGGTGGTGTATGGCCGGATCCGGTCCTTTTCGGACAGTGGCCGGTCGTCGACCACCGGGGCGACCATGGTCTCGGCCGCGTCGGCGAACAATCCCCGCACCAGGTCGGGAGACGTGTCCGGCGCGCCGAGCCGGGTGAGCAGCGCGCGCACGGGTTCGGTGAGCGCGGCCAGGTCCTCGCTGTCCGCGACGGTCGCCATGCTCTGCGCGTAGCGGAAGTTGTACTCGGCCGAAGTCGGGTGCAGCGCGAGGATGTCCAGCAGTGCCTGGTGCCGGTCGACGCCGGGCTCGTCGAGGCTGGCGACGTGCTCCAGCGCGGCGTGCCACTGCTGGGCCAGCTGCGCCAGGATCGCGTTCAGCGCGGTCCTGTGCGACGCGGCGGCCGGGAACGCGAGCCGGGAGAACACGGTCGTCGGCAGGATCCCGTACGGCTGGCGGCCGATCTTCACCGAGGGCAGCGGCCCCCGGCCGGACACGTTGGCGAGGAAGAACTGCCGGGTCTCCTCGATCTGCTCCGGGGTCAGCACCCCGGACAGCAACGCACGCAGGTGGTTACCCCAGGTGGCAGGCCACAGGGCGGTGTGCGCGGCCCGCGCGTCACGGCGGTCGGTGCCGTCCGCGTTCGGCACCCCCGCCAGCACGGCCGGGTCGATCCCGAGCAGCTCGGCGAACCACTCGCCGTCGGTCTTGGTGGTCCAGTCGCCTGCCGCGGCGAAACCGGCCACTGTGGACAGTGCGCCGTCGGCTTCGGTGGCGGGGTCCTGGCCCGCCGGCCGCTCCTCGGAGTTGTTCGTCGGCGTGCCCTGTGGCAGGAGGCTGAGACCGGACGTGCTGTGCAGCTGGTCGGCGAGCAGGCCACCCAGCGCGGCCGCGGTCTGGGCAGGCGTGGCCTGTTCACGCAGACCGAGCACGACGAGCCGGTCGACGCCGTCGTGGAAGGCGGGCTGCAGCGTGACCCGCATGCCCATGCCCGCCGTGACGGCTTCGTCGAAGCTGGTCAGCCAGCGCAGGGCAGGTGGCACGGTCAGCGCGCCGGTGGTCTCGTTGATCTTGAGCTGGGTCGCGGCGGGCTCGTTCGGGTTGGGGCTCACCGCCAGCCCCTGGCGAACCGGCCCGCCGGTCTTGGCGAACACGAGCGTGTCGCCGACATACCCGAACACGGTGAACCGGTCGGGCAGCAACGCCGCCGTGGCGGCCACGGTCCACGACTCCTGCGCGATCTGGCCCGCAGAAGGCGTTGGCAGCACGAGGAAAGCCACCACGACGACGTCGCCAGGCGTGCCGGGGGCGGCGTCCACACCGGACGGACGGCGTGCCCTGATCGCCGCCGTCCTGGTCGCGCCGACCGCCGCGAGCAACGCGATCTCGGCGCTCCGCAGCTTCGTACGGTCGCCGTGCGCACGCCACACCGCCGTCCAGTACGTGATGGTGGGTTGCCGGTCGTTCGCTGCGACCGGCTGCGGGCTCCTGACCACGAGCACGGCCGCGCCGGTCGCCGCGCCGAGCGGGCGGTCGGCGGGGTTGGCGGGCTGCCGGTTGCGCAGCAACCAGGCGGCACGCCCGGCCGGGATCCGCGCGACCAGCTCGTGCCAGGCCTGCTGCTCCCCCACCGCCAACCCGCCGGAGGCCCACAGCGCGACCCAGTACGCGTCCAGCGCGGTCAGCTCCGCCTGGGTCGGCCGCGGCTCGAGCTTGTTCACCGACCACTCGTCGGGGAACACACGGATCAGCAGCTCGGACTGGGTGAAGCGGGTCTCGACGCGGACCGGGCCCAGCAGCACCGGGAAGTCAAGGCTGAGTGGCATCAGGCAACATCTCCTGTGCGTGCATCGCCACCAGGACGGGAGCCTGGAAGAGGATGTAGGCGGCGTCGGCGGCACCGATGTCGGGCTGCCACGGTCTGACCTTCTCGTCGTCCTCGCGTTGTTCCTGCTTCTCCGGGTCGTCCTCGTCGCCGTTGAACTCCGCGAGCGGGACGCTGACGTTGCCGTCGAACCGGATGAAACCGCCGCCGCCCGGGTCGACCTTGCTCCACGACAGGTCGTTCCACACCTCGACCGGAGCAGGCCCGTCCGGCTGGTCGTCGTCGAGCCCGAACCTCGGGTCGCCCGGCCGTTCCTTCAGCACGAAGAACCAGCCGAGGTCGCCGTCCTCGCCGCGTGCCTCGTCCGCGCCGAGATCGAAACCGAGCAGGTAGATGTCCGGGTCGGCCTTGGCCTCGTAGATCGGCAGCCGGACCAGGTTCCTCGGCGGCTCCACACCCACGGGCAGCTTCGCCAGCACCCGCTCACCGCTCTTGTCGGGACCGCCGGGCGGGCCCACCTTGTCCGGCCACTCTGCCTTGTGTGCGTAGATCGCCGCGGTCGGGTACTTCCGCAGCAGCTCGCCGCGGATCACCAGGACGAGGTCGCTCTCGCGCGGCGGGGCATCGGGATCCGGTTTGGGGTTGGGGTTCTCACCGAGGCGGGCGCCGGTGCCCCACTCGTGCATCGGCGGAATGTCGTAGAGCCGCTCGCGGCGTGCCACGGCGGACTCGTCCGGCCGCGGCGGCGCCGTGCGCGGGTCCCAGAACTGGCGGAACGGCGTGCCGCGCTGGTCGGTCGGGTACTCGCGCCAGAGCAGCTCGCGGGCCATCTCGTGGTTGAGGCCGACGAGGTAGGACTCGATGAACCGGCGGTTGTTCTCCAGCAGGGTGATCGAGTTCGGCGGGAGCAGCCCGAGGTTGGGCACGAAGGTGTCCGTCGACATCCTCAGCAGCTCGGTGTACATCGGCGTGTCGAACTTCGGGTACGCCATCACCTCGGTCAGCTCGCCGTCCTTCGGCGCCAGCCGGGCAGGCAGGTTCACCGCCGCGACGATGTTGTCCATGATCGTCGTGTTCGCGTCGAGTCCGGTCACCACCGCGGTGGTGGTGTCGCGGACGTTCAGCCGCCACCGGCCGTCGGCCGCCACCGCGCGGAGGACCGGCTGCGCGGCGGGCACCGGTCGCGCCAGCCGTGCCGGTGTGACGAGGCCGGGCGGCGGGTCGAGGGACGGGGCGGCGGAGACCTCCTGCTCGTCGATCCGGGCCACGAGCGTGTCCAGCGACGTCTCGAGTCGCTTCATCAGCCTGCTGCCCGGTCGCGTGATCCGGCGCATGGTCGGCGACATGGGCGCCGTCGCCACCCGGCTCTGCGAGACCTTGAACCCGACGGCGAACACCTCGCCGGGCTCGGCCGCCGCGGTGGCCGTGCCGGGACTGTCGAGCACCTTCGGGTGGGTTGGTGCGGTGATCGTCAGCGCCCTGCCGTTCTGCAGCGACCCGGCCGCGGTCTCGACCGCACCGGTCCGCACCGCGATGTGCTTGCCGTGCAGGAGGATCCCGATCTCCCGCGCCAGCTGCGCGGCCCGGATCCAGGCGTTCGCCCGCCGCGCCTCGCCGAGCTGCTCCCAGGCGGCGGCCATCAGCTCCTCCTGCCGCGCCTGGACCACCTTCGTGCCGAAGTGCGCGGCGACCCGGTAGCGCGGGTCGAGGTTGAGCCGGTGCACCCAGTTGCGGACCTCGGCCTCCGGCAGCGGGGTACCGTCCGGTGTGGACAGCAGCTTCGGGGTGAGCGCGTGCCAGCGTCCGTACAGCGGCGGCGTGATCACCGGGTCGACCTCGCCTGCCAGGTCGGGGATCTCCCCGGCCAGCCCGGTGTTCGCGGTTTCGGCCGACTGGTGCTGGTAGGCCTCGGCGAGGTTGATCAACCCGGCCAGCGCCCGCTGCCACTGGTTCGGGTACGGCGGGGCAGGCGGGTCGGTCGGCTTCTGCTGCCCGTAGTAGTTGTCCCAGTTCTCGTGCAGGTCGATGACGTCGTCGGAGTCGGGCAGCGCGAGCGCGCCGCCGAGCCGCAGCACACCGCTGGGGTTGGTCGGTGTGGTGAGGCCGGGCAGCCCGAAGCCGGGCGAGCGGTGCGCGTCCATGTCCCGCAGGCCGACCGGATCCTTGGCCTCTATGGGTTTCAGCAGCCGGACGAGGAACTCGAAGTCGCCTGCCGGGCTCGTGGCGAACTCCCAGCGGTGGTAGTACGGGAGCCGTCCGGACGCCGGCATGCCCGGCACACCCCAGCTCGGGGTCGTCGCCGAGATCTCCCCGGACTCGATGCCCAGTCCGGCCCGCCTGCCGGTCTCGAACGCGGGCACCAGGAACGCGTGGTAGCCGGTGGTGGGCTTCAGGTGCCGGGGGCACATGATGCGGGAGCAGGCGCTGTCCGGTGCGTCCCGCAGCACCGCGGCGAGGTTCGACAGCGCGGTGCCCATGCCGGTGCTGTCGTCGGCGACCAGGTCGTCGTCGAGCGCGCCGTTGACGTGGACGTGCGCGAACGCGCCCAGCTCTCCCGGTGGCTGCAGGGCTTGCGGCGCCGTGACGGTGATGAACGGCAGCGGCCCGCCGCCTTCCTTGCCGTCCTCGAACTCGGCGGGGCCGTCCTTGCCCGCCGCGGCGAGGACGACCAGCGCGAGCCACGGGGTGAGCCGCCCGGTGGCGGCCGGCGCGGCCGGACTGTAGCGCCACGCGAAGTCCTCTTCGTAGAACTCGAGGTGCGCCAGGTAGTTCGGCTCGAAGTTGGTGGCGAACGGCGGCGGCTCCATCCGGGAGATCACCCTCGGATCGATCCCGATGACGTCGCCTGGCCCGTACAGCTGCACCGGCTGCACGACCGGCTTGTGCGGTGGCGTGCCACCCTGTGTGAGCGCGTCGCCTGCCAGCTCCAGCTGGACCGGGATGGTCGCCCGGCCGACCCCCGGCTCGCCCGTGATCCTGGTGGTGAGCCCGGTCCGCAGCCAGGGCAGGAAGGAGTAGGCGCCGTCGGTCACGTGCCGCTCCGCTCGGCGGTCGCGGTCAGCTCGACGGGTGTGGCGGCGGCCGCCAGCCCGGTGCGGGTGACACCGCCGACGACGAACGCCGTCGTGCCGGACGCCGCCGCGGCGAACACCCAGCGACCCTCGTCGAGACCAGCGAACGACGTCCACGCGCCGGCCGCGAACTGGAGCGCGCCCCGGTAGCCGGTCTCGTTGTCGACGTGGTCGGCGCCGCCGATCACCAGCACCTTGCCCGCCCCCAGTGAGACCGCTCGGTGGAACGCCCGGCCTGCGGGCATCGGGGCCGTCTCCTGCCACGCCTGGGAGGCGAGGTTGTACACCTCGGCGGTGGCGCGGGCGAACGGGTCGAAGCCCTCGCCGGTCGCGCCTGGTGCGCGGCCGCCTGCGACCAGCACGGTCGTGGCGGTCATGGCGGTCGCGGAATGCGCCCTGCGGGCATGGTGCATGGTCCCGGTCGGCGTCCACGTCGCGTTCGCCGTGTCATACAGCTCGCAGAAGGCCAGGTCCGCCTCGTCCGCCGCGCCGACCGGCACGCTGCCGCCGCAGACGAGCACCTTCTGCCCGTTCTGCAGCGGGATCGCGGTGTGTGCGGTGCGGGCGTCGGTCATGTCGTCCTCGACCGTCTGCCACGAGCCGTCGTCGTCGGGGTCGTAAAGCTCCGAGGACCGCAGTGCCACCACCCCGCCACCCGTTCGCTGCGCGGTGCCGCCCGCGACGAGGACGAGCCCGTTCGACAACACGGTGGCGCTGTGCCCGAACCGGCCGACCGCCATGTCGTCGGTCGCCTGCCAGGAGTTCGCCGCCGGGTCGAAGATCTCCGCGGTGCGCAGCGGCGGACCGGTCGCGCCGCCGCGGCCGCCGGTCACCAGCACCTTCCCGTCCGGCAGTAGCGCGAGCGCGGGCAGTTGCCTTGCGGTGCCGAGCATCGCGGTCGCCGACCACGTGTCCTGCGCGAGGTCGTACACGGCGGTCTGCCGCAGCCCCGCGCCCTCGGCGTCCGCGCCGCCCGCGACGAGGATCTTCGTGCCGCCCGCGAGGACGATGGCGTTGTCGTGCTGGCCGCGCCAGCACGCGGCGACGGCGTGGTCGGCCGAGGGCGACCAGGTGTCGGCCGCGAGAGTCTCGGTGGTCATGGGTGTTGTCCCCCTACGACTCGGGTCATGGCAGGTAGGTCTCGGCGGTCGTGGCGAGCAGACCGGGCCCCGGCGCGGCGGGCCCGGTC
>NZ_JBARWZ010000313.1:0-79623 GCF_049647105.1 Actinophytocola sp.
ACAGGGTGTCGCGCGGCGCCGGGACCGGTCCGCGATTCGATCCCGTGGACACCGGGCGGGAACTCCGTGTCCTGCTCGTTCCGGCGCAGCTGCGGGACCTGAACCGCCGCGTCGGGGCCGTGCTGTCCGGCTGGGACGGTGTCGACGTGCCCCGTGCTGTGGACCTTGTAGGCCTCGTCGACGGGTACGTGCACGTCGACGGATTCCGTGATGGTGCTCATGCACAGCTTCCCCGTTGAACTCGCGTCGTGGCAGGGATCACGCCGCGTGCGGGCTGGCGGGTGGTGCCCGGGGCGGTGCCGCTGTTGACCGCGTGCGTCTCCTTCCTCGACAGTCACCTGTTCTGGCCGCGCGGCGTGTTCACCATGGTCGCCATCGCGGTTGGCATGTTCCTGCTGAGCTGGGCCACGGCACCCGTCAGTGCGGACGAACGAAGGTCGGCGCCGATCAAGTCGAGGAACCGGTGACATCGCCGATGCCGCGGGGGCTCACCCGGTTGGCATCATGTGTGCATGGTGGTCGAACCGGATGAGGCCGATCTGGCGCGTTTTCTCGATGAGGATCGCGACGGTCCGGTCGTGATGCTCAACCTGTTGCGGTTCGCCGAGGGCGGGTTCGACGCCTATCGCGAGTACTCGCGGCACATGCGGGACACGTTCCTGCCCCGGTACGGCGCCGAGGTGCTGTACGCGGGCAGCGGCTCGACGGTCCTGGTGGCCGAGGACGGCCAGAGCTGGGACGCGGTCGTGGTCGTGCGCTACCCGGACCGGACGGCCTTCGGTCGGATGGTCGCCGATCCCGAGTACCTCGCCGTCACGCACCTGCGTACGGAGGCGTTGTCCGCGACGGTGCTCCAGGCGACCTCCCCATGGCGGTGACCGTCCAGGCGCCGTAATGCTGGCCAACCGATATGTTAGCCGCTAATATGTTAGTGGCTAACAGGAGGTTGTGGATGGCGGCCGAGGACTGGCGCCGCGGTCGCCAGGAACAAGGTCGAAGGCCTCGCCTGGCTAAAGGTCCTCGGACTACTGCCCACCGCGATCGCACCCGCCGTCTGGTTCGCACCCGGCCCGGTCCAGTGGCCGTTGCGAATCCTCCCGCACTACTGGACCGTCGATACCCTCCGGCATCCCAGCCTGCTGGGGCTGCTCATCGGCGCCGCACTCACCGCCCTCGCCACGGCCCTGCTCGCCAAGAGGACCCTGCACCGGCTCGGCGCCTGATCAGGACCTGGAGCGCGCTCCACTGCAAGAGCGGTCCAAGATCAGAATCTGACCCCGCCCTTGATGTCCCGCGCCTGCACCACCTTCCCGGACACGTTCCCGGTGATCTGGTTGACGACGCCGTCGCGGGTGGCCGCTACCTGCTGCCAGAGGTGGCGCAGTTCGAGGCCGAACGCTGGATCACCGGCTTCCGCCGCGGTGAGATGTGCGGCCAGATCCGCGACCTCGGCGGAGTCCGGCGACGCGCCCGGCACCCCCTCCAGCGCCGCTGCGGCGTCTCCCTTGCCACCGAACTTCCGTCGCACCAACTCATAGAGCGACGTCACGGACTTTCCGGCGAGCGCCGCGGCGATCGACACGAAGACTGGATCAGTCATGGCATGTTCCCCTTCTCCGACGAATTCACGGCGGGACCGATGCGGGGCGGCCACGGTCGGCCGCCGAGCGCGGTGCTGTCACGCCCACCGCGTTCCCATTCCCGCCATCGCCGGTCCCGGCGGTCCTGCTCCCGGGTGATCCACTCCCGGCCTTCCGCCGCGACCGCCTCCAGGATGTGCAGCGCGATCGCGACACCGGACGAGTCGAGCGCCAGCTCATCCAGCTTGTTCCTGTCCTCCGTGGCGCTGTCGTCGATCAGGCCTTCGTAGTTGTCGACGACCACTTCGATCTTCTGGTCGTTGACCAGGGCGAGCTCGAAGGTCCGGCTGATCACGAGCGCCGACTTCTCGGTCAGGTGCACGTCCCGCCCGAGGAGCACGACGTGCTGCTGTCCCTCGGCGGAATGGAAGCCCTTCTCCAGCACCCGGGCGGAAGCGAGCGCGTCGTACTTGAACGCGGTGCGCCGCTCGTCGTAGATCGCGCCCGTCAGGAAGTTCAGGTCGACGTCGACCTCACGGACCCCGTGCTGGGTGAGGAGGAAGACCAGCACGACATACCTGGAAAATCGCGGTGGACCGTTGACGACCCTGGCTCGCATGGCGCGCGGCTTCCCCGCGGTGAGTACAACGTGGGCGATGATCTCCCGGCTGCTCAGCTCGCAGCGGCGCATGGCCAGCGTCTTCAGGTAGTGCTTGTCACTCTCCAGCCAGTTCGCCATCTCCAGGTCCGTCGGCCGGTCCCGCAGTCGTTCCTGCCATCGCAGGTACTCGCGTTGCTCATCCGCGAAGAACTCGTCCAGCGCCTCCTGCTCCTGTGTCATCGCACGGCGGTCGGCGAACAGGTAGGCGATGCCCGCGCCTGCGAAGCAGGCGGCGACGACCTGCAGGATCGAGGTCACCGTGGGCCCGAATCCCTGCGCGGTAGAGCTTGAGACCAGCAGTCCGGCGACACTCGCCGCGACGACCGCGCTGCCTGTCAGCGACAGGATCGTGGACGCCCTGGGGCGTAGTGTCCGGCGGAAGTCGGGCAGGCTCTCGTCACGCCACTGCTCGGCGATCTGCTTGGCGTGCCAGCGGATCAACCAGTTGAGCGTGGGCACCGCCACTCGTCTGTTGCTGTACAGCCGGACCAGTCGCCAGTGCAGCGCTGCCTGAAATCCCTTTGTCTTCATGTTCCACTCGTACTTGTTCGTGACGGGCCTGCGAACGGCGAAGTAGAAGTGGATCCGTTTCCACACCGTGTGGGCAAACTTCTGAGTGGGGTTGAGTTCCACGCCGAGTTCCTCGTACTCGTCGAACTCCGCCGGGTTCCTGCCGTGCTCGGCCTCCTTCATCCGCCGACGGAGGTACGGGGTCAGCACCTGCGCCCCGAACCGCCCTGTGATCAGCACGCCTACCAGGAACAGGATCAGAAACCCGACTCCGGCGGTCCTGACGCCCAGCGCGACGAACAGCCCGAGCCCAGCGATGCCGGTCGTCGTGACGAGCCACGCGGTGGTCCTCGGTTCTCCGTTCCGCAGTGGTGTCGGCGTGGCCCGTCGTGGTGCTGTCGGATCGGGGTGGAAGTACTTCCACGCGCGTTCGGATCGCTCCCCCTTCGCACGTTGCGCGGGAATGGTCGCGGCGTTCAGTCGGTCGAGTTCCTCCTGCATCGCCCCGTCGAAGATCATGTCCAGGTGCCGGGTGATCTCGGCCTGCCGCTCTTTGCCGAGGGCTTGGAACGCGTCGAGAACGACGCGCAGTGCGTCCTTCGATGGTGCGCTGGCCGGATGTACCGCGCACTGCACAAGTCCGCCGATCACCACGATGGCCGCCCACCACTGGTCGTGTGGCAGGTGCTCGGCCACCCGCGTGGCGTGCTGGAGCTTGTCCAGCTCGTCCGCCCCGAGCCGGTTCAACGACCGTTCGCTGAGCACGGAGAGTGCGTAGTAGTACGAGACTTCCGTGGTGACGTACCCCGCACTGATGGCCTGCCTGATGAGGTCCTCTGCCTGCCGCGGTATGCCGCCGTCGATGAAACTACGCGCCACCCGGAACTTCTTCTCGGCGGAGGCGTCCTCGGCGACCTGGTAGATCGTTTCGTGCTTGTGGAAGACGGCGTCTCCTTCCACGTTGCCGATCTGAGCGCCTACATTGGCGTTGTCCGTCGCGGTGTTGGTCGTCTGCGAGCCTTCGGTCTGCTTGGTGTCCGGCATCACGAACCACCTTCGCCTGCTGGCGTGCCGAACTGCACGCCACCGTGCACCACGCCGATCTGGGCGATGACTTTCGCGTTGCCCTTGGCCTCGTTCTTGATGTGGAACTGGCGTTCTTCCTTGCCGCCCTTCCCGTCATGGTCGGCTTCCTCATCGGTGTCCACGATCTCGGCGATCACGGCCGCGGCGAACGCGGCGGCGTGCTCGGCCGCGAGCCGCGGCACCCCTTGCTGATCGGTGAACCGCTTCGTTCTGTCGGCGTGGTCGCTGATACCGCGGATCGTGATGGCGGGCGTCGACAGGTTGAGGTGACTCGCCTGTGCGACCCCGGCACTTTCCATCTCGACGGCCACCGCGTCGTTGTAGTGTTCGTCCAACTGCTTCGTCACGTCCGACGCCACGGACTCCAGGAGCACCTCGCCCGCGGCGATCGGGCAGAAGTGCACGCCGGGTGCTCCCGAGATCGCCGACCGCCAGGTGTCGGTCCGGTCGACGTGCCGGGCGACCTGGTCGAGTTCGTGTGAGCTGTCCCAGGCCCGTGGCCGGGCCTTGAAACCCTCCTCCCGGCTGCTTCCGCCGTGGTAGCCGTAGACCCGCGTCGCCACGACGACATCACCGAGCCCGAGCCAGTCGTGCAGCCCGCCTGCGATCCCGACGAACAGCACGGCCGCCGGGCGGAACTCGTTGATCGCGCGTTCGGTGATGGTTGCGGCACGCGCGTTGCCCTCGCCGGTGACCGCCAGCCCGACCCGCCGATCCGGATGGCCGGCGAGCACCCCTACTTCGAACAATGTCCCGGCACTGTGGCGATGAGTCCGCACGTCGGTCAGATGTTGCCGGACCGCTTTGTGCTCTTGTTGCAGTGCGGTGAGAATCACGATCATTGGCTCGCTCCGATGGTCACGGCCCCCCATGAACCGAAGCCTCGACGGTAGCCGCAACCATCCTTCTCGTCAACCTGACGTTTAGGGTGTCGCCCCCGCTTGTCGTCATGGTGACGAGAATCTAGACTTGGCTTCATGACCACCGAAACCGCCTGGACGATCCCGACTGTCGCGCTTGCCGTTGACCTGGCCGTTCTCACTGTCCAGTCCGGACAACTGCAGATCTTGCTCGTACGCAGGGGGATCGAGCCGTTCCTCGGCGCGCAGGCGCTGCCGGGCGGCTTTCTCGCGTCGGAGGACGAGGACATCGACACCGCGGCGGCGCGTGAACTGGCGGAGGAGACCGGGCTGGCGTCAGAACAGCTGCACCTGGAACAGCTGCGCACCTACGGCGCTCCTGACCGGGATCCGCGGCGTCGGGTCGTCACGGTGTGTTATCTCGCGCTGGTGCCCGACCTTCCGCTACCGGTGGCCGGCGGCGACGCGCAGGCCGCCACATGGGTACCGGTCGACAAGGTCCTCAGACGAGGGAGAGCGCTCGCGTTCGACCACAAGAAGATCATCGCGGACGCCGTCGAGCGCGCGAGGGGCAAACTCGAGTACACCAACCTGGGCACCGCGTTCTGCCCACAGGTGTTCACCGTGACCGAGCTACGCAACGTCTACGAGATCGTGTGGGGACAGCAACTGGATCCACGCAACTTCCATCGCAAGGTGACCAACGTCGAGAACTTCCTCGAACCGACCGGCGAGCAAAGCACCAAGAACGGCGGCAGGCCCGCCATGCTCTACCGGCGTGGCTCGGCAACCGTGCTGTATCCGCCGATCCTCCGAGGTTAGCGCCGGGCTTGGGGACTGTTCCAAGATCGCAGGGGATCGACGTGCTCTGCGTCGAGGAGGTCAGCGACTGTTACCCCGATGTCAGCCAGTGCCTGGCGAGCTGTGTTAAGCCGGTTGAGTGGGAGTGCGGAGCCGGTCGCCCGGTGTCTGATCCCGGCGCTGCACACCAGAGATGGGGACGTGGCGTGAGTGCCCCAGAGCGGTTCTCCGGCCGCGCCGAAGCGGGTGATGTGGCCGTTGTAAGCGGCTGGTTCACCACTGCCTTCTGGGCACACGGGATCGCGGCCGACCTCGGCGGCTTTTCCCGACGACGCGGTCACGTCGCTGCTGGTCCTGGGTGGCCTGCTCGCCCTGTACGCGGAGGTTTGCGTGACACAGCCGGCGGCCCTGACTCGAGAGTCAGGGCCGCGCACTGGGTGGTCGAGGTCAGGGACTGGTGATCAGGGTGAGGCCGTAGGTCGCCAGAATCGGGTTGACTTCCTGGTAGTAGGTCGTACCGCCGGAAGAGCAGTTTCCGGAGCCGCCGGAGGTCACGCCTTGGGCCTGGTTGGCGCTCAGCCACGAACCGCCGGAGTCACCGGGTTCGGCGCACACGTTGGTGCGGGTGAGGTTGTAGACGGTGCCTTGCGGGTAGTTGACCGTCCAGCCGCGGTCGAGCAGGGTGCCGCACCACATGCCGGTGGTGGAGCCGGACCGGCAGATGCCGGAGCCCTGCGGGACCTGCGCGGAACCGTAGACGTAGTACCAGTAGCCGTCGTAGCCCTCGACGTAGCCCCAGAGGTTCACGCCGGCCGCGGCGCTGATGTAGGAGAAGTCGTTGCCAGGAAACTGGGAACCCGCGAAGGTGCCCAGCAATGCACCATTCTGGTCGCTGGCGGTGCTGCCCGGTGTACCACAGTGACCCGCGCTGACGAAGCCTCCGTACACGGCGAAGCCGACTGAGCAGCGTCCGGCGTAGTTGATCCAGTAGGGCCAGCCGCCGACGACGTCGGCGTAGGTCGCGGGCGAGCTGGACTCCTCGACCACGCGGATCGACGAGTGCATGGCCTTCACCGAGGACAGGAAGGTGTTCGCTGCCGCGTCGATCTTCTTGCTGTTCACGGCGACGACGACGCTGTTGGTCCGGTCGTCGACGGTCCATCCGTTGATCGCCGAGGGCGCGGACTTGCCCGCGAACCGGTCGATGCCCATCTTGATGCCGTCGAGCTCGGCGCGGCTGTGTGAGACGACGTGGACGGTCACGCCCTTGCCGAGGCCGAGTGCCTTGGCGCGTTCGGTGGTCTGTACGACGAGCGTGCCCGACTTGGCGTCGAACCAGCTGCCCGCGTAGCTGTCGCCCAGCGCGGCGCGCACGTCGGTCTCCGTGTTGCGGGCCGCTTCTTCCTGAGCCAGCCGGGTCTTCACCTGGTTCGCGGACAACCCGAGATCGCGTTGCATGGCGTCGGACATTGCCTGGGTGATCTTGGGCGCGTTCACCGGCGAGGTGGGCGCGGTCTTGTCGGAGGCGGTCGCGGAGGAGATGCCGGCGACGGTGAGGCTCGCGGAGATCGCGAGCGCTGCGCATAAACGCGCCGTTCTGGAGCGCTTCATGTGTGTGGGTTCCTTTGGGTAAGCGATGCAGGGAACGTAGACCGAACGGTCCTGTGGCCGAAGGTGGGCGACAACTCGACGGTTGTCGAGAGTGTCAAAGAATTTCCCATTCGGCTGACGAAAGGTTACGTGGCGGCACGCGCGAGGGCCCAGCCGCCGGAAGAGTGGCCGCTTGTCACCGCCGGTAACGAAAGAATCTTTCCGAGTCGCCTGTTCGGTGGCTAGATAATTTCGCGATACGCCGTTCGGATCAGATTTGCTGGATCAGATGCGGTAATTCGACCCATCTCCTGCCGTAGCGAATTTTGCGGCACTCCCGCGTGGATCTTCGAGATTGCGTACCGCCTTCGCGGAATGTCGATCATTCTTTCCGAGGTGAGGTGGAACCCGCTGCGGATCCGGCCGGACCGGACCGAGGTGGGCAGGCCCTCTCGTTGCTGTTGGGGTGGTTCGTCCTGGATTTCGGCGAGTCGGGCGAGCGTGGCCGCCTCGGTTTCGAAGCGGAATTTGTGGCCCCGTGATCAGAATCGGCGTGTTGGTTCGGGTTCGCGAGCCGGTTCGGGGGAGGCTCACACGAGCACGTCGTCGTACGTGAGTACAAATCGGGAATCGGTTTTCTCGATAGCGGGGCCGTCCAATTCGATGTCGGGGGTGTCGGCCGGGTACACGATGAGCGTGAACGTGTGCTGATCGCGCGCCGGAGCCCATCGCGGCGACCAGCCACGGCGCCGACTTGGTCCCTCGCGCGGGGGACCAGGTCTTTCTCGTCCGCGTGACGATCTCGCACGGGCGCGGCGGACAGCTCACCGACCGGACGCCGTGACGCTCCGCGGCCCGCGCCGTCGGATGACCGAGTGTGACCGGGACGTCGCAGGCGAGGTAGCGGTCTGTAAGTCCGCGGTAACTCAGCTCTTCCGATCGCAAGATCTGCCACGTATCGTCGGTTCCGTTCACGCCGACGGAATCGGGGCCGGACGGCACAGTCGCCAGGACGGTGAACCCGTCCACTCCGAGTGCCGAGGTGTCGGGCCCATGAGGTCGGTAGGTGCCGGCCGCGCGCTGCGCGGATTCGTTGTCGCCGTTGTCCTTCTCGCGAGCGGGGTGAGCACGGCGGGGGCGGTGACCGCGCCCGCCGACGGCCAGAAGGACAAGGAGCGCACTCCGCTCGTCGACGTCGCCAAGACGCCGGAGCCGCAGATCCCGGACAAGTCGTGGCGGGTCGACGGGCGCGGTACGTTCGCCGACGACATCGCGATCCGTGTCCCGGCCTTCCGCGGTATCACCCCGCAGCTCTCGCTGGCCTACGACTCGTCGGCAGGCAACGGGCTGGCAGGGGTCGGATGGACGTTGAGCGGCCTGAGCGAGATCGAGCGGGCCAGCGCAGGCAAGGGCGCTCCCCGGTACGACGCTTCGGACGTCTACCTCCTGGACGACGAGGAACTCGTGCCCTGTGCCACCGGCAGTGTGAGCCCGAGCTGCACGGCGGGTGGCACGCACTCGGCCAAGAACGAGTCCTTCTGGAGGTTCGCGCTGACCGGCACCGGTGCGGGCAGCCGGTGGACCCTGACCGCGAAGGACGGCGTCAAGCGCGTCTACGCGCCGGTGCTGTCCTCGGCGACCGACCTCGTCTACCGGTGGGGCCTCAGCCAGGTCGTCGACGCCAAGAACAACGTCGTGTCCTACAACTGGGCGACCAACCAGTTCGGGTGCTGCTGGGAGTACCTCGACTCGGTCACCTACAACGGGACGACCGTCAAGTTCCACTACGAGGCCCGCACCGACACCGACCTCGAGGCGATGGGCAACGGCGGCCTCACAACCGTCCTCGGGCGCATCAAGACCGTCGACGTGAGTGTGAGCGGCAGCCGGGTCCGCGCGTACAAGCTGACCTACGCCACCAGCGCCGCGACGTCCCGGTCGCTCCTGGCGAGCGTGCGGCAGTTCGGCACGGACGCCGTGCTGGACGCCTCCGGCACCGTCACCGGCGGCACCGCGATGCCTCCCGTCACCGCCACCTACCAGGAGGGCGCCCCCGCGTTCGTCTCCGGGAGCGACAACACCGCGGCCTCCGGCAACAGCGCGGACGCCAAGTACCTCCCGATGGACGTCAACGGTGACGGCAGGACCGACATGCTCGAGGTGTGGCCGAACTTCGGGAGCTACCAACGCAAGACGTGGCTGTCCAACGGCACCGACTTCACGCTCGCCTCCGCGGAGGGCGCGATGTCGATCAACCAGAACGCGCGGTACCTGCCAGGCGACTTCACCGGCGACGGCAGGTCCGACCTCGTCGAGTACTACCCCTACGGCCTCGGCATGGGCCGGCGCCTGTGGGTGTCCAACGGCACCGGCTTCACGCTGGGCTCGGAGGGCGCGTCCCAGGGACGTAACGACACGAACTCGCGGTTCCTTCCGATGGACGTCAACGGCGACGGCAGGACCGACGTCCTCGAGCTGTACTCCTGCGGCCTCTTCCCGGTGAACTACTGCCGCGCCACGTGGCTGTCGAACGGCACCACCTTCACGCTCGCGTCCAACGACGCAGGCATCGCCTACGGCGCCGACCGCCAGTTCCAGTCGGCCGACGTGAACGGCGACGGCAGGTCCGACCTCGTCGAGATGTGGGCGGCGGGCTTCGGCGCCGGTGGCCGGCACATCTGGCTGTCCACCGGCACGGGGTTCGTCTCCGGCGCCACCGACAACGGCATCGCCTGGAGCACGCCGGACGGGGAGGGGGCGGGCAGCCGCTTCCTGATGCTGGACGTCAACGACGACGACAAGTCCGACATGGTCGAGCTCTACCCGAGTTTCGGCGCCTACACCCGCAGGACCTGGCTCTCGACCGGCTACGGCTACAAGCTGGGCGCCACCGACACGTCCATGACCTACAGCACGGCGTCGAAGCAGCTCGTGATGGACGTCAACGGCGACCGCAGGATGGACATCGTCGAGCTGGTGCCGTGTTGTTTCGGGCTGTCGACCCAGCGGCGCATCTGGCTGTCCACCGGCAGCGGCTTCGCGCCGGGCGCGAGTGACCCGGCGATGGGTTCCTACAGCTGCAGCAAGGGTTCCTGCACCGCCGAGTTCCTCGAGATGGACGTGAACGGCGACGCGCGAACGGAGATGGTGCAGCTCTACACGACCAACTTCGGTCTCAACAAGGGCCGCCACATCTGGAACATGGGCGGCGCGGCGACCGACGTGCTCACCTCCCGCACCAACGAGTGGGGCGCGAAGGCGACGGTGGCCTACATGCCGTCCTCCGCGTGGACGAACACGAACAACCCGCCACTGTCCCAGACCGTGTCCGCCGTGACGGAAGCCGACGGCCGGGGTGGCGCCGCGACCACGAACTACCGCTACTCGGGCGGGGCCTACCACCATCAGGAGCGCACGTTCCTCGGGTTCCGCACGCAGAAGGAGACCAAGCCCTGCAACGCGGGTGAGACGGCCTGCCCGTACGTCGACACGACGTTCCGCCAGGACCTCGCGGCGATCGGCCAGCCGGAACGCGTCGTGCAGCACGCGGGCGACGGCACGCCGCTGAGCTCGACGGTCACCGAGTACACCACCAACGGCACCACCGTGCCGAGAACGGTGCTGTCGACCGGAAAATGGGTGAACACGTTCGCCGGCACCGGCGCGGCCTGCCCCGGCGCGGACTGCAAACGCACCTACACCACGCGGGAGTACAACGCCTACGGCGAGGTCACCAAGGAGATCGAGCACGGCGACAACGAGCGGACGGGCGACGAGCGCACGACGGCGACCACGTTCGTGCCCAACACGTCCGCCTACATCGTGAACAAGCCGGCCGCGGTGAAGGTGTTCTCCGGTGTCGGCACCGGCGGGACCAGGATCAGCGAGACACGCACCACCTACGACGGCGCGACGACGTGGAACCAGGCGCCGTCGGCCGGCCTGGAGACGACGACCGGGCGGTGGCTCTCGACCAGGGACGCGTTCGTCGAGACCGGCAAGGAGTACGACGCCCTCGGCAACCTCACCGCGGAGATCAACCCGGTCGGCGCGCGCACCACGCTCGGGTACGACCCGACCTACCACGTGTTCCAGACCTCCGAGACCAACGCGCTGTCCCAGTCGGTCACCGCGACCTGGCACGCCCTCTGCGGCGCGCCGACCCGGGTGAACGACCTGAACAACCAGCCGACCATCGTCACCTACGACGCGCTGTGCCGGCCGCTCGAGACGACACAGGCCGACGGGAAGTTCGAACGCCACACGTGGGTCAACGTCGGCGATCCGGCGACGCAGTACGAGCAGATCGAGAAGCCCGCCGCTGACGGCACGAGCGCTCCACAGTGGAGCCGACGCTACCTCGACGGGCTGCAGCGGCCCTACCGCACCGTCGCGAAAGGCCCGAACGCCGCGACCGGCGACATCTACGTCGACACGGTGTACAACGCACGCGGCCAGGTCGCCACGAAGACCGCGCCCTACTACTGGGTGTCCGGTCAGGCGCAGCCGACGACCTACCCGACGGCCACCGCCTACGACGCCCTCGACCGGTTGACCAAGACGACACTGCCGGGTGGCGCGACCCAGACCAAGAGCTACGGCCTGTGGTCGACCACCGACACCGACGAGAGCGGCCGCGTCACGACCGATCGCACGGACGCGTACGGCAAGCGCGTCGTGCGTGAGCAGACGGTCGACGGCGCGACGAGGACCGCGAGGTACGAGTTCGACGCGCGCGGCAACCTCGCGAAGTCGACCGATCCGTCCGGCTACGTCATCGCCTACACGACGGACTCGTTGGGCCGCAACACGAAGGTGGACGACCCGGACGTGGGTGTCACCACCTACGAGTGGGACGACGCCGGCCGGCCGATCGCGCAGACCGACGCCAAGAACCAGCGCACGACCATCACCAACGACCTGCTGGGCCGCAAGACCGGCAAGACGTCCAACGCGGGCACCGTGTCCGCCGCGACGGTCTCCTGGGGCTACGACCAGGTCCGTGCCGGGCACCACAACATCGGCAAGGTCACCTCGAACACCGACGCGGCGGGCACCAGGACGTTCGACTACGACGCGCTGGGCCACACCGTCAGGACCGTGCGCACGGTGAACGGCACGGCCTACGAGTTCCGGTACGGCTTCGACGCGGGCGACCGCAAGCTGTGGACCACCTACCCCGACGGTGACACCCAGGGCACCCCGGCGGCGCCGCTGCGCTACGACAGCGCGGGCCGGCTCGTGTCGATCCCCGGCTACGTCACCTCGGCGACCTACAACGCCGATGGCAAGGTGACCTCGATCGCCAACGCCAACGGCACCGTGTCCACCCGCCCGCACGACGCGGCACGCGGTTGGCTCACGGGCATCAGGACGATGTCGGGTGACAGGGTCGTCCAGGACAACACCTTCACCCGCGACGCCACCGGCAAGATCACGAAGGTCACCAGCCCGTTCGCCGACGAGAACTGGACCTACGCCTACGACGAGGCAGGCCAGCTGACCAGCGCGACCAACGACGCCCGCGCGGCGAACAACCAGTCGCTGTCCTACGACGCGGTCGGCAACATCGACGCGAACTCCAGGATCGGTGACTACTCCTACGACGCGGCGCACCCGCACGCGGTGACCACCGCCGGGTCGAACAACTACACCTACGACGCGGCGGGCAACATGACCTCCGGCGCCGGGCGCACCCTGACCTGGAACGGTGACGGGCTGCTGGGCGCGGTCGTCAAGGACGGCGTGACCTCCACGTTCACCTACGACGCCGACGGTGCCCGCCTCCAGCAGGTCGAGGGCACGGTCACCCGCCGCTACCTCGGCGTCGACTACGAGGTCAACGTCACCGCGGGCACGACCACCAAGTACGTCTCGATCGAGGGGACGCCGGTGGCCAGGGTCGACGGCGGGACGAAGTACTGGGTGCACACCGACCACCAGGGCTCCATCCAGGCCGAGACCGACGCGGCGGGCGTCGAGGTCCACCGCAAGAAGTACCGGCCCTTCGGCGAGATCGCGTCGACCGGCGGGCCGCTGCCCTTCGAGTCCCGCGGCTTCACCGCCAAACGCCAGGACGCGACCGGGCTGGTGTACCTCAACGCCCGTTACTACGACCCCCAGCTGGGCCGGTTCATCTCACCCGACCCCACCATCGACGGCGAGGACACGATCGGCCTCAACCGGTACGCCTACGCCGCGAACGACCCGGTGAACCAGATCGACCCCACCGGCCTGTCCTGCACGACGCCCAGCGGCAAGAAGTGCGACGCCAAGGACGAGGTGAAGATCAGCAGGTCGGAGATCATCGAGCGCGCGCAGTACTGGCTCGATCACCAGCCAGGGCCGTACAACCAGGAAGGCTACGCACCCGGACCGGGCGACGGGCGCCTCTACCGCCGCGACTGCTCCGGTTACGTCTCGATGGCATGGCACCTCAGCTGGAGCGCGAGCACGTGGACACTGCCCAGCTACTCACACGAGATCAACCGCACCGAACTGAGGGCCGGAGACATCCTCAACTCGCTCGAAGATCACGTGTTCATCTTCCACCAGTGGCTGGATGACAAGGGCAACTTCGAGTACTACTCGTTCGGCTCCACCCCGGTCAAACACCGCACGGCCAACATCAACGACGCCAGCCTGGACGGCCACCCGAACGGCGACTACAAGGCGTTGCGTTACAACAACATCATCGAGGACCAACAACCCGTCGAGGAACCCACCCCTGCCCGGCCGTTCTCCTGAGATCGTCTCGGGTGTGTTGTGGCGTCCGGTCCCGCTCGAGTGTGCCCGACCAAGGTCACGACGGCTGTCGAGTGCAGTATCCGGGTGAGCGTCCCGACGAACTCGCGGACGCTGCGACGTAAAGCAAACAGAATCACAGAACGCCAGAGGCTCTCGGCGACACCGTTCTCACCCTCGCCTACCAAAGAAGACCTCAAAATCTGCCGTCTGCGGGCGAGCTTGTTCTGGATATCGGGCCGGCGAGGGCGGCGTTGGCCGGCCAGCGCGATGCCGTGGTCAACGTGCGTTCCGGGATCGCGGTGCGCCTTCTGTTGCGTGTACTGCTACTGGATCCCGCCCGCATCGGTGATCATGCCGTCCCTGCCACTGCGGAGTGGTTCGACGACCGGCTTGATGGCGACAAGCGGACCGCGCTTGGTCGGGCGCTGGGCAGCCAGGACTTCTTCCTGTTGAAAGGAGCGCCTGGAACCGGCAAGACGAGCTGGTTTGTCAGGAACTGCGGCTGTAGCGCTGACGGGTATTTTTCCACAAACGACCAACAAGGCCGCCGAACGGAAGATCAGGCTCCCGAACTGATCAATACATCGACTCGCGCATTAATATCCAACTGTTGACACCCCGGGAGACCTGGCATAGAGTCGTTTTCAAGCTACGCGTTATTGGGGGGTCAATCATGCGAAGATTCGCGATCACGTGCGCAGTCATCATCGTCGTTTCTTTCATTTTTCAACCGCTCGCGTTCGCCGAGCCGTCACCAACACGGCCGGATCAAACGTCGTCCGCAACGATCGCCAAGCCGGAGAGCACATGGAGCGCGGCGCGGATGGCGGCAGCGACATCTTTCGACAGCATCAAACCGGGCACCAGATCTGGCCGCGGCGCGGAACCCGACGCGCCCGCGAACCCCGGAAAAATTGAGCCCCGGCTGCCAACCAATGCACCACAAGGCATCGCTCCGCTGGCGAATGCCACGCCCACCACCGGCAAGCTGTTCCTGCACAATCCCAATACCGGAAGCGACGGCTACTGTACGGCGAGCGCGATCAATTCGGGCAATCTGAGCCAGATCATCACAGCCGCTCACTGCGTGCACACAGGACCGAACGGCTGCAACGACAACCCCGGCTCCGCGGCGTGGATGACCGAGGCCGAGTTCGCGCCCCTGTACTGGAGTGGGGACCGTCCATACGGGACATTCCAGGTACGCACGCTCCGCACCTTCGATACCTGGATAGCGGACTGTGACTGGGACTACGACATCGCGATCGTCACCACCTACACCAACGAGAACAACCAACTACTGGTAGAGACGGTCGGTGGCAACGGAATCTCATACAATTACCCGGGATCGTTCGACTCCGTCACATTCGGCTATCCGGGAAACCGCGACGGCGGCGAGATTCCATGGACGTGCGAAGGCACGACGAACTACGGGTTTCCAGACTACCGACCGACCTTGTACTGCGCCTGGACCGGCGGGTTCAGTGGCGGACCGTGGTTCCGGGAATATTCCAACGACACCCTGCTCGGATATGTCAACGGTGTAGGCAGCACGTGGCCAGGCCCCGATGACGGACCCGAGTGGATCGACAGTCCTTACTTCGACGACAAGGTACAATCGATTTACGATGATGCCGCGGGAGACTGACCGAAAGCGCACCGTCGTGATCGCCGTTGCGGCGGCGATCACGACGGTATTGCTAGTCGTGATCGCCGCCGTCGCGTTGCGGCCTGCGGCGCCTGCGCGTCAGCCAGGACCGAACGAGCACGACACGTCCGGCACGTCCCTCGAACGACCGAGCACCTCACGATGGCCCGACGAGCGCGGGAGCAGCGCGCGGGGGTGGTGACGATCAGGCCTCAGGTCCTCCGTCAGCGGAGGTCCATGCCGATGTTGAGGGCGGGGCCGGACTGGACCCGCGTCAGCCGATAACTTGGCAAGGTCGTTTGGCGCGAACCGCACTCGCTTCGGATCTCGGCGGATGTGGGTGACTGCCTGCTGATGCCGTTGAAGGGTGGAGTGCGAGGGGATGTGGTTGGCCGGTCATGACGGCCGCGAGCTGCGGCGTGGTCGACCAGGCAATTAGCGAGTGCGGGCGTGATGGGTTGCCAGCGGACGGTGCTGCCCTTTCGCGGAGCTTGACCAGGCAGCGGTCGGGGTCGAGGTCGGCGAGGTGGATGCCCTGGGCGCCGCCGCGCCGGCAGGCAGTCTCGGTGTGCAGCCGGTCGTATCGGGGTTCGTAGCCGCGCCAGCCGCGTTCCTGGACTTGGTTGAACGTTCACGCCAGGATGGGTGGATGGGCCCGGACGGTGACGATCTCCCAAAACTGCTGAGCGTGCTGCAGAGAAGCATGGTCAAGGCCTCGTCCGCCATGGACAGCGAGGCCGCTATGCCGGACGAGAAGGAGCGGCGGCACGCACGCCACGACCGTCTCGAAGCGCAGCTGGCGATGATCAAGACCGCATCGCGGGCGTACCAGATCGGGGGAGACGGCTGGAAGACAACAGCCTCAACTACGTCATGGCGGTGTCCTGCGACCAGCGGTTCACCACCGCGCCGCTCGTCACGGTGCAGCGCAGGTTGTGGTGGCGGCACCACCAGCGCGTGCTGCCGGCCGTCTACAACGTCGCGCACCGGGTGGACCTGACCGGCGACCTCGACGAGGACGCGCTCGGCCGCGCGGTCGAGGCACTCGTGCACCGGCACGCCGCGTTACGCATGCGGGTCGCCGAGCACGACGGCACGCTGGTGCAGGAGGTCCTCGCACCCGCGCCGGTGCCGCTGCGGGTGGACGACATCGCCGACGCCGACCGGTGGTGCGCGGACCTCGCCGCGGCGCCGTTCGCGCTGGATGTCGCGCCGCTGCACCGGTTCCGGCTCGGCAGGCTGGACGCAGGCCGGTGGGTGCTGGCCATCGTGTTGCACCACATGGTGTGTGACGGCGTGTCGCTGGGGATCCAGTTGGCGGAGTTGACGGAGCTGTACGCGGCGGCACGGCAGGGGAGGGACCCGGACCTGCCGACCGCCGTGCCGCACGCCGGCTACGCGCGGTGGGAACACGCCGGACCGTCGCCGGCGCGGCGAGCGGAACTGGTGCGGTACTGGCGATCCGCACTGTCCGATGTGGACGTCATGCCGACGTTGCCGGCCGACCTGCCGAGAACGGCGGCCGTGTCCGGCCGCAGCGCGGTGTACGAGTCGGTGCTGTCACCCGAGATCGTCACCGGCGTCGAGACGGTGGCGGCCGAGCAGGGCGGCACCCCGTACGCGGTGCTGGCGACGGCGTTCGCGACCTGGCTCGCCGGGGTGTGCGGGACCGAGTCGGTGGTGCTGGCGACGTCCAGCGCGAACCGGACCAGGCCGGAGCACGAGCGGGTGGTGGGGATGATCGGGGACGCGGTGCTGGTGCGCGTCCGACCGAACGCGCCGCTCACGGAGTTCTCCGCCGCCCTGTTCGGCGGGCTGGACCACCAGGACCTGCCGCTGGACGAGGTGGTCGCCGCCGTGGCGCCTGACCAGGTGGACCGCCAGTTCCCGACCGTGCTGTTCACCGTGGTCACCACTCCGCCGCCGCAGCTGGCGCTACCCGGCGTCGAGTCGCGGCTCAGCGGGCTCGTCGTGCCTGGCGTGGCCCGCACCGAGTTGTACGTGCGGATCGCCGAGCACCGGATCTACTGGGAGTACTCCACGGATCTGTTCACCGAGGCGACGGTCGCCGGCTGGGCCGCCGCGCTGCACGCGGAACTGACACGGCTGGTGAGGTGAGGGTCACGTGTGCACCACCTGCACCCACAGCGGCAGCAGGATCAGTGTCACCACCGAGCTCTTGACCACCAGCGACGCGGACAGCTCCTCGTCGACCCGGTAGCGCTGCGCGAAGATGAACAGGTTCTGCGGCGCCGGCATGGCCGCGATCAGGACCAGGTAGTCGAGCCACGGCCGCTCGACCTCGAACACCCAGCCGCAGAGCGCGTAGACCGCCAACGGGAAGACCACGCACTTGAACCCGATGAGCGCGATCTCCTCCTTGGTGGTGGCCCGGACCGCGATCCCGGTGCCGCCGAGGTGCAGGCCCAGCGCGAACAACGCCACCGGGGCCGCCGCGGCGCCGACGAACGCGAAACCGTCCAGCACCGGGCCCGGCATCCGCACGGACAGCAGGTTGAGCACGATCCCCAGGTTGCACGCCAGGACCACCGGGGTGTTGAGCGACGCCCACACGGCCCTGCCGAGCTTGGCCGCACGGCCCGACCCCTCGGCGTCCTCGGCCTCGTGGTCGGCGCCGTCGAACTCCATGATCGAGATGACGACCACGGTCAACAGGCAGACCTGCAGCAACAGGATGGGGAAGATCGGCGCCGCGTCCCCGAACAGCATCACGAACACCGGCACCGCGAAGTACGCGGTGTTCACCTGGACGCCTGCCATGATCCGCATCGCGACACCGCGCGAGGACTTGCCGAGCCTGCGAGCCGTGACGCCGACGACCACCGTCGCCAGTGCGGCGGTCGCGGCGTACCCGCCGATCGCCTGCCAGTCGAACAGCACGCGCAGGTCGCTCGCGTAGATGTTGCCGAACAGGTAGCACGGGATCGCGAACAGGAACGCGAAGTCGGAGAAGATCCGCGAGTCCTGCGCCTGGATGATCTTCCGTCGCGCGAAGACCGCGCCTGCGCCGAACGCCAGTGCCACCGGCACCAGCTCGCCGAGCGCGGCCACCGCGTCGGTCATCAGGCGACCGGGGTCCCGCTGCGGCACAGCTCGGCGTACGCGCCGACCAGTTGACCGATCACGGTGTTGCCGGACAGGTCGTAGTGCTGCTCGTCGATCTGACGCACCGGCAGCAGCTCGCACGCCGTCCCGCAGATGAACGCGCCGTCGGCCTCCGCGAGGAAGGCAGGCGGCAGATCCGTCACCACGCACTCGACGCCGGCCCGCGCCGCGAGGTCGAGCACCGTAGCCCGCGTGATGCCCTCGATCGTGCACCGAGTCGTCGGCGTGTGCAGCACCCCGGCCCTGGTGAAGAAGATGTGCGCGCCGGTCGCCTCCGCCATCATGCCGGCGTCGTCGAGCAGGAGCGCGTCGTCAAAACCTGCCCGCAGCGCCTCGTTCTTGCAGATCGTGCCGATCATGTAGTTGCCGGCGGCCTTCGCCTTCACCGGCCCGAAGTCCGGCGACGGACGCCGGTACCGGCCGGTCTGCAGCGCGATCCCCTTACTCAGCGCGTCGGCCGCCGCGTAGTACCCGCTCGGGATCTCCCATGCCGCGACCGAGACGTGGACGGACGTCACCGGCGCCGCGGTCTGGATCATCTCCGAGCCGCGCCACGCGTTCATCCGCACGTAACCGTCGACGAACCCGGCGCGGGCGACCGTCTCCTCGGTCGCCAGGCACAGCTCGTCGTCGGTGTAGGGGAGATCGAAGTCCATGATCCTGGCCGACGCGCGCAGCCGGGTGACGTGCTCGGCGAGCATGAACGGCGCGCCGCCGTAGACCCGGATGCCTTCGAAGATGCTGCTGGCGTAGTGCAGTCCGTGGGTCAGCACGTGCAGCTTCGCGTCCGGCCAGTCGACGAACGTGCCGTCCAGCCAGATCTTACCGTCGCGCTGGTCGAATGGTGTCATCGTGTTACATCGCCAGGTCGAACAGCATGTCCGGCATGTCGCCGACGAGCGCGACGAAACGCCGCTGGTGGTTCGTCAGCTGACGCACCGAGACGCCGTGGAGTGCGTACCGGTTGATCGGGTACATCACGAGCGTGTTCGCGGCGTACGGCACGGTGTCCACCTCCTCGACGTACTTCGGGTCGATGTCGAACCGGCTGTCGCCGTACTCCGACTGCGAGGCGGAGAACTTGTGCTCGTCACTGCGGTACCGGTAGAGCTCGAGGTCGCCGCCGACCGCGTCGTCCTCCGGCAGTCGCATGTAGAACAGGCCGCCGAACAGCTTGTACGGCTTGTCGACGTGCGGGCCCCGGTAGGAGCTCGGCTTGCCGGTCACCGGCGAACCGATGACCGCGGTGCAGTCCATCAGGATGTCGTGAGTCTCGTGGGTGTCGCGGTTGCGCCTGCCGACCTTCAGGTCCGGGGAACCGCTCGAACTGGTCGTACCGCAGCAGGACGTCCAGTTTGGACTCGGCCGACGAGTCGACCAGCCCGGCCAGCCGGTCGCCGCTGCGGTCGACGAAGTAGCCACCGACCCCGGCCAGCTTCTCGGCGTACGCCTTGCTGTACACAGTGGACAACGTGCTGCTGCTGACCGCGGCCATCGTGTCCTGATAGGACCGATGCCACGTGGGGCTGTCGTCCCTGGCCGCTCTGAAGGCCCGGACGGTGGGAGCAGGCGGCTGAACACAGCGAGGGAGACTAGACAACAGAAGTAGTTGCAGCAACTGAATCGAATTTCTAGGCCAGACGGTCTAGCGTGGATCCGGATATTTCGAACAAGTTGTGGTGACCAGTGTCACACCCCCCTTGTCGTGGTCCCCGGTCGCTATGGAACGTATTCCTCCGGAATAGGGCGGGTGGGGGGAGAGCCTATTTCCGAACACTCGCGCCTGGGGTCTGCATTGGTAACGAAAGGCGCGTGCAATGGCGCAAGCAACCGGTTCGGCGTTGGACGCCGCGCCACCGGCGGAATTGGTCGTCAGCCGGGTGGCCGGCCGTATCGGGGCGGAGATCAGCGGCGTCGACCTGCGCGCCGATCTGTCCGATTCCGTCGTGGCGGAGATCCGACACGCGCTACGGCAAGAACTTCGAGGAGCACTACCGGCGTAAGTGGCACTCGCCACTCGCCGGCTGGCACAGCGACCTGACGCAGGCGGTCAACCCGCCGGCCATCTCGATCCTGCGTGCCGAGACGACGCCGGAGTTCGGCGGCGACACCCAGTGGACCAACATGGTCGCCGCGTACGAGGGCCTCGCCGCGCCGCTGGGCGCCATGGTCGACGGCCTGCGCGCCGAACACGCGTTCTTCGCGGCCGTGCCACTGCTGCACACCGACGAGCGGGACCGCGAGATCCTGAAGATCTACTGCGAGGACCCGCAGGTGGCCGTGCACCCCGTCGTCCGGGTGCACCCCGAGACCGGTGAGAAGGCGCTGTTCGTCAGGCCCGGCTCGACCACCCGCATCGTGGGCTTCTCCCAGGTGGAGAGCCACCGGATTCTCGACCTGCTCTTCGAGCACATGACCAGGGCCGAGTACACCGCGAGGTTCCGGTGGACGCCGGGCAGCATCTCTGGTTGTCAGGGACTCCTCCGCGTCGACCCGGATGTTCTTGGTGTTTGACATCGACATCGAGGCCGAGTTGCTGGTCAGGTCGCTCCGTTGGCCGATGCGCACCAGGTCAGTCGGTTCGATGGCGATGGCGGGTGCGAACTGCTCCGGCAGCATGTCGTCGAGCCCGACCAGGATGCGGAGCATCGCGGCGATGTCGGCGATGGCGTCGTCTCGGATGAGCACGTTGCCGATCGTTGCCTTCGGCAGCGTCCGCCAGGCCGAACGCTGTCCGTTGCGCAGGACGTCACCGCACTCGGTATTACCTCGCCGGGCAGGCCGCGACCCTCCGGCAGTGTTGGTGAGCCCCCTTTCCGCAGGACTCGGGGTGAGGCTGGCCGCGGTGTCGTATGCGGTGGCGGCGTGATCGGTTCGGCCGAGGCGGCGCAGCAAGTCGGCGCGGATGGCGTGGAAGGCGGGGTATTCGGGCAGGTCGAACTGGTCGACGAGGTCCAGCGCGGCTTGCGGGCCGTGGACCTCGCCGGCGGCGATGGCCCGGTTCAGCGCTATCACGGCAGTCGGTGTGTGGGTGAGGAGTTGGTCGTAGAGGGTGAGGACCTGCGGCCAGTGCCCATGACCGCGTACCGGACCAGAAGCGGGAAGCCCACGACGACCTTCTATCCCTCGAAGCAGTTGGCGCAGAACGCTCTCGGCATGCTGCTCGGGTTCTTCGGGTCGGCGGTACTTGCCATCGGCAGTCCGATCGCGGTGTGTGGCCGCGCCGCCGGAAGTCACTGGACGGCGTTCCGCTCAACACCTAGGTTCGCCACGTCGTCGGCGGCACGGCCGACTACGTCACGTGCTCCGACCACCGACGACAGGTCTGATTTCGGTACTCTCGAACCACCTGACGGAAGGACACGGGTGGACGACTCGTCGAAGGTCGGTAGGCATGCTCGCGCGGTGCTGGCCGCCGCCAAGGCGTTCCGCGCCGAGGCAGCAGGGGTGCGCGCGGAACCGGATCGGCTGCTCGCGCTCGCCGCCGCGAAGTTCCAGGCGGTCCGGGACTCCCTGGTGGCCGACCAGCTCCGCGCCATGCCGGTGGACAAGCTCCGGGACACGAAGGCGAACCTGCGGCTGAGCAAGCTGAAGGCCGCCGGGTACCGGACCGTCGCCGATGTCGCCAAGGCGCGCCCAGAACAGCTCGACGGTGTGCCCGGAGTCGGCAGGCAGTCCGCCGAGCAGATCGTGCGGGTCGCCCGCGCCGTCGTCGACGGCGTCGCGCGCGACGCGACTGTCCGGCTGAACCCCGACCGCGCTGACCGCGCCCAAACCGAGCTGCTGCAGCTGATGTCCAAGCTGCGCAGGGCGAACCAGCTCGTCGGTCCGCTACGCGAGCCGCTCGGAGACGTGCTGGGCAGGGTCGACGCCGACGTGCGCGCCGCATCCCGTGCCTGGAGCCGGGTGCGGATGTTCTTCTCGTCGCGGAAGAACCGACAGGCCGCCATCGATTCGCTCGACCGGCTCGGGGCCCTGCTGGCCAGCCGCGACGTGGCGGCGCTGCGCGCAGTGGGCACGCAGCTGCGCGTGCCGGACCTGGATCACCGTGCGCTGTGGCGCGACTACGAGCTCGACGCGGCCGCCTACAACACGCTCCTCGCCGACCTCGCTGGTGCGGACGCGATGCCGGATCGCAGTGCCGCCAAGGGTTTCGTCCCGGCCGACATCGAGCACGAGGTCGATGCGACCACACTGGACACCAGCCTGCTGAAGGTGTCGCTGCGCGGCTACCAGGTGTTCGGAGCCAAGTTCGCGCTGGCCCGCAAACGCGTCATCATCGGCGATGAGATGGGACTGGGCAAGACGATCGAGGCCATCGCGGTGATGGCCAGCCTCACCGCCGGTGGGCGACGCGGGTTCCTGGTGGTCTGCCCGGCAAGTGTCGTCGTCAACTGGGTCAACGAGATCGCCAGACACAGCGACCTCGTTCCGCACCGGATGCACGGCGCGGGCCGCGACGGTGCGGTCGGCAAGTGGTTGGCGCAGGGCGGCGTCGGCGTGACGACGTTCGGCACGTTGCCGAAACTGGTGTTGCCGAAGAGGTTCCGCCCGGCGCTGGTCGTGGTCGACGAGGCGCACTACGTGAAGAACCCGGACACGCAGCGCTCACAGGCGGTCAACACGATCGTACAGCGTGCGGAGCGGGCAGTGCTCCTCACCGGCACGCCGATGGAGAACCGCGTCGAGGAGTTCCGCAACCTGGTCGCCTATCTCCAGTCGGGCATCGCGGCCCGCACGGGCGCCACCGACGCCGTGGTGGGAGCGAAGGCCTTCCGCCGCGTTGTCGCACCGGTGTACCTGCGGCGTAACCAGGAGGACGTGCTGGGGGAGTTGCCGGAGCTGCTGGAGATGGAGGACTGGGTCGAGTTCGGTAAGCAGGACCGAGGTGCGTACCTCGACGCGGTGCGCGAGGGGAACCTGATGGCGATGCGCCGCGCCGCCTACGCGCCGGGCACGCCCCGCGGCTCGGCGAAGCTGGAGCGGCTGCTGGAGATCATCGAGGAGTCGAGGGACAACGGCTGGAAGGTCGTGGTGTTCTCGTACTTCCACGACGTGCTGGACGCGGTCGCGGACCACCTCGAAGTCTTCGGTCCCCTGACCGGCGCGACGTCGGCGCAGGGCCGTCAACAACTGGTGGACGCGTTCACGGCGTGCGAGGACCACGCGGTGCTGGTGGCCCAGATCGAGGCGGGCGGCGTGGGCCTCAACATCCAGGCCGCGTCCGTGGTGATCATCGCCGAGCCGCAGTGGAAGCCGAGCACGGAGGACCAGGCGATCGCCCGTTGTCACCGGATGGGCCAGGTCCGCAAGGTCCACGTGCACCGATTGCTGGTCAAGGACAGCGTGGACGCGCGGGTGCAGGAGATCCGCGACCACAAGACCCTGCTGTTCGACCACTACGCGCGCGAAAGCGACACGAAGCACTCGCACGCGAGCGCACTGGACTCAGCGGTGTCGGTGGAGCAGCGAGTGGTGCAGGCCGAGCAGCAGCGCCTTGGTCTCTAGGATCTGGACGCATACCGGACGTCGCCGAGTTGCAGAAGCGGTTGTTCCGACCACGCCGCATCACGATGGCCGCAGAGCGAGGAGCTGACCGTGCGTCAGCGCGGGCTAGGTATACATCGGCGCGCTGCTCAAAGGCGAAATCGAGCCCACGAAGCTGTGTCGTCTGCGCGACTGACGACCCGGAGCCCGGGTGTCAGCGCCGGAAACTACATTCACATGCGCTGACCTGCGAATTCCAGACCTCAAGGATCGCCTGCAGCCGAGCACACCAGGATGCTCCATCGTACTCCGACTCCCTACCTCGTGTGGTGCTCAAATATCCATCGTTGCTGGTCAGAACACTGCGTAGCGACGCCGCCAAGGACGCCGAGCTACTGGTTCTGAGACACGAGAACACGATCCTGCGCCGCCAACTCAGTCAGCGCCCGCGCTATCAGCCTGCGGACCGGCTCTGGTTCACGGCCCTGTCCAGGCTGATCCCTCGCCACCGGTGGGCGTCGGTTTTTCCCGTCACACCGGCGACACTGTTGTCCTGGTGCCGGCTCGGCGTCATCTGAGCGGGGAGGCGGAACCCACGCCGTGCTGATCTTGCGTCCCGCTTCCACTGTCTCGATCTGCTCGGTGTCATCGCGTTGCTGGTGGCGGTTGTCGCCCAGCACCGCGATCCGGACCGCGAACGCGAACGGAGTTGGCGCGCGTTCCTCGGCACCGGATTGCCGAGACGTTTGGCGCCGCAGCCCGCACCAGACGAGGGCACCGAGGCCGAGCAGTGACATCGTCGCTTCCGGAGCCGCGCCGAGCCGGTCGGCGATGGTGGTGCCGGTGCGCAGCGGGACGGTCTGCTGCTGGTGTCACAGCGACCAAAAGCGGGATCGAGCACGTCGCGGTCGGCGACGTGCTGCGGGCTGAAGTGGCGCCGGCACGACGCTGGGTGCGAAACCACGGGAGAGGGGGCACCTCGACCGCGGCGGGCCACCGAGTGCGCGGTGACCGTGACCCGCACGGAGTCGCCGGTCGAGTCGCTCATCGTCGAGATCCGCGACGACGGGCGAGGCGGTGCGGACCTGGAGGC
This sequence comes from Actinophytocola sp., assembly GCF_049647105.1. Lineage (GTDB taxonomy): Bacteria > Actinomycetota > Actinomycetes > Mycobacteriales > Pseudonocardiaceae > Actinophytocola. Next base: position 25,190 of record NZ_JBARWZ010000313.1, read on the forward strand.
GGGTTCTGGTCTCGACGGGCTGCGCCGCCGCGTCGAGGCACTCGACGGCAGGATGACAGTCACCAGTCCGGTCGGCGGCCCGACCGTCGTACACGCGGAGCTGCCATGCGGATCGTGATCGCCGAAGACCTGCTCCTGTTGCGCGACGGCCTGGTGCGGATGCTCACCGACACCGGGCACGAGGTGGTCGCCGCGGTGGACAACGCGCCGGACCTGGAGACCGCGGTGCGCGACCACCGGCCCGATGTATCCATTGTGGATGTTCGCCTGCCGCCGGGTTTCCGCGACGAGGGTCTGCGTGCCGCGCTGGCGATCCGCCGCAGGGAATCGAAAACGCCGATCGTGATCCTGTCGCAGTACGTGGAACGCGTGTACGCCGCGGAACTGATCGCCGATGGCAACGGTGCCGTCGGCTACCTGCTGAAGGACCGCGTCACCGCGTTGGACGAGTTCCTGGACGCGATCGAGCGGGTGGCCGAGGGTGGCACCGCGATGGACCCCGAGGTGGTGCGGCAGTTGTTCGCGCGCAACAACAACGACCACGGCATCGCCGGCCTGACCGCCAGGGAGCGGGAGGTGCTCGGCCTGGTGGCGCAGGGCCTGTCGAACTCGGCGATCTGCGCGGAACTGGTCCTGGCACCGGCGTCGGTCGAGAAGCACATCACGAACATCCTGACCAAAACTGGACCTGTCGCCGTCCGACGACACACATCGCCGGGTCCGCGCCGTGCTCGCGTATCTCAACCACTGAACCGCGCGGCCGAACGGCCGGTGTGCCGGCCCACGGTTCTGGCGTGGACCGGCACCCCGATTGCCTCTCAGCCGAAGTTCACGTCACTGCACCACATGTAGGTCTGGTCGAGGTGTGATGCCTGCCAGATCGTGAAGACGATGTGGCGTCCGGTGTAGCCGGAGGTCTGGACGTTGAAGGTGATGTCGTTGGCCGGTGCGAACCTGCCGGTTTGCGTGATGAAGTCGAGATTGCCCCAACCGAGGCGCTGGGTGGTGGGGTCGAATCCGTTCTTGCTGACATAGACCCGGAAGAAGTCGGCACCGTGACTGGCTTGATCGTACAGGTGCATCGTGAAGTTGTTGCTAATATTGGTGGTCTTCCACTGTCCGGGGTTGTTCAGGGAGTTGTTGCGCGCCAGGCCGTTGCTGCACAACTGTCCGTCAGGGGTAGCCCCTTGGAAGTTGCCGCCGAGTCCGTCCCGCAGTGCGCTCATCCAGTTCCACATGGTGTCGGCGTTGGCCTGGAATGCCTGCCAGCACATGGGGTCTTGCTGCTGCATGGCAGGGTTCATGTGGTCGCTGCCCCAAGCCTGCCAGCAATGGTAAGCGCGGGAAGCGGGATCGACGATCGTGCCGTGGGCCGAGGCCGTTGGAGTGAAGAGGAACAGGCAGGCCAGCGCGCTGATAGCCAGTGCCAGAAGACCGCGCCGCCTGGTGGTGCTATTGCTCATACGCATGGGTGAGGACTCCATTCTCCCCGCGGATCGGAGTGATCATTCGAGATGGGAGCGCTCCCAAGAATCCTCAGCGTATCCCCGACGGCCTGAAACTTCAACGAAACATCGGGACATCCCGTGAACTATTTCGCGCCACCCCCACCCCGACCGAGAAGTCGATCTTTACCCGCCAGCACACGGTGATCGACCGCACGGCAGCCACAACTGAGCTGACAGGGAAAACGGCGGATGGCTTCGAAGGAATACCCGTGCAATCCCGCGAGAATGACACGACTCGTCCGGTCGCTCGGCCTGGGCGCAGCACCTGCACGGCGCGCTGACGAACGCGGGCAACGACGGCTGGGCGCACAACGGTGTCGCGCCAGGGCGCACGCAGCTCACCGAGTACCCGAACCGCCAGCCCGCCACCGCACTCTGGTACCACGACCACGCGATGGCCGTGACCCGCTTCAACGTCCACGCAGGACTCGCGGGCCTGTACGTGATCCGCGACGAGGAGGAGGACCGCCTGCGATTACCCGGCGGCGACCACGAGATCCCGCTGATCATCACCGACCGCAACCTCGACACTGACCCGGCGACCGGCACGCTCACCGGGCAGCTGCTGTTCAAGTTCCAGTACCTGCCGGCGACCGGCACCACGGCTCCCGTCACCGGCCCGTTCACCCTCGTCAACGGCGTCAGCTGGCCCCACCTCGACGTCGACGCCCGCTGGTACCGCTTCCGCGCCCTCAACGCGGCGAACGGCCGCTTCTTCCGCCTCGACCTGGTCGACGAGGCCGGTGTCGTGCACAACGACGCGGTCCGGATCATCGGCACGGACGCGGGTCTGCTGCCCGCCCCGCGGCGATCCCGGCGGGGCGGGCTGACCATCACCCCGGCCGAACGCGTCGACCTGCTCATCGACTTCAGCCGCTTCCGGGGGCAGCGCCTGCGTCTGGTCAACACCGGCGCGTCGGTGGAACCGGACATCATGGAGTTCCGGGTCGAGAGCCGCGCCCGCAGCGACGCGTTTCTCACCACCCGCCGCACTGTCCACTTCGTACACCCGGGTGACACACGTCCCGGAAGACCACGACGAGGTGTTCGTCGCGACGACCCTGCCCAGTGTGTCCGGCCGCCCGCACCCGGAGATGTCGGACTGAGGGACGCCGACGACATGCCGACCCGGTTCCCGGCAGAAGGCGTCATCCAGCTGACGGACCCGACCACGTACCCGGGTGCGCACGTTTTGCAAGGTGGCCCGCCTGTTCGACGAGACCACGACGATCTTCGTCAACCGCGACCGTTGGGTGGTGTGGAACCTGATCCAGCTGGGCGGTGCCCCGCACCCGATGCACATCCACATGGCGCGGTTCCAGCTGCTGTCCCGCTGGAAGTTCGCGGACCTGACGGCGTTCGACCTGGCGGCCGGCGGCACCACCCGCCCCATGCTCGCACCGGTCGCCGGTTCGCCGATCGAGAAGCACGAGGAGGGCTGGAAGGAGACGTTCAGCCTGTGGGCGGGGGAGTGGATCCGGGTGGCTGGCCAGTTCGACGGTGCGACGGGACAGTTCATGTACCACTGCCACATCCTCGACCACGACGAGGGCATGATGCGCCCGTTCGTCGTGCATCCCCCGGAAGTCGCCCGGTTCCACATGCACCCCGGCGGTGCGGGCCACCACGCGGGCAGCCCCGACCACGGCGGGCATCGGTGAACCTCCCGCCGGTGCGCAGACGGCCAGGCTGAACGCGCACAGGCAATGAGGACACCGTGTCGCCGGGGTCGCGGTCGCCTGTCGGCCACCGGCGTGGAGGCCCGCGACCGTGCCGGTGCGATCGCTGTGCCCATGGGTTGCCCGTTGCCGGGTCTGGCCATGATGGGCTGACCCGCGGCCGAAACTTTGGGAGCGCTCAAAGCCGCGGAGCCGGGCTCGCGGGACTGTGTCAGGGCCTCGTGCGCGGCGCGGCTGGAGATTGCCGACAAATCACGCTACCGTTGGGAGCGCTCCCAGATCGTCTCCACCCTGGCTGCGAGGAGTCGAAATGTCGCGATGTCGTGGTCGCTCCGCCGGTGTGCTCGTCATCCTGCTCGTCCTTGTTCTGTCCGCGCTCGTGGTGCCATCGGCCGCGGCGGGTGGGGCTGGACCCCGGGCCGTTCCGTTGACCGAACTGACCGTGGTGTCCGAGCAGGTTGCGTTCGGCCTGCGGCGACCCGTTGCCATCGCCGGGTTGCCGGACGGGCGGATGTTGATCGCGGAGAAGGCCGGTACGGTACGGGCCTATCACCCCGACACCGGGCTCGCCGCCACGCCGGTGCTCGACCTGACCAGCCGGGTCGACACCTCGGGCAACGAGCGGGGGCTGCTGGGGATCACGCCCGCACCCGACTTCACGCGTACCGGCATGCTCTACGTGGCCTACACGAGCCTTCCCGCCGGGGCGCTCACCCTGGCGCGGGTTCCGCTCACCGCACCCGACCGGCTGCAGGTGCTGCTCACCCAGGAGCACGCCGAGTACAACAACCACAACGGCGGCCAAGTGGCCTTCGGGCGGGACGGGTTCCTCTACTGGTCCACCGGCGACGGCGGGCACGCCAACGACCCCTTCAAGTCCGGCCAGGACCTCGGCACGCTGCTCGGCAAGATCGTGCGGATCGACGTCAACCGCGCCTGCGGCGGGAAGCCGTACTGCGTCCCCGCAGGCAACCCGTTCGTCGGGGTGGCCGGGGCCCGGCCGGAGATCTGGCTCTACGGCCTGCGTAACCCGTGGCGGTTCTCGATCGACGTGGACAACTCGCTGTGGATCGGGGACGTGGGGCAGGGGCTGATCGAGGAGGTCAACCACATCCGTCCGTCGCAGGGCGGGGCCAACCTCGGGTGGTCGTGCCGGGAGGGCACGCCGGTGTTCGACCAGCAGCAGTGCCGTGACGGGGTGCGCTACACCGATCCGGTGTTCGAGTACCCGCACTTCATGACCGAGGGCTGTTCGGTGACCGGCGGCCTGGTGTACCGGGGGTCGGCGACGCCGGAGGCGTGGGGAACCTACATCGCCAGCGACTACTGCTCGACCCTCGCGTACGCCGTGCGTCCCAAGCCGCGTGGAGGTTACGAGACCGCCACGATCGGCACCTTCCCCACCCAGCCGACGGCGTTCGGCGCCGACGCGCAGGGTGAGTTGTACGTGCTCAGCGACCTGCCGGGCTTCCTGAGCAAGGTGCGGTTCGAGCGAGTGCAGAACCGGTAGACCCCGGGGGCGGGTGCCGTAGCCGCTCCCGCTTGACGAGGTAGCTGGCTCTCCGGTGCGCACGGCCAGCCGTCACGCGTGACGACGAGCCACGTGCCGGTTGTTGGGGATCAGTGTGCCGGGCCCGTTCAACAGGGGACCGGGATCTGTGTCAGGTCCTTCCGGTCGGCCGCCGGTTTGCAGGCATGTTCTTCGCGACGGCGAGAGAACCGCGCAGTGCCAACGGATGCCCGGTGCGATGTCTCGCAACGTGCCGTCGTTCGTGATCTCGACGACGCGGCTCGATCTGGGTGTCGGATAGGGCGTGCCGGACCGAGCCCTGGCGGCGGGGTTTGGCGGTCCTGCGGGCCGGGTTCTCGTCGGGCTTGATCAGTTGGTGAGGGAGGCGTGGTAGGTGGTGATCATCGTGTCCAGCGCGGCGAGTGGGTGCACGACCAGGACGTCGTGGTTCGGGTCGGCTGCCATCAGCACGAGGTCTCGGCAGTGCAGGCCGTTGCGGTGTCGCACTGCGGCGGGGACCACGAAGTAGGGCTTGGTGCCCATCGTGAATGCGCCGGTCTCGTCGCGGTGGGCCACGACCGAGCCGCCGAGCAGGACGATGTGCAGGCGGTCGCCGGTCGTCCAGCCGAGAACGTCGATTGTGGACCGGTTCGAGACAGCGCCCCAGGTGTCGATCTTGTCCATGCCGTACACGAGCGACCCGGTACGCGGCGGGCCTAGAAGATCAACTACGTCGAGGTGGGCGTTGCGGGCGGCGAGCCGCTGCCGTCCCACCCCGCAGCGCATGCCAGCCGCCGAACCGATCCGCGACGTTCCGTGGAGCCGACACCCAGCAGGCCAACGTGACCAAGACGCTGACCCAGGACCGCCGGAGCCGATCTGGCGGATCCGCCAGCGTCTTGTCCGCTCGCGCTCGACGTGCAGGACCAGGTCCGGTCGCCATGCGCGGTCGCCGAGAGCGAAGGCATTGCGGTCGAAGGTGAACCTGCTGGCCATGGCCATCAGTGCGGCGCAGCCGGCGGTAACCATCGTGCATCGGCACCGGTAGGCATCGGGCCTGCCTATGCATCTCGCCCGGGTGCGTCGCAGTAGGTACTCCGCCTGCCCCAATCGGCCGGCGCATCGCTGGCGGCGGCTGCCTGGTACCCCGCCACCAGTTGACCACAGGAGCAATTGCCAAGGCATATTACGGAGGTGAGATTCTGGCGCAGCCCCCGTGCTGGGCGACCCTGGCGGCGAACATTCTTGTTCCGCATAGCGGCACGCGTGCTTTTACGTCTGGCCTGGCTGGGGTTATGTTGCTGCCCCAGTTGTTGGCGTCGCACTGAATGGAGTAGTCGTGACGCGATGGATGATCGAATCGTGGTGGGATCGCTCACCACCGCCGCAAGCATCGTTTTATCCGCAGGAGGTGCGCATGCGGACGTCGCATCACCGAGACGACGCTGCCGCTTCTTCACGATTCGTGGCTCGAACGTCCCTTCCCGATCCCGAGGAACCACGATCTGAACCTCGCCGACCGAATCCGAGATCACCGACTTCGACCGCGCACCATTTCGCATATTCGTCGACACGCGACCCGGCTCGGCCTCGTGCTTCGCATGCCGAGATGCTCGGTCATTTCCGCGTTCAACGCCGCTTCCAACACATTCTTGGTAACCGCTTCAAGAACCCGTCCGGACCGGTCAAATCCAGCCCCTGCTCCCGGGCCTGGTCCACCATCGCCACCGCCGCGACCTGCCGGCGACACCTCCCGACCAGCCTTCTTGACCTTATTCAGCTCACTCTTCACAAACCCAGACGTCATCACGCACAGTGCCCATCCCGCCGAACCCAGGTCAGCGTATCGGGCCAGGAAACACCGTTTGGGGGACAGTCCCGTAAGCCTCTTGAAGTTGCCGCAATCCGGGCATATTGTCGGGGTGAAGGAGTTTGGCATGCAGAGCCGGTGGATCTACGCGCGCGTCCCCATGACACAGGCAGGGGCAGATCGACTCTGCCATCTTGGCCATGCCGGTCATCGTACTTGTCCCGTGAGGCCGCGAAGCGCCGGCTAACGGCCGTATCGATCTTTAGTCATCGTGGGCTTTCCGGTTTGAAGAAGGTCGTCATGGCTTAAATTGTGCGTGTTGCTGACTGGAGGACCAGGTCACTCGCGACTCGACGTGTCTCGACACGTGACATTGGATCGTTACGGCGGCGTGGCAATTCGGGACCACCGGTAAGACGGCAGCCCTGGAGGTTCGAAGCCGCGCCAGTTATGTAATGAACGGAATTTCCCGCGCATGTTTCGCACTCGGGCGTTGCGCGCTGTCGTCCGCCCGCGTCCAATACGAAGTTATATCAGGGAGCTGGCGATGGTTCACATCGAGGAACTCGTTGGCCGGGACGACAACTCGATCGCGATCGTCGGGCTGTCCTGCCGTCTGCCCAAGGCGCCCTCACCGGCGGCCTTCTGGTCGCTGTTGCGCGACGGACGTGACGCGATCGAACGTGTCCCGGTTGGTCAGTGGCGACCAGACGCGCTCGGACTCTGGGCGTCGCCTGACGCCAACCAGGTGGCCGGCCTGCGATGGGGGGGCTTCGTCGACGACCTGGACCTGTTCGACGCGGACTTCTTCGGCATCTCGCCACCGGAGGCGGCGGCGATGGATCCGCAGCAGCGGCTGGCACTCGAATTGGGCTGGGAAGCCTTGGAGGACGCGAGGATCGCGCCCGCCCGGCTGGCCGAACAACAGGTCGGGGTCTTCATCGGTGCGGTGTGGGACGACTACGCCGTGTTGACCTACGGGTTGGGTGACGACGCCATCACCCGGCACACGGCGACCGGAACCAGCCGCGGGTTGATCGCGAATCGACTGTCGTACTTCCTCGGTTTGCGCGGACCGAGCCTCGTCGTCGACTCGGCACAGTCATCGTCGCTCGTGGCCGTTCACCTGGCGGTGGAAAGTCTGCGGCGGGCGGAGTGCTCACTCGCCATCGCGGGTGGGATCAACCTCAATCTGGCGCCCCCGAGCGCGCTGACCGTCAACGCCTTCGGTGCCCTCTCCCCGGACGGGCGATGCTTCGTCCTGGATTCGCGCGCGAACGGTTATGTGCGGGGTGAGGGCGGTGGGTTGGTGGTGCTCAAGCCCGCGCGGCAGGCGCTGGCCGACGGCGATCCCATCTACTGCGTGATCCGCTCCAGCGCCATCAACAACGACGGCGGCGGGCGCACCTTGACCACACCGGATGAGGCAGCCCAGTCGGAGGTCGTGGCCCAGGCATACCGGCGGGCGGGCATCGCGCCCGCCGACGTCCAATACGTCGAGTTGCACGGCACCGGCACCAAGGTGGGGGATCCCGTCGAGGCCCGCGCCCTCGGCACGGTCCTTGGTGTACAACGACCGGCTGACCGTCCCCTGCTGGTGGGTTCGGCGAAGACCAACGTCGGTCATCTCGAGGGCGCGGCGGGTATCACCGGCCTGATCAAGACCGCGTTGTCGGTTCGCAACCGGGAGATCCCGCCGACCCTGCACCACCGTCGAGCCAATCCCGACATTCCCCTCGACACGTTGAATCTCCGGGTGTGCCGGACCGGCAGTGCGTGGCCGCGACCGGACCAACCATTGGTGTGCGGGGTAAATGCCATCGGGATGGGCGGGACGAACTGCCATGTGGTGTTGTCCGACGCCGGCGCCACGCCCACCGATGAGTCGGGAGGTGCGTCGGGAGGTGCGGAGGACACGGTGGCCGAGCCACCGGTATTGCCCTTCCTGCTTTCGGCACGCAGCCCGGCGGCGTTGCGTGCGCAGGCCCGGCGGTTGCACGAGCACCTGAATCGCGAGGCGCATCTTTCCCTCGACGGCGTCGCCTACTCACTCGCCACGACCCGCGCCCTGTTTGAACACCGGGCCGTCGTGGTCGCCGGTGATCGCACCAAGCTCCTCAAGGAGCTCGGCGCGGTCGGATCGGACGAGGGCGACAAACGGCTCCGCGGGGCGACGGCGGTCGCTGGCGAGCGGCTCGCCGTGCTCTTTTCCGGTCAGGGTGGCCAGTACCCGGGCATGGGTCTGGACCTCCACCGGACCTATCCGGTGTTCGCCGCGGCGCTGGACGAGGTCTGCGAGCAGTTCGAGCCGCATCTCGAGCACCCGCTGCGGGACCTGCTGTTCGCCCCGGCGAACAGTGCGCCCGCGGAGCTGCTCGACCAGACCGGGTACACCCAGCCGGCCCTGTTCGCGATCGAGCTGGCCGTCTACCGCCTGCTGCAACAATGGGGGCTGCGCCCCGATTTCGTCGCCGGGCATTCCGTCGGTGAGATCACCGCGGCACACGTCGCCGGGGTCCTCTCCCTGGCCGACGCCGTGACGCTGGTCGCCGCGCGCGGCCGGTTGATGCAGGCTATTCCGCTGCACGGTGCGATGATCGCCGTGCAGGCAACCGAGACCGAGGTGCTGGAACTGCTTGCGGGCCATGAGCACCTGGCGTCGGTGGCCGCGGTGAACGCCCCGAATGCTACCGTCGTGGCGGGCGACACCGATGTGGTCCAAGGCATCGGATCCGACATCGCCGCGCGGGGTCGCCGGACCAGACGGCTCCAGGTCAGCCACGCCTTCCATTCGCCGCACATGGACCAGATGGTTGACCAGCTCGGTGAGATCGCTGCCGGGCTCTCCTACGCCGCACCGGACATCCCGCTCGTCTCGATGGTCACCGGCCAACTGGTCGGGGAGTCCGCGGAGGTCTCGGCGGATTACTGGGCCGGGCACGCCCGCAGCGCGGTCCGGTTCGCGGACGGCATATGCCGCCTGCGCGCCCTGGGTGCCGCACTGTTCGTGGAGGTGGGTCCTGGCGCCGCACTCGTGCCGATGATGCGTGACTGTCTCGGGCCGGACCAGAACACGCTGGCAGTGCCCACCCTCCGGGCACGAAGGCCCGGCCCGGTGAGCCTGCTCGAAGCGATGGGAAGCCTGCACGTGCGGGGCCGGGATCTCGACGTTCCCGCGGTGCTGGACGGATGCCGTCCGGCCACTGTGGACCTGCCGACCTATCCCTTCCAGCGCGAGCGCCACTGGTTGGACGGTCGGCAACGCCCGCCGCGGGCCGGCCTGCCCGAACGCCAACGTGCCGAAGCCAAGCCCCCCCGACGCGAGCCGGCAGGCTCCTCCACCAGGAACAGGGCCCTGATCGACCTCGTGCGCACGCACGTCGCGCGAGTCCTGGATCATCCCGATCCGCATGCCGTCGATCCTCAGCGCAGCTTCCGCGAGATGGGCTTCGACTCCGTTGCGGCCGTGCAGTTGAGCGAGGCGCTCAGCGCCGCGACCGGTCAGTCCCTACCAGACACGTTGACCTTCGACCATCCCACCCCGCATGCGGTGGCCGACCATCTCCGTGGCCTTACCGCCGCGGAGGCACCGCGTGGCACGAGCCCGGCGGTCGCGCGGCCCCCCGTTGACGACGAGCCGATCGCGATCGTGGCGATGGGCTGCCGAGCGCCGGGTGGCGTGAGGTCCCCCACCCAGCTGTGGGACATGTTGAGTGCCGGCAGGGATGCCATCACACCGTTTCCCACCGACCGCGGGTGGGACCTGGCGTCATTGACCGCCCGGCCGAACGAGCCCGGGCGGGCCCGCACGACCTACGCTCAGGGAGGCGGGTTCCTCGCCGAAATCGCGGGCTTCGACGCAGAGTTCTTCGGAATATCGCCCCGTGAAGCGGTGGCCATGGACCCTCAGCAGCGCCAGTTGCTCGAGGTGGCGTGGGAGACGCTCGAGCGCGCCGGCATCGATCCCGTCTTCCTGCACGGCAGCGAGACGGGCGTGTTCGTCGGTGCGATGAGCGCGGAGTACGGACCTCGGCTCCAGGATGCCGACCAGGGCCTGGAAGGGTACGCACTGACCGGCAGTTCGATCAGTGTCCTGTCCGGTCGGGTGGCCTACTGTCTCGGCCTGCAGGGACCGGCCGTGACCGTCGACACGGCGTGCTCGTCGTCGCTGGTGGCGGTCCATCTGGCCGGGCAGGCGTTGCGCGGCGGTGAATGCGATCTGGCGCTCGCCGGCGGTGTGGCCGTCATGTCGACACCCGGAATGTTCGTGGAGTTCGCCCAACAGCAGGGCATGGCCGCAGACGGCCGGTGCAAGGCGTTCAGCGACGACGCGGACGGCACCGGGTGGGCCGAGGGCGTCGGCGTCGTGTTGCTGGAACGGCTGTCCGACGCCCGCCACGCCGGCCACCCCGTGCTGGCTCTGCTGCGCGGTTCCGCGGTGAACCAGGACGGTGCCAGCAACGGGTTGACCGCGCCCAACGGTCCTTCCCAACAACGCGTGATCCATCAGGCCCTCGCCGTAGCCGGCCTGGCACCCCACGACGTCGATGCGGTCGAGGCGCACGGCACGGGCACCGTATTGGGGGATCCGATCGAAGCGCAGGCCCTGCTGCAGACCTACGGACAGGGTCGGTCGAACGGGCCCCTGTGGTTGGGGTCGCTCAAGTCCAACATCGGGCACACCCAGGCCGCGGCCGGCATCCTTGGCGTGATCAAAATGGTGTTGGCGTTGCGGCACCAGGTGTTGCCCCGCACACTGCACGCCGACACCCCGTCGACGCGGGTCGACTGGTCCACCGGTGCGGTGCGGTTGCTGACCGAGTCGGTGCCCTGGCCGCCCGCCGACCGGCCACGCCGGGCCGCCGTGTCGTCCTTCGGGATCAGCGGCACCAACTGCCACGCCATCGTCGAGGAAGCCCCGCCCCGACCGGCGCCACCGCGGCCGTCGTGGCTGACCGGCGGCCGTCGTGGCTGATTCCGTGGGTCCTCTCGGCGAACACCTCGGCAGCACTGCGCCAGCAGGCCGACCAGCTGCTGGCGACCGTGTCCGCCGCGCCCGGTTGCGACCTCGACGACGTTGGGCATTCCCTGGCGGCCACGCGGACCCAGTTCGCCTACCGTGCCGTGGTTCTCGGGCGGGACCGGCAGCAACTCCTGTCCGGGCTCGGTGCACTCGCCCACGGCAAGACCGAACCGCTGGCCTTCAGCGGGTACGCCACGCCCGGCGGCAAGACCGCGGTCCTGTTCGCCGGCCAAGGTCCGCAATGGACCGGAATGGGGCGCCAGCTGCTCGCCGCGTCCCCGGCCTTCGCCGACGCCTTCACCGCGGTGGCGGATCACCTCGACCAGCACCTGCCCCGACCGCTGACCGAGGTGCTCTTCGCCGAACCACGATCGGCGGAGGCGCTGCTGGTCGACCGCACCGAGTACACCCAGCCGGCGGTGTTCGCCATCCAGGTCGCCCTCTACCGGCTGTGTGAGTCCCTCGGCCTCACACCGGACTTCGTGCTGGGACATTCGGCCGGAGAGTTGGCCGCAGCCCACGTCTCCGGGCTGCTGTCGCTGCCGGACGCCTGCACGCTGATCGCCGCTCGGGGACGGCTGATGCAGCAGCTGCCCCCGGGCGGGCTGATGGCCGCGATCGAGATCAGCCGCGACGAGTTCGCCGAGGTCGAGCGTGGAACGCGGGTAACTGTGGCGGCGGACAACGGCCCGCGCGCCATCGTGATCTCCGGCGACCGCGACGCCGTCGAGACGACCTGCGCCTACTGGCGGGAGCGCGGGCGCAAGTTCAAGCACCTGCGCGTGAGTCACGCCTCCCACTCGCCGCGCATGGACCCGATGTTGCCTGAGTACGGCCGTATCGCGGAGACCCTCACGTTCAGCGCACCGCGCATTCCCCTCGTGTGCAACGCGACCGGCCGGCCGGCCTTGAGGAGATCGGGCGCGGCGAGTACTGGCCCGCGCACGTGCGCAACCCGGTGCGCTTCCTGGACAGCATCCACTTCCTCGAGCAGCAGGGGGTGACCGCCTACCTGGAGGTGGGGCCGGACGCGGTGCTGAGCCCCATGGTGCTGGACTGCCTGACCGGGGACTCGGTCCCGGCGATCGTGCCGACACTGCGGCCGAACGACGCGGACAGCGACGCGGTGCTTCGTGCCCTGGCCGAAGCCCACGTCCACGGCGCGCCGGTCCAATGGGCGGCGATGTTCCCGCCGAACGCCAAGCGAATCGACTTGCCTACCTACCCGTTCCAGCACGAACGGTACTGGCACCAGCCCGAACCCACCGCCACACGGGATCGGGTCGACGGACACCGGGCCGAGGCGGCGTTCTGGACGGCCGTCGAGGAGAACGACCTGCCGGCGCTGACCCGCGCCCTCGGCGTTGACGACGCGGCACTGGCACCTCTGACGCCCGCCCTGGCCAAGTGGCGTCGCACGGTCACGACACAGGCTCGCCTGGCCGACTGGCACTACCGCGTGCACTGGCAACCCGTCGCCGTAGGGCCGACCCCGAAACTGGCCGGGAGCTGGTTGCTGGCAACGCCCGCCGCACTCATCGCCGACGACCGCGTGACCACCCTGCAGCGCGCCCTGACCCGCTGCGGCGCCCGCGCCACGGTTGTCCCCGTGCCGGACGGTGCGGATCGGGTCGCGCTCAACCGGCTCCTTGTCGAAGCCGGCACCGATCGCGCCGAGCTGACCGGGGTGTTGTCGCTGCTGGCCATCGATGGCCGGCCGGTGCCCGAGCAGCCCAGCCTGACCCGCGGCCTGGTCGCGACACTGGAGTTGCTGCGGGCGCTGCAGGACGGCGCGCTGGCCGTCCCGGTGTGGTTCGCCACCCAGGACGCCGTCCACACTCAGCCCGACGATCAGGCAGAACTGTCGGTCCAGACCCAATTCTGGGGTCTCGGTCACGTGCTGCGTCTGGAACAGCCGGCCAACTGGGGTGGGCTGGTCGACCTGCCCCGGGTCGTCGACGACCGTATCGCTCGCACGCTGTGTGGCGTATTGACCGACGGCGGCGAGGACCAGTTGTGCCTGCGCCAGGCCGGGGTGTTCGCGCGGCGCATGGTTCGGTTCACCGCCCCGACATCGGCCGCGCGGCCGTGGCGGCCACACGGCACGGTCCTGGTGACCGGCGGCACCGGCGCGCTGGGCACGCGGATCGCGCGGTGGCTGGCCCTGCGGGGAGCCGAGCACCTGATGCTGGTCAGCCGGCGGGGACGCGACGCCGACGCAGTGGCGGCCATCGAGGCGGAACTGGCTGACCACGGGGTCGCGGTCACCGTCGCCGCGTGCGACGTGTCCGACCGGGACCAGGTGGCGGCGCTGCTGGCGAGCATCCCCGAGCGGTATCCGCTCACCGCGGTCATCCACACCGCTGCGGTGTTGGGCGACGGCGTGCTGGAGCGCGCGCACCCCGACCAGTGGGCCGCCGCGTTGGGAGCCAAGGTGGGTGGTGCGGTGGCCTTGCACGACCTCACCGCCAGATATCCGTTGGAGCAGTTCATCCTGTTCTCGTCGATCGTCGGCGTGCTCGGCAACCCCGGCGCAGCCGCCTACGCGGCGGCCAACGCCGTCTTGGATGGCCTGGCCGACTACCGCCGATCCCGGGGTCAGGCGGCCCTCTCGATCGCCTGGGGCCCATGGGCGGGGGCCGGCCTTGCCATCGGCGCAACAGGCCTGTCTCAACTTGGACTCGTGCCTATGGATCCACACACGGCGATCGGGGCGCTTGACGCTGCGGTCGACCGCGCCGATCCGTGTATCGTGGTCGCCGACATCGACTGGCCGAACTTCCGCACCGCGTTCACCGCCGATGTACCCAGCCCGCTGCTGCAGCACATCCCCGAGGCGCAACCCGCGCCGGGCCGCGCGCCCACGACCGAGAAACCGGTCATGGACCTGGCCGCGGAACTCCGGCGCACACCGGAACCGCAGCAGCTTCGCTTGCTGCTCAACATCGTTCGCGGCCAGGCCGCAGAGGTCCTCAGGCATGCCAGCCCGGAGGCGGTGCGGCCGGATCGCACGTTCACCGAGATCGGGTTCGACTCGCTGACCGCGGTGCAGATCCGCAACCGGCTCAACCGCGCCACCAGCCTCACCCTGCCCTCCAGCGTGTTGTTCGACCACCCGACGCCCGTGGCACTGGCCCGGCACCTCCGCGACGAAATCCTGGGGTCGCAACCCGCCGCGTCCACTGCCGTCCAACCACGTACGTCCACTCAGGACGATCCCATCGTCGTCGTGGCGATGGCCTGCCGCCTGCCCGGTGGCGTGGACACCCCCGAACGGCTGTGGGAACTGCTGTCCGGGGAGCGGGACGTGGTCGGTGACCTGCCCGGCGATCGCGGCTGGGACCTCGCCAACATCTACGACTCGGCCCCGGAGGCACTGGGCAAGACCTATTCCCGGTACGGCGGCTTCCTCGACGACGCGGCCGAGTTCGACGCCGGCTTCTTCGGTATCTCCCCCCGCGAGGCCGTTGCGATGGACCCGCAGCAGCGGGTCCTGCTGGAGGTCAGCTGGGAGGCGGTGGAGCGCGCCGGGATCGACCCGAGGAGCCTGCTCGCCAGCCGTACCGGGGTGTTCGTGGGCATGGTCCACCAGGAGTACGCCGCGGGGCCGCAGCACGACCACGACGTCGAGGGATACCTGCTGACCGGAAAGTCCGACAGCGTCTGCTCGGGACGAATCGCATACACCCTGGGACTGGAAGGTCCGGCACTCACCGTCGACACGGCGTGCTCGGCGTCCTTGGTGGCCATCCACCTCGCCACGCAGTCGTTGCGGCGCGGCGAATGCGACCTGGCCCTTGCCGGCGGCGTGACCATCATGCCCAATCCCGGCACCTTCATCGAGTTCTCCCGGCAGCGAGCGCTCGCCCCGGACGGCCGGTGCAAGGCATTCGCCGAAGCCGCCGACGG
This sequence comes from Actinophytocola sp., assembly GCF_049647105.1. Classification (GTDB taxonomy): domain Bacteria; phylum Actinomycetota; class Actinomycetes; order Mycobacteriales; family Pseudonocardiaceae; genus Actinophytocola. Next base: position 40,629 of record NZ_JBARWZ010000313.1, read on the forward strand.
ATTCGGTCTGGCCGAGGGCGCCGGAATGCTCGTGCTGGAAACCCTGTCGCAGGCCCGTCAGCACGGTCATCCCGTGCTGGCCACGGTCCGTGGTTCAGCGATCAACCAGGACGGTGCCAGCAACGGACTCGCCGCCCCCAACGGTCCGTCCCAGCAGCGGGTGATCCGCCAGGCGCTAGCCGACGCCCGGCTTACGCCGGGCGACATCGACGCGGTCGAGGCACACGGCACCGGTACCACCCTCGGGGACCCGATCGAGGCGCAGGCACTACTGGACACCTACGGTCAGGATCGCGACAAGGAACGCCCGCTGTGGGTCGGGTCGCTCAAGTCCAACATTGGACACACCCAGGCGGCGGCCGGGGTGGCTGGCGTCATCAAGATGGTGCTGGCCATGCGTCACGGCCAGCTGCCCCGGTCGCTGCACATCGACCAGCCGACGTCGCATGTGGACTGGACGCGCGGCCAGGTCCGGCTGCTGACCGAGCCCCTCGACTGGCCCGCCAACGGAACACCCCGCCGGGCGGGGATCTCCGCGTTCGGTGTCAGCGGAACCAACGCTCACGTCATCATCGAGCGACCCCCGGATCAACCCATGGACGACCAACCCGCCGATCCGTCGTTGCCGGCTCCCGTGTTGCTGTCCGGGCGCACCGATTCCGCGCTGCGCGACCAGGCCGCCCGACTGAGCCGGCACATCTCCGATCACCCGGACATCCCCGTCGGTGACCTTGCCTACTCCCTTGCCACCACCCGCACGCACTTCGAGCACCGCGCGGCGGTCCTCACCACTGACCGGCAACACCTGCTGCTCGCGCTCGCCGCGCTGAACGCCGGAACCGTGTCCGCGGACGTGGTCACCGCCGACGTGGTCGAGGGTGACGTGGCTTTTCTGTTTCCTGGGCAGGGAACCCAATGGGTGGGGATGGCCGCGGCATTGCTCGACTCGTGCGAGGCCTTCGCCAGCCGGGCGTTGGAGTGCGACGCCGCGTTGCGTCCGTACCTCGACTGGTCGTTGCTCGACGTCCTGCGCGGACGTCCCAACACCCCGGACCTGTCTCGAGCCGACATCGTCCAACCGGCGCTGTTCGCCATGATGGTCAGCCTGGCGGCAGCCCTGCGCACGTTCGGCATGACGGCCGCCGCGGTGCTGGGCCATTCACAGGGCGAGATCGCCGCCGCGGTCGTCGCGGGTGCGTTGACCCTGCCCGACGCGGCGCGGGTCATCGCCCTGCGCAGCAGGGCGCTGGTGGAGCTGACCGGACTCGGCGGCATGGCCGAGCTCGTCCTGCCCCTCGACCAGGCCCGGGAGCGACTGACCGGTCTGGAGGACCGGCTGTCCGTCGCGGCGGTCAACGGAGCGGCACACGTCGTGATCTCCGGCGACGCCGACGCGCTGCGCGAACTGTTGGCCGCGTGCGAGCGGGACAAGGTCCGCGGCCGGCTGATCCCGGTCGACTACGCATCCCACTCGCCCCAGGTCGAGCTGGTCCGCGACCAGATCCTGGACGCGCTGCGGTCCATCACGCCCCGACCGGCGGAGATCCCCTTCTACTCCTCGGTCACCGGCTCGCTCGTGGACACGACCAGCCTGGACGCCGAGTACTGGTACCGCAACCTGCGCGACACCGTGCAGTTCCAACAGGCCACCGAGGCGTTGCTCGGTTCGGGACACCGGCTGTTCGTCGAGGTGAGCCCGCACCCGGTGGTCGGCAAGGCGGTCCTGGAGACACTTGATCAACACGGCGCGGTCGCCCACGTCGGCGGCCTGCTGCGGCGCGGCGAGGGTGACCTGGCTCGGCTGGTGAAGTCGCTGGCCGGACTGCACGCGCATGGTGCCCGAGTCGACTGGACCACGGTCCTGGCTCCGAACGGCGCACGACGGGTACAGCTGCCCAGCTACCCGTTCCAACGGCAGCGCTACTGGCTGCCGCCGGTGACGGGCACCACGCCCCGGCAGGCGGTCGCCCACCTCGGACTGGATCTCGCGCATCACCCGCTGATCGAGGCGGTCATCGAGGTGCCCGACAGCGACGGCGTGCTGCTCACCGCGCGGTTGTCGCTGCGTTCACATCCCTGGTTGGCCGACCACGCCGTCGCCGGGTCCGTGCTCCTTCCCGGCACGGTCTTCCTCGAGCTGGCTCTGCGTGCCGCCGAGGAGGTGGGCATGGACACCATCGAGGAGCTCGTCCAGGAGGCTCCCCTCGTGCTGCCGGAGACCGGCGATGTCGACCTGCGCGTCTGGATCGGCGGGCTCGATGACGGCGGCCGCAGGGCTGTGCTGATACGCGCCCGACCGGGTGGTTCGGAGCACGCGTGGACCGTGCATGCACGCGGAACGCTCACCACGGCACCGGCCACCGCGAGCAGTCCGACGCCACAGCCTTCATCGGCGGTCACCGCGATCGACATCGACGAGTTCTATGCCGACCTCGCTGGCGCCGGTTACCAGTACGGCCCGGCCTTCCGGCTGCTGCACAACGCGTCGCGGGGCGCGGATGAACTCATCGGCGAGGCGCGACTGCGCCCGGACCAGCGCACCGACGCCGAGTCGTTCGTCCTGCACCCGGCGCTGCTCGACGCCGCGCTGCAGGGCCTGCACGTGCTCGGTGACGGGAGACGCCGGCTGCCGTTCGCTTGGCGAGGCGTCCGGGTGCTCACCGCCGGTGCCGCCCTGCTGCGGGTCCGCCTGTCGGCTACCGGCCGCGACGAGGTCAGCGTCACCGCCACGGACAGCCATGCCAATACCGTCGCCGTCATCGAGTCGCTGACCCTGCGGGATGCGCCGGCCGCCGGCCACGCCGCCGGCGACGTCGACGCTGGTCTGTACGAGGTGACCTGGCAGGAGATCGCCGGCCCGGACCAGCGCACCGTGTCCCCCCGCCGGGTGGCGGTCATCGCCGCCGGCCTGCCCGCCGCCCCCGCGAACGGTTCTTCGGCAACGTGGGCGCAACGGTATCCGGACGTCCCGGCCCTGCGGGCCGCCATCACCAGCGGCACGCCGAGCCCCGACCTCACGCTGGTCGTGCTCGCCGCCCCGCCCGGGGTTTCCGGCTCCGTCGCGGAACTGGCGCACCAGGCCCTTGGCGATGCCCTGGCCACGGTGCAGGGCTGGCTCGCCGATCCGGTCCTGTCGGGGACCGGCCTGGTCGTCGCCACCGAGGGCGCCGTCGCCGTGCGGCCGGACGAACTCGTCGCGAACCTCGCGTACGCCACGGTGTGGGGCCTGCTCCGGACCGCCCAGACCGAGCACCCGGACCGGATCACGTTGGTCGATCTCGACCCCGACCACGCCTATCCCGACCTCTCGGCGCTGCTGCGGGCCTACGACACCGGTGAGCCGCAGCTCGCGTTGCGTGCCGATCGCGTGTACGCGCCGAGGCTGGCGGTGGCGTCCGCCACCGGCCTGCTGGCGGTGCCGCCGGTGTCCGCGTGGCGACTGGTCAGCCAGGGCAGCACCTGGGACGCCCTGGAACTGACGGCCTATCCGGAAGCGAGCCGGCCGCTGCGTCCCGGCGAGGTGCGTCTCGGCCTGCGGGCGGCCGGGGTCAACTTCCACGATGTCCTCGTCGCGCTGGGGTTGCCGGTGGACGAGGGCGGGCTCGGCGCGGAAGGTGCCGGCATCGTCCTGGAGATCGGCTCCGACGTCGCCGGGCTCGCGGCGGGAGACCGGGTGATGGGCCTGCTCACCAACGGTTTCGCCCCGATCGTGATCGTCGATCACCGCCTGGTGGCGCCCATCCCGCAGGACTGGACGTTCAGCCAGGCGGCATCGGTCCCGGCGACGTTCGCCACCGCCTGGTACGCCCTGCGGGATCTGGCGGATCTGCGGGACGGCGAAGCGATACTCATCCACGCCGCCGCCGGCGGAGTCGGGGGAGCCGCGACCCAACTGGCCCGGCTGTGGAACGCCGACGTGTTCGCCACCGCGAGTCCGGGGAAGTGGCCGCACTTGCGGTCCGTCGGACTGCCGGACAACCGCATCGCGTCCTCGCGCACGCTGGACTTCCAGCAGCAGTACCACGACGCCACCTCGGGACGCGGCGTCGATGTCGTGCTGGACTGCCTGGCCGGCGAGTTCGTGGATGCCTCGTTGCGCCTGTTGCCCCGGGGCGGGCGGTTCGTGGAGATGGGCAAGACGGACGTGCGGCAGCCCGCCGAGGTGGCCGCCAGCTACCCCGGCGTGCGGTACGCGGCGTTCGACCTGCTGGACGCGGGACCGGAACGGCTCGGACAGATCCTGCGCGAGGTCGTCGACATGTTCCGCCGCGGTGCCCTTGCGCTGCCCCCCATGCGGACCTGGGACATCCGCCGTGCGCCCGACGCGTTGCGCGAGCTGAGCAAGGCAGGCCACGTCGGCAAGTTCGTCCTGACCGTCCCGGCCGCGCTCGACCCGCGGGGGACCGTGCTGGTCACCGGTGCGACCGGAACTTTGGGCCGAGCCCTGGCCCGTCACCTGGCCGGCCGGCACGGGGTAACCCGCCTGCTGCTCGCCAGCCGCCGCGGCCCCGACGCCCCGGGCGCGCCGGAATTGCTGGCCGACCTCAACGAGTTGGGCGCCGAGGCCACGATCGTCAGCTGCGACGTCACCGACCGCGACGCGGTTGCGAACCTGGTGGACGGCATCCCCACCGCGCACCCGCTGACCGCGGTGGTGCACATCGCGGGGGTACTCGCGGACGCCGTGACGACCTCGGTGACCGTCGACGACGCGGATCGCGTGCTGGCGCCCAAGGTGGACGCCGCCATGCACCTGCACGCCGTCACCCGCCGGCACGACCTCGCCGCGTTCGTCCTTTACTCCGGTGCCGCGGCCACGTTCGGCACCGCGGGCCAGGGAGCCTACGCGGCCGCCAACGCGTTCCTGGACACATTGGCGCAATGGCGCAGGGCGCAGGGCCTGCCCGGCCTGTCGCTGGGCTGGGGACTGTGGGCCGACCGAAGCGCCATGACCGGTGGCCTCGGCGAAACCGACCTGGCCCGACTTGCCGGGATGGGCATCGGTGCACTGTCCACACAGGATGGCTTGGCCCTGTTCGACCGGGCATTGTCCGACGATCGGGCCCACCTGCTCGCGCTGCGCCTGGACGTCGCGGCGGTGGCCACGCGCTCGGTGCGCGCGCCACTGTTCCAGGGCTTGGTCGACCACCGGCGCCGGGTCCGCCCGCGGAGCGCGGCGCCGTCCACGCCGATGCCGGCCGAGCAGGCCGGGATCGTCACCGCCGCGACCCAGGCGGCGGACCTGCTCGATCTGGTGCGGTCCCACGCCGCGGCGGTACTCGGCCACCGTGCCACGACCGCGATCGCCCCGGAGATCTCGTTCGCCGAGATCGGGTTCGACTCCTTGACCTCGGTCGAACTCCGCAACCATCTCAACAGGGCTACCGGACTTCGGCTGCCGCCGACCGTGCTATTCGACCATCCCACGCCGACGGCGGTCGCCCAGCACCTGCACAACCAACTCCGGCCGGACCCCAAGATCACCGCTCGTCGGTTGCTGGACCAGCTGGCGGCCATATTGTCCACAATGGACGACGAGGCGGATCGCCGTGCGGTGCTCGAGCAGCTGCTGATGCTGACCGGTACTGATGACTCGGAGCCGGGCGCCGGCCACTCCGTCTCGACGATGCTGCCGGACTTTCTGGCCGAGGCGGACGACGATGAGTTGTTCGCCCTCCTCGACAACGAACTGTGAGGCCTGCCATGGCCAGCGCCGACGAACTTCGCACATATCTCAAGCGAACCACCGCCGAGCTACGCCGCACCCGCGAGCGACTGAGCACGCTCGAGGCGCGGAACACGGAACCCATCGCCGTGATCGGCATGGGCACCCGCCTGCCTGGCGAGGTGACCGCCCCGGAACAGCTTTGGCAACTCCTTGCCCAGGGTGTCGACGCCATCTCGACGATGCCGACCGACCGGGGTTGGCATCTGGATGAGCTGTACCACCCCGACCCGGACCATGCGGGCACCTACTACACCAGGCATGGTGCCTTCCTGCGCGACGCCCCTGGATTCGACGCGGAGTTCTTCGGCATCACTCCGCGCGAAGCCGTGGCAATGGATCCGCAGCAGCGGCTGCTGCTGGAGACCGCGTGGCACACCCTCGAGCACGGCGGCATCGACCCGACCACCCGCCGGGGCACCGACACCGGCATCTTCATCGGCAGCGGCCTGCAGGACTACGCCTACCTGCCTCGTTCGGCCACCATTGACGAAGGCCACCTGCTGACCGGCACGGCGGACAGCGTCCTGTCCGGACGGATCGCCTATTTCCTGGGGAGCACGGGTCCGGCGGTCAGCGTCGACACGGCCTGCTCGTCATCGCTGGTCTCCCTGCACCTCGCGGCCGCGGCACTTCGCCGCGGCGAATGCGAGCTCGCGCTTGCGGGTGGGGTGACCATCATGTCGACACCGTCGGTACTGGTGGCGTTCAGCCGGCAACGCGGGCTGGCCCCCGACGGCCGCTGCAAGGCGTTCGCGGACGGCGCCGACGGCACCGGATTCGGCGAGGGCGCGGCGCTGCTGTTGTTGGAGCGGCTGTCCGACGCCGAACGGAACAACCGGACCATCTGGGCCATCATCCGGGGATCGGCTGTCAACCAGGACGGAGCCAGCAACGGCCTCACCGCACCGAACGGCCCCTCTCAGCAGCGCGTCATCCGGCGCGCCCTCGCCGACGCCGGTCTGCGCGCGGCGGACGTCGACGCGGTGGAAGCGCACGGCACGGGAACCCGTCTCGGCGACCCGATCGAGGCGCAGGCGCTACTGGCGACCTACGGCCAGGAGCGAGACGGCCGGTCCCTCTGGCTGGGGTCGCTCAAGTCCAACATCGGTCACACCCAGGCGGCGGCCGGCGCGGCCAGCGCCATCAAGACGGTGCTCGCCCTGCGGCACGGGCAGCTCCCCAGGACGCTGCACGTCGACGCACCCACATCGCAGGTCGACTGGGCTGCTGGCGACGTGCGGCTGCTCACCGAGCACGTCGAATGGCCCGAACACGACGGGCCCCGGCGGGCGGGCGTGTCGTCCTTCGGGATCAGCGGCACGAACGCGCACATGATCTTCGAGGAGGCACCGGCCCGGACCCCCGCGCCCGTCGAGCCCGGCAGGCCGCCCACACCGGGGCCGGCGGCCTGCCAGCTGTCCGCCCACACCGGGGCCGCGCTGCGGGGGTTGGCCCGCCGCGTTGCCGACCAGGTTCGGGACCAGCCGGCGACCCGGTTGTCCGACCTGGCCCACTCGCTCGCCACCTCCCGCGCGACGCTGGCCTGCCGGGCCGTCATCATGGCCGACACCCGCGAGTCGCTGCTCGGCGAGCTCGACGCCCTTGCGTCCACTTCGGACAACCTGCCGGTCACCGCTGCCGCCTCGTCGCGCTGCGTCTTCGTCTTTCCCGGTCAAGGAAGTCAATGGCCGGGCATGGCCAGGCAGCTGGTGGAGGCCTCCACGGTGTTCCGCGACGCCGTGCTGCGCGTGGCCGAGGAGCTCGATCCGCTCACCGATTGGTCCCTTATGGACGTCCTGGTCGGCGACCGCGACGCACCCGGTGCCGACCGGGTCGATGTGCTCCAGCCGGCGCTGTTCGCGGTCATGCTGTCGCTGGTGGAACTGTGGCGTTCATACGGGGTTCGCCCCGAGGCCGTCGTCGGAACGTCGCAGGGCGAGATCGCCGCCGCGTACGTTGCCGGCGCCCTGACGCTGCGCGAGGCGGCGCTGATCGTGGTACGGCGCAGCCAGGCGCTGACTACCCTGTCGGGTCACGGCGGCATGGCCTCACTGTCACTGCAGGCCGACGGGGTCGAACCGCTGCTGGAACGGTGGGGTGGCGCCCTGACCATCGTCGCCCTCAACGGTCCCAACACGACGGTCGTCGGCGGCGACCGGCAGATCCTCGGTGAGGCCGTGGAGGTGTGGAAAGCCGCAGACATCCGGGTTCGAGTGGTACGGATCGACCACGCAGCCCACACGCCCTACGTCGAGCCCCTCAAGCAAATGTTCATCGACGAGTTCGGGGGACTCACGCCCCGACCAGGCACGGTGCCCATGTACTCCACGACGACCGGCGCGCACATCGGCGGTGCCGAACTCGACGCGGGCTACTGGTACCGAAACCTGCGCCAGACAATTCTCTTCGAGCCGGCGATGCGCGCGCTGCACGCCGCCGGCCACACCATCTTCATCGAGATCAGCCCACACCCCATCCTGACCATGGCCATCCAGGAGACGCTGCAGGAATCGAGCGGCACCCAGCCGATCGTGGTGGCCGGTTCGTTGCGACGCGATCATGGCGGCCTCGACTACTTCCTCGACGGCCTCACCCGCCTGCACGCGCAAGGCCTCCCCATCGACTGGTCGGCGCACGTTCCTGCGGCGCGCACCATCGGCCTGCCCCTGTACCCGTTCCAACGTCGGCGCTACTGGACCGAAGGGCTGGTGACGGTGCCCAGGCGAGCGGAGGTGGCCGGTGGCGGCCGCACGCCCGCAGCCGACGCGCCCCAGGTCCACCTCACCGGACAGGACCTAGTCGACCTGGTCTGTCACCACACCGCAGCGGTGACCGGCCTGCCCGCCATCGCCCCCGATCGCCCCTTCCGCGAGTTCGGGTTCGACTCGCTGCTGGCGGTGGACCTGCGCAACCGCCTGGCGAACGCGCTGGGCAGATTCCTGCCGGTCACCATCGTCTTCCAGCACGACACCCCGGAGGCGCTCGCCCGCGAGCTGGCAACTCGGCCGGCTGCGAGCGCGGAGACCCGCGATGGCCGGCTCCAGAACGACATGGACAGCCTGGTACGCCGGGGCGTCGCCCAAGGCCAGGGCGCCGATGCCTTCGACCTGCTGGCCAACGCGGCGAAGCTGCGTTCGATGTTCGACGACCCGGACCAGGCGGCCAGGCGGGCGACGCCGACGGTGTTGGCGCGTCGCGACGACAGTCCACACCTGGTGTGTCTGAAAACCATTACTCCCACGATCGGCGACTTCGAATACTCCCAGCTGTCCGTGGCGCTACCACCAGAGTGGCAGGTCACCGTCCTACCGAATCCCGGGTTCACCGATCAGGAACCGCTGCCCACGACGTTCCACTCACTGGTGCGAACGCAGGCGGAAGCGATCCACACGCTGGCCGGCGACCGCCCCTTCACGATCATCGGGCATTCGTCCGGTGGGTTGATCGGCTACGCGGCCACCGCTTGCCTTGAGCACATGGGGCACCCACCCACCGCGCTCATCATGATCGACACGATCGTCCCCACGCGGACGACCCGAGCCGCGCTGTCCGCGGCACTCCAGGAGATGTACGAAACGTGGGGGGACTTCTTCTCCCGGGAACACGCTCCACTCACCGCGATGGGCTGGTACTGGCAAATCACTTTCGACTGGGAAGCCACGCCCATCGACACGCCCTGCCTGCTCGTGCGCGCGACCGAAGGAGTCACCTCCGCCGACATGGACTTCGAGGCGGCATGGGAGCTCGCCGACACCACCATCCACTCTCCCGGAAACCACTTCACGCTCATGACCAAATACGCGGAGAACACGGCCGCGTGCATACAACAGTGGAGGCAGAACATGCTCCCCGACGTCGCCGCCCACCTCATGCCTTCGACCCCGTAAGCACCGGCGAAAGAGACTCCCATGTTTACCGCGGCACTGCTCGCCTCCTACGCATGTTTCCTTGGGATGTACGCACTCGTACTCCGCAAGGGATTCATCGGCCGAGTCTACGGAATGCCAATCATCTACCTCATGCTCCTGCTGCCGTGGGACGTTCGGAACATGACCGGCACCTATCGCGACTGGACCCCGCTGATCGACTCACTCTCGTGGGCGTCAGCGGTCGGCATCGTTCTCTCCCTGGGCATTCTCGCTCAAATACTGATGTTCGGTCGAACCCAGTTCCCCGACCTACCCACCCCGATCTTCTACGTGATGATCATCGCCATGCTGGCGGTCTGCGCCTTCCCGGTTCCGCTCATCGACTCCACCCTCGACGACCAGCGCGGAATCTATGGCTTCCTCACCTGCCTGGCCATCGGCGGTCCCATGTGGCTCGTCATGCTGTACCGCCGCAAATCCATGGCCGGTCAGTCCATTCCCATCGCGGTTGCCCGGTGCGGCGCCGAGACGCTCATGGCCGTCGCCTGGCTGGCATTCGGCCCCGCCGACGTTCAATCGCCGCTCTTGTCCTATCTCGCGGTCATGGCCATCCTCTGGAGCGCCTCCTACCTCGTCGCGGTCGTGGCGATCCGTACCCGGAGCAGTCATACCCACCCGGTCGCCCGGCCCGCGCCGAAACCCGGCGAGGAGCCGGGCATCAGCTCGCAACTTCATCCACAAACGTGAGGGACTGTAAACGAACGGCTCTGGCGCACTTTCGGTGGTGCGGTGGGGGTCATGATTGTTTTGGCGGAGTGGACCGCCGCCGCACGCGAGGTGGACCTATCCCCACGCGCACATTCTTCGCCCGAGGTATCGAACTCCTGCGCCACCGCATCCTCCTCGGGTAACACCACCACCGAAAGTGCGCCAGAGCCGTTCATTTGACGACGCCACGTGCAGCGTGAACGGGCCGGTGCCGAAGTCGGCGGTGTGGGTGTTGACCGCAGCCGGACGGTGTTGACGCCGAGCAGGTTCGCCATACCGGCGAAGACGGCGTCGGCCTTGGCACGGAGGGTCGCGTAGCTGTCGGATCCACTCAACCCGTCCAGGACGAGGGTGCCGGTCGTGAAGTTGTCGCCTTTCCGAGCCCAGTTCATACCCCGGAACTGGCTCGTGTCAGCGCTGGCGGGTGGCGCGCTGACGAACACGCCGACCGACGCCAGGGCCACCGTCGCCAGCGCGCACAGCAGGCGGCGGAGCGCCAGCGCGAACCTGTATCCGTTGGTGAACACGACACCGACCGTCCTCGTGAGACAGCGATGAAGATCATTCGATGACGCTGCTGGTGGGTGAGGACGGCCGCGCAGCGGTGGTGGCTGTCCTCACCCGGCCCGGTCAGGCTTTGGCCCAGCGTTGGTTGGCGGTGTTGTTGCAGGTCGTCACGTTCACGGCCGCGTTGTTCGCGGTGCCGGTGACGTTGAGGCATAGTCCTGTTTGGACGCTGGTGATAGCGCCGTTGGTGTTGACGTTCCACTGTTGGTTGGTGCCGCCGTGGCAGTCCCAGATCTGTACTCGGGCGCCGGAGGTGGCGTTGTTGGGTGCGTCCAGGCATTTGCCCAGCACCTGCAGCGCCTGCCCGCTCTGCGCGAACTGCTGGTTGGCGTTGGTGTGGCAGTCCCAGACGATCATCTGGGTGCCGTTGGCGGAGTTCGCGCCGGTGACGTCGAGGCACCGGCCGGAGGACTCGTCGCGCAACCGGAAAGCGGTGGGGGTCGGTGTCGTGTCTCCGGAGAAGAACTTCCACACCTCGCCGGAAGTCCAGGTCCGCCAGCCTTCGCCACCGCCGTCGATGGGGCCGGGGCCGTGACCGCCGTCGAAGGCGGCCCAGACGACCGGATACCCGGCACGGCAGCCTGAATAGGTGGTGGTGATGTGGGTGCGGCTGCCAGTCGCCGGCTCGGGCGCGTTCTGCGGGGTGCAGCCGTTGTTCCTGACGAACGTGTCCCGCAGCGAACGTCCCGCCGAGATATTGAGTACCGAGTCGCTGATGCCGTGGATACCCATGTACGCGATGGGCTGCGTGCCGCCGCTGCATCCGCTCAGTTGCGCACCGGAGTAGACCGCGACCGCACGGAACACGGTCGCCCGGCTGCAGGCGAGCGAGTAGCTCATGCCGCCGCCGTAACTGAAGCCCAGTGCGAAGCGCTGTGCCGTGTCGACGCACAGGTCGTTCTCGATCTGCCTGATCATGTCGTCGGTGAAGGTGACATCCTGGCCACCGGAGTTGGCCCAGCCGTTGCCGATGCCCTGGGGTGCGACGAAGATCGCGCTGTTGTTGGCCAGCCGCCGCAGTCCGTAGTAGGACCAGTTGTAGCCGTCGGTGCCACCGGAGTCGACGTCGCCTGCGGTTCCGCCCCGCCAGTGGTACCCGAAGATCAGCCGGTACTGGGTGTTGTTGTTGTAGTTGTCGGGCAGCCTCAGGATGAAGGAGCGGTTCTGGCCGCTGCTCTGGATCGTGTGCGTGCCGCTGGTCAGTGTCGGGGTCTTGCCACAGCCCGGTGACGCGGCGAACGTGCCGGGGCCCGTGGGGGTGGGTGCCGGTCGGGCGTCGGCCACACCGACACTGGCGAGAACCAGTGCGACGGCGGCGATCGGCGCCCACCACCGGCCGAGGTGGTGCTTTCCTTTCAAGGCGTGCTCCTATCCGCTGGGTTGAAGGCAGGGCCAGCGTGGGTTGGTTTCACCGGTGCGGGTCCGGCCGTGGAGCTTGATGGCGTACGTATGACCCGGACTTATCGGCCGGGCTTCCGGCTGTCTCGACGAGGTGTGAGCGCCTCGGGTCAGTTCCTCGAGCAGGGCTGTCCGTTGACTGTGAAGTCGGTCGGCTCCGGGTGCGGCGGAGACGACGAGGCGTTGAACCCGACCTGCACCGAACCGCCGGCCGGCACGCGGCTGTTCCACGACAGGGGAGTCGCGGACACCGCGGCGCCGGTCTGCGTCCAGGTCGCCGACCACCCCTCGGTGATCCGCTGGTTGCCGGGCCAGGTGAACCGCAGCGTCCACGAGTCCCAATTCGTGCCGCTGGTGTTGGTGATGGTGACGTTCCCGGACAGTCCGGTACTCCACCCGGTCGCCTGGTAGGAGATCTTGCAGTGAGTCTGGCCGTCCGGGCTGGTGGTCACCGAGACCGCGCCGGAGACTGTGGACGTGAGTCCTGCCCCGTTGCGGGCCTGCACGGCGAACCGGTACGCGGTGTCCGGCCGCAGCCCGGTCAGCGTCGCGGACGTGCCGCTGACGGAGGTGACCACCCGCGTCGAGTCACCTTCGATCGCGACGACGTCGTAGTTCCGGACGCCGCTCTCCGCGTCGCTGGATGCGGTCCACGTCAGTGTCGCGCCGGTAGCGGTGACGTTGGCCGCCACGGGGGTGCCCGGCGTAGTCGGGGGAGTGCTGTCCGGTGGGATCGACGGGGCCGACTTCTCCGCTGCCCAGTTGGCGATCCACGCCAGCGCCGAGTTCCAGTTGACCGTGACCTCGTTGAGCGAGTACGCCTCGATGTGGTCCACGAAGCACTTCTGTGGCTTGCAGCCCTGGAGCATGCGCTCCGCGATGGGATCCTGCAACCCGCTGTTCGGGCCGCCGGAGAGCGCGCCGGGTGGCGCGATGGGCAGGGTCGGGTCGAGTTGGTTGGCCCAGTGCCGGTGGTGGACGTTGCGCACCGGCTGCCCGCCGTACCCGCTGACGTAGGAGTAGCTCACCGGGTTGCGGCCGAACAGGTAGTGCAGCGCCTCGTACACGCCCTCGCGGTACTTGGCCGCGCCGGTGAAGTCGTGTGCGAGCGCGAGTACCGACGCGTTGTTGGCGACCAGGCCGTTCGAACCCCAGACGTAGGTGCCGTCGGGTTCCCGGTACGGCGCGGGGTAGCCCTGCGACGCCATCTGGGTCAGGAGACTGTCGGCGGCGGCCACGAACGCCGCCTTGATCGCCGCCACGTCCGCCGCGGGCAGACCGGTGGGCACCAGCGCCAGCGTGATGTCACCGAGCGGACCGGTGTAACCCCAGTCGTAGCCGCGGTCGTTGATCGACCGTCCCTTGTAGAGGGTCGAGCCGGTCACGTCCGCGCGGTAGCCGGCCTCGCCGGTCGTCGTGTACAGCTCCGCGGCGGCCCAGTAGAACTCGTCGGTGAGCGTGGTGTCGGAGTACGCGCCGCCGCCGGTGCTGTCGTTCGGGTCTGCGATCTTGTTCGGGTTCGCCTTCGCCGCCGCATATGCCTTCGCCGCCGCGGCCAGCGCCTTCGCCGAGAACACCGGGTCGATGGTCTTCCAGATGCGAGCCGCCTGCGCCGCGACCGCCGCCGTGTTCAGCGTCGCCGCGGTGCTGGTCGGCGAGAGCCTGCGGGGCTGGCTGTCCTGGTGGGGCAGCGTGGGCAGCGCGGTCCAGTTCGCGTCGTGGATCTTGTGGTGCACCATGCCATCCGGCGCCTGCATCCTCAGCAGGAACTCGACCTCCCAGCGGGCCTCGTCGAGGATGTCGGGCACCCCGTTGGCCTTCTCCGGGATGGCGAGCTTGCCGTCACCCAGTGCGGCGGCGTCGCCGACCAGCTTGGCGCGCTCGTAGGTGTTGAGGACCTGCCACGCCGAGATGCCGCCGTTGACGACGTACTTTCCGTGGTCGCCGGCGTCGTACCAGCCGCCGCGCACGTCCAATGTGTAGCCACAGTTCAGGTCGGACCGGCAGGGCACGTTGTTGTCGCCCTGGTTGGGCGCGACGTTGAGGTGGCCCGCCGGCCGCGCGTACGTGGTGCCGACGTACTGCGCGTCGATCGCGATACCGCTGCGCTGGTGGTGGAAGAACGCCAGCGAGTCGTAGCGCAGCCTCTTGATCGGGTCGGCGGAGATGCCGAACGGGAAGCTGCTCTCCGCACCGACAGTCAGCGTGTAGCCCGTGCCCGCCGTGTCGTAGGACGAGAAGTCGATCAGGTGCACCGGGTCGCCGGACAGCGCGTCGACGCCCTTCGGCGTGGTCTGGCCGGTGGCCACGGCCGTTCCGGCGGAGTTCTTCAGCACCCAGGTCTGCGCGGTGGTCGCGTCGGACACGAGGGTGGCGTGCTTGGGCAGACCGGGCACGTACGCGACCTGGTCGACCTGGACCTTCTTCGTCGGCGCGCCAGGGCCGCCGGGCGGGATGACGCCGCCGACCAGTGAGATGTTGTCCACGCAGACGGTGTTGTTCGCCGTGTTGCCGCCGAGCTGGAAGGTGATCTGGCCGTTGCCCGAGTCCGGGAAGCTCAGCTGGGAAGCGAAGGTGAAGGTGTACTTCTGCTTGCTTGTGGTCAGCTGGACCTCGTGCCGGGCGATCCCCTGGTACGGGCTGACCGCTTCGCCCGCGTTGGCCGCGATGCGCTGAGGAGTGGCGGCGTAGGCGTCGAAGGACATCGTGTACTGCTGCCCGGCCTCGAACGGCACGCCGTTCTGGCCGATCAGGGCGTCCCACGGGTTTGTCGTGCCGCCGGTGACCGACGCGCACAGCTCGCTGTTGGCGACGCGGTTGGTCACCCCGGCGCTCGCCCACCACGGGTCGGCCGTGCCCGCGCTGAAGGAACCGTTGAGGATCCGTTGGTAGTCGGCGGCATGGGCAGCCGTGGTGGCGAACGCGGTCGCCACCACGGCCAGGGCGAGGGTGGCGACGTGGCGTCGCCGGGCAGGGAACAGCGATCTCATGGGACTGGATCTCCTCCGTCTGCTCTGACGGTTGGCGAGATGTTCTGGGAGCGCTCCCAATGAGCCTAGGGCGGTGGTTTCACATCCGCAAGAGTCGGTCTCATCCGCACGGTTGGGTACTACTCATCTCGCCAGCCCTGCTTCCCACGGTGAGCGTCAGGGCCCACGCTGTCCGGCCATCGGGTTCCCGTTGTTGCGAGGTAGTCGCCTTGTCCACTGTGGATCGCGGTCGATGGGGAGTTGGGTGCTGTGATCAGCGCCCGGTCGGTGGCAGTGCCTCGGGGTCGCCGCCCGCTGCCGCGGCGTGGATCCGGCGCAGCCACCGCTCGGCCGGGTCCCGATCTTCGGCGTCTGCCTCGGTCACCAGGTGATCGGTGCCGCCTTCGGCGCCCGGATCCGCCACGCCACCGAACCGATGCACGGGAAGTGCTCGGAGATCAAGAACGACGGGGACGGGGGTTTTCACGGGGGTGCCGAACACGCTGACCGTCACGCGCTACCACTCCCTGGTGATCGACGCCGCGACGCTGCCCGCCGAGCTGGCCGTGACCGCGTGGTCGGAGACCAGGGAGGTCATGGGCGTACGGCATCGGGCACTGCCGATCGAGGGCGTGCAGTTCCACCCGGAGTCGCTGTTCACCGAGCACGGCGTCGACATGGTGCGCAACGCATTGCGGCGATGCGTGCACGGCGGTCCCGCCGGCGAACCCGGCAGGCCACATGCGCTGACGCAGTTACAGTCGCTGTCCCGGACTCTGCCGCGGACGCTGTCGCACTGAGCGCGGGCCGCGCGTCGGCTTCGTCATGCGCGACGGGGAGGTGCGGGACAGACTGTCGGGCATGACCCAGCAGGAGGAGAACCACGTGGTGGCAACGGCATCCGGCGCCCAGTACGAGATCAGCAGCGGGACGCAGCACGCCGTCGTGGTCGAGGTGGGTGGTGGCATCCGGGAGTACACCAGTGGAGGGCGGCACGTGCTCGACCCGTACCCGCCGGATTCGATGGCGGACGGCGCGCACGGGGCGCCCCTGGTCCCGTGGCCGAACCGGATCGACGGGGGCAGGTACCGGTTCGAGGATGCGGTGTACCAGCTGGCGCTGACCGAACCGGAGAAGAACAACGCCATTCACGGCCTGCTCATGTGGCGGCCGTGGGTGGTCGCGGAGCACACGTCGGCCGCCGTCACCATGGCCACCCGGATCCACCCCATGCAGGGCTACCCGTTCTGCCTGCGGGTGACGGTCCGCTACGAGCTGTCCGCCGACGGGCTCGTCGTGACCACGACGGCCACCAACGTCGGTGACAGCACCGCACCCTACGGCTGCGGGCAGCATCCGTACCTCTCGCCGGGGGAGGGGCTCATCGACGACGCACGTCTCGAGCTCGACGCGGCCACGAGAATCCTCACCGATCCGGAACGCCAGCTCCCCACCGGCACCGAGCCGGTCGACGGCACCCCGTTCGACTTCCGCAGGGGCACCCGGATCGGCGACCTCGAGATCGACTATCCCTTCACGGACCTTGCCCGGGACGACCGGGGAAGGGCGTGGGTACGGCTGACCGGCGCCGACGGCGCCACCGCGGAACTGTGGGTCGACGATTCACACCCCATCGTCGAACTGTTCACCGGCGACACCCTGGCGCCAGGCCGCCGCCGCCGAGGGCTGGGCACGGAACCCATGACCTGCCCACCCAACGCCTTCCACAGCGGCGACCAGCTGACGCACCTGCGACCTGGAGACACCGCCACGACCAGGTGGGGCGCGCGCCTCACGTCGTGATCCCGGGTGCGCGCCCCGGAGCACGAGCGCGTGGTGGGGCTGGTCGGCGACGCGGTGCTGGTGCGGGTCCGGCCGGGGCCGGACGCCCTGGAAGCGTTCTCCGCCGCCTGTTCGGCGGGCTGGACCACCAGGACCTGCCGCTCGACGAGGTGGTCGCCGCCGTCGCGCCTGACCACGTCGATCGTCAGTTCCCGACAGTGCTGTTCACCGTGGTCACCACCCCGCCACCGCGGCTGGCGCTGCCCGGCACCGAGTCGAGGACCACCGTGCTCGTGGTGCCGGGGGTGGCACGCACCGAGCTGTACGTACGGATCGCCGAGGACCGGATCTACTGGGAGTACTCCACGGACCTGTTCACCGCCGCCACGGTCACGGGCTGGGACGCCGCCCTGCATGCCGTGCTGTCACGACTCGTCACGTAGCCGGATCCCGCGTCTGACCTGGCCTACAACCGAATGACAGCCGCTGTACCGCTCGCCTTCCTAGAACTGGTTCCCGAGTTGTTCGACCGAGATCACGTGGATGCGACAGTGGCCGCTTTCGTGGCCTCTCAGCAGGGAGCGGGGCGGAAGGCGGCCGGACGAGACGCGGCGAGACATCGGCTCGCCAAGGCGGAGGCGGAGATTCGGAGGTTCCAAGCGGCGATCGTGGCAGGGGATTGATCCCATGGCGCTCGTGGAGGTGATCAACACGGCGCATGCTGAGCGGCGGCTCAGGCGGAGATCAACAACACACCCGCGCCGAACCTGATGGAAGCCACGAGGTGTATGCGCGCATCGACTCGCTGGGCGACGTACCTGCGACGCTGCGCCGGGGGAGTAGAGAGCGACCCGCAACGTCTTGTTGCGGGTCATGACGTTGGTGACGGCGGGAAGGCCGTCGCGATCGCCAAGGCGGTCCGGCCTCGGCCGCCTCAACGGCGAGCGGAGCCTCAACGAGCTCATGAGCCTGAAGTGGATTCTCGATCCACCGGGCCGCCGGCAGTTCCCGTGGATGTCATCGTTTTCGCACCGACCTCGGGTGCCGCTAACGCCCGGACAGTGCGCCCCGATCATTGACCGTTGGGGACGATCGCCGTGCCCTCCTCGATGGAGAGGGCGTCCGCGCCATGAACAAGACGAATCTCCGGCGATTGACCACCATGGCCACCGTGGCCGTGTTCCTGGCGGTGGTGCTGCCGACGGCGCCGACGAGCGGAGCCGCAGGACACCGCCACGATCCCGCTCCCGGCGGCGCGGCACTGGACAAGGCGGCGGCCACCACCGCCGACGTGGCCATCATCGCCGAGACGTTCGGCTGGACCCCGGCGGCCACCCGCCGGCACATGCTGCACCAGGAGGCGTTCGGCGCCCTCGTGGACGAGACACAGGCACGGTTCCCCACGATGTTCGCCGGCGCCGAACACGCCGAGATCCCTGACAGCAGGAGCTGGATCCGGTTCAAGGGTGAGGTACCGGCGGCGGCACGAACGCTCGCGTCAGCGTCCGGCCTCGACGTGGGACTCGCCGGCGGCGGCAAATTCTCGGCGACCGAGCTCACCGACCGAGCGGTCGCCGTGGTGCGACTGCTGGCCGACGCCGGCCATCGACCAGTCAACGCCGAGGTGACCCCCGCCGGCACGATCAACGTCGCGGCCAACGCGCCCCGGCAGCCCGGCGCGGTCCTGCCCCCGGCGCTGAGCGAAGGCGTGACCCTGCGGTTCATCGAGCAACCGGTGGCCGGCGACCTGCACGGCTACGGCGGGGCTCCGGCGCGCAACAGGTCGACCGGGTCGGTGTGCACCACCGGCTTCAGCGTCGAGCACCGCGTGACAGCGGAAACGGGGATCACCACCGCCGCCCACTGCGACGGCATGAATCAGTACACGCAGCCGTGGAGCACCGTCTACGACATCGACTTCCCCTTCCGGGACCAGCACATCGGCGGCCTCGGCGAGGTCGAGTGGCACGCCACCGTCGACCACTCCGACCTGGCGGAGTACTACGCCGACAACTCGCCGTCGGAGCGGCGGGAGGTCAACTCGGTGGAGAGCGGGACCGCCATCAACAATCTCTACTGCATCTACAGCCGGATAGGCGGCACCAGGGTTTGTGACCGCGTCACTTCGACCTCGGTGGTGCTGTTCACCACCGGCCTGTCCTGGACCCTCATCGGGATGGACGACAAGAACGCCCAACCCGGTGACAGCGGGGGGCCATGGTCCTACCAGACCGAGGCGGTCGGCACCGTCGTCGGGTGGTACTGGACGCTGTCCGGCAACCACGACGCCTGGAGCCCGGCATGGCTCTTCGACAGCGCTCTCGACGTCGACGTGCTCGTCCAGTAACCCGGGGTGATCGCGGCCAGCCGGCGAGCAGACCCTCGGGTCCGCGCGACCGCGTCGACCTGCTCGGAGACCTTGCCATGCGGCCATGTTCGAGCCTGTACGGCACCCGTTCACCGCCGACGGCCGGCGCTCCGGAGCACACGCGCTCGACGCGCCCGGTGGGGTGGCGACAGCGTGCTTGAGGTCAGCCTCGACAGCGCGACGGACGACGCGGCGCCCTGCGGGGCGTGAACGCCTAGCTGTTGCGGGTCATGAGGTTGGTGACGGCCGGTAGGGGCTGAGACGAGGGGACAGGTCTTTCGGCGGCAGGATGGAGGTGCGACCAAACTATCCGCCGAGCAGAGACCCCGTCCGATGCTCCACCGTAATGCCCCGTTGTCCGTGGAAGGCCGCCGCCGTCTCGTAGTGCGCTGCCAGTCCTGCCCGATCGCGCATTTCGCCGCTGAGATGGGGATCTCGCGGCAATGCCGCGAGCAAGTGGTTCAATCGCCACTGCAACTACGGCGACGCTGGGCTGTTGGACCGGCCCAGTGTCCCGCACCACCAACCGACCGCCACGACCGGACAGGTCGTTGTGCGGATCGAGACGATGCGGCGGGAACGCAAGTGGTCCGCCCGGCGGATCGCTTGCGAGTTGGCTGGCGAAGGAACCGTGATCGCTGTCCGGACCGTCAGCCGGCACCTGGTCCACCTGGGCCTGAACCGACGCCGGTTCGTCGACCCAACCGGCGATAACAACCGGCAACCCCGACGGATCCATGCCCGCTGGCCAGGTCACATGCTCCACCTCGACGTGAAGGAGGTCGGGGTCATCCCCGACGGCGGAGGCTGGCGGGTCCATGGCCGCGGCAGCGAGCAGGCCACACAGTCGATTCGAGGCCGCAAACGCGGGACCGTGGACGCTACATCTACCTGCACACCGCGATCGACGGGTTCTCCCGTCTGGTCTACACCGAGGCCATGCCCGACGAGCAAGCCCGCACCGCGATCGGGTTCACCCACCGGGCCTGCGCGTTCTTCACCGCACACGGAATCCAGCATGTCCACCGGATCGTGACCGACAACGGAACCAGTTACCGCGCCCGCGACTTCGCCACCGTCCTATGCGGAGCACGCCACCAACGCATCACCTCATACACACCACGCCACAACGGCAAAGAGCGCTACCACCAGCATCCTGGCTGAGGAATTCCTCTACGCCCACACCTGGACCAGCGAACAACACCGTCAGAAGCACTGAAGGTCTGGACCTGCACTACAAACTACCATCGACCCCACATCACCGCCGGAAACCAGCCACCAGCAACCCGGCTCCACACCGGCGTCACCAACGTCATGACGGCATACAACTAGGTCGCCTTCCTCCAAGCACTCCTCTCGCCACCCTCGCCTACACCGGCCTCGTCCGCAAACCCACCTGACCGACCAACCGCGCGGACAGCTCCGGAAGTTCATTCCGATGTGACCGCGCGGTTGCCGGCTCCTGAGCCAGGGAGACGCCCGGCGTCACTCAGGTCTAATTGTTACCCGTCCCTGCGTCGACGACATTCGGTTCGCGTGCACGACGAACGCCAGGCCCCCAGCCGTCACTCGGCCGGGTAAGCCCGGGTCGCGCCGGGCCCGACGAGGTGGTCCTGGAGGCGGGCGTGGCTGAACCGGTACACCGCGCCGGCCTGGCGCAGGATCCCGCGTTCGTGCGCGTCGGCGAGGAAGGCGTGCGTTCGCCACGGCAGCCGGCGGGTCAGCGGAAGCCACACGCGTGCCAGCACGATCCACTGGCCCCAGGCGGTGAGGCTAACCACGTAGCCGAGCCCACCGCCGATTCCACCGACGACCGCGATCACGATTCCGTTCAGCACTCCGCCCCCGACACTGCCGAGGCCCGTGCTGACGCCGCCGAGGATCAGGCCGGCGATCCCGAAGACGACCATCCAGGTGAGCGCCAGGTAGCCGACGGCGACCCGGTTGAGCTTTAGCAGTCCGGTGGGGCTGACCACGGTCGTGATGTCGGCGGGGGCCTCAAGTCTGGCCATGATGCCGACGGCCGACCCGACGGCGAGCCCGTAGAGCGCCGCCATCGAAACGGCGTCGCCCAGGGGGTACCAGTATCCGGTCAGCAGTGCGAGCAGGAGGTAGGTCAGGAACCGGAACAGCGTGCTGAAAAGGAAGCCGGCAGCGCACCCGATCGCGAACCTGGTGGCGGAACGCCGGTGGCGCGGCACGGTCGCGCCGAAGCGCCGCACTTGGTTCCGCGTCGGTGCCAGGCCGTGCTCGCCGGGCGTGAGCCAGAGACCGATCCGGTGCAGGAGCGCGAAGACGATCCCGGCCACGAGTCCGGACGTCACCCCGTTGAGCGCACCGTTGACCAGGCTCAGCAGAAGTCCCGCACCGAGCAGGATCTCCGCGACTACGGTCATCACCAGGCAGTTGACGAATCCGAAGGCCAGTCCGGACGCCAGCCCCGTGAGCAGGGTGCGCGCCGGCCGGCTGAGACTGCCCCCCAGCTCCCACCACGCGAGGTTACGGGTGTCGATGCGGTGGAGGTGGCGGGCGAGGTTGCCGAGCCACCGCCGCGCATGGTCGGCGTCCCAGCGCCGGCGGCCCCGCACCTTGGTGCGGTAGGCGGTCGGGACCGCGCTGCTCAGGAGATGGTCCTCGACCAGGTCCGGATCACCGCCGCGGGCGATGTCGAGCAGCGTGCGGGGATCGCGGTCGGGCACGTCGCTGTAGCCGGCGCGGGCGAGGGAGACCATCAGTGGCGTGGTCAACACCGCAGCCAGGGTGACGCTGTCCGGATCGTCCGGCCGGTCCTGTAGCGCGGTCAGGACCGGCGCCCACACGGTGGTGGTGAGGTGCACGCGCTCGCCGTGGGTTCTCCCCGTGGTCCTGGGCAGGTAGTCAGCGAGATCGGTGCGGTTCAGGTCGGTCACCTCGACGACGGCGGCGGCGCTCAACACGTCGCCGCGCTCGACGGCCGTGACGAACTCCTTGGTTCGGCTCGTCATCAGGAACGGAAGGCCAGCGTCCCCGAGCGCGCGCAGCGCGGTCCCGCGTAGTCCCTCGGCGATCTCATCGAACCCGTCCAGCACGGGAAGGATCCGGTCGGCGCCGACCAGCGCCGTCGCCAGCGTCGAACCGCCGGGACCTGGCGCGGCCAGCCCAGGGTGGTCCCGCAGCAGGCGGTCGACCAGCCACTCCCGCAGATCGGTGGTGGGCTCCCAGGAGCCGAGCCAGAAGACCACCGGCACCATGGCGGTGCCGGCACGAAGGAACTCCCGGACGAAGCGCAGGCTCAGCACGGTCTTCCCCGCGCCGGCCCGCCCCAACACGACGAGCCGCCCGGAGGGCACTGCCCGGTAGACGGCCACGATCCGCTCCAGCTCGCCCGAGAGGTCGAGCGGTGCCACCGTGACACCGGGGCCGACCCCCCGGATGTTCTCCCAGTGATCCATCACCTTCTCCGGCGCGCTGCGCCACCGCACCGGCAGCGGAAATGGATCCAGCACCTGACGCCGCAGCTCCTCGTCTCGCCAGCGGGCGTCGACCGCGTGTGCCAACCCCCCGAGTGCGGCGGCCACCGGATCGTGCGCCGACGAGCCGTCCGGCACGATTCCGCCTGCGCGGACGGGCAGCGGGACCCACCGCGCGACCGCATCACCGAGCCGGATCAGATCGGCCGCCAGGCTGCGGTGCCTGACCTCCACCGCCTGCCGTGTCGTCAGGTCCCGGATGTCGGGCGGCAGCGAGGCGGGCGCCGGCATCGGGGTGCCGTCCAGCAAAACCGGGATGATCGCGACGTCCCGCTCCACCGCGCGACGGATCTCCCGGCGCACCCAGTCGCCGGCCCGGTCAACCGGCCGGAGGCCGGTGTCCGCTGCGGCGCCGAGCCACTCTGGGCCGATCAGCACGACCAGGACCCGAGTCTGTTCGAGCGCGGCACGAATCCCGTCCGGATACACCTCGCCAGGCGCCAACGACACGTGGTCCAGGAAAACCCGTTCGCCACCGAATCGACGCGCGAGTTCCTCGTACGCGGCCGCCGCGCCGAAACGCGCGTCCGCGGTCCGGTAATTCACGAACACGTCGCACACCCCGGCATTGTTCGTACGCCGGCGGCGATGGCGACCGGCACCGACCTCGCCAGCATGCTGGACCTCTCCGTCGGCCTCGCCGCGATCCTGCCCGCCACCGCCCACCACCTCGCGCTGCCCGATCGATTCACCACCTGGCGCCGACGATGAAGCTGTCGAGGACGGTGTGGAGCATCTGGGCGGCGCCGGTGGCCAGGCATGAGTAGGGCGGCCCCGGGCCACGCCAGCAGCAAGGCCACGAACATGCACACGGGGGGCCTCTCGCGTCCAGCACCCACGACCAAGAGGCACCACACACCAGTGCCAGTCCGGCCCACGCCAGAACGAGAGCGAACTCGCGACAGGTTCGTAGCGGGGAGCGCCAGGCATCAAGGACCACCTGCGCCGCAGCACAGCCCCCTGACAGCACCGGCACGGCATCACCCGAACTGATCAACGAACACGCGGCCCCAACTCACAACCCAGCCCGACCATCCCAGGTACCAATTTTGGGACAGCGGGGAGTTTGATGGCGCCACGATGGTCGATGGTGTGCTGGCCGGCCGGGGTGGCGGCGATGAGGATCATGCCGTGCATCGTGTCCATGTCCACCCGGTCGCCGGGGTTCCAGCCGAGTTCGCGCAGCAGGATCCGTTCATGAACACGGCCGGAGCGGTCCATCCTGCTCGTCGACACCAGCAACGTCGCTGGGTGGAGGTGGTCCAGTCGGCGAAGCATCGGCAACACCGCCAGCGGAACACGCGCATTCTCGTCGCTGGGTCCGAGTGCGTCGGGGATGAGCGCGCCGATCAGCCGCTCCCGCACCTGGCTGGGGCGGGAGGAGACCCGGCTGACACCGTTCACGCATCCATCGTCGCCCCCGGCACCGACTGCGCAACTGCGGGCGGTGTCGGCCGGGCACAGGGGGCGCGACCTGCGGCGAGGGCTGTGTACCTGATTGGCGCAGTGCGCGACGTCTTCGAGCGGTGTTGGGCGGCTTGCTTGCCTACCTGTTCGTAGGCCTTATTGTGGGCGCCGGTGAGGCCGGTGCTGTCGGACAGGCAGGCGGTGGTCCTTACCTGCCGGTTGGAGGTGGTCGCTGGTGTCGCAGGACGCCGTGATGACGGTGGCACTGTCCGCCGGGGTGCCTGCCGGCCAGACCCCGATCAATTTCGCGGCACATCAAGTGCGAGCCAACGCCCACGGTGCCCGTCAAGACTTTGAGGAGATGATCGGCCAACTCGTCCAGGCGGTGCGGCCTGGGGTGGCCAAGATGGTTGCGGCGAATCCCGGCGACTGGGGCATCGACGTCTTCATCGGGAACCTCGGTGGAGCGGTGACGGTCTGGCAGTCGGAGTACTTCATGCCGGAGGTCAACAAGAGTCACCAGGCGCAGATCCGCGAGTCGTTCGACTCGGTGGTCAAGAACGCCGCCAAGGAGGGTTTCACGCTGACGCGGTGGATCCTCTGTGTTCCGTCGAGCATGGACGGACCCACGACGAAGTGGTGGGACACGTGGAAGCGGAAGAAGGAACGTGAGGTCGGGATCGTGATCGACCTCTGGGACGAGACGGAACTGCGCAGCTTGCTGATCTCGACGCGGCGGCGCTCCGGGCCGAGCTCGACGAGGTGGACTCTGCGATAGTCGTCGGTCACTCCTACGGCGGCACCGTCATCGCCGAGGCCGGCCGGCACTCCGCCGTCGCGCACCTGCTCTACGTGTCGTCCTACCTCCCCGACCTCGGACACGCGGGGGGCGACGATGAGCGGCGAGAGCGACCCGGTCTCGATCGGTGACAACGGGGACGGCACGCTGAGCGTGTCCGGCTACGACGCGACCTCGTTCGGGGAACGATTCCTCCAGGACGCCGACGAGGCGACCCGGCACCAGGCGTGGGAGCGAGTGACGGCGCAGTCGGCCGCGGCGTTCATGACGCCAACCAGTGTGACCGGCCGGCAGGGGATCGACTCGATGTACCTCGTGTGCGCGCAGGACCGCAGCACGTCGGTCGAGCTGCGGCGCCTCCACGGCGGGCCGCGCGACGCGCTCCGTCGAGCTGCCGACCGGGCACCACCCGTTCGTCACCCGTCCCGACCTGGTCGTCGACCGCCCCTCGCTGCCCGGCTACGCGTTCTCGCCGCAACGTCTGGTCCTCCCGCCGACGCTCCAGAATCACCAGGTCTGGCACCGGCTCATGCGGGACGAGCTCGGCTTCGACCGGTACGCCGCCCACGGCGGCGACCTGGGCGCGGGGATCACCTCGCGTCTGGGTGAGGCCTATCGGAGTCGCTGGCCGGCATCCACCTGCTCGCCGTCGCCGCACCCCCGGAGTACGACGCCGCCAGCCTCACCCTGGACGAACAGGCCTACCTCGACCAGGTCGCCGCCTGGAGCGCGGAGGAGGGCGGTTACCAGCATCAGCAGACCACCCGCCCGCTCACCCTGGCCCACGCTCTGTCCGACTCTCCGACCGGCCTGCTGGCCTGGATCGTCGAGAAGTATCGCGCCTGGAGCGACTCGGGCGGCGACCTGTCGTTCCGGTTCACCGACGACTTCGTCCTCACCCAGGCGTCCCTGTACTGGTTCACGGGCACGATCTCGACGTCGTTCCGGCCCTACTACGAGTACGCCCGCGGCCTGACCCGGCGCGTCGAAAAGGTCGACGTGCCCACCGCCGTCGCCGTCTTCCCGCCGACCTCGCCCAGCCCCCGCGCTCCTGGGCCGAACGCACCTACAACATCACCCGGTACACGTCGATGCCACGCGGCGGACACTTCGCCGCCCACGAAGAGCCCGAACTGCTCGCCGACGACATCACCGAGTTCTTCCGCCAACTGCGCTGAGACCGACCCTGCAGCAGTCGGAGCGGCTCCGCGGACGTCATGTCTGCGGAGCCGCTCCGTTTGTCGCAGGCGTCTCGGCGGGAGTGCGAGCGGCAGGTCCCGGACCGTGACGTCGAGCTGTCGCCACCGGTCCAGGACCCGCCGGAGTTTGGTCACCGGGAGAGCTTGACCACGTCCGCCCGGGCCGAGCGACGGACGGTGACCACGTGACCACGCCGGGAGGCCAGCCACATGAACACGCCGGTGGCCAGCACGCCGAACACCACCGCGTAGATACTGGCCTCCGGTCCGAAGTCGCCGCCCGTGACCAGCGCTGGACCCGACATCGTCGCGTCCAGCAGGCCCTGCGCGGTGTTGCTGCCGGACACCTCGGTGCTGAAGATGGCGCTCGCGGCGATGTTCCAGCCGAAGTGCAGACCGATCGGCACCCACAGCTTGCGGGTGGCGATGTACGCGGCGGTCAGCATCCCACCTGCCTCGATGGCGATAGCGATAGCACCCCACAGGGTGGCGTTTGCGTTGAGCAGGTGGATCAGGCCGAACAGCGAGCCGGTCAGCGCGAGCGCGATCCAGGTTCCGGTCCAGCGCTCGACGTTCCGGAACAGGACACCGCGGAAGATCAGCTCCTCGGTCACGGCGGCACCCGCCATGATACCGAGCAGGGCGACGGCGCTCGCCGGCGTGCCCAGGCCGTTGATCGTGTAGTCACCGAAGAAGGCGATGTTCGCGATGACTGCCCCGAACAGCGCGATGCCGAGCAGCGTGCCCCAGCTGATTCCGGCACTTGCTCCCTTCAGCGACACCTCGACAGGGGCCCGGTGCTCGGTTCGCCGCACCACCCAGCCATAGACCAGGACCGCGACGACGGCCGTCAGCAGGCCGGCGCCGAGCGCCAGCCAGGGGTTGTCCTTCACCGCAGCCGTGCCCAGATTGCCAAGGATCCAGACCACCGCGACCGCCAAGAGCTGCCATACCAGACGCACAATGACTCCTTTGTGAGAAGCCGCGGCGGGAGCGCCGCGGACTACATCGAAAATATGGATTCGCCCGTCCGGAATCATCACCGCACGGTTGACACTCGCAGGTAGCGCGTTCGGCAGAACTCGCCGGCAGCACTCCTCACAACCTGGATACCAGACCCCGGATCCACCCCGTTCCAGAGTGCGGCCGGCGCGTGACTGCAGCTTGAAAGTGACGGCTTATCAGCACTATCCGCAACTATATGGGAGCGCTCCCACAAATGGTGTTCACAACACGTTGTTCAGCTCGTGGGAGGTGAACCTGAACACGCTCTTCACCGCTTGGCTCGGGATCGACACCGCACGCGTTGCATGTGGGGTACCGATGAATCCCACAGTCGTCATATTCTTAGCGTCCCTCCAGAAGTGCATTGTCCCGGTCATGTGCCGGACTGATTTGCGTTGGGGTCCCTGCCGTCAGCCGGCGGGGAAGTAGTGGCCGTTGTCCAGATCGGCGAGGAGGCTGGGCTGGCCGGGTTCCCAGCCGAGGGTCCGGCGGGTGATGAGGTTGGACGCCGGGTAGCTCTGCGTGGCTACGTTCGCGAGGAACCCGAAATATCCCGGCAGCATCAGTTCGTCCAGGGGCACGCTCACGGCGGGCAGACCCAGGCGGCTACCGATGGCCTCGGCGATCTCGCGGAACGGAATGCCCCCGTCCTCAACTGCGTGCCAGTAGTTGCCGGCAGGGCCCTTCTCCAGCGCCATGCGGAACAAGGCGGCCCCATCGCGGATGTGCACGGCGTTCCACAGGTTCGCGCCGTCTCCGGGGTAACCGGCGAAGCCCTTGTCCTTCGCCAGGGCGATCAGCGTGGGGAGGAAGCCGGCACGATCGGTCGTGCTGTGCGCGATATTGGCGATGCGCACGACCGAAGACCGCACTCCCCGCTCGGCGAGGCCGATGACGGCGGTCTCCACGACGTTACGAGCCCGCAGGGTGCCCTTGTGCTCATCACCGACGGGAAGGGCCGGGTCCTCCTCGGTGGCCGGCCGGCCCAGGTCCCGCCCGGTCCCGGGCGAGCCGATGCTCCCCGCCGCGACGAACGGCTTCCCGGTTCCCGCGAGCGCCTCGCCGTACGCGAGCATGATCGGGATCTCCGCGGCGGCCACGGCGTCGATCCCGCCGGACGGAAGCAGGTCTTGCCTGTGCGCGACGTGGATGACGCCGTCC
Organism: Actinophytocola sp.; assembly: GCF_049647105.1. GTDB lineage: Bacteria > Actinomycetota > Actinomycetes > Mycobacteriales > Pseudonocardiaceae > Actinophytocola. The sequence continues at coordinate 69,158 of NZ_JBARWZ010000313.1, forward strand.
GAGTCTGCCGCGGCCTCCTTGAGTCCGTCGAGGTCCTGGAGGTCGCCGCGGCGGACCTTCACGCCGAGCGCGGAGAGCGCCGCCGCGGCTGTGTCCGACCGGGCCAGGCCGGTGACCTCGTGCCCGGAGGTGACGAGCTCGGGAATGATGTACGAACCGGAATGGCCGGTCCCGCCAGTGACGAAGACGCGCACGCGACTGCTCCTTGTGAGTGATGCGGCCGGAAGAATTGGTGGTGTGGGGTGCGCTCAGGCGGGGAAGTCGACGCCGAGGGCGACGTCGAAGGTTCCCGCGCCGTGGCGGGCCAGGCCCATCAGCAGCGGCCCGACCCCTTCCAGCCAGCGAGCCATCTCCAGGCCGCCGACGTCGAGGGGACGCAGTCCGAGGCTCTCGATGAACACCGACACACTCGCCTTGGCGCCCGCGTCATCTCCGGCGAAGAACACGTCCAACGGACGCTCCTGGATCAGGACGTGGCCGAAGACGGTGTTGAACGCCTTCACGACGGATGCGCTCGCCGGGGCCGCCTTGGCGATCTCCTGCGCACCGGACGTGCCCTCAGGAGTGAGCAGCCCGGTGGCGTCGGCGTTGAAGGTGTTGGAGATGTCGATGATGATCTTGCCGGCCAGTGCATCCCCGTACCGGGCGACGACCGGCACAGCGCTGGTGTACGGCACGGCGAGGACGACGATGTCGCCCACAGGGACCGTGCCGAAGGTCCCCGCCGTGGCCCCGGCGCCGAGTTCGGCGGCCAGGCCCTTGGCCTTGGCCGGGTCGCGGCCGATGAGTTCGACGGAGTTGCCGCCCGCGACCGCGCGTGCGGCGATGGCGTGGGCCATGCCCCCGAGGCCGATGAGACTGATGCTGCTCATGGTGAGTGCTCGCTTCCTTGGGTGGTTGTTCCTCAGGTGGCGGTTTCTTCGGTGGTCACAACCGGCCGGTACGCTCGATCACCTGGCCGGCGAAGTCGAGCAGTTGGTCAAGGCTGGTGAACATCGCGAAGGCATCGAAGTACGCCTCATCAACACCGGACTCGGCGTACCGCTGCAACTGGTCCGCGACCGAGTCGACGGACGTGCCCGGCTCGAGGTTGATCCGTATGGCCGTCTTCAGTGCGTCGGGATCGCGGCCGGCGTCCTCTGCCGCTCGACGCGCGATCGACCACAGGCGGGCGGCGCCCTCGTCCTGACTACTGATCGACGCGGCGGGCGCCGGCCCTTCGACCCCGAGCCAGCCGACCCCACTGCGGCCGACTCGACGCATCGCGGCCTCGCTGGCACCGCCGATCCAGATGGGTGGCCCACCCACCTGGACCGGACGCAGGCCGACGTGGACCGGTGGCATGGTGAAGAACTCGCTGTCCCAGGACACGGGACTGGTCGTCCACCACGCGTGCAGGAACTCCAGCATGTCATCGAGCATCTTGCCGCGCCGCTGCCAGTCCGCGTTGCGGGCGACGTCGTACTCCTGCTTCATCCACCCCAACCCCACACCAACACCGAGGCGGCCGTCGCTGAGCACGTCGAGCGTGGTCAGCAGCCGGGCCAGGTGCGGCGGCTCGTAGTAGAACGTGCTGAGCGTGCTGGTGTTCAGGCCCACCCGGCTGGTCGCCGCCGCGGCGACGGTCAACAGCAGCATCGGATCGAAGGAGCGGGTCATCTGCGGCCCTCGGGCCAGATAGCCGCTGTCCACGTCAACCGGCGTGACCAGGCGGTCGCCGACCCACAGGGCGTCGTAGCCAAGGTCCTCGAGTCCGCGGACGAAAGCGCTCAGGGCGGAGGCGTCACTGACGGAGGGCCCGACAAGGGGAATCATGAAACCGAGCTGCATTGCGCTGAGCCTCCTCAGGCGAAATTTTTCGCCACCATTGATATCCGACATCAGCGAGTCGGTGATCAATCAACCATTGTCAGGGCGCACGGCGCCCTGTTCGCCGACTGCTCAGCCGCAGGGGCTCAGCCGGTAAATTCGTTGACGCCGAGAGCGAAGTCCCAGTGGCCAACCCCGTTGCCGGCGAGGCCCATCGTGACCACGCCCATTCCCTCCAGCCAGTGCGCCATTTTCAGGCCGCCGACGTCCAGCGGGCCCAGCCCGAGGCTCTCGATGAATGCCGCCACGCCCGCCTTGGCCTGCGCACTGTCGCCAGCGATGAAGACGTTGGGCCGGCCATTCTCCAGGACACCACGGAAGATGGTGTTGAATGCCTTCACCACGCTGGCGCTGGCCGGGGCCACCTTGGCGACTTCCTGCGCGATCGAGGTCTCCTCGCTGTGGGCCAGTCCGTCGAACGTGGCGTTGAAGGGGTTGCTGATGTCGACGATGACCTTGCCCGCGAGGGCGTCTCCGTACTGCGCGACGACCGGAACGACACCGTCGAACAACAGGGCCGTGATGACGATGTCCCCGGCCGGGACGGCGCCCCACTTGCCCGCCGTCGCGCCGCCGCCCAGAATCTTGGCCAGGGCATCGGCCTTGGACTGATCGCGTGCCATGACCTCGACGATGTTGCCGCCCGCCACCGCGAGCGTGCCGATGGTACGGGCCATGTTCCCCGCACCGATGAAGGTGATGCTGCTCATGAGGTGTGCTCTCTTCCTGTTCTAGGTGTCGCTCTGCCTCGTTCGTGCAGGGTCAGGCGCAGGGCGTCGGCCGCGACGTTTCTAGGCCATCTGCCGCACCTTTCCCGGCACCTCCGGCTCGTCTTCCGCCGGTAGATTGGAATGCGTGAACCTGCCGCCATTCCAAAAAAGAGGGGGGTCAGGTCAGGGGGCGTGTTGCGGATGTCCGCGTTCGAGATCAGTTCGTTGTGGCGACCGGGTTGTTGTGGGATGTGCCCGCGGCATTCCTGGTGTGTGGTTCAGATGGCGGTGGTGCCGCCGTCGGCGACCACTTCCAGGCCGTTGACGTAGCTGGAGTCGTCGGAGGCGAGGAACAGGGCGACGGTGGCGATTTCTTCGGGGCGGCCCATCTTTCCGCGGGGGATGAGGGACTCGAATGCGGCTTTGGTTGCCTCGTCGAACAGTTCTTCCTGTTTGGCGGTGGCGACCTGGCCGGGGGTCAGGACGTTGACCCGGATCTTGCGGTCGCGCAGTTCGTTGAGCCAGACGCGGGCCCAGGCCTGCTGGACGGCTTTGCTTCCCGCGTAGAGGCTCCAGCCGGGGAAGGCGCCGAGGGAGGCGTTGGATCCGGTCATGAAGATCGAGCCGTTGTCGTTGATCAGCGGCAGTGCCTTTTGCACGGTGAACAGGGTGCCGCGCGCGTTGAGCCAGAAGGCGCGGTGGAACTGTTCCTCGTTGATCTCGCCGAGGACGGCGGGTTCGCCCATCCCGGCGCTGGCCCACAGCACATCGATCGAGCCCTTTTCCCGCTTGACGGTGTCGTACAAGCGATCCAGGTCATCCAGATCGGCCGCGTCACCCTGGACGGCGGTGACGTTGCGGCCGATCAGCCTGACGGCGTCGTCCAGTGCAACCTGGCGCCGGGCCTGAATGAAGACGTGCGCTCCTTCCTCGACGAATAGTCTGGCGCCGGCCAGTGCCATACCGGTAGATCCACCGGTGATCACCGCTACCTTGCCATCGAGCTTTCCCACGGTCACACCTTTGAATTGATGGGTTTCCGAAACAGGAACGAAGAGAGGCCCAATTCTTGATGTGCTCATCCTGGTTTTGGGCCCTGCTATCAAAATACCGATCCAGAATTCTTGTACCGAGTTCTCTCGGCCCCACGAACGATGCCACCGGCCTGAGCGGGTGTCCAAGACCTGTTTCAGCCGTGGTGATACCTTCGAGGCATTGCCGGACCGGGAGGCCCCATGGATCTGGACCTGCGCAAGCTCCGCTACTTCATCGCCGTCGCCAACAGGCTGCACTTCGGCCGCGCCGCCGATGAGCTGCACATCGCGCAGCCGGCGCTCAGCCGGCAGATCCGCGCGCTGGAACAGGATCTCGGCGCCTCCCTGTTCACCAGGGACAGCCACGGCGTGACGCTGACTGACGCGGGCCGACAGCTGCTGGACGACGCCGGTCCGGTGCTCGCCTCCGCGCACGCGGTCCGGCGCCGGGTGTCCGTGGCTGCCCGCGGCGGCCGGCGGCTGATGGTCGGCTTTCGGGCCGGCATCCCGATCATCCCGGCGACGCGGGTGTTCGAGGCCCAGCATCCGGACGTAGTCGTGGACGTGCAGCGAATGGAATGGGACGACCAGGCCCCGATGCTGCTCGACGGCCGCGTCGACCTCGGCTATGTGCGGCTGCCCATCGACGAGGCCGGCCTGCGCCTGACTCCGCTCTACACCGAGCCCCTCATGGTGGTGCTGCCCGCCGATCACCGACTGGCCGGCAAGGATGAGGTCACCGAGGCCGACCTGGCCGGTGAGCCGCTGATCTGGCATGCCGACCCGAGCACGCAGCCCACCAGGCGCCTGCACCCCGACTCCGGGCTCCGGGTGCGCGGGGTGGAGGAGAAGCTTGAGCACGTCGCGGCCGGCCGTGGCATCTCGTTCGTGGGGCGTTCGGAGACCGTGTTCTTCTCACGCCCGGACATAAGTTACGTACCCGTCCCGGACCTGGCGCCCGACCAGGTATTCGTCGCGATGGCGGCGTCGCGCACCTCGCCGCTGGCCGACGACTTCTTCGCCGCGGCTCAGGCGACGGCTGAGATCACGGCAGAATGCGGGAACCCTGAAATGTGGCAGCTTGTGACCGACGCCGCTTCAAAGCGCGGTTGACCAGCTCGGCTGACAACAACCACGTGTTCGACCTTTCACTGCCAACGGGCTGGCTAGCTGGATCGCCCGAGATCGTGGTATGAAAGGCTGTCCGCTAGGCGCTAATCCATCCACGCTGCCGACGAATAAGTCCGACCAGCAACGCAACGCGGCCCGCCGCCCTGAGCGCGACGCTGTCATCTCCAGCCTGTCCGCACGGTTCGGAGAGATCCTCGACGACATCGGCTACCCGAACTTAGCAATCCGCACCTCAACGACCAACTCGTCCCTTCGTCCGCGACCTTCCCTACACCAATGCCAGCAGCGGCGGTCTGGTCCTCATCAGCATCGCCTGGTACCTCGCCGTCTGGGAGATCGCCTTCGAGCAAGCAGTTCGAGCACCCGGCCTGCTGATCACCGACAGTCCACAAAAGAATCTCGGACATGACGCACGACCTAGCGACGACGAGTTCGCTGACGCCTGACTGGTCGAGAATTTCTATCGATACGTCAAGGCATGGCTTGCCGGACCCGGCAACGGCGCCCGGCTCGTTGTGGTCGACAACTCGCCCCCAGACATCGTCGCCGACGATGTCGTCATGCGATACATCTGCATCCGCGCCGTGCCCCGTACGGACTTGTCGTAGCCGCAATGTATTAGCGCCCGATGTCGCGGAATGGGCAAGGTTGTACTTCTTCCGCCGTTGTCTTATTCGTCGGAGAGGCCGAACGGGGCGTTCCAGCGTTGCTGGACGTCGGTGTCCGGTTGGTAGGCGACCACCACGGTCAGCGGTACGGCCAGCAAGCGTCCACCGCCGATCGCCGCCCAGAGCCAGGGTTGGTCGTCACCGACGGGGAAGTGTCGGTGCGGAGTGAAGGAGACGACAGGGTCGGCGCGGACGAAGTCAGCACCTTCGTAGGGTTCCCAGGTCGGCCATCCACTGCCACCTGCTGCGCTCTTGGCGGCGGCGAGTAGCGCGGTGGAGGAACGTTCGGGATCGGTGTCGTCGGCTACCCAGACGTCTGGGACAGCGTCGGCGATGGCTGCCTGTCTGGCCAGTGCGACCGCTTCGCTGGCCGGGTCGAAGCCGGCCAGTGGGGTCGGGGAGTCCAGCAGTGGGGACTCGAAGACGGCTCGGTGTGCATTCGGGTCGCTGATGCGGTTGAACAGGTTGTGCACGGCTGGCCGTGTGGTTGGTTCGGTCTCCACGTAGGGGTGGACGACGGAGTCGTCGTTGAACGGGCTGAACCAATCCGCGACACCAGGTACGTAGATGCCCCACGTCACTTGGCGCGCCGGGTCATCCTCGATGCCATCCATCTCGTCATCGAACAGATCCTCGAAGTCGAGGTCCTCGAGGAGCGCGTCCTCGAGGTGGGCATCGGGTTCGTCGAGTTCGATCAGTTCGCATAGTCCGGTGGCTATACGTCCGATAGCGTGGCGGATGATCTCCTCGGCGGTGCATGCCGCCTCGCTGCCATGGGGATCAGCGAGGTCATATGCGACCTTGACCGCGGTGACCAAGACCTTGCGGAAGAACCACTGGTTGTATGCGCGCCGATGCCGGCGAGGGAATTCCTCATAGACGAACGAGTCCTCCGCCAGGTCCGGATCAGGAAGTCCGTCCTCGCCAAACTGAATCAGCTGAAGATCCACGATACATTGGTCGACGACTTGGTCCGCAGCCAGCATGACAGAACCCCGGCGAATTCGGGCCGCTTCAAGTTCAGCCTGCGGGATGCCGTCAAACGAACCTCCGTCGTTAGCATCGAGGATGTCCAGGTACTCCGAAGACACAAAGAAGGCCAACGACAGGCCCGGATGCCGCACCTTCTCCGACGCGGCCACCATCAACGACCTGAGCGCTGCAATCGAGTCGTCGATCACGTCATTTCTCCTCGCTCTCACTGGGTCCAGATGGTATCGGCATGTACGTTCGACGCCTCTGGTCGTCAGCTCGGCAGCTGCGGCAGGGCCCTGACCGTGGCAGCACCGTCGCCGGCTGGGGATATTGCCGGGCTGACCGCTCCCTACGTTGCTCCCACTGCCAATGGCCTGAAGACCGCCGAACGATCTCCGACGGGCTCGCGGGTTCAGCTGCCGTAGTTGCTGCGTGTGCGACACGTGGACTGTTGGACGCCCGGCGCGAGGATCACTCGGCGGATCGCTGTCAGTCCGCTTCCTTCCACGCGTCGAACAGATCGTGGACGGCGATCACCGGCACAGGCAGCGCGAGAACGTCGATCGAGCGTCCGCCGCTGTTGGCGGTTGACGATCAACGCACCGCCATCCACGAGGTAGTTCGGGTCATAGTTGCGGCCACGCGCGTAGATGCTTCCGCAGGGAGGGTCACGAGCGGCCCGTCAGAGTTACGCCCTATAACTTTGCTTCGACCAGGTGGCGATGCCCGTTGCGCGTAACGCGTAGATCGGCCGACAACAGCGTCGACTCAAGTTCCACATCGAGGTCGCCAACGTCCAATCCGGGGGAGCACTGGCTCCCCCGGATCCGGCAACGTCGGAGCCGGCTCGGGAACTGACTCACGCCAGAGCTGAACGGACAACGGGGGGATGGAGGGCTGAATCGCTGGACATCAAGCCAACAACGAGTCGTCCGCAGGTGAAATCTCGCGAGTCTGGTGTGATCTCACCAAGACCGGTGTCCGAGGGGGGACTCGAACACCTGTTCGAGGGTAATCTCCCGGATTCCGGGAGATTTACCATAGTGCCAGCATAGCAGCTGGCCATCCTATGTGTTCAAGTATGCCATGCTGTGTTGGCGCGCTGGAAGGTCAGTCGTTCGTGTGGGTGACGCGCCAGCTGAGTCGGCATATGGCCTTGCTGCCACGATGTGTTCGTCGGCGTGTTTGCTACCGGGATGGCGTCGTTCTCCTTGGACCTGCGTCGCGCTCTCTGGTCGGCGTAACGCGGCCGGCGTCGTGAACGACGCCGGGTGGTGGTTGCGTGGACTCGGTGTTGGCTGCTGCTTGGTCGGTAGCGGTCGGATGAAGGATGACTGAGTGAGGGGCCTTCTGAGACGGTCAACGGTTGCGTGGGCGACGGCCGCCTTGGTTGTCACGAGCTCGGTAGCGGGTGCGTTGATCAATAAGGAGTGGTGGCTGGCTACGGTCGCCGTGGTGCTGGTGGGAGCCGCGTTGCAGTGGTGGCTTTCCTACCGCACGACACTGCCGCTCCCGACGACGTCGACGTCGGAGCAGGTCGAGTCGGCGCGGCGGGTGCTGGCCGAGCAGTCGTTGAGCCAGTGGCGGTCGGAGATCGCCGTGCGGCGGCTCGACGACCCGGCGCCGATGGTTGTCCGTGTGCGCCAGGCGAATGAGGACCTCTCGGACCATCCAGGTCACGTGTATGGGAACGGAGTCTTTGACCGGCTGACGCGCTGGATCGGGCAAGCGGTCGACACAGGGCGCACCGACAGGATCGACGGCCTGGTCAAATGGTTCCGGCACTTACAGCGCCAGCGGGTGGTGGTCCTGGGGGAGGCCGGCACAGGCAAGACCACCCTCGCCGTGCTGTTCATGCGGGCGTTGCTCACCGACTTGCCCGACGACGAACCGGTGCCGGTCATGGTGCCGTTGTCCGACTGGGATCCGGACCTGACGGACCTGCACGAGTGGCTGGCCGGGCGGATCGAGCGGGACTTCCCTGCGCTCAAGGCCGGCGAGTACGGGCCGGATGTCGCCCGGGCCATGGTCGAGCAACGTCGGGTGCTGCCGGTGTTGGACGGCATGGACGAGCTCCCCGATCCCGTGCGGCCGCGGGTGATTTCCGCATTGTCGGCCCAGACGAGAGACGACCGGCTCATCCTGACTTGCAGAACCCAGGCTTACCGCGACGCCGTGCTCGATGACCAAGGCGGCGTGCTGACCGCGGCCGCGGTGATCGAGACCATGCGGCTCACATCGCAGGATGCGGCGGCATACCTGCGATCGTGTCTGCCATCACGACCAGCCGCGCCGTGGGAACGTGTCGTCACAGCGCTCGAGAACCCGCGAAGGGCCGGTGCCGGCTCGCTCACCGACGCACTGGACACGCCGCTGGCGCTGTGGCTGTTCCGCACGGTCTACGTCGAGACCGGTCGCGACCCGACCGAGCTGGCGGACGCGGTCCGCTACCCGACCCCGGACGCGATCAGCGCGCACCTCATGGAGAACCTCGTCCCCGCGGCGGTGGCCACGAACCGTCCTCTCCCCGATGCGAGCCATCCGTTCCGCCCGCGCCGCGCATGGGATCCACACGACATGCGGCGGCTTGGTCGCCTCGCGCACGCGATGAGCCGCGCGGAGACACGCGACATCGCCTGGTGGCGGCTGCCCCACCTCATGCGGTGGTCGGAGTTCCATACCGCGCAGGCCGCGATCATCGGACTGGTGTTCGGCGCGTTCTGCTGGCTGCTTCTGCTGGACGGCCACACAACGGAAGGTGCCGTTGTGTACGGCGTTCTCACCGGCGTGGCCGTCGCACTGGCCATGGGAATGATGTTCGTCCTCGCCGCGATACGGGACGGGGTCCGCGCCAGGGGTGAGCGAGTGGGCTTTGTCGCCGCACTGCTGCTGGGGGCGGTCCTCGGGTTGGTGTACGCGGTGGTTCTCGGCGTTATCGCCGCGCTTGTGGTCGGACTGGCGACAGAGGCGGACGGGCTGGCTTACGGCATCGCTTTCGGCGTGGTGGGCGGCGTGGCGTTCGGGTTCGTCGCGAGTCGCATGTTCGAGCTGCCGTACCGAGGGCGCGGCTCGGCGGCGCTGTTCGCGCGCGACATCGTTCGGGTGACGGTCATGGGCGCCGGCTACGCGGCGTTCGTGTACTCCGGGCTTCAGCTGGGTGCGCCGCTTCCGGCGTTGGCGTGGTTGGCGGGCGTGGTCGTCTGCTGCCGACTGGGTGTCGGAATCGCCGAGCCCGCGTACACCAACCTGAGACTTCCCAGGCGGGCGCGGTACCTGGGTGTGTGGCTGGGGCGGGGGTTGGCGGTCGGGGTCGCGATCTTCGTGGCACTGGTGCTGTCCTTCGCGTTGCCCGTCGGGCTGGCCTGGGGCCTCACCATGGACGACCTCCCCGGCGGCCTGGTGATCGGCGTGTTCTTCGGAGCGATCTTCGGCCTAGGTGGTGGTCTGGCCATCGCGTTGTTGTCCGCAGTCACAGGGTGGGCGACCACACCGCAACCGACCGATCGGCCGCGGTCCCCACGCACCGGGCTACGGACGGACCTGGTACTGAACGCGGTCCGGCTGATCGTGATCGCGGCGGCGGCCGGACTCGCCATCGTCCTAACGCGGTCGATGTCGTCCACTCTCCACATCCGGTTCCTGAACGGGGCTGCCATCAGCCAGCCTGACATGCGGCAGCTCGGCGACATGCTGGGGGTGCCGAGCCTGTCCACACTGGTCCTGCTCAGTGCCACCATCGTGGGTCTGGCGCTCATCCTCCGCAGCGCGAGCGCGGCCTACCTCACCAGTGTGCTGGTACTGCGCCTCACCGGCACCGCGCCATGGTCGCTGATGGCGCTCTTCGAGGACGCGCACCGGCTCGGCATACTGCGCCGTGTCGGCGGCGTCTACCAGTTCCGGCACGCGTCACTGCAAGACAACCTCTCCCGTTCACGTCACAACCAACCGCTTAAGAGGCTCCGGCGAATGATGGTGGTGGGGTAGGCGTGACCACCTGGATGTGGGGCAGGCACGGGCGTCGGTGATCATGAAGTTCTTGACGCTACGTGATCACTTGGACTGCCCGTGCCTGCTGTGCC
>NZ_JBARWZ010000314.1:0-15233 GCF_049647105.1 Actinophytocola sp.
CAATCCCATCGATCACGATGAGTCACCGCCCCAGTCCACGACGGACGCCACGCCGCTACACGGGCATCCTTACGTGAGGCAACGACTCACCTTCCCGGGCATTTTCGATGAGTCAACGCGAACCCCCTGACCTGTCGGTACGCCCCGGTAGACTGGCAAGGCGGGACGCCCCCGGGACAGGGTGGGGGTTGCGTTGGGGGCGATTTGCGGGGTTTGCGAAGGCGCGTTCGGGACGTTTCGGTGTCCCGGGCGCGCCTTTTCGCTTGGTGGTCAGCGCGCTGTCCATCCGGCGAGGACAACGCGCCCCGTGGTGGGTCAGCCGGTCATCGAGTAGCGGACGATGGTCTGCTCACGGCCGGGGCCCACACCGATCGCGGAGAACCGCGCGCCAGACAGCTCCTCCAGCCGCTCGACGTAGGCCCTCGCGTTCGCGGGCAGCTCCTCGAAGGTCCGGCACTTGGAGATGTCCTCCCACCAGCCTGGCAGCTCCTCGTACACCGGCACGGCGTGGTGCACGTCGGTCTGGGTCATCGGCATGTCGGACACCGTCTCGCCGTTGACCTTGTACGCGACGCAGATCGGCACGCTGTCCAAACCGGACAGCACGTCGAGCTTGGTGAGGAAGTAGTCGGTGATCCCGTTGACGCGCGCGGCGTACCTGGCGATCACCGCGTCGAACCAGCCGGTGCGCCGCGAACGCCCCGTGGTGACGCCGACCTCGCCGCCGGTCTTGCGGAGCCGCTCGCCCATCTCGTCGTGCAGCTCGGTCGGGAACGGGCCGGAGCCGACGCGCGTGGTGTACGCCTTGAGGATCCCGATCACCGTGGTGATGCGGGTCGGGCCGATGCCGGAGCCGGCGGCCGCACCACCCGCGGTCGGGTTCGACGAGGTCACGAACGGGTAGGTGCCGTGGTCGACGTCGAGCAGGGTGCCCTGCGAACCCTCCAGCAGCACGGTCTCGCCACGCTCAAGGGCCTGGTTCAGCAGTAGCCGGGTGTCGGCGATCCGGTGCGCGAACTTCTCGCCGTACTCCAGCACCGAGTCGACGACCTGCTCCGGGTCCAGGCCCTTGCGGTTGTAGACCTTCACGAGGATCTGGTTCTTGACGTCAAGCGCGGCCTCGACCTTCTGCCGCAGGATCTTCTCGTCCAGCAGATCCTGCACACGCACGCCGACCCTGGACACCTTGTCCTGGTAGGCGGGCCCGATGCCGCGGCCGGTGGTGCCGATCTTGGCTTTCCCGAGGTAGCGCTCGGTGACTTTGTCGATGGCCACGTGGTACGGCATGATCAAGTGCGCATCGGCGGAGATCAGCAGTCGTGACGTGTCGACGTCCCGCGCCTCCAGGCCGGCCAGCTCGGTCAGGAGCACGCCGGGGTCGACGACCACGCCGTTGCCGATAACGTTGGTGACGCCGGGAGTCAGAATGCCCGAAGGGATCAAGTGCAGAGCGAAGTCCTGTCCATCGGGGAGCACGACCGTGTGGCCGGCGTTGTTGCCGCCCTGGTAGCGCACCACCCACTGGACCTTCTCGCCCAACAGGTCCGTTGCCTTGCCCTTACCTTCGTCGCCCCACTGGGCGCCGATGAGCACGATGGCCGGCATGTGAACTCCCCGATGTCAACGGAATACGAAGTGGGCGCATTTCGGATGGGCGAAATGCCGGTGATTGAGCGTAGACCAGGAGGCCCGGGATGGGTGCGCTGATACTGGGTTGTGGGAGTGCCGTCACCAGCGGTGACTGGCGGAAACTGGCTTCGGCCTCGGGATCGGGGGTCCACGAGATCCCCGCCACACCCAGCAAGAACGACGTTGACCCGCTGCTGAAGGCGGATGACGTCGACCGCGTGGTGGTCCACGGGACCGACGCCGACCTGGCCGCGGTCGTCCTCCGCCTGATGCGCACCGAACGGGTGGACGACCTGATGGTCGGCTTCGTGCCGACGGACTGGAAGCAGTCGCATGTCGCCCAGTTGTGGGGTTTGCCGGTCGACGGTGTGGACCTTGCGCTCACGGGCAGTGATCGCGCCCTTCCGTTGGTCCGGGACGACAACGGTGGTGTGCTCGTCGGTCTCGGCGTGGTCGCCCCGGCCCGCGGCACCGTGTACTGCGACGACACCGTGGCGCTGCGTGGCGACGCGTCCCGGATCGAGGTCACGCCGGGCAAGGCCGGGGTGTCGGTGAAGGTCGTGCGTGGCAGGCTGCGGCGCCCGGCGACGTTCGAGGGCCGTGCGGTGCAGTTCGGCATCGACGAGACCCTGCCGGTCCGCGACGGCGTCGAGTACGCGCGCGCGGTGACGCGGTGGACCTGGTACCGCCACACCGAGGATCTGCGCGCGATCTGCTGAGCAGCCTTCTTGCCCGCCCGCGCAACGCGGGCTGACGCGCCGCCCGCACTCGTCTGCAATGGCGGCATGAAGCTACGAATCACGCTGCTTGCCGCCCTGCTGGTGGCTTTGCTGCCCGGACAAGCGGAGGCGGCACCCGCCGACACGATCTCCGCGGACCGCGCCACCGTGCGCGACAACCCCGGCCGACTGGTGCTGGCGAACGCGGCCAAGGGCGACCCGGCCGAAGTGCAGGGCTACTGCGGGGAATGGGTGCGGGTCCGGGTGACGCCGAACCACGCGATGGCGACGACGACCGGCTGGGTCATGCGCGGCCACCTGACGAAGGCGAGCCAGTCCGGCGGCCTGGACGGTGTGCCGGAGCGCTGCGGCGACGACACTGACCGCTGGCGCGACTGGGTCGGCGCGATCAACGCACCGTTCCGGTCGCTGCGGCAGGTGGACGGGCAGTGGCGGCGGATCACGTTCGGCACGGGCGTGAACCTGGCCGCCGGGTGCGTCCTGTCGCTCAACTACACGCGGGTCAACGACGGCCCGGACCGCGTCGACCCCGCGCAGGCCGTACCGGGGCTGGACATGACGAAGGTGAGCTACCGGTACGTGACCACGGACGGCGCGGTCGCGCTGATCAGTGCGCCGCGGCCCGGCGCCTCCTACGCCGTGTGGGGCTTCGTGCCGTCGGAGTGCCTGCAGCCGAAGAACCGCGAGCACGTGTACTTCGACGAACCGGTGGTGCAACTGGAAAACACCTCCGGTCTGCACACCGGGGTCGGCTACTCGAATGAGACGATCCGCGCTCGCGGATGCTCGGCGGGTTTGCTCAGTCCGACGCAGCCGCGGTTCGGCTACTGGGTGGATCCGGCTCCGGCCAACCGGCCGCCCTGCCCGGTGTAGGTCGAGTTGACGGCGGCGGCGGGACCGCGAGGGGGTTCCGCCGCCGCCCTTTGCTGTTCGGTAACGCTTTGCCGCCAGGCAACATCGGTGCGCGACAGTGATTCCCATGAACCCTGCACGCAGCCTTCTGGCTGTCTTCCTACTGGTAATGGCAATGGCGGTGGCGTTACCCGCGACGTCACCACAGCCGGCCGCCGCGACCCCGCCCGGTATCCCGTCCGAGGCGACGGCCCGCTCGGAGCTGGCAGCGCTCCGCGTCGCGGCCGACGGCTCGAGCAGCGGCTACTCCCGAGACATGTTCCCGCACTGGAACACGGTGAGCGGCACCTGCAACACCCGGGAGACCGTCCTCAAACGGGACGGCACGAGCGTGGTCACCGACTCGGCGTGCGCGGCGACGTCGGGGCGCTGGTACAGCCCGTACGACGGCGTGACGTGGAGCGCGTCGTCCGATGTGGACATCGATCACGTGATCCCGCTGGCGAACGCGTGGCGCACCGGCGCGTCGGGCTGGACCCAGACGCGGCGCACGCAGTTCGCGAACGACCTGACCAACCCGCAGCTGATCGCGGTGACCGACAACGTGAACTCGTCGAAGGGCGACCAGTCCCCCGCGACGTGGAAGCCGCCGAGGACCGCGTACTGGTGCACTTATTCGAAGATGTGGGTGCACGTCAAGTACCGGTACTCGCTGACGGTCAACTCGACGGAGAAGTCGGCGTTGACCACGATGCTGGGCTACTGCTGACCCGTTCGGCCCCGGCCGAAAGTCTGCTTTCCCGCCAGATCATTGCCCCTGGTGATCGTCGTGTCGCACAGTCGATGCGACAACTTCACCCAGGAGGCGCGATGTCGGGGAAAACACTCGTCGCCTCGCTGGTTCTCGCTGCCGGGACCATGGTCGGTCTCGGCAGCGGGACAGCGAGCGCGACACCACCGGGAATACCGGACGCGGCGACGGCGGCAAGCGAGCTGGCGTCGCTGACGGTAGCCCCTGACGGCTCGATGGACGGCTACGACCGGGAGCAGTTCCCGCACTGGCACACGGTCGAAGGTGCTTGCAACACAAGGGAAACGGTCCTGCAGCGGGACGGCGACGGCGTCGAGGTGGGCAGCGACTGCGCGGCGACGTCCGGCAGCTGGACCAGCCCGTACGACGGCGAGACCTGGACCGCGACGGGGGACGTGGACATCGACCACATGGTCCCGCTGGCGGCGGCATGGCGCACGGGAGCCGCGGACTGGACCACGGCCCAGCGCGAGGCGTTCGCGAACGACCTTGACTCCCCGCAGCTCTGGGCCGTGACGGACAACGTGAACCAGTCCAAGAGCGACCAGACTCCTGATCAGTGGAAACCGCCGCTGCAGTCCCACTGGTGTGAGTACTCGAGGGCCTACACACACGTCAAGTACGTCTACGACCTGACCGTCAACGACGCGGAACAGGGCGCGCTGGAGGACATGCTGGCGACCTGCTGACATGACAGAAGGGGCCGTCCACGGCGTGGGCGGCCCCTTCTGTGTGAACTCAGGCCAGGCCGAGCTGGGCCGGGGCCTCCGGGTCGGAGTCGGCGAGGAACTTGGTGCAGCGGTCGTACTCCTCGGTCTCCCCGATCGCCTGTGCGGCGCGGGCGAGCGCCGCCAGTGCGCGGAGGAAACCGCGGTTGGGCCGGTGCGACCACGGGATCGGGCCGTGCCCCTTCCAGCCCGCACGGCGGAGCTGGTCCAGACCGCGGTGGTAACCGGTCCGTGCGTAGGCGTAGGCCGCGACCGGGTTGTTCTCCGTCAGGGACAGCTCGGCCAGCGCGGCCCAGCCCTCGGAGAAGTCGGGCCACTCGGTGACGACCTTCGCCGGATCGGTGCCCGTCTCCATGGCGTTCTGCGCCTCGGGCCGGTCCGGCAGGTGGGTGGCAGGCGGGCCGCCGAACAGGTTCTCCTGCAGTGTCATCTGTTCAGCCTGCCAGCATCCGGCCGGCGGACTTCAGGTGCTCGCACGCCTCGGTGACGCGTGCGGCCATGCCCTGCTCCGCGGCCTTCAGGTACGACCGGGGGTCGTAGGCCTTCTTGTTGCCGACCTCGCCATCGATCTTGAGGACACCGTCGTAGTTGCCGAACATGTGCGCGGCGACCGGGCGGGTGAACGCGTACTGCGTGTCCGTGTCGATGTTCATCTTCACGACGCCGTAGGACAGCGCCTCGTGGATCTCCTCGAGCAGCGAGCCGGAGCCACCGTGGAACACCAGCTCGAACGGCTTGTCGCCGGCCGGGCGGCCCAGCTTCTCGACGGCCACCTCCTGGCCGCGCTTGAGCACGTCCGGGCGCAGCTTCACGTTGCCCGGCTTGTAGACGCCGTGCACGTTGCCGAAGGTCGCGGCCAGCAGGTAGCGGCCCTTCTCCCCGGAACCGAGCGCGTCGATCGTCTTCAGGAAGTCGCCCTCGGCGGTGTACAGCTTCTCGTTGATCTCGTGGGCGACGCCGTCCTCCTCGCCGCCGACGACCCCGATCTCGACCTCGAGGATGATCCGCGCCTTGGCGGCCCGGTCGAGCAGCTCGGACGCGATCGTGAGGTTCTCGTCGAGGTCGATGGCCGACCCGTCCCACATGTGCGACTGGAACAGCGGCTCCCTGCCGGCGGCGACGCGTTCCTGCGAGATGGCGATGAGCGGCCGGACGAACCCGTCGAGCTTGTCCTTGGGGCAGTGGTCGGTGTGCAGCGCGACGTTCACCGGGTACTTGTCCGCGACGACGTGCGCGAACTCGGCGAGCGCGACCGACCCGGTGACCATGTCCTTGACCTTGGTACCGGAGGCGAACTCGGACCCGCCGGTCGAGACCTGGACGATCCCGTCGCTCTCCGCCTCGGCGAAGCCGCGCAGCGCCGCGTTCAGGGTCTCGGAAGAGGTCACGTTGATGGCGGGGAATGCGAACTCGTTCGCCTTCGCCCGGTCCAGCATCTCGGCGTAGACCTCGGGTGTGGCGATGGGCATCGGTACGTCCTCCTCGTGACTGGACAGGGCCGGCCGGTAAGGGCCGCCGGCCCCGATCCTACGAGCAAGGACGCGCAGCCCGCCGGGAGGATGACCGATTCAGAAGAGCCGCCCCGCCGCCACTCACACCAACACCGGCGAAAGAGCCCGCAACACCCCCAGCTTGTCGGCGTTCAGCACCTGCAGGGCCACCTGGTCGGCCCCGGCATCCCAGTGCGCGGCGACCCGCTCCCGCACAGCCTCCGCGTCTCCCCAGGCGACCAGCGCGTCCACCAGGCGATCGGACCCGCCACCCTCGAGATCATCCGAGGAGAACCCCAGCCTCAGCCAGTTCCTCGTGTAGTTGGGCAACGTCAGGTACATCGCCAGCCGCGAACGGGCAATCCTCCGAGCCTCGTCAGGATCGGTGGCAAGCACGACCTTCTGCTCCGGCACCAGCAACTTCCCGGCCCCGAGAATCGACCGGGCCTGTGCGGTGTGCTCCGGCGTGGTCAGGTACGGATGCGCCCCGGCCGACCGGTCCCGGGCCAGCTCAAGCACCCGGGGCCCCAGCGCGGCCAGCACCCGCCCTGACTCGGGCACCCCGCCGGCATCCAGCCCGTCGAGGTAGGAAACCAGCCGGTCATAGGGCTTCGAGTACCGATCACCGACGATCGACCGATGACCGGCGCCGATCCCCAACGTGAACCGCGAGGGATAGGAAGCCTCCACCCGCCGGTACGCGGCGGCGGTGACGGAAGGCTCCCCGTCCCACACGTTCACGATCCCGGTCGCGACCCGCAACGTCGTGGCGGCGGCCAGCGTCGGTGTGACCGTCGAGAGGTCACCGGCAGGCGACCCGCCGAGCCACACCGTCCCGTACCCGAGCCGTTCCAGCTCCGCCAGCACGGCCGGATCCCGCAGCTCGGGCGTCACGAGATCCCACAGACCCAAAGTCTTCGACATGTGTCGAAGACTACGCCCGTCAGCCCGTGAAGGCCGGGGACAGCACCACCCCGTCCCACCCACCGGACGGCGCGGACAGCCCGAACAGCGAGGCCACCGTCGGCGCGACATCCATCGTCCGCGCGGGCGCCGACGACACGAGACCGCGCCGCACCAGCGGATGCCCGCCCGACACCACCAGCGGGATCGGCTCGGTCGCCGGATGCCCGTGGTTGCCGGGAATCGGATTGGAGATCACCGTCGGGTCCGTGAACCGCCAGCCCGCCTCGCAGTACACGACGAGATCGCCGGCGTTGGCGCCGAGATGCAGCCCGGCCGGGTCGTGCACCGACAGCACGCCGGATGTCGCCAGCGCGATCGACCGCATCCGGTCGACGGCCGCGGCACGCTCGTCGGCGGGCCCGGTCCAGTACAGGAGGTCCGCGCCGCCGTTCTGTGCCACCTGGAACCGCCCGGCCAGCGCGGGATCGTCGTCCAGCCTGCCGGTCAGGTTCACCACCGACAGCGGCAGCGACCAGTCCATCGAGTGGTCGCTGAGCACGATCACGACCGACCGCTCCCACAGCCCGCGCCACCGCAGGTGCGCGACGAACCTGGCCAGGTTCGCGTCCGTGTCGATCAGCGCCAGCGTCCGCAGCAGCCGGACCGACGACCCGGTCAGGTCGGCGTGCCCGAACCGGTCGACGTCGCCGAGGTTGGCGAACACCAGCGCCGGGTCGTGGTCGTCGATCACCTTCAGCATCGCGTCCATCGTGAACACGTCCGGCGCGTGGTCGGTGATCGGCAGCATCGGCTCCGGCGTCCAGCGATGCGTCGCCCGCGTCCCGAACACCCCGTGCAGGTAGTCCTTCGACAGCACGCTGGCCGTCGCGAGGCCCAGCTCGGCGGGCAGGCGGTCGAGCAGGGTCGGCACCAGCAGGTCGCTCGGCAGCCCCAGGTCACGCACCTCGCCCAGCGCCGGGTCCCACACGGAGTTGGCCGGGACGCCGGACCGCGCGGGCCACACGCCGGACATCATCGCGACGTGGTTGGGGATCGTCTCGGCCACGGTGATCGCCCTGGCCGCCGCGAACGACGTGCCCTGCGCGGCCAGCCACCGCACGGTCGGCAGGTACGCGCCGACCGCCTCGTCCGGGCGGCAGCCGTCCACGACGACCACGTACACCCGCAGGTCCGCCGCGGCGCGCGCGACGGAGGAGGAGAACGCGGTCAGTGCGGCCGCGCCTGCCGCCCCGCCCAGCAGTGACCGGCGGGAGATCGCCGTCACGACAGGGGCCCGATCGGCGTGCCGACGGACTGCACCTTCTGCGTGCCCGCCCTGGTCCGGAACGACCGGGCCCACGTCAGCGCGCTCGCCGGGTCGGCCTTGTTCGCCAGGTAGTACCAGTCCATCTGCACACCGGATGGCGTCACCTCGAGCACGGACGCGCCGTGCGAGTCCAGCTCGCAGTACTTCATGTGCCGGTTCAGCGCCTTGATGGCCGTCTCCAGCACGACGGACGCGGTCCTCGGCGGCACCCCGAGGATGTCGTCGATGTTGTCCGAGGTCACCGATGTGCACACGAACTCCGTCGCCACGGACTTCGACAGCAGCGGGTACAGGCCGGCGTCCCTCGGCACGTCACTCGCCCACGACGTGTGGATGTCGCCGGTCAGGAACACGGTGTCACGCACGCCGTTGTCGGCGAGCGTCGCGAGCAGCCGCCGCCGGTCGGCCGCGTAGCCGTCCCACTGGTCCGGGTTGATCGAGATGCCCTCGCTCGGCAGGCCGAGCAGCTCCATGAGCGGGCGCAGCAGGTCGGGGGACAGCGGCGGCAACTGCAGCGGCGCCACCATCACCGACGTGCCGACGAGCTTCCACTGCGCGCCGCTCGACACGAGCCCGTTCTCCAGCCACGTCATCTGCTCGGCGCCGGTCATCGTGCGGTTCGGGTCGTCGGCGTCGCCGTCGCCGATGCCGACCTGCTGGGACCGGTAGCTGCGCAGGTCCAGCATGGACAGCTCGGCGAGCAGCCCGAACCGCAGCCGCCGGTAGATGCGGTCGGCCTCGTTGCGGACCGGCATCCACTCGAAGTAGGCCTGGTGCGCCGCCGCCTTGCGGGCCGCGTAGTCGCCCTCGGTGTCGGGCTGGTGGTTCTCGGCGCCGCCGGACCACGCGTCGTTCGCGATCTCGTGGTCGTCCCAGGTCGCGATGAACGGGACGGTCGCGTGCAGCCGCATGAGGTGCTCGTCGGTCTTGTACTGCGCGTGGCGGCGCCGGTAGTCGGCGAGCGTCAGGATCTCGTGCGGCGGGTCGTGTGGGCGGACGGCACCGCCGCCGCCCTCGTAGATGTAGTCGCCGAGGTGCAGCACGGCGTCGAGGTCGCCGCGTTCCGCCAGGTACCGGTAGGCCGCGAAGTGGCCGTCCGGCACGTTGGAGCAGGACACCACGCCGAACCGCAGGCGGGCGACGGCCGCCGACAGCGCGGGCGCGGTGCGGGTCGCACCGGTCGCCGACACGGCGCCGTCCAGGCGGAAGCGGTAGTGGTAGGTGGTCGCGGGGGCGAGGCCGGTGGCGTCGACCTTGACGGTGTGGTCGCGGTCGGGGCCGGTGGTCGCCGAACCGGACGCGACGACGGTCGCGAACGCAGGGTCGGCGGCGACCTCCCAGGTCACGGTCACGGTCGGGCCTGTCCCGGAGCCGGGGGTCGCGTCGGGGATCGGGGTGACGCGGGTCCACAGCAGCACCGCGTCGGGCAGGGGGTCTCCTGAGGCGACGCCGTGCGCGAACACCGGATCGGCGGCGGCCACGGCGGTGGCGGGGAGCGCGGTCGCGCCGAGCACAACACCGGCGGTGGCCGCGCCTGCGCGCAGTACGGATCGACGGTCGTAGGTCTGGTCCATGAGCTTCGATCCTGGTCGCGAAGGGGGGGTGTGACATACAGCCGTTCTGCGTAAACATCTCGTGCACAATTGCCACTTACTCGGAGTAGGTTACTAGTGGTAGGTTCGGCCCATGGGTCTCTTCGGCAGTGGGCAGGTCCGAGGCAAAGTCGTGGTCATCACGGGTGCGGCGCGCGGCATCGGCGCCGGGCTCGCACGGGACCTGTCGGCAAGGGGCGCGAAAGTGGCGCTCGTCGGGCTCGAAGGGGAGGAGCTCGCCGAGGTCGCCCGTGAGTGCGGTCCGGACGCCGGCGCGTGGGAGGCCGACGTCACCAGCTGGACCGACCTGGAGACCGCGACCGCCGAGATCGTGGCGCGCTACGGCCGGATCGACGCGGTGGTCGCCAACGCGGGCGTCGCGGCGACCGGCTTCACGCGGTCGATCGACCCGGCCGCGTTCGAGCGCGTGATCAACGTGGACCTGCTCGGCGTGTGGCGGACGGTCCGCGTCGCGCTGCCACACCTGGTCGAGTCCAAGGGTTACGCGATGCTCGTGTCGTCGGCGGCCGCGATCATCCACATCCCGGGCAACGCGGCGTACTCGGCCGCGAAGGCCGGCGTGGAGGCGTTCGCGAACTCACTGCGTGCCGAGGTCAAGCACCTCGGTGTGGACGTGGGGGTCGTGCACCCGACGTGGATCGCGACCGACATGGTCAACACCGCCGACGAGCACCCGGTGTTCGGCAAGCTGCGCGGCTCCTCGGGCGGGCTCGTGAGCAAGACCTACCCGCTGTCGGTGGCCGTGGAGCTGATGTCGGCCGGGTTGGCCAAGCGGGCGCGGGTCGTGCACGTGCCGGGCTGGGTCGGCGTCGCCAAGCTGTTCCGCGCGCTGATGCCGAGGGCGGTCGAGCTGTACGCGCGCAAGATCATGCCCGCAGCGGACAAGGCCGCGCTCGAGGACATCGAGAAGCGCGGCGCTGTCGAGTCGAGCCTGGTCGGCCCCGGCGCGAAAGCTGCGGCCGAGCGGGAGCGTCCGCTATAACGAGTGCCATGTCGCGACGTGGCCAGGTGCGGATGACACCCGAGGAGATCACGGCCTTCCTCGCGGAGGGCAGGACCGCGAACATCGCGACGATCGGCCCTGGCGGCAGACCACATCTGGTGGCGCTCTGGTACGTGCCGCGCGGGGACGTGATCGAGACGTGGACGTACGCCAGGTCGCAGAAGGCCGTGAACCTGCGACGCCTTCCGCAGGCGACGATCCTCATCGAGACCGGTGACTCGTACGAGAAGCTGCGCGGCGTGTCCATGGAGTGCGACGTCGAACTGGTGACGGACACCGAGAAGATCACGATGATCGGCCAGCAGCTCATGCACCGCTACAGCCAGAACGCACAGGCGGCGACATCGGGGAGCCAGTTCGTGCGGCTCCAGGCGCCGAAGCGGGTCGGCCTGGTGTGTCGGCCGACGAAGATCGTCAGCTGGGACCACGGAACACTAGGCGGCGCCTACTGAGCCGAGGACGAGCTTCCACTCGTTCACGGCGCGCGACGCGGCGATCCCGTCGACGGTGTACGGATCTTCGGCCAGCAGCCGGTCCAGCTCGTCGCGGTCGGCCACCTGGTAGATCGCGAACCCGGCGGAGTCGTCGGCCCACGGCCCGGCCGCGCCGACCTTGCCCTGCTCGACCAGTGCCTGGAGGTACGCGCGGTGACGCGGCCTGCTGTCTTCGAGCTTCGCGCGGTCGTCGACGTACGTCGTCTCCACTGTGTACCAGGCCATAGCGGCACGGTACCGCTGCCGATAGGGTTCTGATGTGACTGGGGACCTCAGCGCGGAACGCACAGTCGAGCGGACGCTCGGCCACCTGCGCGCGATCGACACCGGCACTTTTCCGGTGCCACAAGCGGAACAGGCGCCGCTGACGCTCGAGGACCTGTACCGCACCCACCGCATGCGCCTGGTGCGGCTCGCGCTGCTGCTCGTCGACGAACCCGCGACCGCCGAGGACGTCGTGCAGGAGGCGTTCACCGGCCTGCACCGCAACTGGGGCAACCTCCGTGACGCGGCAGCGGCCGTCGGCTACCTGCGGACCGCGGTCGTCAACGGTTCCCGCTCGGTGCTGCGGCGCCGCAAGACCGCCCGCGAGTACACGCCACCGCACCAGGTCAACGCGCGCTCGGCGGAGAGCCTCGCGATGCTGACGGCCGAACACCAGTCGGTGGTGCGCGCGCTGTCGCAACTCCCGCCCCGCCAACGCGAAGTGCTGGTGCTGCGCTACTACGGCGACCTGTCGGAAGCGGAGATCGCCGACGCCGCGGGCATCTCGAAGGGCACCGTGAAGTCCACGGCGAGCCGCGCCCTCGACGCGCTGCAGAAGATCATGCGCACCCCGAACTGAAGTTGTCCACAGCCGCACCGGTTATCCACAACCAAGATCGACAACGCCGCAATGTCAGCCCCAGCCGGTAAACTGGCATGGCGGGACGCCCCCGGGAACGGGTGGGGGTTGGCATCCGGCCGGTTTGCGCGTTTTCGCTGTTCACTCGGGGGCTTGTGGCAGTTCACCGTGGCTTGCGGGCGGGTCGGTCGCCTTCTGGTGTCTCGCGAGGTTGCCGGAACCGGTTGCGGGTGGCGCTCATGATCGAGGCCGTCCTGTGCGAGCGATTTTTCACCCAGTCGTAGACAAGTTTCGTTAGGTGATAACGCGACTGCATTGATACATTGTGAATAATCCCCAAGCGGCTCCGAGGCGCTATGGTATAGACCAATAGTGTCAGTGTTCGAGGGGTGAGGCATGGTTGCGCAGCTGATCACCGGGGGCCGGGTGGCGACACCCGACGGCGTGCTCGACCCCGGCTGGATCCTGGTCGACGACGGCGCGATCAGCGCGATCGGCTCCGGTGAGCCACCCGCCCGGCCCGACGCCGAGATGACCGACGCGACCGGCAGCTGGGTGCTCCCCGGTTTCGTCGACATCCACTGCCACGGGGGTGGCGGTGCCGCGTTCACCAGCGCCGACCCCGGCCACCTGCGCCGGGTCGTCGACGCGCACACCGCGCACGGCACCACCACCATGCTCGCGAGCCTCGTCACGCGCCCAGTCCCCGAGCTGGTCGAGCAGGTCGCGGCGCTCGCCGACTTCGTCGGTGAAGGGCTCGTCGCGGGTGTGCACCTCGAAGGGCCGTTCCTGTCCGCCGCCCGCTGCGGCGCGCACGACCCTGCGATCCTCCGCCCGCCGGACCCCGTCTCCGTCGACGCGCTGCTCGCAGCGGGCCGCGGCACCATCCGCATGGTCACCGTCGCGCCCGAGCTGGAAGGCGCGGTGCCCGCGGTGAAGCGGCTGGTCGACGCGGGCGTCATCGCCGCGATCGGCCACACCGACGCGCTGGCCGAGGACGTCGTCCCCGCCGTCGACGCGGGCGCCAGCGTCGCGACGCACCTGTTCAACGGCATGCGCCCGCTGCACCATCGCGAGCCTGGCCCCATCGGCGTCCTGCTCGACGACGAGCGCGTGACCGTCGAGCTGATCTGCGACCTCGTCCACCTGCACCCGACCGTCGTGCGGCTCGCCGCCCGGCACGCGGGCGCGGGCCGCACCGTGCTGATCACCGACGCCATCGCGGCCGCGGCCGCCGGTGACGGGGTCTACGACATCGGCGGGCTCGAGGTGAACGTGACCAACGGCGTGCCGACGCTCGCGGGCGGCGGGTCGCTCGCGGGCAGCACGCTCACCATGGACGCCGCGTTCCGCAACCTCGTGCAGAGCTGCGGGCTCGGTGTGCTGGACGCGGTCATGGCCGCCGCCACCCGGCCCGCTGAGCTGCTCGGCCTCGGCAACGTCACCGGCAGGCTCGCCACCGGGTACGCCGCCGACGTGGTGCTGCTCGACGACGCGCTGCACCCGACCTCCGTCATGCGGCGCGGAGAGTGGGTACCGTCCGTGTCGTGAGCGCCGACGACCCCGAACGCCTGCTGGCCGAGGCACTGCGCGCACAGGCGATTCGCGCCCCGTCGGACAACTCACCGGTGGGCTACGGGCTGCTGTCCGGCAGCGAGTTCAGCGGCCTCGCGCCAGCCACACCCCCGACCGAGACGACGACGCTGATCTCCGAGGCGCCGCGACAGCTCCCCGCGGTGCTCATCCTGCTGTTGTCGCTGCTCCTGGGCCTGGCGGCGGGTGCGGTCATCGGGTTGCTGACGCTCCTCTAGGGCGCACGGGGAGTTCGCGTACCCTTCGTTGGCGTGACGATCGCAGCCGCCACCGTGCACACAATGTCCTTTTTGCCCTCCTGGCTCGACCCGGAGGTCATCCTGCGTGGCATGGGCGGCTGGGCTCTCGCCGTGCTGTGCCTGATCATCTTCGCGGAGTGCGGCCTGCTGGTCGGCTTCTTCCTGCCGGGCGACTCCCTGCTGTTCGTGGCGGGCCTGTTCGTCGCGACGGGCACCATCGCGACGCCGCTGTGGCTCGTGTGCACGCTGGTGACGGTGTGCGCGTTCGTGGGCAACGTGTGCGGGTACTGGATCGGCGCGAAGGCAGGACCCACCCTGTTCAGCAAGCCCAACTCCAAGCTGTTCAAGAAGGAGTACGTCGACAAGACGCACGAGTTCTTCGACAAGTACGGCGCGCGGGCCATCGTCATGGCGCGGTTCGTGCCGATCGTGCGGACGTTCATCACCGCGATGGCCGGCGTCGGGCGGATGGAACCGAAGAAGTACTTCGTGTACTCGGCCATCGGCGGCGTCCTGTGGGCCACGGGCGTGACCGCCCTCGGCTACTTCCTCGGCGAGATTCCGTTCGTGGAGAAGAACATCGAGGCGATGCTCGTCCTGATCGCCCTGCTCTCGGTCCTCCCGATCATCTTCGAGGTGATCAAGGCACGCCGCGAGAAGAAGAAGCTGCCGCAGGCGAGCGCCGACGCGGCAACGGAGATCATCGAACGGATCTGACGTCCCCGAACCTGGTCGAGCGGCGCGTGGCACCAGCCCGCGCCGCTCGTTTTGTGTGTGCGTGAACCAGACCCCGAAGCCAACGCCGCTCGCGCGCGCGTCGCCCATCCCCCACCCGTTCCCGGCAGGGTTCCGTCAAAGTCGTTTGTGCTGGTCATGTGGTGATTCCGAGTAGCTGTAGTGGTCGGGTGGGGTCGCGGGTCATGCGGCGGAGTCCTGCCGCGATGTTGGTGTATCCGGCGTGGCG
>NZ_JBARWZ010000315.1:0-52505 GCF_049647105.1 Actinophytocola sp.
GTGGTGCTCCGTGGCCAGGACGATGCCGACCGCCAGCGCGATCAGGTCCGCGACGGTGACCCCGGCGGCCACCGCGCCATCGTCGGCGGCGCGGCGCAGCAGCGGGCCGCCCGCCTCCTCCAGCGCGGCCGAGCAGGAGTTCTCGTGCACCGGGTCGGGTTCGGCGCCGTCGTAGGCCAGCGCGGCGGCCAGCCCCCGCGCGGAGACGCAGTAGGCGACGACGTCCCCCATCCAGTCCAGGAGCGCGTGCCGGCTGTCGTCCGTCGCGGCCAGGTCCCCGGCGCGGAGGCACAGCGCTTCGATCCGGGTGCGGGCGACCGCCTCCAGCAGTGCGCGCCGGGTGGGGAAGTGCCTGCGCACGGTCGCCGAGCCGACCCCCGCGACCCGGGCGATCTGTTCCAGTGAGGCACCGGCACCGTGGGCCGCGACCTCCTCCTCGGCCACCGCGAGGACCCGCGCGTAGTTGCGCCGGGCGTCGGCGCGCTGCCGCTCAGGCATGGCGTCACCTCCAGGTTTGCTAAGTGGCGGGCCCCGCCGTATCGTACCGGAACAGAAATGGCGGACCCCGCCACTTAACTGAGGGAGCACCATGCCGACAGATTCCGCGCCCGTACTGGTCACCGGCGCCACCGGCAGGCAGGGCGGCGCCACCACCCGCGCGTTGCGTGCGGCGGGGGTGCCCGTCCGGGCACTGGTGCGTGACCCGGGCACCGACCGGGCCAAGGCCGTCGAGGCGCTCGGCGTCGAGCTGGTCACCGGCGACCTGCACGACCTCGACTCGGTGATCCGGGCGGCCAAGGGCACCCACGCCGTGTTCTCCGTGCAGATGCCCGCCATCACCGCGGACGGCTTCGACTTCGCGGGCGAGGTGGTCCAGGGCCGCAACCTCGTCGCGGGCGCGAAGGCCGCCGGGGTGCCGCAGTTCGTGCACTCCTCGGTCACCGGCGCTGGTCAGCACACCGAGGCACCCGGGTGGGCCGAGGGCCGCTGGGCGTCGATGGCCCCCACCCTGGGCGCCAAGAGCGCGATCCAGGACGAGGTCCGCGCGGCGGGCTTCCCCAGCTGGACACTGCTCAAGCCGGGCTTCTTCATGGCGAACTTCCTCCCGTCCATGGGTTTCCTGTTCCCGCGCGGCATCGAGGGCGGCCTGGTGAGCGTGCTGCACCCGCAGACCCGGCTGTCCCTGGTGGCGACGGAGGACGTCGGCACGGCGGCCGCCATGGCCATCGCCGAACCGGAGCGGTTCGACGGGGTCGAGCTGGAACTGGCGAGCGATCACCTGTCGATGACGGAGATCGCCGAGGTCCTCTCCCGCACGCTCGGCACGGAGCTGTCCGCGCCGGACATGACCGAGGAGGAGGCCTTCGCCGCCGGGATGCCGCCGATGGGCGCATCGCACGAGTGGCTGAACGCGGTCCCCCAGCCGGGCCGCCCGGAGTACGCGCGGGACCTCGGCATCCCGCTCACCAGCTTCGACACGTGGGCGCGGCGGCACCTGCGGGCCGCGTAGGCGCTGTCCGATTCGTTCAAGACGGGCATCGTTACCGTGGGCGCTACACCTCCGTGCCGGACCCGGACGACAACGTCGTGGACCTGTTCGCACCGCTTCGCTGACTGTCGTCCGCGAAGTGGCAGGCGGCCACATGGTCCGCCGAGTCCTGCGGTAGCAGCGGTGGCTCCTCCTCAGCACACACTTCCCGCGCCTTCCAGCACCGGGTCCGGAACCGGCACCCGCTCGGCGGGTCCGACGCGCTCGGCACGTCGCCGGTCAGCACGATCCGGTCCCGCACCCGCGTCGGATCGGGAATCGGGATCGCCGACAGCAACGCCTGCGTGTACGGGTGCGTCGGCCGCGTGTACAGCGACCGCGTCGTGGCCAGCTCGACGATCTTCCCCAGGTACATCACGGCGACGCGGTCGCAGACGTGCCGCACCACCGACAGGTCGTGCGACACGAACACGTACGCGAGCCCGAGCGAGTCCTGCAGCGCCGACAGCTCGTTCACGACCTGCGCCCGCACCGACACGTCCAACGCCGACACCGGTTCGTCCAGCACCAGGATCGACGGCCCCAGCGCTAATGCCCGCGCGATGCCGATCCGTTGCCGCTGCCCGCCGGAGAACTCGTGCGCGTACCGGTTCGCGTGCTCCGGCGCCAGGCCAACCATCGCCAGCAGCGACGCCACCCGGTCCCGGCCACCGGACGCGTACAACCCCTGGATCCGCAGCGGTTCCGCGACCAGGTCGTGCACGGTCATGCGGGGGCTGAGCGACGAGTACGGGTCCTGGAACACGATCTGCAGCTCCCGCCGCACCTCGCGCAGCGCGTCCCCCGAAAGACCCGTGATCTCCCGGTCCCGCAGGAAAACCCGGCCCGCGGTCGGCTCGACGAGCCGCACGATCATGCGGCTCGTCGTGGTCTTTCCGCACCCGGACTCGCCGACCAGGCCCAGCGTCTCCCCCGCCGCCACCGTGAACGACACGTCGTCGACGGCACGCACGCGACCCTGGGTGCGGCGCAGCAGTCCACCCCTGATCGGAAAGTGTTTCGTCAGCCCCTCGACCCGTAGCAGCTCAGACATGCGCCAACTCCTCACCGAAGTGACAAGCCGTCGCATGACCACCGACCTCCCGCAGCAGAGGCTGCTCCGAGACGCACTTCGACCGGCCCTGGCGCAGCGAGCAGCGCGGCGCGAACGGGCATCCCGGTGGTGGTGACAGCAGACTCGGTGGACTGCCAGGGATCGGTGTCAGCGTCTGCGTTTCCGCGTCCAGCCGGGGAATGCTCGCCAGCAACCCCGCCGTGTACGGGTGGCGCGGCGACGCAAACAGCGACCGCACGTCGGCCTGTTCGACGATCCGGCCCGCGTACATCACGAGCACCCGTTCCGCCATCTCCGCGACCACGCCGAGGTCGTGGGTGATGAGCACGGTCGCGGCGCCCGTCTCCTGTTGCGCGGTCCGCAGCAGCGACAACACCTGCGCCTGGATCGTCACGTCCAGCGCGGTGGTCGGCTCGTCCGCGATCAGCAGTGCCGGGTCGTTGGCGATGGCCATCGCGATCATCGCGCGTTGCCGCATGCCGCCGGAGAACTCGTGCGGGTACTGCCGTGCGCGGGTCGCCGGCTGCGCCATGCCGACGAGGCCCAGCAGGTCGACCGCCCGCGCGAACGCGTCCTTCCTGGACGCCGCCGAATGCAGCCGGACGGCCTCCGCGATCTGCTTTCCCACCCGCTGCACGGGGTTCAGCGCGGTCATCGGGTCCTGGAAGATCATCGCGGCGTCCTTGCCCCGGATCTTCCGCAACTCGTCGCGGGACAGGCCCAGCAGCTCACGGTCGCGGAACAGCACCGACCCGCGCACGATCCGCGCGGGCGGCCGCCGCAGCAACCCCAGCACGGTCAACGCGGTGACGCTCTTGCCGGACCCCGACTCACCGACGATCGCGACCGTCTCGCCGGGCTCGACCGTGAAGCTCACGCCGTCGAGGGCGCGGGCGACACCGTCCTCGGTCCGGAACTCGACCGCCAGGTCCTCGACCGTCAACAGTGGACTCACGAGGCCTCCCTGGGGTCGAGCGCATCGCGCAGGCCGTCGCCGACGAAGTTGACCGACAGCACGGTGATCGCGACCGCGATGCCCGGCGGCAGCCACAGCCACGGCATCTGGCTGATCACCGTGAGCCGCTGCGCGTCGGTCAGCATGTTGCCCCAGCTGGGTAGCGGCGGCTGCACGCCGAGCCCGAGGAAGGACAGCGACGCCTCGATGAGGATCCCGTCCGCGACGGCGATCGTCGCGACCACCACCACCGACCCGAGCACGGCGGGCAGCACGTGGTGCACGACGAGCCACCCGGTCCGCGCGCCGAACGCCCGCGCCGCCTGCACGTACTCGCGTTCCCGCAGCGACAGCGTCACCCCGCGCACCACCCGGCCGGCACGCGGCCACGTGAACAGGCCGATCGCCACCACCATCGTCGTGATGCTCGGCCCGAGGACGCCCGCGATCACGATCATCACCACGAGCACGGGGAACGAGAGGAACACGTCAGCCGCCCGCATGACCAGCGCGTCCACCCAGCCACCGGCGATCCCCGCGACCGCGCCGAGCACCGTGCCGACGACGACCGCCAGCAACGCGGAGCACACCCCGACGAGCAGCGATACCCGGCCCGCGTACAGGAGCCGGGCGAACACGTCCCGTCCGGAGCCGTCGGTGCCGAGCACGTGCTCGCCGCTCGGCGGCTGCCTGACCTGCGACAGGTCGACCTTCAGCGGGTCGTGCCCGGCGAGGAGCGGCGCGAACACGGTCGTCAGCACCACGAGCAGCAGCACGACGACACCCGCGATCGCGAGTCTGTGCCGCAGGAACCGGCGCAGCGCCATCCGGCCGGGCGAACGCAGTGCGGGGGCGGTCATCGCAGGCTCACCCGGGGATCCACCAGTGTGTAGAGCAGGTCGGCGACCAGGTTCGACAACAACACCATGAGCGAGAAGACCAGCGCGAACCCGATGATCACCGGGTAGTCCCGGCCCTGGAAGGAGGTGATCGCGAGCTGGCCCATGCCTGGCCACGCGAACACGGTCTCGATCACGACGGCACCGGCGAGGACGTTCGGCAGCGACAGCGCGACGATCGTGATCACCGGGATCAGCGCGTTGCGCAGCACGTGCCGCGTGACCACGCCGATCGCACCGGCCCCCTTCGCCTCGGCCGTGCGCACGTAGTCGGCGTGCAGCTCAGCGATCACGCTGGACCGCACGTACCTGGTGAACTGGCCGGCCTGCGAGAACGCGAGGATCACCAGCGGCATCAGCAGATGCAGCAGCGAGTCGCCGACGCTGTAGGCGCCCGGCGTCGACATCCCCGCCGACGGCAGCAGCCCGAGCTGGAGCGAGAACACGTAGACGCCGAGGATGCCGAGGAAGAACGGCGGCGTGCACACCGCGCCGAGGCTGACCACACTCGCGGCGTAGTCGGTGAACCGGCCCTTGCGCACGGCCGCGAGCAGACCGAGCGGAACCGCGATGACCAGCGCCAGCAGCAGGCTCAGCCCCATCAGGTACACGGTGGGCCCGACGCGTTCGCCGAGCAGGTCGCCGACGGACCGGCCGGTGTCGAGCGAGTAGCCGAGGTCACCGGTGACGGCGTTACCCAGCCACGTGAAGTACTGGACCCACACCGGTTTGTCGAGCCCCAGCTCGGCCCGCTTGGCGGCGACGAACGCCTCGGAACCGGGCCCCCGGTTCTGCGGCGGCAACATCATCTCGACCGGATCGCCCGGCGCGAGCCGGAAGAGCCAGAAGATGCCGATCGACACCAGGACCAGTACCAGCACGCTGACCAGAACGCGACGTACGAGGTACGCGCCCACCACTCACCTCCCCGTCGGTCTGGAGCATGCCCTTGATCTTTGTGCAAAGTCTGGGCCCTATCAGCAGTTACCTCAGGGGAACGTGACGGCACTCAGCCACCAACCGCCTGCGGTCCGCCGGTGTCGCTGGATCGGGACCAACACTTTCAAATTCGGGGAGGCGGACTAGTCCTGCCAGTTCTCCGGCTGCCAGAACCCGCCGCCGGTCGGGCTGAGTGGCGTGAAGTTCCGTACCTTGTCGCTCACCGCCCACAGGCCGCCAGGGCTGTACAGCCACAGGTACGGCACCTGCCTGTTGTCGATCTTCGCGGCCTCGCCGTACAGCTTGTCCCGCTGTGCCTCGTCCGCGGTCGCGTTGGCTTCCTTCATCTTCGCGTCCAGCTCGGGGTCGCAGAAGCGGACGTTGTTGCCGCCGTTGGGGAAGAAGGTGCCGCACGAGACGATCGTGTACACGTTCCACGAGTCGAGCGCGTAGTTGCCGCCGCCGAACATGAACATGTCGAAGGCCGGGCCCGCGAGCGCCTCGGTGCTCCAGCCGGCGTCGACCTGCGCCAGCTCGACGTTGACGCCGATCTCCTTGAGCTGGCTCTGGATCGCGACCGCGGCGGCGTCCCGGTCGGGGTTGCTGCCCGGGATCCACGCGAGCTTCACGGTCTGGCCGAAGTCCCACCCGCCCTCGGTCAGCAACTGCCTGGCCCGGCCGGGATCGTAGGCATAGTCCTCGATGCCGTCACCGCTGATCGACGGGTCGAACGAGGAGTTCCGCGCGACCCCGACCTCCGGCAGCGCACTGTCGACGATCGACTCGCGGTCGATGCCGGTGAGCAGCCCCTGCCGGACACGCGCGTCCTGGAACCGTTTCTGCGTCAGGTTCATGCCGACGCGGACGAAGCCGCCTTCCTTGGACTTCTGGAAGTTCAGCGTGCCGAAGCTCTCGAGGGTCTCCCGGTCGCTCGGCGCCACGGGCGCGATGTCCATCTCGCCGGTGCCGAGCTGCGCGGTCGCCACGTCGGCCGTCACCGGCTTGAGGAACACCTTGTCCACGCTCGCCGGTTTGGGGAAGTTGGGGTTCTTCTTCAGCTCGACGTACTGGTCGACCTCGTACCTGACGAACTGGAACGGCCCGAGGCCAACGGTCGGGTCCGAGAAGAACGGGTCCTTCGCGAGCTGGTCGAGCGGTTTGTCACCCAGGATGTGCTCCGGCATGATCATGTAGACGCCGACCTGAGCCAGCACACCATAGTTCGGGCTCGCGGTCCTGATGACGAACGTGTTCTCGTCCGGCGCCGTCAAACCGGCGACCGAGTCCTCGGTCCCGTCGGCGACCTCCTTGGCACCCACCACACTCTGGTAGTTGCCCGACGCGGCCGAGGTGCTCTTCGGGTTGGCGAGCGTCTGATGGGTGAACAGGACATCGGCCGAGGAGAACGGTTTCCCGTCACTCCACTTGAGACCCTTGCGCAGGTGGAAGGTGAACTCGGTGGCGTCGTCGTTCACGTCGACCTTCTCGGCGAGCTGCGGCACCAGCTCGAGGTCGGGGTTCGACGTCATCAGGCTCTGGTAGATCAGTGACATCACCTGCTGGTCTGGACCATGAGCCGGTTCCAGCGGGCTGAACAGCTTCGGCTTCTGGTACAGCACGATGCTGACCGAGCCGCCTTCTCCCGCGCCCTGCGTCGGCTGCGGCCCGGCACAGGCCGACGCGACGAGGCCGGTCGCCAGGACCGCGGCCGAGATCCACCTGAGTCCGTTCATACCACTGCCTCTTTCGAACCTGGTGTCGAACAGGCACAAACCTAGTCACCGGAACGCCACACGTAAAGGATC
The DNA here is from genome assembly GCF_049647105.1 of Actinophytocola sp. Lineage (GTDB taxonomy): Bacteria > Actinomycetota > Actinomycetes > Mycobacteriales > Pseudonocardiaceae > Actinophytocola. The sequence goes on from NZ_JBARWZ010000315.1 coordinate 7,202, forward strand.
CCGGAACGCCGTTTCATGTTCGCTCCGGCCGGTTGACATGAAACGAAGTTCCTGGTGACGTCGGATTCCCCTGCGCAAGGAGGTCCCCATGCGTGTGCGTGCTGTATGCGTGTTCCTGTCCTTCATACTGTTGGTCGTGTCCCCAGGAATCGCAACCGCCGATCAAGGGCATCCCGAGTCACCCGACGTCGTCGTGGCGTCCGGGTCGGGCGACCGCGGCACCTGGTTCCCCACCGTCGAACGACTCCACGACGGCACGCTCGTCGCCGTCTACTACGACGCGACGAGCCACACCGGTCCCGACGGCCGGATCGCGATCACCCGCAGCCGCGACGGCGGCCGCACGTGGCGCACCCCGTCGGTCGCGATCGACACCCCGCTCGACGACCGCGACCCGTCGCTCGTCGAGCTGTCCGACGGCACCCTGCTGATGAGCTGGTTCCAGACCGACTGGTCCACCACCCCCCTGCCCACCCCCGGCGGCGTGTGGACCGTCCGCTCCCGCGACGGCGGCCACACCTGGTCCGCGCCCGTGCGCGTGCGGTCCGCCGTCTACGGCAACGGCGAGTGGGCCGTCCCGCCGGTGGGCTACGCGGCGCCGTGGGTCGCGACGTCCGCGAAGGTCGTCGAGCTGCCGGACCGCACGCTCCTGCTCGCGCTGTACGGCAACACCCCGGCCGACGCGGGATCGTCGATCACGGTCATGCGGTCCCGCGACGGCGGGCGCAGCTGGCCTGCCGCCCTGGAGGTCCCGGTCGCGGTGCACCCGGACGGCAACGACTTGCAGGAACCGGCGATCGCGCCGCGCGGCGACGGTGTCGTCGTGATGGCGATACGCAGCAGGAACATCGGCTACTGGACATCGTCGCGCGACGGCGGCCGGACGTGGGCACCGCTGACCGCCAGCGACTACTGGGAGCAGGCGTCCGACCTGCTTCCGCTGCGTGGCAAGCGGTTGCTGCAGACCTGGGGTGACCGGTCCGGCGCGTTCGGCCCCGGCAGGCCAACGGTCGGCCGGGTCATCCTCGCCGACGGCACCCGTCTCGCTCCCAGGGTGCTCTACAGCCGTGGCGCAACCGACGAGAGCTACCCGAGCAGTGTCCAGGTTGGCCCTGACAAGTACCTGACCGTGTACTACGACGCCGTTCACAAGATCATCGGCGGCACCTACAGTCGGCGGAGCGAGTACCTCGAGCCATAGAGGAGTGCCCCCGTGCCCTTGACCTTCGACATGCCGTTCGACGAGTTGCTCACCTACCAGGGAAGTACCCCGCGACCGGACGACTTCGACGAGTACTGGGCGCGGGGGCTCACCGAGCTCGCGGACCTGCCCGCCGACGTGGAGATCACGCCTGCCGAGTTCCAGACACCGTTCGCCCGGTGCTCCCACCTGTGGTTCACCGGGACGGGCGGTGCCAGGGTGCACGCCAAGCTGCTGGCTCCGGTCACGCCGACGGGCCCCGCGGTGCTCCAGTTCCACGGGTACACCGGCGATTCCGGCGACTGGGTCGACAAGCTGTCCTACGTCGCCGCCGGCTACACGGTCGCGGCGCTGGACGTGCGCGGCCAGGCGGGTCCTTCGACGCAGGAGAACGCGGTCGCGGGGTGGTCCATGGCGACCTATCTGTTGCGCGGCATCGACGACCGGCCCGACAACATGCTGTACCGGCACCTGTTCCTTGACACCGCCCGGCTCGCGCGGATCGTGCTCGATCTCGACGACGTCGACCCCGCGCGGGTCGGCGCCACCGGCTACAGCCAGGGCGGCGGGCTCACGATCGCGTGCGCCGCGCTCGAGCCGAGGATCAAGCTGGCCGCGCCGGTGTACCCGTTCCTGTCCGACTACCGGCGGGCGTGGGAGCTGGACCTGGAGAAGGCGCCCTACGACGAGATCACCGCGTACTTCCGCTCGCGCGATCCCATGCACCTGCGTGAGCAGGAGTTGTTCACGCGCATGGGGTACGTGGACGTGCAGCACCTGGCGCCACGCATCCAGGCGAAGACGGTCATGACCGTGTCGCTGAACGACCGCGTGTGCCCGCCGTCGACCCAGTTCGCCGCGTACAACAAACTCACCTGTGACAAGTCGTACCGGCTGTACCCGGACTTCGCACACGAACGGCTTCCCGGCACCGACGACGCGATCTACGCTCTGCTCTCGACGCTCTGAGGCCCGAGTCACGAGGAGCCCACCGGATGAACCGACTGCTGACCGTGGCCACCCTCGCGACGCTCGCCATGGCCGTGACCGGCCAGGCGGGTGCCGAACCCGGTGTCGACCACGCGCACGTGCCGGGCGGGCAGCGGTTCCTCACCGCGGCAACGGGGGCGCCCGCACTGTTCGACGCGGGCGTCACGGCCGCCGACGGCAAGCGGGCCGCCCGGCTGCTGCTGTCGTCGGCCGACGGGACCCGCCAGTCCACCGACGGCGGCACCACGTGGTCGTCGCTCGCCGGGACCTCGGGCACGCCGTTCCGGCTCGCGAACGCGACGGGTGACGTGGTCGCCGTCGATCTCGACACCGACGGGACCGCGTGCGGCGACACCTGTGCCCGGTTCGCCCGCAAGCTGCTGAGCGCGGGCGGCTGGACCGACGCGGGCACCGCGACCGTCACGTTCGCCCAGCCGGTCACCTCGGCCCGGTTCGGCCGGGGCGTCGTGCTGCTCGGTGACGGGAAGACGGTGCTGGCGCCCGTGTACGGCTCCTCGTTCGCCGCCGTCGTGGCGAGCACCGACGGCGGCGTGACGTGGACGGAGACGGCCCGGCTCGCCACCGGCGCGGGCTGGTCGGCGGCGAGCCTGTCCCCCACCGCCGGCGGCGGGCTGATCGCCGCGCTGGGCAAGGACGAGAACCCGCGCGGCGAGGTGCCCGCGAACGTCGCCCTGTACACGGTGAAGACGCCCGCCCAGTCCGGTACCGGGTGGGGCGCGCCGGTCCGCGTGGCCTCGGGCACCGGCAACGCGCCATCGGTGACACTGCTCGGCAACGGCGCGCTCGTGCTGTCGTCCGGCAGGCCGGACAACGTGCTGCGGTTCTCCTTCGACGGCGAGGGCACCGCGTGGACCTCGCCAACGACCGTCTACCAGAACCACCCGACCGCCGGTGCCGACGCGGACGGCTGGTACACCCCGGACGGCGGGACCGCCCGGCCGCTGCGGCACCTCGGTTCCAGTGGCACGGTCGGGATCGCGCCGCTGGCGGGCAACCGGGTGCTGGTGACCGGCGACAACTGCGCGCCGGGCTGGGGCTGCCCTGCCGACCCCGCGGTCCGCGGCTACCAGGTCGACGGGGCGGCCGCGCTGTGGCGGTCGCAGGTGGAGGTCGACACCGAGCAGTGGGGCAAGGCCGATCTGACCACGATGTTCCAGCGCGGCGAGCTGACGGTCATGGACTCGCCGCTGTCCTGCTACGGCGACGCCGCGGCCTGCCGCCGGTCGCTCGCGGCGTACGCGTTCGACGGTGACCCGCGTGCGGACTCGAGTCTGGTGACCGGAAACCGGTCGGTCACGTTGCGGCTGCCCCGCGCGGTGCCGGTCACGGGGCTGGGCCTGCACGTGTGGTCGCAGGGCGCCACGGACGTGCGGATCGAGACGTCGGCCGACGGGACCACGTGGACCGCCCCGGCCCTCGGCGCCCGCGACGGGTTCCTGCGCCCGTTCAGCGCGCCGGTCACCGCGCGGTACGTCCGGATCAGCGACCCGAACCCGGTCACCGACCCCTCGGCCGGGTTCCTGCACGAGATCGAGCTGTACACCGCGGCGGTGACCTTCGAGCACGACTACCCCGGCCAGCCGCCACGCGGCAACGGCTGGGCCACCACCAGCACGCTCGCGACCGTCGTGAACCAGCCGGCCGTGCCGTCGGCGGAGAAGGTCTCGTCCCGGTTCCTGCGCATCAAGGACGACTCGACGACACAGATCGGGCGGGCCACGTGGGCGCACGCGGCCACCACGTCGGTGACCGCCGAGTTCCGCTTCCTCGGCAACGGGCAGACGAACAAGGGCCTGCTGTTCTCGTTGAAGGGCAAGAACGGCACGGCCGCGGCCACCCCGTACGGGTTCTGGCTGACCGGCGCGGGCATGCTCCACTGGGCCAACTACGGCCAGAACCCGCCGTGGGGCAGTGCGCTGAACCAGACCGCGATCACCATGGGCACGTGGCACACCGTGCGCCTGGTGGCCACGATGACCCAGGTACAGGTGTACCTGGACGGCGCACTCGTTGCCACCAAGCCGAAGTCGCAGGCCGCGACCGCCATCGACGCCGTCGAGCTCGGCTCGACCGGCACGTCGACCACCGGCGACGACTGGCTGATCGACGACGTGGCCTACACCTCGCCTACCTGACGCGCCCGCAACACCAGCACGATCCCCAGGCACCCGGCGAGCGCGATCGCGACGAACAACGGCAGCGCGAGCGGGGACGTGGCCTGCAACCCGTACCCGATGACGGTGGGCACGGTCGCGTTGCCGAGCATCGCCACGGTCAGGACCGCCGCGTTGACGCGCCGGGGCTGCGGCAGTGTCCGCGCGATCCACGCGAGAGTGGCGGGGAAGATCGGCCCCGCGAACGCGCCGAGCAGGAAGAACCCGACCGGCGCGCTCACCTCGACCGCGATCACCGACAGCCCGGCGCCGCAGGCGAGCAACGCGCACACGATGATCCGCTGCGGCGGCCAGCCCCTGGTGACCACGGGCACGAGCAACCGCCCGCCCGCGAGCCCCAGCCAGAACAGCGACGTGAGCGCGGCCGCCGTGTCCGCGCCGTAGCCGTGCGCCCGCAGGTGCGTCGCCTCCCAGCTCGACAGTGCGGTCTCGACCCCCGCGTAGCAGAACAGCATGGCGCAGAACAGCAGCAGCAGGACGCTGGGGCGCAGCCGCTCCTTCTCGACCGCCGCCTCGGCCGACGGCGCGGTCAGCGGCAACGCCGCGAGCACGCCGACCGCCAGCACGGCGAACAGGAGGCCGCCGTGCGTCAGGCTGATCAGCGCCGGTCCCGCGGCCGCGCCGAGGCCGTAGGTGCCGTTGACCAGGTTGACGTAGGTGAGCCCGCGCATGGCCATCACGGTGTTGACGATGAGCACGAGGCCGCCGAACCCGAGGCCGGCCACGGCCACCGCGAACAGCGGCACCGGCCAACCGGCCGGCAGGGCGAGAAGCCCCAGCCCGGCAGGCAGCAGCACGGCCGAGACGATGTAGAGCGGTCCCCTCGCCCACCGGTCGCTCAGCACACCGCCCACCGCGGTGCTGACGAGGCTGCCGCCGAAGAAGCCGGTGACGAGCAGTCCCGCGGTCGCGGGGGACAGGTCGTCACGGTCGCGCAGCAACGGGATCAGCGGTCCGAGGGTGGCCTGGAACAACCCGAGCAGCCCGAAGAGAACGGCACACCGAACGACCACCCAGGGCCCCCCTCACGTCAGCGCCGTACCGACGATACGTGCCGGGAGAGCGGACTTCAGTCCGTTTTGACCACCAGCGCATCGACCACGTCGGTCAGCTCGCCCCTGCGCTTGAAGGCCGCACGCTGCCTGCCTGCGCCGGTGCCGTGTTCACGCAGCCGTGCCACCCCGGCCTTGACGAAGTCGAGGTCGGCGCCCAGCACCGGGCGCAGGTGCTCGACCAGGTCGTCCACGTGGGACTGGACGGGGCCGAGCTCGCCGGTGAGCGGGTGCAGGATGGACCCGGTGATGCCCTCCCGCGAGGCCCGCCAGAGGTTCGCGCGCAGGATCGCCTGCGGCAGCTCAGGCGGCGGACCGCCGTCGTCGAGCGCACGGGCGACCAGGCCGCGGATCAGGGTGGCGAGCAGCGTCGCGTCCTCCGGGACCGCGGCGACGTCGGCGATCCGGAACTCGAGCGTGGGGTGGCGTTCGGACAGCCGGATGTCCCAGTAGATCATCGCGCGGTCCATGAGCGCACCGGCGCGCAGCATGCCGTCCACGGTCGACTCGTACTCGTCGAGACCCGCGAACATCGGCGGCGGGCCTGCCGATGGCCAGCGCGACCACTCCTGGTACCGCCAGCTCGCGTAGCCGGTGTCGGTGCCGTTGAACGGCGAGTTGACGGTGAGCGCGAGCAGCACCGGCAGCCATGGCCGCACCCGGTTGCTCACCGCGACGCCGGTCTCCCGGTCCGGGATGCCGACGTGGACATGGCAGCCGCACGTCGCGAGCGACCGTGCCGTGGCGCCGAACCACTCGGCCATCCGCAGGTATCTCGGACTCGGCGTGATCTCCTGCTCCCCGGTCTCCTGCACCACCGGGCAGGCGCTGGGCAGCAGGCGGAGACCGCGTGCCGCCGCCGCTGCCGCCAACTGTCCTCGCAGGCCGGTCAGCTGCGCGAGCACCTCGTCGGGCGTGCGGCAGATGTCCGACACACCCTCGACCTGGCAGCGCTTGAGTTCCTGCTCGACCTCTCCTTGGGACTCTTCGGCGGCGTCCACGACCTCCGGCCCGGAACCTGAGAGCCTGCCGTCCGAGTCGACGAGCAGGAACTCTTCTTCAACACCCATCGTGAGCTGTTCGGCTGTCACCGTCGGTGCATACCCGAACGGGTGGTGGGCAAACGCACAGGGCGGGCCCGCCGAAGCGGACCCGCCCTGTGCGCGGCTCAGAAAATCAGTGACTCAGTCGGCCTGCTCAGGCCTTGCCGCGACGGCGCACCACGAACAGCGCGACCACACCGCCGACGATCAGCACACCGGCGATGCCCAGCGGCAGCGCGACGCTCGCACCGGTCTCCGCCAGCACCTCCTCCTCGGCCACGGGGGACGGGGCGGCCGTCGTGGTGGTCACGGGCGGGGCCTCGGAGCTGGTCGGCGCCGGGGTCTCGGTGGTGGTCTCGGTCGGCGGGGTCGTCTCGGTCGGCGGCTGCGTCGGCTCGACACAGGCCGCGACGACGTGCTCGTCGGAGAAGCTCCAGCCCTTCCCGCCGTCCTTGTCGTCGTGCGCGACCACGGCGATCGTGAAGGTGTGCTGCACGTCGCCCGGGACCTCGAACTTGTCCTGGTAGTTCGTGCCGAACTCGCCCTCGTGGAGGACGGAGCCGTTGTCGGTGATCTTGACGGTGTTGGCCTTGCGGTCGTTGTACGCCGTCAGGTCGACCGTCAGGGTCGTGGTGTCGTCCACGCACTCGGCGTGCGACTTGTTCGTGTGGGCGGCGGCCGTGCCTGCGAAACCGATCAGGCCGGCAGAGGCCGTCGCGAGTACGACACCGAGAGCCACGCCAAACCGGCGGCGCGGGGTGGAATTGAGTGCCAAGTGAAGCCTCCGGCTGCTACGTCGGGCGAACGGGAGAGCCGGTCACCCTCGAACTACCGAGAGTTGCCAGCCACAAATAGGGGGGTAGGTTATCCACTCTTCTGAGTGACGTTTCACCGGGGCCCTATAACGGGACGTGTCGCGCGGGTAGTACTCCACTCACCCGATCGAAATTAAGCCAATCGGCCGCACCTCAGCCATTCGTGGCCGGTCATCGCCGCCGGTCTTCACGCCGAGAATCAGCTCCACCCCGCCGACTCCGGTCGAATTGTCCATTTCGCGCGCGTGAAGATCACGACTTCACATTATTTTTCGATCATGAAACTTTGCCGCGCCCGAACATCGGGCCGCCCCCACTCTTTCGGGTTAACACAACGCCGTTGCCTTGTTAACGCAACGGCGTTGTCCTAATCTCGATGCCATGACCCACCTGGCCATACACATCAACGGCACGCCAAGACACGTCGACGTGGAACCGAGAGTGAGCCTGCTCGACGCCCTGCGCGACCACCTGGGCCTGACCGGCACTAAGAAGGGCTGCGACCAGGGCGCGTGCGGCGCGTGCACGGTGCTGGCCGACGGCGAACGCGTCCTGTCCTGCCTGGCACTCGCCATCCAGTACGAACATCGCGAGATCACCACGATCGAGGGCGTCGACGACCCGTTACAGCAGGCGCTCGCGAAACACGACGGCTTCCAGTGCGGCTACTGCACGCCGGGCCAGATCTGCTCGGCCCTGGGCATGCTGGCGGAGCACAGAGCCGGAATGCCAAGCGCGGCAACGGAAGACGTGGCAACCACACCCCCGCTCACCAGGCCCGAGATCCAGGAACGCATGAGCGGCAACCTGTGCCGCTGCGGCGCGTACAACGGCATCGTGGCCGCGATCGAGGAGACCGTGAGATGACGCGGTTCGCATACGTGAGAGCGAAAACGGTCGTCGCGGCGGTGGAGACCATGGCGAACACCCCTGGCGCCAAGTTCCTCGGCGGTGGCACCAACCTCGTGGACCTCATCCGAGCCGACATCGAGCACCCGGACACCCTGATCGACATCACCCCGCTACCGCTGACCGGGATCGAAGAACTCCCGGCAGGCGGCCTGCGCATAGGAGCACTGGCAAAGAACAGCCATGTGGCGGCGCACCCGCGGATCAGAACCCGTTACCCGGTGCTGACCCAGGCAATCCTGGCAGGCGCGTCCGGCCAGCTTCGCAACATGGCCACGGTGGGCGGCAACCTGCTGCAACGCACCAGGTGCCACTACTTCTACGACACCGCAACCCAATGCAACAAGCGCACCCCTGGCGAAGGCTGCACGGCACTGAACGGGGGCCACAACAGAAACCACGCGATCCTGGGCACAAGCCCGCACTGCATAGCCACCCACCCGTCCGACCTGTCCGTGGCACTGACCGCCCTGGACGCGGTGGTGGAAACGGAAAGCACGAACGGCAGGCGCCGAATCCCGGTCAGGGACTTCCATCGGCCCCCCGGAACGACCCCCGACGTGGAAACCGCCCTGCACCAACACGAACTGATCACAGCAGTGGAACTCCCGCAGCTACCCCCGGCGACCAACTCCCACTTCCGCAAGGTCCGCGACCGAGCGTCCTACGCCTTCGCTCTGGTTTCGGTGGCGGCAGCCATGAAGGTGGAGGACGGCCGGGTAGCCGACGTCCGCATAGCACTGGGCGGCGTTGCCACCCACCCGTGGCGAGCCAGAACCGCGGAGTCGGTGTTGCGGGACGCCCCCGCAACGGAGGCCGCGTTCCGCGAGGCCGCGGAAGCGGAACTGGCAACAGCGGTCACCCGCCCGGACAACGCTTTCAAGGCCCCGCTGGCAATCCGCACGTTGACGGCGACGCTGGCCGGATTGGTTCGGCCCCGATGACACTCACCACGACCCACCCGGCGGGGCGCGTCCTCGGTGAGCCCGTCGACCGAGTCGACGGCCACGTCAAAACCACCGGCGCCGCCCAGTTCTCCGGCGACGTCCCCTTCCCCAACCTGGCCCACGCGGCCCTCGTCCACGCGACCGCCACCCGTGCCCGGATCACCCGCGTCGACACCGAGGCCGCGTCGACGCTTCCCGGCGTCCACGCCGTCATCACCCACCACAACGCCCCCCGGATGAAACCGCCTCCGAAACCTTCCGTGCTCAACCTCCCCACGCTCGCCGCGGGCACCTCCGTCAACTACCTCAACACCGACGAGGTCCACTGGAACGGCCAACCGGTCGCCGTCGTCGTCGCCGACTCGCTCGACATCGCCAGGGAGGCGGCCCGGCTGGTGCACGTCACCTATGACGAGTTGCCCGCGGTCGTCGACTTCGGGCAGCAGGAACCCAACGCGGTACCGCAGAAGGCCGGTGCCCTCCACGAGGGCACCGGCAAGAAGGGCGACGCCGTCGCCGCGCTCGAAGTGGCCGCCGTGGCCGTCGACCTGCGGTTCTCCACGCCCATGCACCACCACAACGCGCTCGAGCCGCACACCACCACCGCCTCCTGGCACGGCGGCACCCTCACGGTCCACGACGGAACCCAGAACATCGACTGGACCCGGCGGCATCTCGCCCAGCGGTTCGGGATCCCGGTCAGGGCAGTGCGCGTTGTCGCCACCTTCGTGGGTGGCGCCTTCGGGGGTAAGACCAACGTCTGGGCGGGCACTGTGCTCGCCGTCGTCGCCGCGATGGTGACCGGGCGGCCGGTCCGGCTCGCGCTCAGCCGGGAGGGGGTCTACCGGACAGTCGGCGGGCGCACCCCGTCAACGCAGCGCGTCGCGCTCGGGGCGGACTCCGACGGGCAGCTGACCTCGTTGATCCACACCAGCGTCACACAGGTCGGCCGGGTCGGCGGCGGGCCGGAACAGGTGGTCTCCCAGTCGCGGCATCTGTACGACGCCGCCAACATTCTCGTGCGGCAGAACCAGCTCACGCTCGACACGGTCTCGAACGCCGTCATGCGGGCGCCCGGGGAGGCGATCGGCTCCTTCGCGCTCGAAGCCGCCATGGACGAGCTTGCCCACCGCCTTGCCCTCGACCCCATCGAGTTGCGGATGCGCAACGAGCCCGACCGCGACCCGTTGGGCGGCAGGCTCTTCGCCCGGCGCGGGTTGCGCGAGGCCTACGCGCGTGGTGCCGCACGGTTCCGCTGGGCCGACCGCACCCCCGAACCCGGGTCCATGCGGGACGGCCGGTGGCTCGTCGGCATGGGTGTTGCCTCCGCCTACCACCCGGCCTGGGAGCTTCCCGCGAACCTCACCATGCGACTGTCCGCCAACGGTGACGTGCTGGTGCGGTGCGCGTTCCACGAGATGGGCATGGGGTCGGCCACCGCGTTCGCACAGGTCACCGCCCACGCACTGCGGGTTCCGCTCGACTCCGTCCTGGTCGAGTACGGGGACAGCGACCTACCCGCCGGGCCCGCCGCGGGTGGGTCCGCCCAGACCGCGAGCGTGTCCCGCGCCATCCTCGACGCCGCCGCCCGGCTCAAGAAGAACCTCACCGCGCTCGCCCATCGCCACGACCTGTCTCCTACCGAGGCGCCCGGCACCATCCTCAGCCGGGCCGGCCGGTGCCACCTCGAGGTGGTGGTCGGGGCCGATCGCGGGATCGGGCGGCTGGCCGGGCAGCTGCGGTTCATGACCAGGTTCCTCCTGGACCGCCGGAGGTACGTGAAAGCCGCGTGTGGGGCGCAGTTCTGTGAGGTGCGAGTGGACAGGGACACCGGCGAGGTCCGGGTCACCCGCTGGCTCGGCGTGTTCGACATCGGCACCGTCGTCAACGCCAAGACCGCCGCCGGCCAACTGCGGGGTGGCATCGTCATGGGCATCGGCGCGGCGCTCGGAGAGGAGACGCTCGTCGACCGCGGCACCGGGCGGATCGTCAACGCCAACCTCGCCGAGTACCACGTGCCTGTGCACGCCGACATCCCGCGCATCGACATCGAATGCCTCGGCGCCCCCGACCCGACGATGCCGCTCGGCGTGCTCGGCGCAGGCGAGGTCGGCATCGTCGGTGTGGCGGGCGCCATCGCCAACGCCGTCCACCACGCCACCGGCCTGCGCGTCCGTGACCTGCCCATCACCCTCGACAAGCTCCGGTGAGGACATGGCGCGTGATCCACCTGTCGTGGTTACGGTATGTCCATGGCGCGCGACGACGAGGACTTCCAGCGAGCGCGCCGCCCCGAGCAGAAACGGCAGCGCGAAGCCACCATCCTCGAGGCGGCGCGGCGGCTCGCCGGGCGTGACGGCGTGCGCAACATCAGCCTCGGCGACATCGCCACCGACGTCGGCATGCACAAGACCGCGTTGCTGCGTTACTTCGGCACCCGCGAGGAGATCTACCTCAACATCGCCACCGAGGCGTGGCAGGAGTGGGCGCACGCCCTGTCCGCCGACCTCAAGGAACTGGCATCCGGCGACATCACCGGGATCGCGACCGCGTTCGCGACCAGCCTCAAGGAACGTCCCCTCCTGTGCGACCTTTTCACGCACGCACCCCTGAACCTCGAACGCAACGTGTCCCTCACCGCGGTGATCACGTTCAAACTCGCGGCCATCACCAGCGGCAAGACCCTCACGACCGCCGTCCGCAAGCTCATGCCCGAACTGACCGAGACCGACGGCGACGAACTGCTCGTCGGCGTCACCACCCTCGCCGCCGGGCTGTGGCAGCTGAGCCACCCGCCGCCCGACGTCGCCAAGCTCTACGTGGAACACCCCGCCATGTCCCACACTTCCATCGAGTTCGTCTCGGCCATCAGACGCCTCACCGAAACCCTCCTGTGGGGTCTGATCACCAAGAGGGCCCGCTGAGGCACGCGGTTGCGGCATCACAGGCGCACAGTTCCCGTCATCAAAACTAGTGTCCCGTTGACAACCTTTGCATTCTTCCCTTCCCGAAGCCGGTGGGAGCACTCATCATCGGACCATGACGCATCGTCGCGTACTGTCCACGCTGGCCTTGACCCTGGCCGTCACGGCCACGACGTTCGCGGGTGGCACCCCTGCCGCCGCCGACCCTCATCCCGGCCCCGAACTGCACAGCTTCATCGCGGCGTTCGGCTACTCGATCACCCACCCCGACCTCGACCCACCCGGCGCCAACGACTGGTCGTGCCGCCCCACCGCGAAGCACCCTCGGCCGGTCGTGCTCGTCCACGGCACCTGGGAGAACCGGTACAACAACTTCGCGCAGCTCTCCCCCGTCCTCAAACGGGACGGCTACTGCGTCTTCGCGCTGAACTACGGTGACACCGACGACAACCTGCTGAGCCAGCCCGAGTTCATCAAGGGCAACGGCGACATCCGCGCCTCCGCCAAAGAGCTCGCCACGTTCGTCGACCAGGTGCGCGCGGCGACCGGCACCGCCAAGGTCGACATGGTCGGCCACTCGCAGGGCGGCATGATGCCGCGCCAGTACCTGCGGTTCGAAGGCGGCGCGGACAAGGTCGCGACGCTCGTGACACTCGGCGCGACCCACCACGGCACCACGCTCTCTGGCATCGGCACCTTTGTGGACACGTTGGGGCTCCTGGGCTTCACGCCACCGATCCTGGGCGCGGCGGCCGCGCAGCAGGTGGTCGGCTCCGAGTTCCTGACGACGCTCAACGCGGGCGGTGACACCGTGTCCGGGGTGTCCTACGTGGTCATCGCGACCCGGTACGACGAGGTGACCACGCCATACCGGTCGACGTTCCTCACGGCGGGCCCCGGCGCGACCGTCAGGAACATCACCCTGCAGGACGGCTGCCCGATCGACCTGTCGGACCACCTGTCGATGACGTACTCGTGGCGGGCCATCGGGCACGTGCGCCGGGCACTCGACCCGGCGGCGCCACCGGCGCCGTGCCTGCCGAACGCACCGGTGGTCTAGGAGAGGACCCGGATCGGCTCGCCCGCGATGAACGCCTCGATGTCCTCGACCGTCTCGCGGAAGTAGTCCGCGTAGTTCTGGCGGGTCACGTACCCGAGGTGCGGGGTGGCGAGCAGGTTCGGCAGACCGCGCAGCGGATCGTCGGCAGGCAGTGGCTCGGTGGCGAACACGTCCACCGCCGCGCCGGCGATCCGGTTGTGCCGCAACGCGTCCAGCAACGCGGCCTGGTCGACAACGGCCGCCCGCGACGTGTTGACGAGGTAGGCGCCGGGCCGCAGGTGCGCGATCGCGTCGGCGTCGACCAGGCCTCGGCTGCGGTCGCTCAGCACGACGTGCACCGACACGATGTCGCTCGCGGCCATCAGCTCAGGCAGCGAGCCGGCGAGCGTCGCGCCTGCCGCCGACGCCCGCTCCCCGGTGAGGTTCTGGCTCCACGCCAGCACGTGCATGCCGAACGCCTGCGCGACCGCCGCCACCCGTGAGCCGATCTGGCCGAGCCCGACGAGCCCGAGCGTGGCACCGGCGAGGTTCGTCCCGATCGTGCTCTGCCACGGCCCGCCTGCGTGGAACGCGGCGTTCTCGACGGCCACGTTGCGCACGAGCCCGAGGATCAGCGCCCACGTCAGCTCGACGGTCGACGCCTTGCTGCTGGCCGTGCCGCACACGACGACCCCGGCCCGCGCGGCGGCGGCCAGGTCGATCGACGCGTTACGCATACCGGAGGTGACGAGCAGCCGCAGCTTCGGCAGCCGCTCGATCAGCGACGCGGGGAACGGCGTGCGCTCCCGCATGATCACGACGAGGTCGAAGTCGGCGAGCGCGGCGGCCACCGCGTCCTCGCCGCCGAGGTGCTCACGGAACACCGTCACGTCGACGCGGCCGTCGAGCCGGCCCCACCCGGCCATCGACAGCACCACACCCTGGTAGTCGTCCAGCACCGCGCAGCGGAGGGTCACCGGCCGAGTATCGCTGACCAGATCGGTCCGCACCGTGGCGGGATGGTGCCTTCCCGGCAGGTGGGTGCCGGGCGAGTCTTGGCACCTGCGCGGAGCACTGGTCGTGATCGACGTCCAGGAGTCCTTCCGCGCATGCTCCGCCGTCTACGCGCCCGCTGACCTCGCCGGATGGGTAATGTCGATGACATGAGCGAAGAGCTGACCACCGAGCGGCTCGTGGTGCGGGAGTGGCGGCTCGACGACGCCGCGGCGGCGCTCGCGATCTACGGCACGGAGAAGGTCATCCGCTGGCTGACCCCCGCGATGGGCCAGGTCGCCGACGAGGCGGCCATGCGGTTGGTGCTGGAGGCATGGGTCGAGGCGCAGCCGAACATGACGCCACCGCGCGGGCGGTGGGCGGTCGAACGCCGCGAGGACGGCGAGGTCATCGGCGGCCTCGGCATCCGGCTGCTGCCACCGTACAAAGAGGACCTCGAGCTGAGCTGGCAGCTGCGCCCGGACGCCTGGGGAAGGGGCTACGCGGCCGAAGGCGGCCGCGCGCTGGCCGGCTGGGCGTTCACCCAGGAGATCGACGAGCTGTTCGCGGTCGCCCGCCCGGCCAACGCCCGCGCGATCGCGACCGCCAAGCGACTCGGCATGTCGTGGGTCGGCGAGACGGACAAGTACTACAACCTGCGACTGCAGGTGTTCCGCATCCGGCCCAGCGACCTGACGGAGTGAGCTTGACCAGTGTCCCGCGGATCAGCCGCCTGAACCAGGGGCGCCAGCCGGGGAGCAGCTTGTTCGCCGACCTGAACACCAGCCGCTGTCCCGGGGTGTCGAGCGACTCGAACCACACCATCGACCTGGCCGCGGCACGGACGTCGCCGTCGCGGGCCGCGGCCAGGTACCGGGCGGTTCTCCTGTGGTGCTCGTCGGTCCGTGCACGCAGGTCGGCGGGGCGCAGCTCGCGGAACCACGCCTGGTCACCCGAGATCGCGAAGAAGTAGGTCAGGCGCAGGGTGGGGTCGTAACCGCCGTCGAGGGCGACGCTGCCGACGGTGTCGCGGTACCGGCGGGCCACCGCGACGCACACGGCCGGGTTGACGCGGGCCATGGCGGCGAGCGCGACCGCCGCGATGATCGACAACTCGCCGAGGAGGTCGCTCTTCAGCGACTCCATCAACTCGTCGATCGCGACCGGATGGTGCGGGTACCTGGCCAGCGCCACGATCCCGCGCAGCCGCGCGGCTTCGTCCTCGTCCACCAGCGTCAGCGCGAGCCGCGCCACCTCGTCCATGCCGACAGCACAACAGCCGGCGGCCGGGACCGGTCCTGCGCGCCGTCAGTTGGCCGCGCGGTGGAGCCACTCACGCAGCAGCGTCCGCTCGCCCGTGGTGAAGCCGCCCGGTTCGGCGTCCAACGCCGCGAGGAAGCCCACCGCCATCGCGGACAGGCCGCCACCGGCCAGCGGCTGGGTCGCCTCGGTGACCACGGTGCCGATCAGGGTGTCCCGCAGCTGGTCGGTCCACCCGGTGCCCCGGTCGCCCCCGAGCAGGCTCAGTGTTGCGCCGACGTTGGCCGCGACCAGCTGTCTCGCCGCGATCTCCGGGGCCGTGCGCAGCCTGCCCTGTCGCGCGATCTCGTTCAGCAGGCCGGCCAGCAGCTTCTCCGCCACCGGGATGAGCGTGCTCGTCAGCGCATAGTGGTTCGGGTGCTCCATGCCGAAGCGGACGTGGTGGTGCCAGCTCTCCCGCAGCGCCGCCACCGGGTCGCTGTCCAGGCTCGGCGCCGCGCGCATGTGTGTCGTGAACCGGTCCTCGACCATCGCGGCCAGCAGGCCCTGCTTGTTGCCGAAGTGGTGGTACAGCGTCGGCGCCTGCACGCCCGCGCGCTCGCAGATGGCACGGGTCGACACGTCCGGCGACTCCGTCAGCAGCTCGTCGGCGGCGGTGAGCAGCCGGTCCCGCGTCGGTGAGTCCGTCATGGGACCAAGATAGTAAGAGGGCCTAACCCTTGGTCGCGTAGCGCCTGCGGCCGAGGGTGGCGGTGACGACGAGCGGGACGCTCACCGCGAGCGTGATCGCGAACATGGTCGTGAACCGTCCGGCGTCGACCATCGAGCCGAAGATCGCGGCACCGATCGCGCTGCCGGTGAACAGCATGGTGGCGAACAGCGACACGGCCGTCGCACGGTAGCCGGGCGCCATGTCGGTCGCCCACGTCTGCAGCGTCGAGTGCATGAACGCCCACCCACCGCCGAGCAGGGCAGTCGCGACGACCACCGAGGGGGCGGCGTGGGTGATCACCATCAGCAGGTAGGCGAGCACCGCCATGCTGCCGCCGATCAGGATCAGCGTGGCGGGCGACACCGTGGTGGTCCGGGCCTTCACGACCCGCGCGAAGACCAGCACCGAAGCCCCGTACGCGGCCGTGAGCAGGCCGGACACCGTGACCGACAGCCCGGACGCGTGCAGCACCACCGGCAGGAACGTCAGCGGCCCGAGCAGCACAAGGCCCTCGGCGAGCACCAGCACGAGTACCAGCAACGCGGGCCGGTTGGTGAGCACGCCCTTGACCGACGACCACACCCTCGGCGGCGTGCCCAGCCGCGGCTCGACCATGCCGCGCATGAAGAACGACAGCACCCCGGCCGTCACGGCGGTCAGCGCGAACGCGACCCGCCAGCTGCTGAAGTCGGCGATGGCGCCCGCCGCGACGGTCGCCATGGTCATGCCGACCGCCGACGCGGTCATGAGGTCCGTGAGCGGTGCCTGCCGCACCCGCACCGGCACCGTGTCGCCGACGTAGACGAGCGCGCCCGGGATCGCGGCGGCGAAACACGCACCGGTGACGCCCCGCGCGACCACCAGCCACCCGATGTCCGGCACGGCCGCCGACGCGAGCCCGCCGACCATCGCGAGCAGCAGCGCGAACCGCATGGTCCGCACCCGGCCCAGCCGGTCGGACACCACCGCCCAGATGATCTGCGCGATGCCGTAGCAGAGGAAGTAGGTGGCGGCGGCCTGGCTGACCGCCTCGACCGACCGGTCCATCTCGGCCGCGATGACCACCAGCATCGGCGCGATCATCAGCCGGTCGAAGTTGGAGGTGAACGAACCGACCTGGAGGAGGCGGAGAGACCGGGCGACAGCGGGGGTGGTCGCCACCTGCTCCACATCGTTCGACATGCCGCTCCTCGTCGTCTCCGTTCAGTCAAACTCCGGGAGCGGGGCAGATACCAGACGTGGCCGTCGTGTTACTGGTCACGCGGTGACTTCCGCCAGCTCCCGGGCCAGCCGAGGCAGCACCGATCCCGCCCAGCCGCGGGGCATGTTCGTGAACGCGCTCTGTTGCCGGGGGTCGTCGAGGTCGAAGCCGCCGTGTTCCAGGAAGAGCCGCGTACCAGCACCCTCCGCGACGAGCCGCCACGTGATCGTCCAGTCCATGTCGCCCTCGCCGAAGGTGTAGCTCAGCAGCCGTTCCTCGTCGACCTCGGTCACCGTGCACGACTGCACGCCCCAGCCGCGCATGTCGAGCGTGAACGAGTGCCCGACCTCGGGCCGGATGTCGCCCGGCGCCCACCAGCTGGCGAGCCGGTCAGGCTCGGTCAGCATCCGCCACACCTTCGCGGGCGGCTGCGCGAGGAACTGGTCAACGTGAATCGTCTCGGTCATCGGGGTCCTCCTCCATGATCTTGGACAGCGTGCGCATGCGCTCGCGCCAGTAACGCTCGAACGGATGCAGCCAGTCGCTCACCGCGGCCAGCGGCTCGGCCGTGAGGTGGTAGTGCCGCTCCCGGCCGCGCACCTCCTCGCGCACGAGCTCCGCGCGCCGCAAAACCTGCAGGTGCTCGGAAACCGCTGGTCGCGACAGGTCGAACTGCGCGGCCAGCGCACCAGCGGTCCGCGAGCCCTCGCGCAGCAGCTCCAGCAACCGCCGCCGCACCGGGTTGGCCATGGCGGTGAACAGTCGGTCGTCAAGCACGCGACCAAGATATGTCGGAAATCTCCGACATGTCAACAATCCCCGACATGTTTGGGGAACTCCATCGGGTGGGTACTCCGTTGACCGAGTACGTGACGACGGAAGGACGTGCCATGCCACTCATGAGGAGACTGACCGCACTGGCCGGGACCGCCGCCGCGGCGCGCACCTATGTCCGCCGCAACCCGGACAAGGTGAACAAGATGGCGGCGAAGGCAGGCCAGTTCGTCGACCAGCGGACCAAGGGCAAGTACCACCACAAGATCGACAGCGCGGTCCGCAAGGTCACCGACTACACGGGCAAGCCACCGCGCCCTGGCACACACTGACGCTCACGCCGACCGGGGCTGCGGCCCCGGTCGGCGGTGTGCTAGAGCGTGACCCGCAACCGCGTGTCGGTGGTCGCGTCCGGGTCGAGAACGTAGTGCGCCGCAACGGTTGCGTGGTACAGCCGCAGCCGGGCGTCACCGGTCACCCGCGATGCGCCCCACTCGCCGAGCCCCTCCCGCACGGCCACCCGCGAGAAGACCGCGATCCCCTCCTCGACATCGCGCGCCAGGGCCGCCGTGCCCGACATGTACACGGCCTGCACCTCGCCGGGCCGCTGCGTGGAGTCGAACACGGCCACCGAGATCTCCGGCCGCACGGCGAGGTTCCGCGAGTGCTGGGCGTCGGGCGAGGACACCCAGTACAACGACCGGTAGTCCTCGGTCGCGAACCACACCGGCGTCGCCCACGGCACGCCGTCGGCGTCCGAGGTGGCGAGCACCATGAACGAGTTACCGTCGAGAATCGCGCGCGCGATGTCCGATCCGGTCATCGGCGCAGCATAACGAGGGCACGACCCTGGTGCCCGCTGTCGACCACGGCCTAGACTTCCTCGCCCCTGCGAAGAGGAGGACCAGTGGTCAGGAAGTTCACGATCGTGGCAGGCGCCGTGCTGGTGGCCGCCGCGAGCCTGGTGGTGACGGCCCCGACCGGCGCCGCGACCACCGCCGGAGACGGGTCCACCCACGGCCCGTGCCAGTACACGGTGACCCCGGACGAGCCTGCGGCCCGGCCGGTGCCGCTGCCGCGCGACCCCGCCAACACACCCGACCACGGCAAGGTCAAGGTGGATGTGCGCACCAACCAGGGCGCGCTGCCGCTGACCCTGGACCGCGCGGCCGCGCCGTGCACGGTGCAGAGTTTCGTGCACCTGGCGAAGTGGCGCTTCTACGACCGGACGACGTGCCACCGGCTGACGACCTACCCCACGCTGGAGGTCCTCCAGTGCGGCGACCCGAGCGGGACCGGCGAGGGCGGCCCCGGCTACCGGTACAAGGACGAACTCCCGGTCGACCTGGCCCCGGCCCCGAACGACCCGACGGGTGAACGGAAGATCTACCCGCGCGGCACCCTGGCGATGGCGAACGCGGGCCCCGACACGAACGGCAGCCAGTTCTTCCTCGTGTACGGCAACGCCTACCTCCGCCCGAACTACACGATCTTCGGCACCATCGGCGAGGACGGGCTGGCGACACTCGACAAGGTGGCCGCCGCCGGCGTGCTGCCGACGCCAGAGGACCCAGCTCCGGTCGACGGCGCCCCGGCACTGACGACCGACCTGAAGAAGGTCAAGGTCCGCTGCTGACCTACCGGGGGCCGGCCTCCGGCCCCCGGTAGCCAGCCTCCCACGGGGCACCGACAGCCGAACCCGCCGCGAGCGGGGTTGTCCACAGCGCACGCCGTTGTCCACAACCCCCGCTACGACACCGGTTCCTGTCGGTGCCCCGCACTAGATGCAGGCGTTTTCTGTGCCTCGGAATCGTCGCAACGGCAGACGGCAATGTGGCGGACGAGGCCCGCGGCGCGGGAATCAAACGACTCGCGCATCGGTGGCTCCAGACGCGAGCCCGCCAGAAGGGCTCCCTGCCATCCCGGAGACCTGCCCCTCCGGCGAGGAGCCGCCGGAGGCGAACGGCGAGGACACCAGGGCCGCCCCCGTCAGCGGAAGTCCGCCGTGTGGTCGATGGCCCACTGTGCGAAGGTACGTGCCGGTTTGCCGGTGACCTCCTCCACCGTGCCCGTCACGGTCTCCGGCTCGTCCACCAGTGACGCCCAGTACGCGAGGCCGTTGTCGAGGAAGTCCTGGTCCCATCCCCGCGCCAGCATCGACTCCCGCGCCTCCCCGACCGGCATCTCCTCCCACCGCACGTCCCGCCCAACGACGGCCCCCAGCGTGCGCACCTGCTCCACCTGCGTCAACGTCTCCGGGCCCGTCAGCTCGTACGCCGCGCCGAGGTGCGACGGCGAGGTCAGTGCCGTGACCGCCACGTCGGCGATGTCCCGCTCGTGGATCAGCGACCGGCCCGCGTCGCCGTACACCCAGCGGACCACCCCGGCCCGCACCTGGTCCGCCCACTCGAGGGTGTTCGTCGCGAAGCCGCCCGCGCGCAGGAACGTCGTGCCGACACCGCTGTCGCGCAGCAGCTTCTCGATCCGCGCGTGGAACAGCGGCGAGTCGTCCGACACGCCGCGCGCCGACAGGAACACGACCTGCGACACCTGTGATGCGAGTGCGGACACGATCGGCGGCGCGTCGTCGGCGTGCGTGAACGGCCACACCAGGAACACCCGGTCGACGCCGTCGAGCATCCCCGGCACGTCGGCGATCCCGCCTTGCGCCACCGGCACCCCACCGGGAACCCGGGATGGTGTGCGAGTCACCGCCCGCACGGGCTCCCCCGCGGCCGCGAGTTCCGCCACCACGTGCTTGCCGACATTGCCGGTCGCTCCGGTCACCAGGATCGTCATGCTCACCGACGCTAGGACCTCCAGTTATGTCGAGGTCAACGCCCGTCGTCCACATGATGGGAGCCGGAAGTAATTCACGAAATGTGAGGTTGGATGAGCCTGGTGGCCCGGTCCTGGCCACACCTTTTGACGTCATCGGGAGTACAGATGTCGACATCCACTCGAAGCCGTCGGCACACGGTCTTCGGCCTGGCCGTGCTCGCCGGGCTGGTGCTCGGCGCCCTGCTCGGCTTCGTCGCCAAGCAGGCCGAGGTGTCCTGGCTCGCCACCACGCTGTCGCGGATCGGCGAGATCTTCGTCAGCCTCGTCCAGTTCACGGTGATACCGCTGGTGTTCACCGCGATCGTGGTCGGCATCACCAGCCTGCGCCGCCTCGGCGGCCCGCGCACCGCGGCACAGCTGGGCGGCCGCACGCTGCTGTGGTTCGCGATCACCTCGCTGATCGCGGTCCTCATCGGCATCGCGGTCGCCTCGATCGGCAACATCGGCTCCGGTGTGCGGGTCGCCCCGTCCGAGGACGCGGTCGCGAACATCGCGGAACGCAGTCCCGGCGACTGGTGGGCGTTCATCCAGAGCATCGTGCCCACCAACGTGTTCAGCGCCTTCAGCGAGGGCAACATCCTCCAGGTCGTGTTCATCGCACTGCTCTTCGGCACCGCCGCGTACGCGCTCGGCGACCGCGCGTCGGTGTTCGTGAACGTCAACCAGGCCGCGTTCGACATCATCCAGAAGGTGCTTGGCTGGATCATCTGGCTCGCGCCGATCGGTGTGCTCGGCCTGCTCGGCAACGCGTTCGCCAGCTACGGCAACGAGTTCTGGGCGCCGCTCGTCTCGCTGATCGTCGCCGTCTACGTCGGCAGCGCGCTCGTGCTGTTCGTGGTCTA
This sequence comes from Actinophytocola sp., assembly GCF_049647105.1. GTDB lineage: Bacteria > Actinomycetota > Actinomycetes > Mycobacteriales > Pseudonocardiaceae > Actinophytocola. Next base: position 28,940 of record NZ_JBARWZ010000315.1, read on the forward strand.
CCCGGTGCTGCTGCGGTTCGTCGGCAAGATCAACCCGCTGACGTTCTTCCGCAAGTCGTGGACCGCGCTGCAGTTCGCGTTCGTGTCACAGTCCTCCGGCGCGACGCTGCCGCTGTCACGTCAGGCCGCGGTGAACCTCGGCGTGCCGCGCGGGTATGCGAGCTTCGCCGTGCCGCTGGGCACGACGACCAAGATGGACGGCTGCGCGGCCGTGTTCCCCGCCGCCACCACGATCTTCATCGCCAACCTGAACGGCATCGCGCTGTCCTTCGGCGACTATGTGCTGATCGTGCTGGTCGCGGTGTTCGGCTCGCTCGCCACCGCGGGCACCACCGGCTGGTTCACGATGCTGACGCTCACGCTCGCGGCCGTGAACCTGCCCGCCGAGGTGATCGCGACCGGTGTCGCCACCGTGTTCGCCATCAACCCGGTGCTCGACATGATCCGCACCGCGACGAACGTGGCAGGGCAGATCACCGTGCCGATCCTGGTGGCGCGGAGCACCGGCACGCTCGACGAGGAAGCGCTGACCGCACCGACCGACCTGCCGCTCGTCGACGACGACGAGGCGGACGAGCGGCCAGCGGACGACGCGGAAGAATCCACTAAGGACAAGGAGCCCGCCAACGCATAGTGCTTCCCACGCAGTGGGAGCCGTTGTACCGGCGACCGTGTGCTGGCAGTCTTGTTTGTCAGCACACGGTTTCCTGGCGAAGTGGCCGAGAGGACAGGCAGAGGCCTGCAAAGCCTCCTACACGGGTTCGAATCCCGTCTTCGTCTCCAGTGTCCCGCGCCGGAACACTAGAGTCCCTGGATCTGTTGCACGGTGGGGACTTCACGCGGCAGCGGCACGCCGTCGCGTACGGCTTCCACGGTCTCGAGCGCCGCCCCGAGCGCGGCGCGGAACAGCAGTGAGCCGGTACTGACGCGCCGCACCCCGAGCCCGCGCACGGTGTCGACCGACAGCCTGCCCGGCTGGAACAACAGGTTCACCGGCACGGGCACTGCGGTGACGAGTGCGGCGATCTCGGCGTCGGCGGTCATGCCCGGCACGAACACCCCGTCCGCACCCGCGTCGGCGTACGCGCGCACGCGGTCGAGCGTGCTGTCCCGCTCGGTGTCCAGCCAGTAGGTGTCGGTGCGGGCGTTGACGAACAGCCCGCTCTCCCCCACCGCCGCGACGAGCCGCGCCTGGCGCGCCGCGTCCACGAGCCCGCTGTTCTCCCGGCCGTCCTCGATGTTGACGCCTGCGACCCCCAGCGCGGCCAGTTCGTGCCCCAGCTCACGCACCGCGCCCGGGTCGTCACCGAACCCGCCCTCGACGTCCACCGACACCGGCACCGGCAGGCCCGCGAGCCGGGTGGCGAGCGCCACGGTCTCGGCCCGCGACACGCCGGCGCCGTCCCGCAGCCCGGCGCCGGCAGCCACCCCGAGGCTGGTGGTGCCGACCGCGGGGAACCCGGCCCGCGCCAGCGCCGCCGCCGACGCGGCGTCCCACGCGTTCGGCAGGAGGAGGAAGTCGTCGTGGAGGGCACGGAACTCGTCGGCACGCGTCATGCCGCCCACCGTACGGCCACGACGATTCGGTGGCGGCCGATGTGGGTACACCCAGGTCACGAGCCTGAAAGGAGTGCATGATGCCGCAGCAGGCGTGGAGCAACAAGCGCGAACGCCAGTACCAGCACATCAAGGAAGGCCAGAAGAAGCAGGGCCGCGGTGAGGACCGGGCCGAGGAGATCGCGGCGCGGACGGTGAACAAGAACCGCGCGCAGGCCGGTGAGTCGCGGACCGCGAGCCGGACGTCGCTGAAGGACAAGTCTCCGCAGCAGCGCGGCGGGGAGCGGTCCGGTAACCGCAAGGGACCGGGCGGACCGACCCGGGACCAGCTCTACAACGAGGCCAGGAAGAAGAACATCAAGGGTCGTTCTTCCATGACCAAGAAAGAACTGCAGAACGCCCTGGGCCGGTAGCCGCCCGGTCCTCTGTGGAGCGTCAGGCCTGCTCGAGGACAGCGAAGCTCAGCTGCCCGTCGGTGTCCGGCTGGACATCGAGGACCTTGTCCGACAGGTAACTGGCCGCTTCCTCTTCGAGGAAGACGTGCGCGCTCTCGTTCGCCGTGACGACCTGGTCGCCCTCCGTGGGCGCAGGCGCCACGGTGAGCGCGAGCGCGGCCTCCGAGTCGGAACTCGCCTGCATGGCGAACCTGAGTCCGCCTTCCTGCTGGATGCCACCCTGAGCGGTCAGCGCACTGATCGCCTCGGCAGCCGCTTCCGTTACCGCCAACATATGTTTGGCTCCCTCGTTTCGACGGCTTGCCCTTCCCACGTTAAGCGGAGGGGGCGGCATACGCCAAACGGGGTAGCGCCCGGCGTGTGTTGAGCAGGGCCGAAAGACCCGATACGGTGTCCACGCGTGGTCATGAAGCGGCCCGAACTCCTGTGTTTCTGCTCAAGATTGTGGGTACTCCGGGTACATGTTCGAAGGAACCGAGGACGGCAGTCCAGAAGAGATCGAGCTGCGAATCGGCGCCGTGCTCACGAACCTTCCGATCATCCGGTCACTGGCCGCGAGCATCGCCATGCGTGCGGACTTTGACCTTGACTCCATCGCCGACCTGCGTCTCGCGGTCGACGAGGCATGTTCGACACTGATCACGCAGGGCGCCCCCAACACGGTCCTGACGTGCACTTTCCGTGTCACCATGGATGAGATCCGGTTCGTCGTCACCGTTCCGTCCACAAGCGACGCCAAGCCAAGCAGCGACTCGTTCGGCTGGCGCGTCCTGACCACTCTCACCGACCACACGGCGACCTGGGTCGACGGACCCGACGACGCCGACACCCATCTGATCCACATCGAGTTGGCCAAGCGCAGGACGGAAGGGCTACCCGGGTGACCGGGACGCAGAGTCCGCGCTCCAGAGACCGGGAAAACTCGTCCACCGGCTACGAACATCTGGCCCCGATGTTCGCCGAGATGGCCGAGTTGCCCGACGGCGACCCAAGACGCACGGAGCTACGGAACAAGCTCGTCACCGGTCACCTGCCACTCGCGGAACACATCGCGGCGCGGTTCTCCAACCGCGGCGTTCCCCGCGAGGACCTCGTGCAGGTGGCGACGCTGGGGTTGATCAACGCGGTCGACCGCTTCCAGCCGGATCGCGGCACCGACTTCCTGTCCTTCGCCGTTCCCACGGTGATGGGCGAGGTACGCCGCCACTTCCGCGACGCGAGCTGGTCGATGCACGTGCCGCGGCGGCTCAAGGAGCTGAACCTCGCCATCAACGCGGCGAGCGCAGAGCTGTCCCAGCGGCTCGGCCGGGCGCCGACGCCCAGTGAGCTGGGCAAGCACCTGGACCTGTCGCCGGAGCAGGTGTTCGAGGGCCTCGAGGCAGGCAACGCGTACCACTCGATGTCGCTGGACGAGGCACTGTCCCCGGACGCCGACTCGGATCCGCTGGGCGACACGCTGGGCAAGAAGGACGAGGCACTCGACGGGGTCGAGAACTACGAGTCCCTGCGGCCGCTGATCGAGTCGCTGCCGGAGCGCGAGCGCCAGATCCTGACGCTGCGGTTCTTCCGGCACATGACACAGACCCAGATCGCCGACCGCATCGGCATCTCGCAGATGCACGTGTCCAGGCTGCTGTCCCGAACCCTGGAGCAGCTCCGCGAGGGCCTGATGTCCGATCCGGACGAGAAGTAACCAGACGTGCGCAAGGGGCCTGCCCGGACGATCTCCGGACAGGCCCCTTGCTGTGGGAGTCAGCTCTTGGTGGTCTCGCGGCTCTTCCGCGCCGCCTTCCTGGCGGTCGCCTTCGCCTCCTCGGCCGCCGCCTCCGCCGCGCGGGCCCGTTCGACGCGCTGACGCGGGAGCCGCTTGTCGGCGAGGGTGGTGCGCAGCGCGCTCAGCAGGTCGGCAGCGCCCTCGCGTTGCGACTCGGCCGCGGGCTGCACCATGTCGTTGCCGTCGATCTTGGCCTGCACCAGCGCACGTAGCGCGGCCCGGTAGCCGTCGGTGTAGTGCGCGGGGGTGAACTTCTCCGACAGGCCCTCGACCAGCTCGGTCGCGTCGCGGATCTCGCGCTCGCTCACCTCGACGTCCTGGTAGAGGAACGGGAAGTCCGGCGTGCGGACCTCCTCCGGCCACAGCATCGTCTCGAGCACCAGCACCTGGTCGCGGACCCGCACCACACCGAGGCTCTCCCGCTGCCGCAGCGCGATCCTGACCACCGCCACGCGGCCGGACCGGCGCAGCGCCTCGACGAGCAGCACGTACGACTTCACCCCCGCCGGCTCTGGCTCCAGGTGGTAGGTCCGCGCGAAGTAGATCGGGTCGATCTCCTCCACCTGCGCGAACGCCTGGACATCCATGGCGCGCGACGACGACAGCGGCAGCCCGGCGAGGTCGTCGTCGGTCAGCACCACCGTCTCACCGCCCGGCAGCACGTAGCCCCGGGCCAGTTCGGCCAGCTCCACCTCGGCGCCGTCGACCTCGCATACCCTGCGGTGCCGCACCCGCCCGCCGTCGGTCACGTGCACGTGGTGCAGGCCGGTCCCCCGCTCCTCGGTGGCGCCGTACGCCTTCACCGGGATGTTCGCGAGACCCAACCTGATCGTGCCGTTCCAGACGCTTCGCATAGACGAACCTCCCAATCGCGGACTCATCTCATTCTAGTCCCCAAAAGTGGCTCTGACCAGCTAAAAGCGCGTTTCATTCGCAACTGATTCGAACAACTGTCCACCGGCGTCGAGCGCGTCGGCGGCGTGTTCGGAGGCGGCCGCGGCGGCCAGCAGGACCTCGACGAGCGCGGCCCGCTCCTCACTGCGCGGACCCCGCGCGAGCCGGGTCGCGAGCCTGGTCAGGGCGGTGGAGATGTCCCGCTGGGCGCCGACGAGGTGATCGGCGGTCTCTGGCAGGTCGGCGACGGCCGGATCGGCGCCGGCGATGGCCCGCGCGCAGGTGGCGAGGTGCGCGGTCACGACGGTGGCGGGCAACGCGGGCTCGGCCAACCCCACCACCTCCTCGCCCGGCATCGTGCCACCCCTGTCCACGCGCCCAGGACAGGACACTCCGTCGACCGGCTCAGTTCGACCAGGACATTTCGGCCGTGGACCGCAAGCCAGCGCAAGTCTTTGCAAGCGTTGTCGTAGACTTGCAATCATGGCGCAACGACGTCTCTCCGAAGTAGCCAAGAAGGTCGGTGTCAGCGAGGCAACCGTGAGCCGCGTGCTCAACGGGAAGCCTGGCGTCTCCGAGTCGACCCGGCAGGCGGTGCTCACCGCGCTGGACGTGCTCGGCTACGAGCGGCCGACGCAACTGCGCGGCGAGCGGGCACGGCTCGTCGGGCTCGTGTTGCCGGAGCTGCAGAACCCGATCTTCCCGGCGCTCGCGGACGTGGTGGGCAGCGCACTCGCACAGCAGGGTTTCACGCCGGTTCTGTGCACCTGTACAGGAGGCGTGTCCGAGCCGGACTACGTCGAGCTGCTGCTCGCGCAGCAGGTGTCCGGGGTCGTGTTCGCGGGCGGCAGCCATGCCGAGGATGACGCGGACCACGAGCACCACTACGAACTGGTCCGGCGCAAGCTGCCGGTGGTGCTGGTGAACGCGTCCATCGACCTCGACTATCCCGTCGTGTCGTCCGACGACGCGGTGGCGGTCGAGCAGGCGTTCGGGCACCTGGTCGCGCTCGGGCACCAGCGGATCGGCATGGTGCTGGGACCGCGCGACCACATCCCGTCGCGGCGGAAGCTGGTCGCGTTCCGCGCGTGCGCCGACCGCATCGGCCTGACGGTCGACGAGCACTCGATCGGCCACACCATGTTCTCCGTGGAGGGTGGCCAGGCGGTCGGCACAAGGTTGGTGCAGAACGGGATCACCGGGTTGATCTGCGCCAGTGACCCCCTGGCGCTCGGCGTGATCCGCGCGGTGCGGCGACTCGGGTTGAACACCCCGAACGACGTTTCGGTGATCGGCTACGACGATTCGGCGCTGATGACGTGCACGGACCCGCCGCTGACGACGGTCAGGCAGCCGATCGAGGCGATGGGCCGGGCGGCCGTCGAGCTGCTGGCGAACCTGATCGCGGGCAACGAGGTGTCGATGGAGGAACTGCTGTTCGAGCCGGAGCTGGTGGTCCGCGCGTCGGCGGCCCCTGCCCGCGCGAGGGCGACGCTGGGTTGAGGCTTGGCCTCCAGCCCCTCGAACCACGCTAAGCGATAGATCGCGCGGGGCGGGATGCCCTGACCGCCGGGTCAGGCTCGACAGCCGCCCGGCCACACCCCGCCGCAAGATCAACGGCGGCCGTCGGCCCCCCGAAATCCAGCGTAGCCGCGAGCACCGACAAGACCGTTCGCCTCGGAACGCGCGCCCCTCGTTTGGCGACGCGGTCGCCCTGTCATGCCGCCGCTCAGTCGTGCCTACCGGACCGCGCGGACTCCGTGAACCGCCGACTGGCTCCTGCGCCTGATCGGTTCAGCGGCTCGACCGCAACCCCGCTGTCACCCATCCGAGACCACTACCAGCGGGCAGAGTCAGATTTTTTCAAATCTCTGTCGAACTATTGCAACCATCCGTTCGGGAGATCTATGGTGTTGCTCACCAATTTCTAACCGGTTCCCCACACACAGCTACCCGAGACACGGGCCGATCCCCGACAGCGAGCCCGTCGACGGAGGGTTACGACAACCATGAACACACTCACGCGCAGGTCATTAGGCCTGGTACTGGCCGCAGGACTGGGTGTCAGCCTCGCCGCCTGCGGCGAGGACGCAGGCGAGAGCGGCGCGGACGGCAAGGTCGCCATCACGGTGAACGGCCAGCCACCGAAGACACAGCCGTTCGAGCGGAAGATCTTCGACGAGGACGTCGCCGAGTTCGAGAAGACCCACGAGAACATCGACATCCAGCCCCGCGAGGGGTTCATGGACCCCAAGACCTTCAACTCGAAGCTCGCGGGTGGCCAGCTGGAGGACGTCTTCTACGTCTACCTCACCGACCCCGCCAACCTGATCTCCCGCCGCCAGGCCGCGGACATCTCGGCCTACGTCAAGGACGTGCCGCACTACGACGAGTTGCAGCCCGCCCTCAAGGAGATCTTCGAGAAGGACGGCAAGGTCTACGGGCTGCCGACGGCCAACTACTCGATGGGACTGCTGTACAACCGCAAGCTCTTCACCGACGCCGGGCTGGACCCCGACTCGCCACCGGCCACCTGGCCCGAGGTGCGGGAGGCCGCCAAGAAGATCACGGCGCTTGGCAACAACAACGTGGGCTTCGCCGAGTACAGCAAGAACAACCAGGGCGGCTGGCACTTCACGACCTGGATGTACTCCGTCGGCGGCAACATCGCCAAGCAGGACGGTGACAAGTGGGTCGCGGACTTCAACAACGCCAAGGGCAAGGAGGTCGCGCAGGCGCTGCACGACATGCGCTGGACCGACAACACCATGGGCGCCAAGCAGCTGCTGGTCATCGAGGACGTCCAGCGGATGATGGGCGCCGGCCAGCTCGGCATGTACATCGCCGCGCCGGACAACGTGCCCGTGCTGGTCAACCAGTTCAAGGGTGACTACGCGAACTATGGGCTCGCCCCGCTGCCCGGTGGGAACGGCACCCTGGTCGGCGGCGAGGGCTACATGATCAACCCGAAGGCCACGCCCGAGAAGATCAAGGCGGGCCTGGAGTGGATCTCCTGGAAGTACCTCAACCCGGACCGCATGGAGTCCGACCTCAAGCGGTACGCCGACCAGGACCAGCCCATCGGCCTGCCGACCTCGCCGCCCGCCGGTTCCTCCGACATCTGGACCGGCGACCTGCGTGCGGAGCAGGGCACCCTGCGGGCCAAGTACGCGACCATGCCGGTCGAGAACTACCAGCCGTACGTCGACGGGCTCACCGATCTCGACAAGCTGATCGAGCCGCCCAACGCACAGCAGGTGTACGCGGCACTCGACAACGTGATGCAGGGCGTGCTGACCAACAAGGACGCCGACATCGACAAGCTGTTGTCGGACGCGGAAGGCAAGGTCAACTCCGCGCTGGCGCAGGTCAAGTAACCGTGTCCAGCACCGCCGTGCTCGCGCCGGACGTCGAGAGGCGTCCGGCGCGGGCACCGCGCCGCCCGGCGCCGACCCGTCTGCGCCGCCTGATCGCCGACAACCTCACCGCGTACGGGTTCCTGTGCGCGGCGCTGGTGTGCTTCGCGCTCTTCTCGTGGTACCCGATCGTCCGCGGGGTCCTGCTCAGCTTCCAGCAGGTCAACTTCGTGACGCCAGCCGAGTGGGTCGGCTGGCAGAACTTCCAGACCCTCTTCGCGGACCCGCTGTTCGGCATCGCGTGGCGGAACACGTTGCTGTTCACCGGGCTGGCGCTGGTCATCGGGTTCGCGGTGCCGTTCGCCGTGGCGATCGTGCTCAACGAGCTGCGGCACATGAAGTCCTACTTCCGGCTCGTGGTCTACATCCCCGTCATGCTGCCGCCGGTGGTCGTCGCGATCCTCTGGAAGTGGTTCTACGACCCGGGTCCCGGCCTGTTCAACAGCATGCTGACGATGGTCGGCCTGCCGCCCCTGTCGTGGCTCGACTCGGCCGACACCTCGATGCTCTCGCTGGTGCTCGTCGCCACGTGGGCGGCCATGGGCTCCGCGACCCTGATCTACCTCGCCGCACTGCAGACCATCCCCGGTGAGCTGTACGAGGCCGCCGAGCTGGACGGCGCGAACCTGTGGCAGCGCCTGCGGTTCGTCACGATCCCGCAGACCCGGTTCGTGCTGCTGATCATGATGCTGATGCAGATCGTGGCCACCATGCAGGTGTTCACCGAGCCGTACGTGATGACCGGCGGCGGGCCGGAGGACTCCACGGTCACCGTGCTGCTCCTGCTGTACCGCTACGCCTTCACCTACAACGACTTCGGCACCGCCAGCGCGCTGAGCCTGCTGCTGTTCGTCGCGCTCGGCGCGTTCTCCGCGCTGTACCTGCGGCTGACCAGGACCAAGGGGTGACAGTGGACAGTTCACAACGGACACTCATCTCGCCATGGGCGCTACGCAAGCGCAGGGGCAAGCTCGCCTACTGGCTCGTGTTCGCGCTCGTGATCACGTTGTTCACGGTCGCGTTCGTGGTGCCGCTGCTGTGGATGGTCCTCGGCGCCATGAAGACCGCACCGGAGCTGGCCAGGACTCCGCCGACGCTGCTGCCCGAAACCTTCGGGGCAGGCGCGTACGTCGAGGCGTGGAACTTCATGGACCTCGCCAAGTACTTCAAGAACACCGTGATCATCGCGGCCGGGGCGTGGCTCATCCAGCTCGCGGTGCAGCTGCCCGCGGCGTACGCGCTGTCGAAACTGCGCCCGGTGCTCGGCAAGTGGATCCTCGCGCTGATGCTGGCGACACTGATGCTGCCAGCCTCCGCGCTGCTCGTGCCCACCTACCTTGCGATCACCGAGGTGCCGGTCTTCGAGGTGAACCTGGTCAACTCGCCTGCCGCGATCTGGCTTCCCGCTGCCGCGAACGCGTTCAACATCTACCTGCTGAAACGTTTCTTCGACCAGATCCCGACCGACCTGCTCGACGCGGCACGGATCGACGGCGCCGGCAGCGTCACGACGATGGTGCGGATCGTGCTGCCGCTGTCGCGGCCGATCATCGCCGTGGTGTCGATCTTCTCGATCGTCGCGGCGTGGAAGGACTTCATCTGGCCGCTGCTGGTCCTGCAGAACCCGGAGGTCCAGACGCTGTCCGTGGCGCTGCAGCGGTTCGAACCCGACACACCGATCAACCTGATGCTCGCGGGGCTGGTCATCGCGAGCGTCCCGATGGTCGTCGCGTTCCTGATCTTCCAAAGACAGATCCTCGCCGGTCTGACGGCCGGCTCTCTCAAGGGGTGAATGTGGCTCTCGACAGGAATTCCGCTTGGTGGCGTGGTGCCGCGATCTACCAGGTCTACGTGCGCAGCTTCGCGGACAGCGACGGCGACGGGACCGGCGACCTCGCCGGGGTGCGGTCCCGCCTGCCCTACCTCGCCGAGCTGGGCATCGACGCGATCTGGTTCAACCCGTGGTACCCGTCGCCGATGGACGACGGCGGCTACGACGTGGCGGACTACCGCGACATCGAGCCGATGTTCGGGTCGCTCGCCGAGGCGGAGAAGCTGATCGAGGAGGCCCACAACCTGGGCATCCGCATCATCATCGACATCGTCCCGAACCACTGCTCCGACGTGCACCCGTGGTTCACCGCGGCGCTCGCCGCCGGGCCGGGGTCGCCGGAGCGGCAGCGGTTCTGGTTCCGTGACGGCCGTGGCGAGCACGGCGAGCTCCCGCCGACCAACTGGCAGTCGCGGTTCGGCGGGTCGGCGTGGACGCGGGTCACCGAACCCGACGGCACGCCCGGCCAGTGGTTCCTGCACCTGTACAGCTCGCGGCAGCCGGACCTGAACTGGACGAACCCGCAGGTGCACACGGAGTTCGCGGACATCCTGCGGTTCTGGTTCAACCGCGGCGTCGACGGGTTCCGCATCGACGTGGCCGACGGCCTGGTCAAGGAGGACGGCCTGCCCGACGTCGACGACCCGAACGGCCGCCTGCCGTACTCCGACCTCGACGGCGTGCACGAGATCTACCGCGAGTGGCGCAAGATCGCCGACTCCTACCCCGACAAGCGCGTGTTCGTCGGCGAGATGTGGCTGCCGGACCCGCTGCGGTTCGCCATGTACCTGCGGCCCGACGAGCTGCACTCCGCGTTCAACTTCGACTTCCTGTCCTGCCCGTGGGACGCGAAGAGGCTGCGTGAGGTCGTCGACGCGACGCTCGCCGCGCACGCGCCGGTCAACGCGCCCGCCACGTGGGTGCTGTCGAACCACGACGTGACCAGGCACGTCACCCGCTACGGCCGCGAGGACACGTCCTTCTCGTTCGCCGACCGGCAGCACCAGGCGCCGACCGACCGGGAGCTGGGCACGAAGCGGGCCCGTGCGGCCGCGTTGCTGACGCTCGCACTGCCCGGTGGTGTGTACATCTACCAGGGCGAGGAGCTTGGTCTGTCCGAAGTGGAGGATCTGGCCGACGAGGTGCGTGAGGACCCGGTGTTCCGCCGCACCAAGGGCGCCGACATCGGCCGCGACGGCTGCCGGGTGCCGGTGCCGTGGTCGGGCACCGCGTCACCGTACGGCTTCAACACCACCGGTGCCGCGCCGTGGCTGCCGCAGCCGCTCGACTGGGCATCGTCCACTGTGGAGGCACAGACCGACGACCCGGCGTCGATGCTGGAGCTGTACCGCGCCGCGCTGAAGCTCCGGCACATCGAGGCGGGTCTCGGTGACGGCCCGATGGCATGGCTCGACGGCCTGCCGAGCGGGGTACTGGCCTTCTCCCGTGCCGACCGCTTCGCCTGTGTCGTCAACCTTTCCGGCTCGGCGGTGCCACTGCCGCCGCACGTCGAGGTCCTGCTCACGAGCGGGCCGCTCGACGACACCGACCTGCCGTCGGACACGGCGGTGTGGCTACGCACATAGGAGGTAACGGCTCGATGGTGAGCAAACGCTGGGTGGCGGGGATGGCTGTAGCGGTCTCCGCCACCGGGTCCCTGGTGGTCGGCCGGCCAACGGGATCGCCGTCTACGGCGGCCAGGGCGCGACCGTGTCGGGCAACGTCGTGCAGGACACCAACGCACTCGGCGGCGGCATCCTGGTGGCGAACCGGTTCAACTCGACCCCGCTGACCGGTGAGTTCACCCTGGCGGACAACACGACCATCAGGGCCGGTGCGGTGGACCCGAACTGGCGGTTCGGGGTCGGCGCGCTGTGGTTCGACGCGCGGGACTCCGCGATCTCGGGTGCCACCATCCGAGTCACCGGGTTCACCGCGATCGACTCGCCGTACGAGGTGTTCCAGTTCATCGACGGGAACGGCGCGGGCAAGCAGGTCAACGGCGTGACCATCGACGGTGCCACCGTGGACGGTGCGGGCACGTTCGTGGTCCAGGCGCAGACCGGCGGGTCGGTGGCGATCTCGAACGTGACCGCCACCGACGTGGGTGCCGCCGGTACCTACAACTGCGGCGGGCTGCAGATCAGCGGTTCCGGCAACTCGGGCTGGGACTCGCGGTGGGAGGGCTGCGGCTGGCCGTGATCTACCAGGCGATGGCCCCGTTGTCGTCGTAGAAGCCCCCGGTGGGTCCGTCGTCGTCCAGGGTCGCCAGCGTCACCGCGATGCCGGCGCCCTGGGCGGCGGTGCGGATGCCGTTGTGGTTGTTGAGGTCCGTGGCGCAGTAGCCGGGACAGCCCGCGTTGACCCGCAGGCCCGGTTCCTTCTTGGCGTACAGGACGGTGACGGCGTTGAGCGCGGTCTTGGACGGCACGTACGCGAGCGAGTCGGGATAGTCGTTGGACATCATGTCCGCCAGCGAGCCGACGGTGCTGGACATGTTGACGATCCGGCCGTGCGCGGACCGGCGCAGCAGCGGCAGGAACGCCTCGGTGACGATGATCGGGCCGATCACGTTGGTCTCGTAGACCTCCCTCACGTTGGCGGTGTCGACGTCGCCGGGGGAGTTCAACCGGCCACCGGTGATGCCCGCGTTGTTGACGAGCACGTCCAGTCGCTCGAGGCTGTCCGCGGCCCGCCGGACCGAGGCCGGATCGGCCACGTCCAGCTGGACGAACCGTGCCCCGGTGTCGGCGGCGGCCTTCTCCCCGCGTTCGGGGTCCCGCGCGCCGAGATGGACGGTCATGCCGAGGTCGATGAGCTGCTTCACGATCTCGAGGCCGATCCCTTTGTTGGCCCCGGTCACCAGTGCTGTGGTCATGACTCCAGAGTTGCCGCTGGTCAGCGCGTAGTCCAAGACCAGTTGGGTGCGGATGGATACTCTGTGGGTATGGATTCGCGGGAGCTTGGTTACTTCGTCGCCGTTGCGGAGGAGTTGAACTTCGGGCGCGCGGCGACGCGGCTCGGCATCGCGCAGCCGCCGCTGTCGCGGGCGATCCAGCAACTGGAGCGGCGGCTGGGGGTCACGCTGTTCACGCGGACGAGCCGCCAGGTGTCGCTGACCCCGGCGGGTGAGGTGCTGCTCAACGAGGGCCGCAAGGCGCTCACCGCGCTGACGGCGGCGCAACGCAGGACGCAGCGCGCGGGGACGCGGCTGGTGCTGGCGATGAAGCCGTACAGCGACGGCGGCCTGGTGGAGAAAATCCTCGCCGAGTACGCGACGTCACCGGCGGCGGTCGAGGTCGAGGTCGAGATCTGCGCGATCGGCCAGCAGGCCGTCCTGCTACGCAACGGCGAGGCCGACGCGGCACTGCTGCGCTTCCCGTACGACGACACGGAAGGCTTCGCGTACGAGGAACTGCTGACCGAGCCCGACGCGGCCGTCCTCCCCCGCACCCACCGCCTGGCCGACCGAAAGTCCCTCACGATGGCCGACCTGGCAGGCGAGCAGTTCCCCCACTGGCCGGGCCACCCGCCGAACGGCGGCCCCGTCGTCCGGGAGAGCAGCCAGTTGCAGCAGCTGATCGCCCTTGGCCGGACGATCGCCCTCCTACCCGCGTCGACGGAACTCCACCTCGGCGCCGAACTGGCCTACGTCCCGGTCACCGACGCCCCGACGTCGACACTGGCCATCGCCTGGGCCGAGGACTCCCGCTCGAAACCCCTGGCAGCCCTCATCGAAGCGGCGGTGCACTGCGCCCTACGCTGAGAACGGGGCGACCCGCACACCCGGCCGCCCCGCGCAAGGACCAACGATCAGAAGCCCGCGGTGATACGGGTGAATTCCCACTCCGGCTGGTCGATGCCGCTGCAGGTGGACTGCACGCCACCACCGGCGCACGGACGGTCCCGGTTCACCGCCCAGAACGCCAGGCGGCCGAGGCCGTTGGACGACGCCCAGTCGCGGATCGCGGTCCAGGTGTCGACCGACGTCAGTTCCTGCTGGTCGGACAGGCCGTTCATGCCGGAGATGCCGACGTGTGCGTACGCCTCCGCCGCCGACCAGCCGAACGTCGACACCAGCTTGTCCTTCAAGCCGGTCGCGGCGTTGATCGTGTCGGTCTCGATGTTCGACGAGCCGAAGTCGAACGGCATGATCGTGAACACGTCGATGCCGGCGTCGAGCGCCTTCGCCTGGTCGATCAGGCGGTTGCCGTAGTAGTTCGGGCCGGTCGTGGTGGTGCCGAACGTGACGATGGTCTGGATGCCGGGGTTGTTCTGCTTGACGATCTTCAGCGCGCCGAGGATGCGGTCCTGGACGGTCTCGTTCTCGAACTCGTCGGTGTTCTCGATGTCGATGTCGATCGCCGACAGGCCGTAGGCGTCGATCACCTCCTGGTACGCGCCCGCCAGCTCCTCGGGGGAACCGCAGTTCGGGCCCAGCTTGTTGCCGCTCCAACCACCGAACGACGGCACGATGTCGCCGCCCGCCGCGCGGATCTCCTCGATCGCGGACTGGTCCGCGCCGCCCGTCAGCGGTCGCGACCCGTCCCATGCAGGCGAGCAGCCGCCGTCGGACAGGACGAAGGCCATGGTGAACGACCTGACGCCCGTCGCCGCCATCACCGCCGACGGCGAAGGGGGTTCACCCCAACCCAGGAACAGGTACGGCGCCGCGGGTGACACCGCGGCCGGTGCGGCCGAGGCCGCGGGCAGGAACGACAGACTCGCGGCGACCGCAAGGGCCCCGGCCAGCAAGGACTTCATTGACACTCCCCGACCTATCCAGTGAACAGGACGGGACCCAGTGTGGTCTAGACCACCTGGAACCGGTACCGACGAAAGTAGGCCCGGCATCGCATCGCGCCCCCGACAAGGGCGCGGGCCCTTCACTCACAAGGGGCTCCCTGCCATCCAAGAGACCTGCCCCTCCGGCGAGGAGCCGCCGGAGGCAGAGCGCCGCCGGAGGATCCAGGCTCAACGACCCGGAGGGGCAGGGCATCAGTCGGCCGCCGCCGGAGTCAGTTCCGGCGCCGGTTCGAACTCCTTGATCGAGTCCAGTGCCGGGCCCATCGCCGCGTTCGCCTCGCGTTCGACCATGATCTCCACGAGGACGGGCAGCGACAGCCGGTCCGATTCCGCGTCCGCCCACTCGAGCGCGGCGCGGATGTCGCCCGGCTGCTCCACCCGCCGCGCCGGGCACCCGAAGGCGTCCATGAGCTTCACGTGGTCGATGCCGCCCTCGCCGTAGTGCAGGTCCACCGCGTAGTTCATCTCGTACGGCAGCTCGGCCTGGCGGATCAGGCCCAGGTACTCGTTGTTGACCATCACGATCACGAACGGGATCCGGTACTGCGCCGCGACCGCGATCTCCTCCATCAGGAACTGGAACGAGTAGTCACCGGCCACCACCACCACCCGCCGGTCCGGGAACGCGCACTTGACGCCCATCGCGGCGGGAATCTCCCAGCCGAGCGGGCCAGCCTGCCCGCACACGAGGTACCGGCGCGGCAGGTAGGTGTGCTGGAACTGCCCCGACCAGATCTGGTAAAGCCCGATCGCGGTGACGAACGTGGTGTCCTCGCCGTAGTGCTCGTTGATCTCGCGGTACACCCGGGGCGGCTTGATCGGCACGTCGTCGAAGTCGTCGCGGCGCACCAGGGCCGACCGCAGCGACGCGACGCGCGACGGCCACACCTCGCCGTGCGGGGCCACACCGAGCGTCCTCGCGCGGTCCGTGATCGCGGACAGGGTGGGACGCGCGTGCCCCACGATGCCCAGCGTCGGCTCGAACACCTTGCCGAGCTGTGTCGGCTCGATGTCGACGTGGATGAACTTGCGATCGCCCTGATAGGTGTCGAGCTTGCCGGTGTGCCGGTCGCCGAACCGCGCGCCGATCGCGAGCACCACGTCGCTCTCCAGGAACGCCTGGTTGCCCCACCGCTGCTGGGTCTGGATGCCCGCCATGCCCGCGAACAGCTCGTGGTTCTCGGGGAACGCACCCTTGCCCATCAGCGTCACCTGCACCGGCACGTTCAGCGCCTCGGCCAGCTCACGCAGCTCGGCGGCCGCGTTCGCGATGACCACGCCCCCGCCTGCCAGGATCAGGGGCCGCTGCGCGCCGGCCAGCAGTTCGACCGCCGCCCGGACCCGCGCGGGATGCGGCTCGGGGACCTCGATGGGCAGTGGCGCGTCGAGATCCGGGTCGTAGTTGCACAGTCCTCTTTGGACGTCGATGGGCAGGTCGATGAGCACCGGCCCCGGCCTGCCGGACTTGGCGATCCGGAACGCCTCCCGGAACACCCACGGCGCCTGGCCGGGTTCCTTGAGCTGCACCGCCCACTTGGTCACCGGCTTGGCGATCTCCACGATGTCGACCGCCTGGAACGCCTCCTGGTGCAGCTTCGCCCGCTCAGCCTGCCCGGTGATGCAGATCATCGGGATGGAGTCGGCGAGCGCGGTGTAGAGGCCGGTGATCATGTTGGTGCCCGCAGGACCGGAGGTGCCGACGCACACTCCGACCTTGCCGGTGACCCGTGACCAGCCATCCGCCGCGTGCGTGCCGCCTTCCTCGTGCCGTACGGTGATGTGCTTGATGCCGCTGCGCAGCATCGCCGCGTACAGCGGGAGGATCGCGGCGCCAGGGATGCCGAACACGGTGTCGACGCCCTCGGACTCCATGACCGCGACCGCGGCCTCCATACAGGGCATGGTGCTCACTGCGCTTCTCCCTTGCCGGAGAGGTTTTCCGCCACCCTGAGCAGCGCGGAGTGATCCAACTGCCCGTATCCCTGTGCCCTGGCCGACGCGATCAGCGCCGCGACCAGGTTGCCGACCGGGAGCGCCACACCGGCGTCCCGCGAGGCGTCTAGGACGATCCCCATGTCCTTGTGGTGCAGGTCGATCCGGAAGCCGGGGGCGAACTGCCGGTCCACCATGGACTTCCGCTTGATTTCCAGGATCCGGCTGCCCGCCAGGCCACCGGCGAGCACGTCGAGGCCGGTACCCGCGTCGATGCCGGACGCCTCCAGCAGCACGATGGCCTCGGCCACCAGCGCGTACGTGCCGCCGACCACGAGCTGGTTGGCGGCCTTCACCGTCTGTCCAGCCCCGGCAGGTCCGACGTGGACGATCGTCTTGCCGAGCACGTCGAAGATCGGCTGTGCGGCGGCGAAGTCCTCGGCCGCACCACCGACCATGATCGACAGTACGCCGTCGACCGCACCCTTCTCACCGCCCGACACCGGCGCGTCCAGCACCCGGACACCCTTCTCGGTGCCGACCTCCGCGAGCCTGCGCGCGGTCTCCGGCCGGATCGAGGACATGTCGATGTACAACGTGCCCGGCTTGGCGCTGTCCAGCACGCCGCCATCGCCGAGCGCCACCGCCTCCACCTGCGGGTGGTTCGGCAGCATCGTGATGACCACATCGGACTCGGCGGCGGCTTGCGCGGCACTCACCGCACTGGTGCCGCCGTCGGCCGCCAGCCGTTCCATGGCCGATGGCACCACGTCGAACCCGATGACCTCGAACCCCGCCTTGAGCAGGTTCGACGCCATTGGCCCGCCCATGATGCCGAGCCCGACAACTCCAACCTTAGTCACGCAAAGCCTCCAACCAGCCGAAACTCTCTTCGCTTGGGCCAACCGGCTTGTACTCCAGACCGACGGGCCCCGTGTAGGGGCTCTCCGCCAGCTGCCGCAGGATCGCCGGGTAGTCCAGCTCTCCCGTCCCCGGTTGGCCTCGGCCGGGCACGTCCGCGATCTGCACGTGCCCGAACCGGTCCGCGTGGTTCGTGATCAGCGCGGGGATGTCCTCACCCATCCGCGCCAGGTGGTAGAAGTCCGCGAGGAACGCGGTGCCCGGCACCTGGTCGATCACCCGCAGAGTCGCGGTGGTCGAGGTGAGCGGGTACCTGGTGTTCTCGAACGAGTTGAGCGCCTCAACGACGACCGTGGCGCCGATGCGCTGCGCCGACTTCGTGGCCAGCGCCAGGTTCTCCAGCGCCAGCTCCGCATCGGAGTCGTCAGTCGTGTTGCCGTACAAGGCGTTCAGGGTCCCGCAGCCCAGCCGCTCCGCGAACCCGACGGTCACGTCGATGTTGTCGCGGAACCGCCGGCTCGTGGCCTTCGACGACAGCAGGCCCCGGTCACCGGATGGCATGTGTCCCGCGTCGAAGTTGAGTCCCACCAACGAAACGCCCGCGTCCATGACGGCACGTTCGAGCGCGTCCAGCTCGGCGTCGGCTGGCACCGGGCCGTCGAACGGCCACCACATCTCGACCGCGTCGAACCCGCGCGCGGCGGCCGCGGCGGGGCGCGCCAGCATCGGCAGCTCGGTGAACAGGATGGACAGGTTGACGTCGAAACGCATGGGCACTCCCTCTGTATCGATGCTCGCTCCGCAAGCTCCGCTCATGCCACTGTCTGGACCAGGCTCGCCCTGGCCAGCTCCGCGGTTTCCGAAGGAGTCCTGCCCACGCGCACGCCCGCCGCCTCCAGAGCTTCCTGCTTCGCGGCGGCGGTGCCCGACGAGCCGGACACGATCGCACCGGCATGCCCCATCGTCCTGCCCTCGGGGGCGGTGAAGCCCGCGACGTAGCCGACGACCGGCTTGGTCACGTGGTCCCTGATGTACGCCGCCGCACGTTCTTCCGCGTCGCCGCCGATCTCGCCGATCATCACGATCAGCTCGGTCTCCTGGTCCGCCTCGAACGCGGCCAGCGCGTCGATGTGCGTGGTGCCGATGATCGGGTCACCGCCGATGCCGACGGCCGTCGAGAAACCGAGGTCGCGCAGCTCGTACATCAGCTGGTAGGTCAGGGTTCCCGACTTGGAGACGAGACCGATCCGCCCAGCGTTGGTGATGTCGGCGGGGATGATGCCCGCGTTGGCCTTGCCGGGGCTGATCACGCCGGGGCAGTTCGGGCCGATGATCCGTGTGCCCGGACCTAAAGACGCTGTGGTGCGGGCGTGCGCCCAGAACGCGGCGGTGTCGTGCACCGGGATGCCCTCGGTGATCACCACCGCGAGCCCGATGCCCGCGTCGACGGCCTCGACGACCGCGGCCTTCGCGAACTTCGGCGGCACGAACACGACGGTCACGTCGGCGCCGGTCTCGCCCATGGCCTCGGCGACCGAGTTGAACACCGGCAGGTTCCGGTCGCCGATCCCGGCCTTCTGCCCGCCCTTGCCCGGAGTCACCCCGCCGACGACGTTCGTGCCCGCGGCGAGCATGCGCGCGGTGTGCTTGCGACCTTCCGCGCCGGTCATGCCCTGGACGATGATCCTGCTGTCCTCGTTGAGGAAGATCGCCATCATGCCCCCTTCGAGGCGAGTTCAGCGGCGCTGCGGGCCGCGCTGTCCATCGTGTCGAGGCGCCGCAGGCCGGGTAGTGCGGCGTCGTCGAGGATCCGTCGGCCCTCGGCGGCGTTGTTGCCATCGAGCCGGACCACGACCGGCTTGGTCACGTTCCCGAGCAGCCCGAACGCCCGCACGATCCCGTTGGCGACCGCGTCGCACGCGGTGATGCCGCCGAACACGTTGACGAACACCGAGCGCACGTCGGGGTCGGACAGGATGATCTCCAGCCCGTCGGCCATCACCTGCGCGGACGCGCCACCGCCGATGTCGAGGAAGTTGGCCGGCCTGACCTGGAACTCCGCACCCGCGTACGCCACCACGTCCAATGTGGACATGACGAGACCCGCGCCGTTGCCGATGATGCCGACCTGGCCGTCGAGCTTGACGTAGTTGAGGCCCTTGGCCTTCGCCGCCGCTTCGAGGGGGTCCTCCGCCTCGGCGTCGACGAGATCGGCGTGCCCCGGGTGGCGGAACGCCGCGTTCTCGTCGAGGGTCACCTTGCCGTCGAGCGCGACGATGTCACCGTCGCCGTCACGCACGAGCGGGTTGACCTCGACGAGCGTCGCGTCCTCCGCCACGAACGCCGCCCACAGCTTGACGATCACCTCGGCGGCCGCGTCCCGCACCTGTTCGGGGAAGACCGCCGCGATCTCCTTGGCCTTGGCCAGATCCACGCCCTCGTTCGCGTCGACCGGGATCCGCGCGAGCGCTTCCGGCCGTTCCACCGCCAGCTGCTCGATCTCCATGCCACCCTCGGCGGACGCCATCGCGAGGAAGGTCCGGTTGGCCCGGTCGAGCAGGAACGAGAGGTAGTACTCCTCGGCGATCGTCGACGCGGGCGTGACGAGCACACGCCGCACCGTGTGTCCCTTGATGTCGAGACCGAGGATGCTCATCGCCTTCGAGTGCGCGTCACCCGCGTCGGTGGCGAGCTTGACGCCACCCGCCTTGCCGCGCCCGCCCGTCTTCACCTGCGCCTTGATGACGACCGGCACCCCGAACTCGGCGGCGGCCGCCGAGGCGGCACCCGCGTCCGTGACCACTCGCTGACCTGGACCGACTGGCACGCCATGCGTCGCGAACAGGTCTTTCGCCTGGTATTCGTACAGGTCCACTCGCGCCTCAACCTTCCGCAAATGTGGCTGTGCCTGAACATGCGTCGCTGCGCTCATCCGCAAGCGCGCCGTCTTCCCTCGTCACGTGCTCGGCGCTGACGCGCCTGCGCACGCTTCTCAGTCCAGACGGCGCCCGCTCCTTCGCTGTGCTCCAAAGCACCACCAGATGTTGTAGACTGTATGCAGTATGGAACAAGTTGTCCAGGGAGAGGTCCGTGATGAGCACCTCTGTTGACTTTTTGGGACGTCGCTTCCAGGTAGGTCCCGAACCAGGTGAGCTGGTCGGCCGCGACCGCACCTGGATGCTGCGTGCGTCCTGGGCGGCGATGGCCGCGATCGGCATCCTGCAGTACGGGTTCGGCTCGCTCGTGCCGTCGCTCGTCGACCGCGGCTGGTCGGCACTCGACGTCTTCTGGCTCCTCGCACTGTGGACGGTCTTCCAGGCAGGCGCCGGTTTCCCGGTCGCCTTCCTGCGTGAACGCGGCCGGATCGGACCACGCACCGCGATGATCGCCGGGGCCGTACTGCTCCCCCTCGGCCCGCTCTCGCTCGCGTTCGGCTCGCAGTTCGCCGCCGTCATCGGGTATTCCGTGCTGAGCGGTACCGGTGCGGGTCTGGTCTACGCCACCTGCTCCGCCACGGTCGCGAAGTGGTACCCGGAGCGGCAGGCGGCGAAGGTCAGCCTCGCGACGGGTGCCTTCGCGTACGGCTCCGTGCCGTTCGCGATCGCGTTCCTGTTCGCCCCGCTTGGCCTGTCGCTGACCATCACCGCGGCGGTGATCTTCCTGGTGGTGCTGGTGGCGGGCACGCTCATGGTGGACCCGCCAGCGAACTGGTGGCCGGCCTCGGTGGACCCGCGCGAGTGGATGCTGGAGCAGCGGTCGGCGGCGGTGCGGCAGTACTCCCCGCGCGAGGCCATGCGCACCGGCGTCGCGCCGCTGATGTACCTGATCCTGTTCATCGCGAGCGCGGTGTCACTGTTCGACGTGACCTTCCTGGCCACGCTGGGCGCCACGATCGACGCACCGCTCGCCATCGTCGCGGTGGGCACGGGTGTGCTGCTGGGCGCGAACGGCGCGGGCCGCGCGGCCGCGATCCGGGTGTCGGACCGGCTCGGCCGGACCCGCACGCTGGCGTGGGTCCTCGCGACTCTCGGCCTGGGGCAACTGTTCCTGGCCTCGGCGGCCAGCACCGGCGGCGCGGCGATGCTGGTGTTCGCGGCCCTGCTGGCGGGCGTCGGCGGCGGCGCGTTCTACCCGCTGTTCGCGTCCCTGGTCCGGGAGTTCTTCGGCGACCAGAGCGCGGGGGCCCGGCGCACCCACGCCGCGGTGTACAGCGCGAAGGCCTTCGGTGGCGTGCTCGGCGTTGGGGTGGCGGCGGCGCTGCTGCCGTCCTGGGGCTACGCACCGGTGCTGTTGCTGGCGTGCGCACTGGCGATCGCGTCGGCCGCGTTGTGCGTCAAGCTGCGCCAGCCGGGCCGTTTCCTGCCGGGCCTGCCCCCGCAGCGGGTTCCCACGGCGGAGTCGTAGGCGGTCAGGCCACCCAGGCGCGGAGGGTGGCGTGGTCGGCGTCGGTGAGCCCCGTCCGGGAGTCGACGCGATGGAGAAGTGCGTCGCCTGGGTGGTGTTCGGCCACCCAGGCACGATCGGCGCGGGTGATCTCGTCGTCGACCCAGGCGAACGGCCGTCCCGCGGCCCAGGCGACGAGGGTGCGGGTCTTCCAGTGCAGCCCGGCACGTTCGTCCAGCTCGTCCACATCGGACGGTTCCGGCCAGTCGACGACCGGCAGCATGGGCCACCCGAGCCGCGGCGCCAGCACGTCGTTGGCGTCGGCCATCCAGGTGGTGGCCCAGACCAGGTCACACGGCAGCGCTGCCAGCCGCGAGCCGTGCGCGGGATCCAGCCGGGCCAGCAAGGGGTTCGGGTCGTCGCCGAAGGTTCGGGGGTTGCCGCCGAATGGGAGCAGTGTTCCGTCGACGTCGAGGAACAGCAGCGGGCGCGTCACCGGCTCTCCAGGCGGCAGGCGCGCGTCGACTTCCACGCCATCAGGTTACCGGCGCAGGGTGTCTTCCTCGGGTTGGCCGACGCGGTGGTCTAGGGCATCAGGTCGGCGATGTCCGGCTTCTTCGGCAGCACCTGCTCCTGCTCGGCCAGCTCCGCGATCGCCTCCACCGACGCCGTGTTGATCTGCGCGGGCCACTTCGGCAGCACCAGGTCCGGGATGACCTCCTGGCCGATCTTCGTGTAGGTCGGCAGGATCGCGCGGACCTCGTCGGGGTGGGTGTCCGCGTACGCGAGTGACTCGTTCATCGCGTCGGTGAAGCGCCGCACCAGGTCCGGGTTCTCGCCGATCAGCTGCTTCGACGTGAAGTACATGGCCACGCTCAGATCCGGCGCCGTGTCGACGTAGCTCGACGCCAGTGCGCGACCGCCCCGCGACAGCACGATCTGCTGGAACGGCTCGACGACGAACACCGCGTCGGCACGCCCCTCGGTCAGGGCGGCGGGCATGTCCGGGAACGGCAGCTTCACGAACTCGATCGACTCCGGGTCGATGTCCGCCTTCAGCGCCGACGCGCGCACCGCCAGCTCGACCACGTTCTGGAACGTGTTGACCGCGACCTTCCTGCCCGCCAGGTCCTGCACCGACCGGATGGCACTGTCGCCGCCGACCATCAGCGCGCCGAAGTCCTTGCCGTCGGCGCCGGTCGAGTTGGTGCCGTTGCTGACCACCTTCACCGGCAGGCCCTGTGCCTGCGCCAGCAACAGGGTCACGACGTTGCTGAAGCCGAACTGCTGGTTGCCGCTCAGCACCGACGGCACCGTCTCCGTGCCACCCTCGGCGGGTCGCAGCGTCAGCTCGATGTTCCGCTTCTCGAAGAATCCCTTGTCCTGCCCAAGATAGATCGGTGCCACGTCGAGGATCGAGATCAGTCCGACCTTCACCTCGTCGGGTCCACCCGAGTCGGCCGACTCGGTCGAGCCGCAGCCGGCGGCGGTGAGCGCGAGAGCGGCAAGCACAGCGAGGCGTCGTCGCATCACTAGTAGTGCTTTGTTAGGTCGTTGCGTGTAAGGGAAAGGGGCGTTGGCAGGTGTGGCATGCGCCGGCGATGACGACGAGATGTTGTTGCAGTTCGCGGAGGACTGCGTAGAGGGTCAGGCCGGC
>NZ_JBARWZ010000316.1:0-13075 GCF_049647105.1 Actinophytocola sp.
GGCCGCGGCCGCGGCCGGCCGGGACCCGCTGCGGCTGCCCGCCACCGAGCCGACGGTGGAGGCGATCGCCGCCACCCTGATCGTCGTGGTGGTGGTGTTCGCGGTACTGCTGGTGCCCGCGGCACGGATCGCGCGGCGGGAGTGGCGGGCGCGGCCGAGGGAGCTGCGGCCGTGGGCCGGTGGCTGGATGGCGGCACCCGTGCTCGCCGTGTCCGCGCTGCTCGGCGGCGGGTTCGGCGCCGGGCTGGGCATCGCGGTGCGCAAGCTGCTCGGCACCGAGGGCATGGCGGTGCCCGCCGGGTACCTGCCGGTGACGCTGCTGTGGGGCGCTGGCGCCGTGCTCGGTGTCGTGATCGCGCTCGTGGTCAGCCCGTTCGCGCTGGCCAGGCTGCGGACGATCGACTCGGCGGAGGCCCGGCTGCTGGGGTCGTCGGTGCGGGAGTGGCGGATCGCCGGACGGTTCCGCCGGCACCTGCACCATGTGCTGCTCGGCTGCTCCGGCGCACTGTCCTCGGGTGCCGCGGTGGCGATCTACCTGCGGTTCGTCGATACACCGGACTGGCTCATGCCACTGTCGACGATCGGGGTGCTCGCGCTCGGCGCACTGGCGGGCGGGCTCCTGCGGGCGGTCTACAACGCGGCACGGGCGCCGGAGTCGGGACGGCGACTCGGGGTGATGGCGGACCTGGCGTGTTTCTGGCCACGTGAGGCGCACCCGATCGTGCCGCCCTGTTACGCGGTGAAGGTGGCCCCCGAGGTGGCGGCCCGCGCCGTGTCCCACCTGGCCGAGCCCGGCACGCGGGTGGTGCTGATCGGGGAGAGCCACGGGAGCCTGCTGGTGACCGTGGCGGCGGCGCGGCTGCTGAACTCGCT
Source organism: Actinophytocola sp. (assembly GCF_049647105.1). GTDB lineage: Bacteria > Actinomycetota > Actinomycetes > Mycobacteriales > Pseudonocardiaceae > Actinophytocola. The sequence goes on from NZ_JBARWZ010000316.1 coordinate 874, forward strand.
GAACGAGCCGGAGCGGCGGCGGATCGGGATCGTGACGGTCGGGTCGCAGCTGCAGTGGGCGTACACGCGTGCGTTCCCCTCGGTCCTGCCGTTCTCGGCGATGGGCACGCTGGCGAGCGAGCTGGGCACGCGGTGGCGGTCGCTGTGCCGGGGCACGGACCCGCTTGGCGGCGCGGTCACCACCTGGGCGCGGCAGGTGTACGAGGACTCGTTGCTGGGCATGGGTTTCCGCGCCGACGGCACACCGGGGCCACTGGCGGCAGCGGAGCGAAGCCCACACGGTGCGCTGGTTCTCGGTCTCGACCACTGGCTGCCGGACCCACAGCCGGCGCCGTTGCCGGGGCGGCGGTGGACCCCGGGCGTGCAGCGACACGGGAACTACGCGGCCGACCCGGAGTGGGACCGCGCGGTGGCCATGGCGGCGGGCCTCGACCCGGCCGAGCCACCCACGTTGTTCCCACGGTGAGGGCGCCGAAGTTGTCCACAGCCGCACCAGTTATCCACAGACAAGATCGACAACCCGGAAATGTCACCCCCACCCGGTAGACTGGCATGGCGGGACGCCCCCGGGATCGGGTGGGGGTTGGGCAACGCGCGCGCGAGCTTCTCCCGGGTTTGTCCTCGCCGGGCGGGCACGTCTCCGGGTTGGCAACGGGGTTCTTTGGCATGGGTTGGTCTGTCTGTATTTGGCGTGTTTGCGCCCGGATTCCTTTGGTCCCGCGTTCCAGTTGCCCCGAGCGCGGTGCTCCTGCTCAGAGCGTCAGTAGTGCTGCCGCCGTAGCCTGGTGGCCTGTCTGTGCGAGGAGCCCCGCCGGGCCGAGGCGGCCGTCGCGGTCCACCACCACGCGGGCGTCGCGGAGGATGGGGCCGAGGTTGGCGCGCAGCGCTTTCTCCGTGGCGGCAACGGACTCCGCGTGCCGGAAGACGCCGCCGGACAGCACGAGCGTGGCCGCGCCCTTCGGGCCGAGGCGGCCGCCGATCATCCGCAAGTGGCGCCGGATCGCGAGCGTGGCGGCCAGTTCGGCGATCCGCAGGTCCGCGTCCCGTTCCTCCTCCGTGACCGGCACGAAGTCGACGTTCTCGTTGCGGTGCCTGGCTTTCGCCGTCAGCTCGGTGTCCGGGGGCAGTAGCCGTTCGGTGACCGCCTCGGCGACCACGCCCGGCGCGCTCACCCGCATGCCGATGTCGCCCTCGACCGTCCGCCGGTCGGGCGGAAGCGCGACCGTGGTCTCCGGCGCGTCGTCCATAGTGGAGACCGCGGAGTAGACGTCGGTCGTCGCGCCACCCACGTCCACCACCAGCACCGCGCCGTCTTCTTCCTGTGCCGCGAGGACCGCGACACCGGACAGCACCGCGTCCGGCGTGACCGTGCGCACCAGCTCGCGGAAGCGCGGCCCGCGCGACAGCCCTTTGCCGCCGATCACGTGGGACAGGAACACCTCGCGGATCGCGGCACGAGCGGGCCCAGGCGACAGCTCGCCCACGTCCGGCAGCACGTTGTCGGTCGCCACGACGGTCCGTCCGTCCAATATGGACATAGCGGAGTCCCGGGCGGCCGCGTTGCCCGCCAGCACGATCGGCACCGCAACCCGGGCACGGGCGAGCCGGGTCGCGTTGTGCAGCAGGACCTTCTCGTCACCGCCGTCGGTGCCACCGACCAGCAGCACCACGTCCGGGCGGGACGCGCGCAGGGCGTACACGTTCGGCAGCTCACCCGCCGACACGTGCACGACCTTCGCGCCGGCCGACAACGCCACCCGCTGCCCGGCTTCCGTGCTCACCAGGCGTTCCTGCCCGACGACCGCCAGCCTCAGCCCACCACCGGCCGACGAGCAGGCCAGCACGGTCGCGGCCGACGCGGACAGAGCGGCGGTCACCGCCGCCACCCCGTCCAGCACCTCGGGCGGCGTCGTCTCGTGCTGTGCCGTGCCCAGCAGTTCGCCGTCGTCGGCGACGAGCGCGCCCTTCGTCCACGTGGAACCGACGTCGAGGCAGAGATGGGTCACAGTTGTTTGCCCAGCACCGAGTTCCTCCTGCCGTACACGAAGTACACGACGACCCCGATCGCCATCCAGACGAAGAACCGCACCCACGTCAGGATGGTCAGGTTCAGCATCAGCCACAGGCACGCGAGGATCGCCAGCACACCGATCACCGGCAGCGCGGGCACCTTGAAGGAGCGTTCCAGGTCGGGCCGGTTGCGCCGCAACACCATCACACCCGCCGACACCAGGATGAACGCGAACAGCGTGCCCACGTTCACCATCTCCTCCAGCTTGCCTGCCGGGAAGAACGTCGCGGCCGCCGCGACCAGGCCACCGACGAGGATGGTCGCGCGGACCGGCGTGCCGCGCTCACCGGTGCGGGACAGCGACCTCGGCAGCAGACCGTCCCGCGACATGGCGAACAGGACGCGGATCTGGCCCAGCATCAGCACCATCACGACCGTCGTCAGACCGGCCAGCGCGCCGACCGAGATGAGGTTCGCGGCCCAGTCCACGTCGTTCAGCGCGAACGCCGTCGCGAGGGTCTTGTGCTCCCCGCCTTCGGACGCCAGTTCCGTGTACTTGACCATGCCCGTCAACACCAGCGACACCAGCACGTACAGCACGGTGACGATCGCGAGCGAACCGAGGATGCCGCGCGGGATGGCGTGCTTCGGGTTCTTCGTCTCCTCGGCCGTCGTCGCGACCACGTCGAACCCGATGAACGCGAAGAACACCAGCGACGCACCCGCCAGCAGCCCGAACACCCCGAACGCCGAGCTGGTGCCGCCCGCGAGCCACGAGAACACGGTCTGGTCGACCCCGGTCGACGAGGCGCCGCCACCGGTCTCGCCCGGCGGTATGTACGGGTCGTAGTTCGCGGCCTTGATGAAGAAGAAGCCGAAGATGATCACAAACAGCACGATCACGACCTTGATGCCGGTGATCACCATGCTGACCCGCGACGACAGCTTCGTGCCCACCGCCAGCAGCACCGTCAGCACGATCACCAGCAGCAGCGCGCCCCAGTTGATGGTCACGCTCCCGATGTCGAACGACGTCGTCGCCCCGTCGCCGAAGATGTACACCAGCACCGTCTGCAGGTACTCCGACCAGCCGGTGGCGACCGCGGCCGAGCCGACCGCGAACTCCAGCACCAGGTCCCAGCCGATGATCCACGCGACGAACTCGCCGAACGTGGCGTACGAGAACGTGTACGCGCTGCCCGCGACCGGCACCGTCGACGCGAACTCCGCGTAGCAGAGCGCCGCGAGCCCGCAGGCGATGGCCGCCAGCACGAACGAGAGGGACACCGACGGGCCCGCGAGATCACCCGCGGTGCGCGCGGTGAGCGTGAAGATGCCCGCGCCGATGACGACCGCGACCCCGAAGACCGTGAGATCCCACGCGCTGAGGTTCTTCTTCAGCCGTGAACCCGGCTCATCGGTGTCCTTGATGGATTGCTCGACCGATTTCGTCCGCGCCAACCCCGACCCCGGCACGCCACCACCCCTCCCGATCACCGTCAACTTCGACAGCTGACGATAACGCCGGAACGGAGCCGGTGTCGCGTCCAGCGGATCACCGCCCGCGGGCGGAACCTCAGGACACCGTGACGGCACCCCGCCACGATCCGCCGGGTATCCGCGCCGTCAGCTGGACCTTTAGTTCGGGACAGGCGGGCTGGTGCGGTCCAGGTCGGGTTCCAGGTAGATCAGCCGGGCCGTTGGCACGGACTCGCGGATGCGCTTCTCCGCGCCGTCGATCTCGCTCGCCACGTCCGCCAGCGGCAGGCCCGGCTCGAGCGCGATCTTCGCCGCGACCAGCATCTCGTCCGGGCCGATGTACTGGGTGCGGATGTGGATCAGGCGCTGCACGCGGCCCGCGACGATCGCCTCGCTGATGCGGTCCAGCTCGGGGTTCGTGGCGCCCTCACCGATGAGGAGGCTCTTCATCTCGACGATCAGGATGATCGCGATCACGCCGAGCAGCGCGCCGATCATGAGCGTGCCGATGGCGTCGAACACCGGGTCGCCGGTGATGACCGCGAGGCCAACGCCGAACAGCGCGAACAGCAGGCCGAACAGGGCGCCGGCGTCCTCCAGCAGGACGACCGGGAGCTCCGGCGTGCGGGACTGGCGGATGAAGCCCCACCAGCTCGTCTCGCCCTTGATCTTGCGGGACTCGATGATCGCGGTGCGGAAGCTGTAGCTCTCGAGCCCGATCGCCACCAGGAGGATGACCACCGCCACCATCGGTGAGGTCAGCGGCTCCGGGTGCTGCAGCTTGTGGATGCCCTCGTAGATCGCGAACGCCGAACCGAGCGAGAACAGCATCAACGCGACGATGAACGAGTAGAAGTACCGGTCGCGGCCGAAGCCGAACGGGTGCTCCTTGGTGGCCTTGCGCTGCGACGTCTTCTGGCCGAGCAGCAGCAGGCCCTGGTTGGAGGTGTCCGCGACCGAGTGCACTGCCTCGGCGAGCATCGACGACGCGCCGGTGATCGCGAACCCGACGAACTTGGCCACCGCGATGCCGGCGTTCGCCCCCAACGCCGCGAGAATCGCCTTGGTACCGCCCCCTGCGCTCACCGCTCGCTCCTCACGCCATGTCGGATTTGCCTCAAACCGAGAGAAGCCTAGAGACCCACCCACCCCAATGTCTCGCCAGCCCCAAAACCCACACCCCACACCCCGCGAGTCCACAGTCCAGAACCCGCGAGTCCACGGTTCAGGACCCACGAGTCGGGGGTTCAGGACCCGCGAGTCGGGGGTTCAGGACCCCTGAGTTGGCGCTTCGCGTCTAACGGCGGCAGAGCCGAACCGCCGGTCGCGAACCGAAGACTCGCGCGTCCCCAACCGAAGACTCGCGCGTTCCGAACCGTGGACTCGCGGGTCCCCAACCGAAGACTCGCGGGTTCCGAACGGCAGACTCGCGGGTTCTGAACCGTGGACTCGCGGGCTTGGGTGGGGTTAGGGGTGGCCTGGGGTGGCGGTGAAGGCTCGGGTCCAGGTGTTGGCTGGGGTTAGGGTTATTTCTGGGTCGCTTGCTGGGATCCACATGGCGCGGCCTCTTGGCAGGGCTGTCTTTTCCTCGTCGGCTGCTACCGTCAGCTCTCCGTCGATGGTCACCAGGATGCGGGGGGTGCCGGTCGGCAGTCGGACTGGCGAGGTCTCGTTGCGCCACTCCAGGCGGGACAGTTCGAACTCCGGTGCGCTCGTCCGGTAGACATGCCGGGCGCCGGTTTGCTCGCCAGTCGTCACGGTCATGTCGCCGTAGCCGAAGTCCAGTACCCGCAACAGTTCCGGCACGTCGACGTGCTTGGGGGTGAGGCCGCCGCGCAGCACGTTGTCCGAGTTCGCGAGCACCTCCACCCCGGTGCCGTGCAGGTAGGTGTGCAGGTTCCCGGCGGGCAGGAAGATCGCCTCGCCCGGCGCGAGGACCAGCCGGTTCAGCAGCAGCGCGGCCAGCACCCCCGCGTCGCCCGGATAGCCCTCGCCCAGCTCCAGCGCGGTGCGGCACTCCAGCTCGAACGGGCCGTGGTCCTTGACGTGCCGCACGCACTCGTCGAGCAGCTCCGGCATCAGCGCGTCGATCGCGGGCTGCGGCAGCGTGATCCACGTCGTGAACAACGCGCGCAGGCCCTCGCGGTTCGGGTCCTCGGCGAGCAGCTCCACGTACGGCGACAGGCCCGGCGTCTCGACGGCCCGGAGCAGCTCGACCGTGCGCCGCGGGTCGCGGAACCCGGCCAGCGCGTGGAACTCGGTCAGCGCGCACAGCAGTTCCGGCTTCGCCGTCGGGTCCGGGTAGTTGCGAATGGCCGCGTCCCGGGGCATGCCCTGCCGCTCCTCGCGCGCGTAGCCCTCGGCGGCCTGCGCGTCCGACGGGTGCGCCTGCAGGCTGAGTGGCTCCTCGGCGGCCAGCACCTTCACCAGGAACGGCAGCTTGCCTGCCCACCGGGCGACGACGTCCTCGCCAAGCTGCCCCTCTGGGTCCTTCGCCAGCACGTCCACCAGGGACTCGTCCCCGATCCACGACGGGTCGCCGGGGTGGGCGCCCATCCACAGCTCGGCCTCCGGGTGGGGCGCGGGCACCGGCCTGCCGACGAGGTCGGCGATGGTGGTCCGCGAGCCCCACGCGTAGGGCCGGACGGGGTTCTCCAGCAGCTCCACGCTCACTCCCTCGGCCGCGCGGGCGCGTAACGGGTGGCGCCGCCGATCGTGCCCGCAGCGAAACCCAGGTACAGGGCGGCCAGTTCGAACCGCAGTGCGAGCACGGCGGCGCACGCGGTCACGTCCGCCGTGATCTCCTCTGCCGGTGTGATCAGGTCCGCGTCCGGCAGCATGTCGGCGGCCATCCTGCGCACCGAGTCCGTCGGCGACCCGCTGACGGCCAGCAGGAACGCCCGCAGCGGCGACGCCGCCGACGGATCGAGGTCGTCAGGGTCGGCGAAGATGTCGGTGCCCGCCGCGGCCTGCGCGGCGGCCCGGTGCAGCGCGGTGCGGCTCGCGGCCTGCTGGTAGGCGGCCACGTCGCACACCACGTCGGTGTGGGTGGCGAGCACCTGCGCCGCGTACCAGCCGACCCCGGTCGCGACGTCGTCGAGACCCCACAGCAGCGGCGTGCGCTCGGCCAGCCGCAACGCGAGCGCCTTGGCCGGGTTCACGAACGACTCGTGCTGCATGTGGTCGCGCTCGGCCTCGCGGTCCAGCTCGTCCGCGACCATGTCGAGGTCGGTGCGCAGCAGCTCCAGGGTGGTCGCGGTGAGCAGGCCCGCGGCGAGCGCACGCGGGAACCCGAAGCCGGGCGGCACCGGCACACGCGGCGTGATCAGCACGGCCTTGCCCGCGGCAGCGGCGGCGACCGGCCCGTCCTCCGGCGCGGTCAACACGACCCCGGACCCGTAACGGCCAGCGCGGTCGATCGACTCGGCCAGTTCCGTGTCCCCCGCGTCGTCGGTGTGCGCGACCACCACGTCCAGCGGGCCGAGCCACGGCGGCGCGGTGTCGGTCAGCACCACCGGCACCGGGCACGCGCGGCCCAGCAGCAGCATCAGCAGCTTCGCCGCGTGCGGGCCGAGGCCGGGCCTGGTGAGCAGCACGAGCGCACGCGGACGGTGCCCGGCGAGCCGCGCCATGCCCGCTTCCCTGCCCGCCTCCAGCGTGGCGCGCACCTGGGCACCCGCCCGCGCGGCCGCGGGCAGCAGCCCTTCTACGTCGACGTCGGACAGCCTGCCGGTGTCGTCCAGCAGGGTGTCGTCGACCGCGGCACTCACGTGGCGGCGCCCTCTTCGTCGCTCGCCGCCTCCACTCCCGGTTCGATCGCCTCGTCGAGCAGCAGCACGGGAATGCCGTCCTCCACCCGGTACTGCCGGCCGCAGGACGTGCACGTGAGCATGTCGGCCTCGGGGTCCGTCGGCGTACCGAGGCGCAGCGGCGCGTGGTCGTCCGACGGGCACGCGAGGATCTCCAGGAGCCTCGGGTCCAGCTCTACAGCCATATCGGTCCCCTCCTCCTCAGGCACGGACGATCGCGAGCACCTCGTCGCGGATCGCCGCGACAGCCGTGTCGTCCGCCGCCTCGATGTTCAGGCGCAGCAGCGGCTCGGTGTTGGACGGCCGCAGGTTGAACCAGCCGCCGGCTGGCAACTCCACGGTGAGGCCGTCCAGCTCGTCGGTGGTGACACCGGAGCGGTACGCGAACGCCTCCTTCACCGCGGCCATCCGGCCGGCCTGGTCCTCGACTGTCGAGTTGATCTCGCCGGACGCTGAGTAGCGCGAGTACTCGGCGGTCAGCTCGGACAGCGGCCGCTCCTGCTCACCGAGCGCGGCGAGCACGTGCAGTGCGGCGAGCATGCCGGTGTCGGCACGCCAGAAGTCGCGGAAGTAGTAGTGGGCGGAGTGCTCGCCGCCGAAGATCGCGTCCGTCGTCGCCATCTCGGCCTTGATGAACGAGTGGCCGACGCGGGTGCGGACCGGCTTGCCGCCATGCTCGGCGACGATCTCCGGCACCGCCTTCGACGTGATCAGGTTGTGGATGACCGTGCCGCCAGGGTCCTTCTTCAGCTCCCGCACCGCGACCAGCGCCGTGACCGCGCTCGGCGGCACCGGCTCGCCCTGCTCGTCGACGACGAAGCAGCGGTCGGCGTCCCCGTCGAACGCCAGTCCCGCGTCCGCACCGACCTCGCGGACCTTCGCCTGCAGGTCGACGATGTTCTTCGGGTCGAGCGGGTTGGCCTCGTGGTTGGGGAAGCTGCCGTCCAGCTCGAAGTACATCGGCACGATGTCGATCGGCAGACCGTCGAACATGGCGGGCACCGTGTGGCCACCCATGCCGTTGCCCGCGTCGACGACGACCTTCAGCGGCCTGCTGCCGGACAGGTCGACGAGCGTGTGCAGGTAGGCCACGTACTCGGTGAGCATGTCGCGGGTCTCGAGCCTGCCCGCCGTCCTGCCCTCCGACGGCGGCGTGCCCGCCTCGACCTCGTGCTGGATCTCGGTCAGCCCGGTCTCCTGGCCGACGGGCGCGGCACCGGCCCGGCACAGCTTGATCCCGTTGTACTTGGCCGGGTTGTGGCTCGCGGTGAACATCGCGCCAGGCAGGTTCAGCCTGCCGGAGGCGAAGTACAGCATGTCGGTGGACGCGAGGCCGATCATCACGACGTCGACGCCCTCTCGCGTCACGCCCTCGGCGAACGCGCTCGCGAGCCCCGGCGACGAGGCACGCATGTCGTGCCCGATCACGATCCCTTCGGCACCGGTCATCTGGCGGGCGAACGCCGCCCCGATGTCGCGGACCAGGTCCGCGTCGAGTTGTTCGCCGACGACGCCACGGATGTCGTAGGCCTTGAAGACGCCGGACAGGTCACGCACCAGTGCTCCCCGAGAAGTCAAAGTGTTTGCCTCAGCCGAGCCTACTGGTCTGGCCGTACGTCGAGGTGAGGTGCTACCCAGGGTGCTGCTCGGCGGGTTATTCGGTGACCGGGTTGGGCAGCACACGCAGGTGGCCACGGCGGTTGCCCCCGCTGCTCTGGCGTTCCGGCGCCGGCTGCTCGATGGGCCGGTCCGGGCGGCCCGCCTCGCGGACGGCCTCGGCGAGCGCGGTCAGATCGTCGACGGACGGCTCGGGGACGGCGAACTCGCCGTCGTGGCGGACGACCTCCCAGCCGCGGGGGACCGTGAGGCGCAGCGCGTGCTCCTCGCACAGGTCGTAGCTGTGCGGTTCGGAGTAGGTGGCGAGCGGCCCGACGACGGCGGTCGAGTCGGCGTACGCGTAGGTCAGCGTCGCAACCGCCGGGTGGCCGCACCCGGTCCGCGAACACTTCCGCACGCTCCGCACGATCGTGGACGATAGCGCGTCCTGGCGGAATTGGCCCCTCGCCACACCGTGTTGGATGGGTGGCTTCACGCCCTCGATACGCTCGACACCGTGACCTCGGCAAGCGGCAGGCTCAGGCGGCGACGACGCCCCAACAGGGACCGGCACGGCCGAGGGCTGCGCGGGTCCCTGTACCCGTCGACGCTGCCCGCCGCGTCGACCCGGGCCGAGCGTTTCGACGCGCTGGTGCTGGCCGCGCTGGAACCGATCGAGGCACGCTGGCGGACCGAGCTGACCAAGCTCGACATCGCCGTCGACGACGTCCCGGACGTCAGCGGCGACGAGCCGTCGCTCGAGTCCGACGGCACCCTCACCGACGCAGGCGTGCCCCTCGCCCGGCTCGTCCCGGCGGGTGTGGATCGCAGGGGCATGCCGACGAAGGCGCGGATCGTCCTGTTCCGCCGCCCCCTGGAGGCCCGCGCCCGCGACGGCGCCGACCTCGCGGACCTCGTCCACCACGTCCTGGTCGACCAGGTGGCCAACTACCTAGGCGTGGACCCCACGATCATCGAGGGCGAACCCTAAAAACCCCGCGAGTCCACGGTTCAGAACCCGCGAGTCCACGGTTCAGAACCCGCGAGTCCACGGTTCAGAACCCGCGAGTCCACGGTTCAGAACCCGCGAGTCTTCGGTTCGGAACCCGCGAGTCTTCGGTTCGGAACCGCTGAGTTGGTGGTTCGCGTCCAGCGCTATCAGCTCCGAACCGCAAACTCAGCGGTCCTGAAACCCAGACTCGCGGGTCCCGAACCGTGGACTCGCGGGTTCTGAACCGTGGACTCGCGGGGTTTAGTGGGGTTGGCGGCTGGGGATGGCGGTTAGGGCTGTGAACAGGACCATTGCTGCTTGGGTCAGGAGCAGGACGCTGCGTAGGGCTGTTGGTTGTTCCACCCGCACCTCCGCCGACCTGGTCGGTAGCGAGACCGCCACCAGGTGGTTCCACGCGCGGACGATCGGCACCGGCTTGCCGTCGATCGTCGCCTTCCAGCCCGGTTCCTCCTCCGCCGCGATCACCAGCAGCCGCCCAGCCGGTCCGTCCGACACCCGCACGGCCACCGACGGCGGCGCCGCCTCCACCGGCACGATGCCCGCCGCCCCCAGGTCCGTCGGCGGCTCGCCGCCAGTGACCGCCCGCCGCGCGAGCTCCGGCGACAGCAGCGTCACCTGACCGGCAGCGGGCTGCAGCCGCAGCACCGGCCTGCCGTCGGACATCGCGGGCGCGTCCGCCACCAGGTCACCCGCCGACTCCCGCAACTCGGTCGCCTCCCGTTCGGTCGGCACCACCACGAACAGCACCCCGGCGGCCGCCGCCTGCGCGACGCCGACCTTCGGGTCCGCCACCAGCACCTCCGCGAGGCCACGCATGCCGCTCGCCGCGTCGACCGGCGCCAGGTCGTCGTCACCGAACGCCGGGGTGCGGCCCGCCGTCATCCGGGGCTCGCCGCCGGGCAGCACGAGCACCCACCGGCCGGTGTCCGCCAGCTCCCGCTGCAACGTGCTCGCCAGCCGCGGCGCACCGGTCGACAGCGGGCCTGCCGGCCCAGCCACCACCGCGCCGACCGCCAGCCCCAGCACCCCGAGCACGCCAAGCACCGCGGCGGGCCGCACCCACGAGATCGCGGGCCCACCGGTCCGGCACACGCCGAGCAACGCGTACAGCAGCCCCCACCCGGCGACCACCAGGCCCGCACCCGCCCAGCCGTACATCGCGGAACCGCCGGTGATCGGGGTCGCGCCCATCAGCCGCACCAGCGCGACCGCGCAGCCGCCGAGCACCGCGAGCGCCAGCCCGGGAAACGCGGTCCGCCTCGGCCGCACCACGACCCCGGCCAGCGCGAACACCACCACGACCAGTCCGACGACCGGCCACGCGCCCGGCCCGCCGGGGTAGAGCGACACCAGGTCGATGATCGACGTCACCGGCGTCGGCACCAGCGCACCGAGCCCGTGCACCACCACGCCAGGATGCTGGATCACCACCGCGGGCCACGGCAGCAGCAGCGCGAGCGGCATCAGCACCACCACGAACAACGCGGCCACCCGCCGCCGCCCGGTCCCCCGGTAGCCGGGCACGACCACGAACCCCGCCAGCGCGTACGCCAGCAGCAGCAGGTGCACGAGGGGCGAGAACGCGCCGATGACCGCCAGCCCGAACGCCGACAACGCGGCCGTCGACAGCCAGGCCGTCGAGTTCGTCCTCGACCGGCCGAGCAGCGCGACGATCCCGGCCGTCACCGGTGGCACCAGCAGGTGCGCGACGACCACGTCGAGCCTGCCCTGCGCGACCGCGGCCGTCGCGGGCGGCAGCAACGCGTACGCGGCGGCGATCAGTGCACGCGCCCAGCGGTGCACCGGCAGCCGCCGTGTCGCCACGTAGGCGAACAGCCCGGACAGCGGCATGCTGCCCAGCAAGAGCATGGCGACGGCCGCCTGTGTGCCACCGACGGGCGCGAGCACCGCCCCCAGCCCGCCGATGATCGCGAGCGCGGCGGGTGCGGGCGACGCGGTCCCGCCCGCCACGGGGTGCCACGTCCCGAGGTAGGAGGACCAGGTCGCGGTGAGGTCGGGCACCGGAAGCAACCGCCCGCCCGCGAGGTCGAGCCCGAGCCGCCCCCAGTTGACGTACAGCGCCACCGCGAGCAATCCGAAGAACAACAGGACCGGCGGCGCCAGCAGCACCTGCCGCGCGAGCCGCGCCCGGTCGACCTCCACGAGCACCAGGTCCGGCCTCGGCGCGGAGCCGTCCCTTGGGACCGGCGACGGGCGCCGGTGCGGGCTTGGCCGCATCCCGTACGGCGTCTCCGCGTCCGGCACGGTCAGCGACACGGCCACCGCGGTCGGCGG
>NZ_JBARWZ010000317.1:0-29271 GCF_049647105.1 Actinophytocola sp.
GCGCCGACCCGCAGGCGGTTGCGGACGTCGAGCGCCGTCGACGGGGCGATGCCTGCTGCGCGGGCGATCTCCCGCAGCGACCGATCGGGGTCGGCACGCATCAGCTCGGCGGCGAGCAGCCGGCCACCACTGCCGTCGAGTGGCCGGACCCTGCCGTCCCTGCCGAGCCTGCTGTTCGACTGTCCACCGGGGACGGTCGAACAGCGGCGGATCGCGCCGACGGTGGTCGCGGCGAGCCCGGTGACGGCGCCGACCCAGCGGTCGGAACGGGTCGGGTGGGTGGTGACGATGCGCGCCGCGGCCGCCCTGCGGTCCGCTGTGGACAGCGACAGCCCGGTGGCCGTGTTCGCCTCGACGGCCACCACGAACGCGTCGTCCTTGTCGCCGTCGAACCAGCGCACCTCGACCTCGTGGCGGGACAGCAACGCCGCGGCCCGCAGCCGGTGCATGCCGTCGATCACCCGCATGGTCTGCCGGTGCACCACGATCGGGGGCAACGGCACCTCCGCCTCCGCGAGGGTGCGGACGTGGTCCGCGCTCTCGCCCGCGAGCCGAGGCGAATCACCTGCCCGCAGCGCGGTGATCGGGACCAGCTCCACCCCGCTTCGGTACCCGTTCCGCTCATACGTCTCTTCGGTGAGCGACATGCAGGGTGCTCTCCTCCGTGGTCGTGTCCTGAAGCAGTCTCACCGAAGCGGGGCATATGACGGCGCACACGATCCGCATATAGTCGCTCACGTGACGTCGCAAGTGGAGTTTCGGGTGCTCGGCCCGGTCGAGATGCGGGTGGCCGGCCGGCCCGCGACGCTCGGCGGCCCCCGGCAGCGTGCCGTGCTCGGCGCGTTGTTGTTGCACGCCAACGCCGAGGTGGGCAGCAGAGCGCTGCTGCGTCTGGTGTGGACGGACACGCCGAGCTCGGCGGGCTCCAACCTGCGCACCTACCTGACCCGCCTGCGGCGGGCACTGCACGTGCCCGGCGAACCGGCGTCCCGGTTGCGCACCGGTGCCGACGGTCATGTGGTCACCGTCCTGCCGGGTGAACTCGACCTCGCCGAGTTCACCGAGCACGCGTCGGCGGGCGAACGGGCGGCCGACGCCGACACGGCCAGCACGCACCTGGCCAGGGCGCTGGCGATGTGGCGCGGGCCCGCGCTGGCCGACGTCGCGGCCGGTCCGCTGCTCGACGCCGAGGCCACCAGGCTCGAGGCGCGCAGGGAGTACCTCCACGAGCGACTGCTGCGCGCCCGGCTCGCGCTCGGCGAGCACGCCGAGCTGCTGCCCGAACTACGCGCGCTGCTCGCGCACGACCCGCTCGCCGAGGACCGGGCCGTGCTGCTCATGCTCGCCCTGTACCGGTGTGGCAGGCGGGCGGAGGCGCTCGAGGTCTACCGGCGCACGCGCACCGCGCTGGTGGACACCACCGGTCTCGAACCCGGCCTCGAGCTTCGCGAACTGCACCTGCGGCTGCTCGGCGACGAGCCGGCGACAGTCGTCATGCCCGCCGCGTCGCCTGCCCAGCTGCCCTCGGCCCCCGCGCCGTTCATCGGGCGCACGACCGAACTCGCCGAACTCACCTCGGACCACCGGGTCGTCGTGATCGACGGCATGGCGGGGGTCGGCAAGACCGCGCTGGCGATGCACGCGGCGCACCGCCTCGCGGCGGACCACCCGGACGGCGCGCTGTTCCTCGACCTGCACGGTTCGACCCCCGAAACGCCCCCGCTGCCGGCCGCCGAGGCGCTGGCCCGGCTGCTGGCCTCGCTCGACGTGCCCGCCGCGGCGATCCCGCTGGGCACCGAGGCACGGGCCGCGCTCTGGCGCTCGACGGTCGCGTGCCGGCGGGTGGTCGTCGTGCTCGACGACGCGCACCGCGCCGACCAGGTCCTGCCGCTGCTGCCCGGTGCGGGCACGAGCCGCGTCCTGGTCACCTGCCGGCGCGGACTTCCCGGGCTCGGACAGGCGTTTCCGCTGTCCCTCGACGTGCTGCCCCAGCACGACGCCGCGAACCTCTTCGCCGCGGTGAGCAACAGAACCGACGAACCCGGCACGCAGGTGGCCGCCGTCGTCGGGCTGTGCGGCGGACTGCCACTCGCGGTGCGGGCCGCGGCCGACCGGCTCCGCGATCGTCCCACGTGGACGGTCGAACATCTGGTGCGGCGCCTCGCCGACGAACGCACGCTGCTCGCCGAGCTGGCCTCGATGGCGCCGGCCCTCGCCACGGCGCTGGCGGTGTCCCGCACGGCGCTGGGCGACGACCAGCGCCGGATGCTCGACCTGCTCGGCCTTCACCTCGGGACCGACGTGCGACCGCCGTCCGCGGCCGCGCTCGCCGAGGTGAGCGTCCCGATGGCAGACCGGCTGCTCGAGGACCTCGTCGACGCCCGGCTGCTGCGGCAGACCGCGCCGGGACGCTACCGGCTGCACCCCTTGGTGCGGGCCTACGTCAGGGGTAACGCACGCGGGCTCGACCGCCCACTGATGCGGCGTGCGTTGCACAGCCTGCTCGACCACTACCTCGCGCAGGCGGGCTGACCACGCACGCGCTGGCTCGCGAGGGCATCGGCATGCCGTTATCGTCCTAACGCGACATTGGTGGAGGGTCAGCCTCGACGAGGAGTCTTCATGGGCGATGCAGTGCCCACCTATCCGTTCCGCATGCCCGACGCGCTCGGCCCGCCGCCGGAATGGGCGGCTCTGCGGGCCGGCGAGCCCGTCGCGCCGGTGCGGTGGCCAAGTGGAGACCAGGCGCTGCTGCTCACCCGGTACGACGACGTGCGGCGGGTGCTCTCCGACCCGCGGTTCACCCGGCACCTCGTCGCCCCTGACGCCGCGCGGGTCACCGCGAACGAGGAGGGCGGGGTCTTCGGTGAGGCACTGACCGAGGACGTCCTGCACCAGCGCTGGCGCCAGATCATCAGCAGGGCGTTCACGACGAGACGTGTGCAGGCCATCCAGCCGCGCATCGAGGAGACCACCGAGTCGCTCGTCACCGCGATGATCGAGCGTGGTGCACCGGTGGACCTGTTGCCCGCCCTTGGGTTTCCGTTGCCGGCAGCGGTGATCTGCGACCAGCTCGGGGTGCCGGACACCGACCGGGACCGGTTCGCGTACTGGTCGGACACGATGCTCAGCATGACCAAATACACCCAGGCGGAGATCGATGTCGCGCAGGCGGAGTTCGGTGACTACTTCGCGAAGCACATCGCCGCCAAACGAGCCGACCCCGGCGACGACCTGATCAGCGAGTTCATCCGGTTCACCGACGAGTTCGACGGGCTGCTCTCCGACGAGATGCTCATCGCCACCAGCCAGGGACTGCTGGTGGCCGGGTACGAGACGACGGCAGGCATGATCGGCAAGATGGTCGCGCACCTGCTCGCCGAGCCGGGCCGGTGGGCGCGGCTGCTCGCCGATCCCGGCCTGGTGCGCACCGCCGTCGAGGAGATCCTGCGCTTCGATCCCAACCCGGGCTTCGGAATTCCCCGCTACCTCTCCGCCGACCTCGAGATCGGCGACCGCGCGCTGACCGAGGGCACGGCGGTCGTGTGCAGCATCGGCGCGGCCAACCGGGACGATCGTACGTTCGCCGACGCCGACCGCGTGGATCTTGGCCGCACCCCGAACCCGCACCTCGCGTTCGGCATCGGACCGCACTCCTGCGTCGGGCAGACCCTCGCCAGGGTCGAGCTGCAAACCGTGCTCCGGGTGCTTCTGCGCAGACTGCCCACGCTCGAACTGGCGGAGCCACCGGAGACCTTGGCGGTCCGGGAGGGCTTGGTGGTAGGTGGGCTGGAGCGGGTGCTCGTGCGGTGGTGACGGCAGTGCGGCCGCGGCGAACGAGCTACCGCAACCGCACCCCGCACTCATTCGAACCCGTTCGCCGACTCGACCTCGGACGCCGACAACGACCGCATCGGCGCGCCCGTTCGGCAGGCCGGCGCGACTACGTGAGATGTTCGCTGATGCCACTCACGAATTCGTCCCGCGAAATCATCCTGCCACCGTTGGCGCCCAGCGCGTCAAGGCTGTACATCGCGTCGGTCTGGTCGATTTTCCAGACGTGGTCGAGGAAGCGCGTGAGTTCTTTCTTGCTGATCGCGCCATCGGCGTCGACGTCGATGAGATCGAAAATCACGTGCGCGCCGACATCGCTGACGTTGAGCCGATTCTCGTCGGATGTGGCGAGACGGGTCGCGGTGATGAACTGATCCTTCGACAAGCGATCCTCGTGAGTATCGGCATGACGCAGCAGTTCCAGCCAGTGCATCCGGTAGAACGCCTCGAGCGCCCTGACCCGGCGGTCGTCCTCTTTGACGCTCGCCACCTTCTTGTAACGGCCGACCAGGGCGTCGTAGTCCGACCATTCGACGTAGCCGTCACGGTTACCGTCCAGCTTGTCGAACTCGTATTCAATCTTCATCTCGAGGGGATCCGCTGTTTTTCCAGCCATCATGGCCTCCGCTTGTTCGTCAAATTCGATGAGTTACCGAATATCAGGCTCCAAGTTTTCGATAATCGGCGCAACCGCAGTCATTCGCCAGCACCGGACGTCCACTCGATCGAGTGGTCATTGCACATCCGGGTATGGCGCAAGGGCGCTACTCCACGAGTGGGAAGGAAGGTGACGACCGGCGACCACCCTCATCAGGGCGAACCATCAGCCGACGGTGAGGAAAAGCGATACTCCCCGTCAGTATCCAACCGATCTGTCCAACCGCTTCCGGGCCGCGTCGCGGACCCCGACCCCGAAACCCGCGATTGGCCGCGCTCTACCCGTCCGGGTTGTCAGAGCGCGGCCAATCGCGTTGGCTGACGGCGCCCCTCGCACCGTCAGCCAACGACCTCACGCCGCGGAATGCCGGTACCGCAACGAGATTCTGCCGATCCAGGTCACTGCGGGTGCACGCCTCCGTAGAACTCTCCTCCGGACAGGCTGTGGTCGACCCGCTGGACCCGGTCACCCGAGTTGCCCTCGATCAACGTGACCTGGTCGCCGTTGACCGATTCCACGATCCCGATGTGGGTGCTGGTCTCCGTGGACTCCGGGCCGGTGCCGAACAGCAGCACGTCACCGGGGCGTGCCTGGCTGAGGTTGCCCGCGTCGTAGGCCAGGCCACGCTCCTCGCCCCAGGTGTAGACGTCGCCGGTGAACGGCAGGGATGGGATGTCCACACCGGCCTCACGCCACGCCCACGTGGCGAACGACGAGCACCACGCCGCGGACGGGCCGTACTTGTTCTCGTTGCCGGGACCTTCCTCGTAGCCGAGTTCGCCCCGGGCGGCGTCGAGGATATTGCCCTCGGTCTCGCCGTTCGGGGTCTCTCCACCCGGCGGGACCTCGCCACCTGGCGGCACCTCCTCACCCGGCGGAACCTCCCCGCCAGGGGTTCCGCCCGGGGTCTCACCACCCGGAGCACCGCCTGGCGTCTCACCACCCGGAGCACCGCCCGGCGTCGTACCGCCTGGCGTTTCACCCGGAGGCGTTTCGCCACCTGGCGGCATTTCGCCACCCGGCGGGGTCTCACCCGGCGGCGTCTCACCACCCGGGGTTCCGCCGCCTGGCGACTCGCCGCCACCCGGTTCCCCGCCGCCCGGTTCCCCGTTGCCGGGCCCGAGCTGGGGCGGCTCGGTCGGGATCCACTCCAGTGGCCCGCCGCCGTTCGGCGTGAACGTGCCGGTGTTCGGGTCGGGCATCGTGGAGAACTTGGGGTTGATGCTCTCCAGGAGCCCGGACAGCGCGGACGCGGCGTCCGTCATCGCCGAGCGCGCGAGATCGACCTGTTCGGCGACCTGCGGGCGGTAACGCTCGACCACCTCGCTGATGTCCTTCTCGTATTCGCCTTCCTCCGCCGGGCAGTCCATCGCCTGCACCTCGGTGACGAGGTTGGCGAACACCCCTTCCAGCGCGTCCCGCGCACCCTGCACCGTGCCATCCGCGTTGTGCATGTCGGAGCCCGCGTTGGTCAGCGCGTCGGTGAGCGACATCCCGGCGGTGGTGAACCCGTTCATGTACTCGACGAAGCTGTCGGCGGACGCGCCGTCCCACGCGCCGTCGACGTCGCCGATCACCGACTTGACCTTGTTCGTCGCCACCGCGGTCCTGCCACCGGCCTCGGTGAACCTGGTGCCGAGATCGTCGAACACCCCGCCGTCGGCCGTGACGTAGACCGGGTCGGCCATGGTGGCCAGCTCCGGCGCGCTGCCGGGCAGAGTGCTGGCCTCGTCCTTGTGCGTCATCGTGTATCTACCTCAGCCAGTCTCATGCCGCGGTCAGGCACCGGGCGCTGTTCATGTCGGTCTCGCGGACGGTGCCGATGACGGCCTCGACCGCGGCGGCGACCTGGGTGAGCCGCTCGCTGGCCGCGGCGATCTCGGCGCCGACGCCCTCGGCGAACGCGTTCATCGCGTCGGCGAGCGCCCCGGCTCCTTCGAGGTCACCGAACGTGCCTGCGCTGAGGCCGGCCGGCAGGTCGTCTCCGGCGGCGGCCATCGGCCCGACCTGGCCGGACACCTCGGTGCGGCACTGTTCGAGAGCTTCTATGTTGACGGTGAATCCGCTCATTGCATCTCCACTGGTCATGACTGCCGCACCCGCCGACCCGATCGGGACCGGGTCGGCGGTGCGCGACGTGGTCAGCCCGGGTACTGCTGCGTCAGGTTGGTTGCGTTGTTCTCGTCGGTACCGTGGTAGACGGCCGCGGTGCGCGAGATGCCAGAGCTCAGCTCGGACACCGAGGACGACGCGGTCCCGACGGTGTCGGTGACCTGGGACATCGCGCCCTTCAAACCGCCCATCATGAACTGGCCGAACAGGCCGAGCGCGAGGTCGGCGAGGCCCGTCGGCATCCGCCCGCCGATGGTGGACAGCTGGTCGGCGATGTCACCGACGCTGCCCGCGTGTCCCTGGAGTTGCGAGGCGTCAACGTCGAAGTAGTCGGTCATCGGGTGATCTCCGGTGGGTTGGTGAAGTACTCGTCGTCACGGTTCACGGCCCTCGGCTCGGCGGCCGGGAGCTCGGGTTCGAGATCGTCCTGCACGAGCCGGTCGATCTCGAAGACCTCGTCGTGCTGCTCCTCGATCAGCGGGTACCTCCGCTGGTGATCCTTGTCAGCGTCGCCGCCCGGCCGCATGCCGCCCATCGCGCCCATCGGCATGGCGCCCATCCCCCGAGAGCCGTTTCCGGAGCCACCGCCGGACTGCTGTCCGCTCTCCTGGGGCGCGGTGCCGCCACCACGGCCGGCGCCGAAACGAACACTGGATTCGCCGCGGGACTTGGCACCTGTGCCCGCACCCGCGCCCGCACCGCTGGCGGTCCCGATCGGCAGCCCGCCACCGGAGCCCCCGCTGCCGCCGCCGGTCTGGCCAAGCGGGCGCGGCGTGTCCTGCGTGGCGATGTGCGGCTGGGGGGTGAAGCCCGACGAGTAGGTGGACGTCGTTGGCGTCCGCGAGACGTTGCCCTCGAAGGAGCCCCCGCTCGGCATGGCCGGCACGCCGCCGGAGCCGCCGCCGGACCCGCCCGCGGCCGACGCCGGCGCCGAGCCCTGGACGTTCCCCAAGGCCGCGAAGCCCTCCGGGTCCACGCTGCCCGAGGCGCTGGCCTGCATCGTGCCCTGCCCGTTGGACACCGAGGCGGAGGCGTCGGCGCTGAGGCTCTGCTGGCTGATGCTCGTCAGCGCCGTCTGGATCAGCTCCACGATGGCCATCCCGCCCTGCACGAGCTTCATCAGGTTGTCGCCACTGGCCAGCAATGCCGCGAGCTTCGCCGCGATCCTCAGCGCGTACTCCACCGCGATCGCCACGCATGGCGGGATGGCTTCCACGACGCTCTGGCCGAAGGTCTCCCCGGCCCGCGCGATGGCCTGGGTCATGATCGGCACGATCTGCGAGACCGCCTCCGCGATCAGCTCGGTGACCTCCGCGATGGCCTGCGCCACCACCTGACCAGCACCGATGATCGCGCTCGCGGTCGTGTTGCTCGCCTCGCCGAGACCCGCGACACCCTCCGCGTGCTGCGCGGCGGACTCGCGGTAGTCCGACGCCGCCGCGCCCGACCAGCCGGAGGTCTGCGCGTTGGCCGAGGCCCGGTACTCGTCGGCGACGCCCGCGATGTCCTGCCCCGCGGTGCCGAAGCCGTCCGAACCCGCCGAGACCGAAGCGCCGTCGCCGCCCTGCAGCTGGGTGAGCGGTTCACCGAGGAACGACACGAGCGGCATGAACCACGACAGACCCGCCGCGGCGAGCGCGCCCAGCGGGTTCATCGACGAACTCAGCAACCCCAGCGGAGCACCCGGCACACCCAACCCCGGCGCCACCCAACCCTTGGCGCGCACCGCATCATCGGTCGCCCGCAAATCCACCACCATCTGCGCGGTGTTCGTATCAGTCATCCCGGATACTCCTCATTCAGGTTCACGGCGGAGTCGGCGAAGCGAAGAACTCCGCCCGCACGCCGTCCGGAGCGTCGGTCCAGATCGGACGTGTCCCGGCGGGCTGCCGCGGTGGCCGCACCCGCCAGGTTCTCGACGTTTCGAACGTGTCGCTGACAGTGGCACGCACCACGCCCACCAGGCCAGGACCGCGCACCGGACATCTATGTCCTGTGAAAAAGCGGTGGTCAGGGCCGGTCGACCGGGCACGCCGGGACGGTGGTGTCCGGAACCGGCGGCGGCGATCCGGGTCCTCTGGCGTCGAGAACGCGCGTCCCAGGGTGGCCGAGGATCGGGCGAGCGGTCACTTACCCGGATGAGTCACGTGAGCGGGCGACCCGCTCGGTGGTTGAGGCCAGGCGGGCCCGGCCGGAGTCGGCACGCGCAGCCCGGGACCGGCCGGGCTCGTGCACCACAGCGACCGCGGAGTGCGGTACCGAGCGATTCGCTACCCCCCAGCGTCTCGCCGAGACCGGCGCGGTCGCCTCAGTCGGGTCCACACGCGACGACCACCCGGTAATCGTAAACCGGGAACCAGATAACAAACTGATGTGCCCTGGGTTTTGCGGAGTCGGGTTACTGGACTTCATGCTGATCACCCCCAGGAGAGGTCAGCATGCCCAGGAGTTACCCGCCGGAGTTCCGCGGCAAGGTCCTTGACCTGCTCAAAGGCGGCCGCACCGTCGCCCAGGGCGCGCACGATCTGCAGATCAGCGACCAGACGATCTACACCTGGCGCCGACAGGCCCTCGTCGACGCCGGACAGGAACCAGGGCTGACCTCGGTGGAGAAGGCCGGGCCGGCGTCGGCTCGACGTCGGATCGTCGAACTGGAGACCTGCGATGCGGAAGGACCTCTGGCCCCCGCCCAGGACGACGTACTGCCCGTCACCGTGTCCGCTGATGCCTCGCTGATCGGCACGACCGTGGAGATCACGGCAGTCATCAGCGGAGATTTCCCCGAGTCGGACACCCGCAACAACACCGCGACCACGGCATTCGAAGTAGTCGGCGCGCAGCCATCGCCGCCGGCCCCCACCCCCACGGCAACCTCGACTCCCACACCGACGCCAACAACGAACCAGAAGCCGAGGAGTTCAGCCTGGCAACAACCGGAGCGTCTGTACTGGCGATGCTCCTTCGCGCCAGTCTGCTGACAGTTACCGGAATCGCTCTTCGACGCCGATTCGGACGAGCGCGGAGTTCCACCGAGCGGTGACGAGGGGTACGGCTCTACGTTGCCAGGCCGGGCGCGTGGCGAGGCTGGTCCGACGGCGCCTCCGCCGCAGTGCGCCACCAGCGGCGTGACGCCAGCGCGGCCAGCCCGGCGCCCGCGGCGTTGACCAGTACGTCGTCCACGGAGGACACCCGGTCCAGCCGCAGGACGTACTGTGCCGTCTCGACCAGGACCGAGCAGGCCGCCGCGAGCGCCAGGATGCGCGGCACGGACGCCAGCGCCGCGAACCGCATCGGGGCGAAGAACCCCAGCGCCGCGAAGATCAACAGGTTGCCGACGATCCCGATCGGCCCCATCGTGACCAGATCCCGCAACGGCACCAGGCTCACCCGGCCGGGGACGATGCCTGCCCCCGACCCCGGCATCGTGGTCATCCAGACGAACGGCACCGTCCCGTAGACCATGCCCACCTCGGCCAGCGACAGCCGCCACGCCGAGGTGACACCGGCGGCCCGCCGACGGCGCGCCAGAAACCACACCACCAGCCCGGCCAACGGCAGCCCGGCCAGCATCATGAACAGCACACCGTTCTCCGTGTCGAAGCAGCCGTGCCACCGCCCGGCCATGCAGGTCGGAGCGGACATCATGAGCGGCCGCCACAGGACGAACGCCGCGCCCGCCAAGCCGAGGACCGCCAGGCTGACGAGCACGATCGTGCGCGTGCGGCGGGGCGATGCTGACCGGGACACGCTCTGCTTCATGCCACCATTAGACGGTATGTGATCGTCAGGCCGACGAGGTGGCGCACTGTGTCTAGGAGAGCTTGCCGAGTAGGTCGGTGTTCGCGCGTGTGTCGTGTCCGAGTGCCACGGTGAGCTTCGGTAGTGCGTTGAGCGCGGCGAACACGGCGGTGCTGGCATGGTCGGTTTCGGGGGTGCGGAGGTCGAAGACGTTGGGGTAGCGGTCTTCTTCCTTGCCGGAGAAGGTGTCGTCCGCACCGATCTGGCGGCCTCCTTCGGTGAGTTCGGGGTTGCGGGTCGCGTCGATGGAAGGGAACAGGACCACGTCGACGGTGCCGTTCGTGGCGAGCGGGATACCGAGCAGGCCGGTGAGCTGGTCGGGGTAGAGCTGCGGTTTGAGCTCTCGGTTTCCTTGGCGGATCGGGGCCCGGTCCCGTTGTGCCAGTGCGTCGAGCACCGCGCTGGTTGTGGAGGGGTGGAGTTCGTCGCGGGCGGCGGCGACCTGGTCGTACCAGTCCGCGGCGTCGAGCAGGCCGAACCCGATCGCGGCGGCGGCGGGCCATGGCGCCACTGTCACGGTGCCGGTGTCGTTGGCGCGGGCGAAGACCCGGTCGTTGGCGAGCAACGCGCCGCCGGTCGCGGTCACCAACTGCAACGCGACCGCGGTCTTCCCGCTGCCTTTGGTGCCGAACGCCAACGCCGCCCGGTCGTCGCGGACCACGGCGGAGGCGTGCAGCAACACCCACCCGGAGGCCGCGAGGAGCCCGCGCAGCGCTTCGCGGGCGAGCCGGCACGCGGCCGAGGCCACCGTGACCGTGTCCGTGCCGACGATCTCGACCCGGTCGCCGGACACCGCGTACGCGACGTGGTCTTCCCCGTAGCCCAGGATCTCGCCGTCGGTGCGGATGAGGCGCATGTCCTTGCGCGCGTAGAGCACCGTGTCATGGTCCGACTCGTTTACCCGGGCCGCGATCTCGTCGAACCTGGCGGGGTCGATGCGCGCGGTCACGTCCACGTCGTGGCCGATGGTGTCGGCGAGTGTTCGTCCGGCTCGCCACCATTGGCCGAAGTACCGGCACACCCACTGCGCGACATCGTGGTCGTTGGTGCGGACTCGCGCGGACAGGTCCGCGATGTCGATCCGGACCTCGGACTCCGTTACGGACACGATCTGGTTTCCTCACTGTCGTTGGTGATGGATTGATAGATTCTGATCAGTTTGTCGTTGGACGCGTCGAGCAGGGATTGCTCGGTTTCGGTCAGCGGCGGCAGCCGCACGGTTGCCTGTCCGGCGGTGAACATGACCGGTTGCCCCAGCCATGCCCGGTCCGCGCCGTAACTGGTGGACAGCTGCACGGTGGCGTCAACGCCGCCGGCCACGGCCCGCAACGCGGAGAGCACCGCACCGGCCGCGCCGGCGCGTATCCGGCCCATCCCGGCCCGGATCGTGGTGGGCCGGGTCCGGAACGCGGTCATCGCCGCGCGGGTCCGCGGGTCGTGCGGGCTGACCGGCTTGTCGTCGATGCGGGTGGACGACAGGCAGCACACGGCGGCGTCGCCGTGTTCACCGATCACATCGCCGGCGACCCGTTCGGCGGGCACGTCGTAGGCGGTGGCGAGAACGGCGCGGTAGCGGGCCGTGTCCAACCCGCTGCCGACGCCGTACACCCGTGCACCGGAGACCGCCGCGCACAGACGTGTCAGCACGTCAACCGGGTTGGTCACCACGACGGTGCCGCCGCGAGCTGGCAACCGATCATCCCCACCCTCAGGACCATCCAGTCCGCCCGAACAACCATGGCACTGGACAAGATCACCAAGTTCGCGCCAACGCTCCGGGCTCCGGCACCTACCGTGTGATGCTCGACCTGGCGGAACGCCCGAACATCACGAGCAACGTGCTGCCAGCAAAGGTCGCCGTCCTGTATTATGACGGCTTCGACCGCGGTGCGCGCCGTCCTCAGCAGCGCACGGTGGGTGGCGGCGGGAAGATCCCCGAATCGCGCTTGTACACGCAGTGCACCGTGTCGGTGTCATTGCCTGGCACGGGATCCGGCGGGACGCCGGCCGTTCTGGTCGCGGTGGCGTCGACCGGTGTCGGCGGCGATGGCAGGCTGAAGAACACCGTGCCGGTCAGCGTCGCGGACCCTCCGGCGGACAGCGGGCCGAACGAACAGGTCAGCGTGTCGGCGGCGGCGCTGAAGACGCAGGGCGGCGAGCCGGGGCCGCTGTACGCGCCGGGGTGCAGCGCCACCACGACGGTGGCCGAGGTGAGTGCCGAGGGCCCGTTGTTGGTCACGGTCACCTGGTAGTTGGCGCCGGGAAGCAGCAGCGTTCCGGTGGCGGCAAGGTCGACCGCGAGGTCGGCGCCGTCGAGCACCCGTGCACCGGCGGGCGCCCCGCCGGACACGACCAGAACCGCGGTGGACACACCCGCGACAACCGCTCGTGACACTCTCCTCGACACGAGAGACATCTCATCAACCCCCTTGAGGAAACCCTCCCCGCGAACCAACGACAAACGAGGACCATAACCCCGGTCAGGTCCCGGAAATATCGCGGGAACGGACATCCAACGTCACGGAGCAACGCCTCGCACCAATCGGCCTACCGGGGTGCCTGTGTGAGTAGCGCGGCCGCCTCCGATCAAGGAACTCCGATACCATTCCGCCATGAGCAGGGTCGCCGACGCCGCCATCCGGATCAGCAACGTCGAACGGGACGAGGCCGTCTCGACGCTCGGCGCGCACCTGTCCACCGGACGGCTGGCGCTGGACGAGTACGAGGAGCGCTGCGGAAAGGCCGTGGCCGCCCGAACCCGGGGTGACCTCGAGGAGCTGTTCACCGATCTTCCCGCGCCGCATCCCGACCTGAGCTCGGCGACGCCGCCTGCTCAGCCGATGCGGGAGGCGGGCCAGCTCGTCAGTACGAAGACCGGCGACGCTTACCGCACTGTCGCCGGGCTGACCTTGTTCCTCGGCGTGCCCGGGGTGATCCTGTTCTCCGACTTCCACGGCGACTGGTGGATGTACATCGTGCTCGGCATCGTGCTGGTCGTGACCACCACGTTGTCCAGGAGGGCGAAGAGGGCGCCGCGGGCCGACACGTGAGCGGCGGGTCCTCCCCAGGCGCCGAGCGGCACCGCCGCCGTCGATCTCAGCGTGGGAGGAGCTGCCGGACCTGACGGGCGTACACATCCCAGGGCGCGGCCGTGTTGAGGACCGTCGGGGGGCTGCTCGACATGTCGAGGAAGAACACCCCGGTCCGTTCCTTCTCGACAGGGAAGGCCCACGTGCCACCGGGGGCCGATGGCTGCGGTCCCCTCACCACCTCGACGGGCCCGGCCAGTTCACCCTTGAGCACCTCGATCGGCTCCAGCGTTCCCGCGTCGGCCCAGTCGAGCCGTGGTGTGCTCGTCTCGACACGGCTCGCGTCGCCGGTCGCCGCGGCGAACACGATCACGTCCGCCCTCGCCACCCAGTCCGCCAGTTGGTCGTTGGTCGGCGGCGGCAGTTTGGCCGCGAGGCCGGCCACGGCACGTGCGAACCACTGCTGCGCGAACTCGTGGTCGTGGACCCCGACGTGACCGAAGAGCGTTGGTGTGTCACCGGTTTCCTTCAGCACGAAGACGCCGCCGGAGCGCGCGTTCCGGTCGCTCGGTGCCGCCGACGCGTCGACGAGGTAATAGGACGACTCCGGCTTCGTGATCGTCAACTTGCCGGGTTCGACGTCGCCCTTGACGGTGGACTCGACCTCGATCGTCGCGGTCTGCGGATCGAAGGTGCCCGCGTCGGTGGCGCTGATGGCCGGGTCGACCTCGATGACCGAGCCCGTCACGATCAGATCCGCGCCCGCAACCAGTTCCTTGATTGGTTCCGCCGGGTCGGTCGCCTCGTCGCCGCCTTTGCCCGGCCGCTCATCGGTGGTGGTTTCGGGCCGCATCGGCTGCTCCTTCTGATCTGCTGAGCAGGCGCAGGCCGCCATCGCCAACAGGATCGCGACCACGGCTCCTGCCTGCCTCACTAATCCCAGTCCTTCACGTAGCGAACCTTGTAGAACTCCTCGGAGAAGTCGTCGATGTTCATGACGATCCTGCCGTCGGGATACGCCTCGCCGCCGGCCTCTTCGACTCCGTTGATGATGTCGGTGCTGTTCGAGGCGTGCGGATTCATCATCTCCACATACTGCACGCCGTCACGCTCGTACACGTTGGTCACGATCAGCGCGTGTCCACCGTCGATGCCGATCCGCCCGTCCACGCTCGCGGTGACCGGCCGCCCGTCGTTGAGAGCTGACTGCATCTCGTTGTAGGAGTCGCCCGGCGACTTGTTGTCCCCGAAGAACAGGTCATTGGTGGAGTCCGGGTCGAAGTTCCCGGTGTCGGCACCGAAGAGATCCTGGTAGGCGTGGTCGGAGAACCCGCCCTCGATCTCGTCGTACGTGCCACCGTCGCGCTCGGCATACGCCGTCTCGACGACCGCGACCCACTTGCCCTGGTCCGCGCCCTGGTCCAGCAGCGCGTCGTCGTTGACCGTGACGTCGCCGTCCTGGAAGTGCACGGTGTAGGTGCCATCGCCGTTGTCGGTGATGAGATCCTTGATCTTGTCGGGGTTGGACAGTGCCGTCGAGCCCAGTGCGGCCAGCAGCCAGCAGTCACCGAAGTCGCCCTGGTCGATGTCATCGATGCTCGGTTCCCCGTTGGGATAGAGCGGGTCATCCGAGCGGTCCTCGGTGCTGTGATCGGTCGGCGGGCCCTCCGGGTTCATGTCGCCTTCGGACATCCCCTCGAAGGCGCTGCTGATCGCCTCGGCGGCCTCGGCGTCCTCCGTCGCCATGCCGGCGAGGTTCTGCTTGATCGACGTCTCGTACTGGCGTGCCTTCTCGTCCAGGGCATGCTGCGCCGCGACCAGTTGCTCGGGGTCGGCCTCACCGCGGACGTACAGCAATGCGGACGGGGCGGTCACCGAGCCGTCCTCGGCCACCCGGAAGTCTTCGGCCTCCGCCTGGGTGATGCTTGTGCGTGCGAGCAGCTGATAACCCTCGATGGCGTCCGCGCCGGAGTCGGCGGCGTCCGCGGCGTCCACGTGCGCGTCGGAGATCCGGCGGACCTGCTGCT
Source organism: Actinophytocola sp. (assembly GCF_049647105.1). Lineage (GTDB taxonomy): Bacteria > Actinomycetota > Actinomycetes > Mycobacteriales > Pseudonocardiaceae > Actinophytocola. Next base: position 15,459 of record NZ_JBARWZ010000317.1, read on the forward strand.
CGGCCCGGCCCATGGACTCGGCGGCCGCGTCCGCTGCGTCGCCGGACCAACTGGTCGACAGGTCGCCCAGCAGGCGGACCGCGGTCCCGTTCCCCTCCCTCAGCAGGGTGCCGTTGGCGCGGAACTCCTCAGCCTGTGCCCGCAGCGCACTCACATCGCCTTCCAGCGCCTGCGTCTTGCCGATCGCCACCGTCACACCACCACGTCCGAGCCGGCCCTGCGGATCGCGGTCTCGCTGCTCGCGTCGATCTGGTCGTACTCGGTGGCTCCATCGGCGGCGGCGCTCGACCACGCCCGCCACGACCTGGCGACTCCCGAGAACGCCACCCCGGACGCCTCGCTCGCCGACTCGCAGGCACCGGCAACCGCGAATCCGGCCATGCCGGTGCTCACCCCTTCGGCAGCGCCGGCCTTCCGCCCTGACTCGATCTGGCGACAGCAACCTTCGACCGACGCGGCCGTGGTCCGCAACAGACCGGACTCCACCTGAAAACCGTTCGGCATCGCCCCTCCACGCCTTGCCCGTCGACCGACTCACCTCTCGGGCAAGGCTAGCGCGCACACCCGGCCGAACTGGTGCGAATGACCAAGAACGGCCCGGCCGCGGCTATGCTCACCGCGTGTCCGATGCCATCCACTCGCGTCTGGCGGACATCCAGGCGTCCCTCACCGCGTCGTGTTCGGCCGAATCGGCCGACGGCACCGTCCGCGCCGAGGCGAACGCCAAACGGCAGATCGCCCTCCGGCTTTCTCCCGCCGCGATGAAGATGCGACCGGGCGATCTCGCCGCCCTGATCCTCACCACTCAGCAGGAGGCGCAGAGCAAGGCCGAGGCGGCGATCACCGAGACGCTCGACACCTTCCGCGCCGACCCGCGGGTGGCCGTCGCGCTCGACAACCTGCGCGACACCCAGGCCAGTCCCCCGCCGCCGCCCCGCCGGACGGCCGAGCCGGACGACGAGGACGATGACGAGGACTTCGTCATCTTCGGACACGGTCGTGACTGACCCGTTCGCGGTCAGGGACAGTCGGCAGGCAGGGACTGTGAGAGCGGGAGCGTCGCGGTCACCTGGCAGTTCCCTGGCCCGCTGATCTGGACTTGACCGCTTCCCGTGGCGCTCAGGGTGTCGCCTGACCGGGTGAACGTCGCGACGGTCGACGGCGGCGCCGCGAACGTGTAGTCCAGCGCCCACATCTCGCCCTCGGCGGCGACCGTTCGGTACTCCCAGTTCTGTGGATGTTCCTCCACCGGTTCGAAGAAGCCCCACGCCCGTGCCTCGACGAACGCGCGGTCCCACACGCCGAAGGTGTGCACCCCGCACGTTGTCCTGGCGGTCACGTCCGCACCCGTGGTGCGAGCGACGTGCGCGAACAGGCCCTGTTGGACGTTGATGATTCCTTCGATCACGACGTCACCGGGAAAGCTCGGCAGGATCGGGTCCTGGGGGCAGTTGATGCCGTTACCCGAGGTGAGGTACATCCGCGTGTGGGCGTAGTTCCCGACGATCGCCCTGGAATTGTTGCCACCGGCGTAGGCGCCGGTGGCTGGCCCGAAGATCTGCTGGTATCCGGCGCCGTTGACCAGCCCCAGCACCGAGAGTCCGAACTGCACCTCGAGGGCCTGCATGTTCGGCAACGCGGCCGAGAACCCCACCACCGAGCCGAAGTAGCCCGGCATCAGCCCCGCGTAGCGCAGCGCGCCCTGGCCTCCCATGGAGATGCCGCCGATCGCATGCCACCGGCGCTCCGGCAGGATCCGGTAGCGGCTCTCGATCGTGTCCTTGAGCAGTCGCAGGTGGTAGGTCGCCCACGCGGGATTCGCCCTGGCGCCGCCGTTCCACCAGTCCATGTACATGCCGAACGTGCCGCCGTCGGGCATCACGATGATGGCGGGCAGGCCTGCCGCGAGCACCTCGATGTCCGAGGCCCAGGTGTCGGCGCCACCGTTCGCGCCATGAAGCAGCCACAGCACCGGGTAGGCGCGGTCCGGGTTCGCGTCGTAGCCATCCGGGAGCAGCACGTTGACCTTGGGCACCGTGCGCCCGCCGGGGAGCAGGGCGCCCGGGGTCGACGTGTCGACCAGCGGGCTCGGCAACTCGAAGGTCTCAAGACGCTGTCCCGGACTCGGCTCGTCCGCGACCGCGGTCCCCGATGGGCCGATCGCGGTGGTCACCATGGCAAGGGCGAGTGCGCACAGGGTACGGACGAGGGTGCCGCTGATCTGCCCCACGCGCCGAATCCCCGGGGTCACCAGGGTCTGTTCCATGCTTGGCAAGGTAACATGCAGGTATGCAGTTAAGTGCAAATCTGCAGACAAATGACGCGGCTCAACGGCACCGCACCCAGGCCCAGCGCCGCGCGGAAACGCGCGTGGCACTGCTGGAAGCGACCGTTCAATGCCTCGTCACCCACGGGTACGCCAAGACGACGACGGGCCGGATCGCCGCGCTCGCCAAGGTCTCTCGCGGGGCACAAACTCTTTACTTCCGCACTCGCGCCGAACTCGTCGGCGCCGCCGTCACACACCTTGCCGAGCAACGGGCCGCCGCCGCGCACGCCCGGTTCGCCAAGGGGCCCGTCTCCATCGAGGAAGCGCTCGACGTGCTGTGGGAGGAATGCCAGGGCGTCGTGTTCAACGCGACGCTCGAACTCTGGGTCGCGTCCCGGACCGACCCGGAGCTGCGCGAGAACCTCCACCGCCTCGAACGTGACGTGGCACGGACCATCGCACGGGAGGCCGAAACGGCACTCGGCGACATCGCAAGACGGCCGGGGTTCGCCGACGACCTGATCTTCGCCATCGCGACCATCCGAGGACTCGCGCTACTGCGGATCAGCAACGGCGGAAGCGGGCGAGCCATGAACCACCTGTGGAAGCAGACCCGGACCCGGCTCGTGCGACTCCTCTCCTGAACCGTGGACTCGCAGGTCCCGAACCGAAGACTCGCGGGTCCCCAACCGAGGACTCGCGGGTCCCCAACCGTGGACTCGCGGGTTCCGAACCGTGGACTCGCGGGTTCCGAACCGTGGACTCGCGGGTTCCGAACCGGGGACTCGCGGGGTTGTCGACAAACCGTGACATGTAGCGGACAACGTTCGCACATTCGGGGTCGATCGTTGTCGTCATGAACGAGCCACGTCGGGGCAGCCGTTTGGCGGTGTGTCTCCAGGCCGCGCGGCAGCGTGGTTTCGTCGGACGGAAGGAGGAGGTCGCCGCCTTCGACGAGGCGCTGTGCGGTGGTGGCAGGGTGCTGTTCGTGCACGGCCCCGGCGGTGTCGGCAAGTCGGCGCTGCTGAGCTGCTTCGCCCAGCGGGCCGAGGAGGCCGGGCGCACCGTGACCATGCTGGACGGGCGGATGGTCGACCCGTCCCCCGCCGCCTTCATGGCCGAGACCGGGTCGATGTTCGCCGACGAGCGCCCGGTGCTGCTGATCGACACCTTCGAGCGCGTCCACGGCCTGGAGAACTGGCTGCGCGAGCGGTTCCTGCCGTCGCTGCCTGCCGGCACGCTGGTCGTGGTGGCCGGGCGCATCCCCCCGGACATGACGTGGCGGGCCGACCCGGGCTGGGCCGACCTGTTGCGGGTCATCGAACTGGGCGAGCTGGAGCCCATGGACGCCGACGCGCTGCTGGACTCCCGCCGCGTGGCCGGTGCGCTGCGCGATCCGCTGCTCGCCTTCGCGGGCGGGCACCCGCTCGCCCTGTCGCTCGGGGCCACGGCGACGATCGACGACAGTGCCACCGGCGCCCGCTGGGCCCCTGCCCATGACATGGTCGCCACCCTGCTCGACCGGCTCGTCGGCGACATGCCCGGTCCGGCGCACCGGCATGCGCTGGAGGTCTGCGCGCACACGTACCGGTCCACACAGGACGTGCTGCGTGCGGTGCTGCCCGGCGAGGACACGGCGGCACTGTTCTCCTGGCTGCGGCGGCAGCCGTTCGTCGAGTCGAGCCCGCTCGGGTTGTATCCACACGAGGTCATCCGCGAGATCCTCGAAGCCGACCTTCGCTGGCGCGACCCGAGGGGCCACGCCGACATGCACCGGCGCATCAGGGCCCACCTCGTCCAGCGGATCCACACCGCGGCCGACGAGGACGTGCTCTGGGCCGTCGGCTCGCTGTTCTACCTGCACCGAAACGATGGCCCGGCACCGGCGCCGCACGTCTGGCGCGGTGAGGGCGAGCTGTACGAGGACGTCTTCCACGCGGAGGACACCGATGACCTGCTGCGGCTGGCCGGTGAAGGGGAGGCGGAGGCCGTCTCCCACTGGATCGCCCGGCGACCGAGGACGCTCCGTCTCTACCGGGACGCCGCGAGCGGCGAGCTGGCGGGTGCCTGCGCCTGGCTCCGGCTGGACTCGGAGGCCGAGGCGGATGCGGACCCGGTCGTCGCCGCGGCCTGGGCCCACGCCGGCGCCAGCGCGCCGCCGCGGCCCGGCGAGCACCTGGCCGTGCTCCGGAGCTGGGTACGCGAGCACCACTGGGGCACATCGCCGGTGATGAGCCTGATCCAGTGGCGTGCCGTTGGCTGGATCCTGCGCTCCGAACGCATGGCATGGTCGTTCATGGCCGGTGACGATTCCCTGACGGGCCACGACTGGCGGGCCGTGCCCCCGGACGTGTGGCTCGACCAGCTGCTGGCCGGCGCACAGGGGTCCCCCGCCAGGCACGAACCAGCGCTGGCAGTGCTGTCGCGGGAGGAGTTCACCGACGCCATCCGCAAGGCCCTGCGGCACCTGTCGAAACACGGGGAGCTGGCCACCAACCCCCTCACCCGCAGCAGACTCCTCGCCGGGCGGGCCGAACCCGAGGGCGCCCTGCGGGAACTGCTCGAAGACGGCATCCGCGACCTGGGCAGGGACCCGAGGGCGCGCAAGCCGCACCGCGCCCTCGACGTCACCTACCTACGTGGCGCCCCCACCCAGGAGGCCGCCGCCGAGCGTCTCGGCCTGTCCTTCAGCACCTATCGCCGTCACCTGACCGCCGGCATCGACCGCATCAGCGAAGACCTGTGGCGCCGGGAACTGCAAGGATGATCATGGCCGGGGGATGCTGGCGACGAAGCGCTCGTCGCCGCCGTGGATGAGGGTGATGTCGACCCGTGTGATGCCGCCGCTCGGGCCCTCTTCGGTCCAGCCGAAGGGCTTGACCTCGTTGGACGCCGTCCGCGTCTGGACGTCGAGCAGCGTGGATGCCTGGTAGAACTTGAACTCGACCGTGGTGCTGCCCTCGGTCTCGTAGTCGATCACGTCGCCGTTCACGCCCACCGACCGGTTGTACCAGGTCAGGTCACCGACCACGCCGCCCCGGCTGGTCCACGTGTCGCTGAACGGGGACTCCGGTTCAGCGACGGCCGCGGTCGGGGCCACCAGCAGGGCGATGGCGGTCAGGGTGGCGCACGCGGTGAGGCGTTTCATGCTGCTCCTTCTTCGAGGCAAACCTTTCACGGAAATTATCGTGGCCGTCTCGGTGTCCGGGGCACGTTTTGTGCGCGGCCTGTGCGTGTCCTGTGCCTCACGCACGATCCACCCTCAGCGATCCGGGGTGGCGAACCTGACTGCCGCCTCCGCGTGTAGCCGGGCGCTTGGCAGCAACGGAATGGCGGTGTCCTTGTCGGTGATCAGCAGCTCGATCTCGGTGCAGCCGAGGATGACGGCCTCGGCACCCTGGCCGGCCAGGCAGGCGATCGTCCGCACGTAGGCGTCCCTGGACGAGGGCCGCAGCACCCCGCGCACCAGCTCATCGAAGATCACCCGATGGACCAGCTCGCGCTCGTCGCGGCCGGGGACGAGCACCTCGAAGCCGTGCCCGGCCAGCCGGTCGGTGTAGAAGGACTCCTCCATGGTGAAGCGGGTACCCAGGAGGCCGACCTTCCGCATGCCCCTGGCGCTCACCTCGGCGCCCACGGCATCGGCGATGTGCAGCACCGGCACGCTCGCCGCCCGCTCCACCTCGTCGTTCACCCGGCTGAAGGTGTTGCTGCAGATGAGAAGCAGTTCGGCCCCCATGGCCTCCAACCGGGCGCCGGCGCCCGCGAGCAGTTCGCCCACCTCGTCCCACCGGCCGGAGAAGATGAGGTCCTCGACGACCGTGTAGTCGACCGACCAGATCAGGCTGTTGGCGGAATGGCTGCCGCCGAGGCGTGCACGCACCCGCTGATTGATGATCTGGTAGTAAATGACCGTCGATTCCCAGCTCAACCCGCCGATGAGCCCGATTGTGCGCATGGCCCGGCAGGTTAGCGGGAGGCCTTGTTCATTTCGCAGACCAAAAACTGTCCGAGTACTGCTCCCGGAATGACCAGAAATTGAGCAGAGAATGCTCTGGTAATCGATCGGCCGGGCCTTCGACACTGCCCGGGTGACAATGACTGAACGCCTCCGCGTAGCGGTGCTGACAGGCGGACCATCCGCCGAGCACGAAGTGTCCCTCCAGTCGGCGCGGGCGGTGCTCGACGCGCTGCCGAGAGACCGGTACGACCCCGTCCTCGTCCTCATCGACCGGCAGTGCGGCTGGTCGCTGGAGCTGCGCAGGGAGATGGCGGACAACAAGATCGACATCGTCTTCCCCGTGATGCACGGCCCGTTCGGCGAGGACGGCGTCGTTCAGGGGCACCTCGAGACGCTGGGCCTGCCGTACGTGGGTTGCGGTGTCATGGCCTCTGCCATCGCGATGGACAAGACCGTGATGCGCCGGGTGTTCGCGGCAGATGGCATCCAGGTCATCCCGCACGTCTGGTTCACAGCGCACGACTGGCACACCTCGACCGACCGATCGGACCTGGTGAAATCGCTCGACTGGCCGATGTACGTCAAGCCGGCCAACATGGGCTCCTCCATCGGCATCTCCCGCGTCACCTCCATGGCGGAACTGCACACGGGTGTCGAGCTGGCCTTGCGTTACGACCGGATCGTGGTCGTCGAGCAGGGCATCATCGCCCGCGAGCTGACCTGCGGAGTGCTCGGCGACCACGACACCCCCGACGCCTCGGTCGTCGTCGAGCTCAACGTCCGTGGCGACTGGCTCGACTACGAGGAGAAATACCTCAGCGACCACGAGCTCGCCACCGTTCCCGCCCCGCTGCCCGAACCGATCACCAAGGAGATCCGCGAGCTGTCCCTGCACGCCTACCGGGCGATCGGTGGCTACGGCCTGTCCCGGGTCGACTTCCTCTACGAGGAGCACACGGGCCGTTTGTACCTGCTGGAGATCAACACGATGCCCGGCTTCACCCCTCGTTCCGTCTTCGCCAGGGGTTGGGAGGCCGGCGGGCTTTCGTACCCGGAGCTGCTGAGCCGCCTCATCGACCTGGGCCTCGCGCGGAGCGGCGCATGATCCCGATGACGCTGACCGGGATCGCCAGTGTCCTTGACGCACGGCTGGACGGCGTGCCCGACCCGGCGGCTTCGGTGACGGGCCCGTCGGCGGTCGACTCGCGCGACGTGGTGCCTGGCGGCCTGTTCGCCGCGACGGTCGGCACCCGCGTCGACGGGCACGACTACGCGGCCAAGGCCGTCGCGGGGGGCGCCGTTGCCGTGCTGGCCGCCCGCCCTGTCGGGGTGCCCGCGATCGTGGTGGCGGACGTGCAGACCGCGCTGGGCGTGCTGGCCAGGCACGTGCTCACCCGGCTCGGCTGCACGGTGATCGCCATGACCGGGTCGGTGGGCAAGACCACGACCAAGGACCTCCTGGCCCAGATCCTCGAACCGCACGCACCGACGGTGTCGACCGACCGCTCGTTCAACAACGAGCTCGGGCTGCCGCTCACCGTGTTGCGAGCCGATGCCGGGACCAGGTACCTGGTGCTGGAGATGGGCGCGGGCAGGAAGGGCGATCTGGCGTACCTGACCGGGATCGCGCCACCGCAGGTGGGCCTGGTGCTCAACGTCGGCGCCGCACACATGTCGCGTATGGGCGGGCTGGCGGACGTGGCCGAGGCCAAGGGAGAGTTGGTGGCGGCCCTGACACGAGACGGGCACGCCCTGCTCAACGCCGACGACCCGTATGTCATGGGCATGGCGAAGCACACCCGGGCCAGGGTCGGGTTGTTCGGCAGGTCACCGGACGCCGGCGTGCGGGCCGAACAGGTGCGCATCGGCGAGGGAGCCCGGCCCTCGTTCGACCTGGTCACGCCCTCGGGCCGGGCCCGGGTCGCGCTCGATCTCATCGGTGAGCACCAGGTGGCCAACGCGCTGGGCGCCGCCGCGGCCGCCAACGCGCTGGGGCTGTCCACCGACGAGATCGCCGACGGGCTGAACTCGGCACGGCGCCGCTCGCCGGGTCGCTTCGAGATCACCGAGCGGCCCGACGGCGTCACCGTCGTCAACGACGCCTACAACGCCAACCCGGAATCCATGCGAGCCGGGCTGCACGCGGTCAGGGCGCTGGCAGGCGCCCGCCGCACCATCGCGGTGCTCGGCGCGATGGGGCAGCAGGCCGCCGCCTCGCGGGCCCGGCACGAGCAGGTTGGCAGGCTGGTGGCCGAGCTCGGCATCGACGTCCTGATCGCCGTCGGCAACGACGACGATCCCCGGGCCATGGCACTGGCGGCCTCCGGCAAGGAGGTCGCGGTGCACACGGTCGAGGACGTCGCCGCCGCCGTCGCGGTCGCCGAGGAGCTGCTCGCGCCGGGAGACGTGGTGTTCGTCAAGGCGTCCAGCGAGTACGGGCTGGGCGTCTGCGCGCGTGAGCTGTCCGCGTGCTGAGCGGCAGCGCTGTCATCAGTCGTGGCGGCGGTTCCACGGACCGGTGACCGCGAACGTGGTGCCGGGGTCGTAGATGTTGAAGAACATCGTCTTCCCGTCGGCGGAGAACCCGACCCCGGCCAGCTCGCCGTACTCGGGCTCCTCCGGCGTGCCGTTGTTCACGCGGTTGCGGGCGAAGTGGAAGACCTCACCGTCGCGCGTGGTGCCGAGCATGTACGCGTCGCCGATGCCGTCCTCGCACATCATCAGGCCGCCGTAGGGCGACATGCAGATGTTGTCCGGCGCGTCGAACTCCGGGTTGTCCGGGCCGGGCGTCGGCCGGGTGAAGATCACCTCGAGCCGCAGGGTCCTGCGCCGGGGGTCGAGCTTCCAGACCTGGCCGTCGTGGTTCTTCGCGGGGCCGAGTTCGGTGCGGGCGAACGACGAGACGAAGTACACGCACCGGTCCCGCTCGCCCCACCATGCGCCCTCGAGCTTGTAACCGCCGGTGATCTGCTTCGGGTAGTCCTGCGCGCGGACCGACTCGGTGGTGGCCAGCGGGTCGGGCACGGTCACCCACTCGACCCCGCCGAAGACCGCCCCAGCCTCCTGCACCACCGACAGGTCGGGCAGGTCCGGCACGCGCAACGCCTGCAGCTCGCCGCCCGCGCGCAGGCTGCCCCAGCCGCCGCGGGGACGCTCCGGCAGGAAGCGGTAGAGGCTGCCCAGCGGTGCGACGAACGCGTCCTCGGTCTCGTAGACGATGCCGGTGTGCGGGTCGACCGCGACGGCCTCGTGCTGGAACCGGCCCATCGCCTTCAGCGGCGTCGGGTTCTCGTTGCGCCGGTCGTCGTAGGGGTCGACCTCGAAGATGAAGCCGTGGTCCTTCGTGTAGCCGTTCTTGCCTGCCTTGTCCTCGGTCTCCTCGCAGGTCAGCCACGTGTGCCACGGTGTGATGCCGCCGGAGCAGTTGATCGCGGTGCCGCCGAGGCTGACGAACTCGGACTCGGCCGCACCGTGCCCGTCGACCACTACCGTGCTGGTGCCACCGGCGCCTGCCGGGTCGTAGGTTCGTTCCGGTGGCGCCACCACCTTGATCCGCGAGGTCGGCGAGCACTCGTGGTTGCGGACCAGCCGGGCGCCCCGCTTTCGGCCGGGGAACGCACCCATGCCGTCGAACCGGCTCGGCACCTGCAAACCGTCCGGCCGAACGGTCCCCTCACGGGACAGGATCGTGTAGCGGAAGCCGCGGGGCAGATCCAGGATCCCGTCGGGGTCCGGGATCAGCGGGCCGTAGCCGGCCGGTGGACCGGAGGTCCCCGCCGCCGGTTGCGCGGCGAACAGCGCCTCGACGGACCCGGCGACGACAACGGCTGCTCCGGTACCTGCCGCACGGCTCAGGAACTGGCGGCGCGACGATGTCATGGCGTCTCCTCAGGCGGTCGAACCAACGTGAACGGACGATGAACACGAAGTTAACAGCATCGCGGCCCACGAACACCACCAAAAGTAGGACCGAACCGCCACCGAGGGTCACCAACGGCTACCCGTCCTCGCGACACAGCAGGTCGGCGCGCCTGACCGCCGCGAGGCTCCTATCAGGTCATTGCCTCGCGACCGGCCACAGTGGCTCACCGACGACCACGTCGCACATTCCGGAGAAATCGACCCGGCCCACCTATGTCCTTTGTGGACGCGACAGCGTTCGGCACCGGACGGCGCCTCGCCGCCGATGGCGCGGTGCGACGGTGACCGTCCAATCGATTCATGCGGATGATGCAACCGGTCCTACATGGGCAAAGACCGGGATTCAAGGATTTGTCAAGGTGTTGTCATGGTCATGTGGTCGATACTTGGACGACTCACAACGGCGGGTCGACACTGGGGTGGGCATTGTTGGCGCTACGGCTGCTCGGACCGATCGAGTTCGTGGCCGATGGCCGGCCACTGGACATCGGCGGGCCTCGGCAGCGGACGGTGCTCGCCGTGCTCGGGTTGAACGTCGAACGGGTCACGTCGATGGACGGGATCATCACCGCCGTCTGGGGGGACGATCCACCCGAGACGGCGCGAGGACAGGTCCAGGTCTGCATTTCGGGGCTGCGCAAGGTGTTCGCCGAGGCGGGTCACCCTGCCGCGATCCGCACGGTGGCGCCCGGGTACCGGCTCGAGCTGGGCCGTGAGCACGTGGACACCCTGCGGTTCGCCGAGCTCGTGGCCGCCGCGAAGGCCGACGCGGACGACGGGCGGGCCGCGGAGGCCGTGGACACGTTGCGGACCGCGCTCGCGCTGTGGCGCGGGCCCGCGTTCGACGGAGTCGACAGTGAACTGGTCCAGCGCGGCGCCACCGCGCTCGACGAGCAGCGGATCGTCGCGGTCGAGGAACGGGTGCGGCTCGACCTCCAACTCGGCAGGTACCGGCAGCTGGTGTCCGAGCTGCGCGGACTCGTCAGCGAGCACCCGCTCCGCGAACGCCTCCACGAACTGCTCATGATCGCGCTCTACCGCTCCGGCCGCCCTGCCGAGGCGCTCGCCGCCTACCGCGACGCCCGCACGATCCTCCGCGAGGAGATCGGTGTCGAACCCGGACCCGAGCTGTGTGCGCTGGAAAGGGCCATCCTCAACCGCGACCCGTCGCTGGACGGCGGACGTCCGGAGGAGAGCGACGCGCGCGAACCCGTACCGAAGCAGATGCCGGCCACCATCGCCGACTTCACCGGTCGACAGGACGAGATCGCCGCGATCGTGGACACCATGACCGACAACGGGTCCGGGTTCGCGATGCCGGTCGTCGCGATCTCCGGACGGGGTGGGGTCGGCAAGTCGAGCCTCGCGATCCGGGTCTCCCACGAGGTGGCCGCGCACTTCTCCGACGGGCAGCTCTACGCCGCCCTGCGTGAGGGTGCCGAGGATGCTGGTGACCCCGCGAGCCAGCTCGCCCGGTTCCTCCGCGCGCTCGGCGTCGCCGGGCGCGCCGTGCCGCCAACGCTCGACGAGCGGGCCGCGCTGTACCGCAGCATGCTCGCGGGCAAGCGGGTGCTCGTGGTGCTCGACGACGTGACCACCGAGGAACAGGTACTCCCCCTGCTGCCCGGCGGGCACGGCTGTGCGGTGATCATCACCAGCCGGGTGCGCCTCGGCAGCCTGCCCGGCGCCCACCACGTCGACCTCGACCCGCTCGACACGACGACCGCGCTCGCGCTACTCAACCGGCTCGTCGGTGGCAAGCGCGTGCGATCCGAGGAGGCCGACGCCGAGGAGCTGGTCCGGCTCTGCGAGGGGCTGCCGCTGGCGCTGCGGATCGGCGGCGCACGGCTCGCCTCCAGGCCGACCTGGCGGATCGGCGGGCTCGTCGACCGCCTTCGCGACGAGGGCCGCCGCCTCGACGAACTGTCCCACCGCGGCTGGACCCTGCGCTCCAGCATCGCACTGACCTGCGAGACCCTCGGGGACGACGCGCGAAGACTGTTCCGGCTGCTCGCGCTCGTCGACACGCAGGAACTACAGGCGTGGACCGCGGCCGCGTTGCTGGACACCGGGCTCGCCGACGCCGAGGACGTCATGGAGAGCCTCGTCGACGCGCGTCTCCTCGACATCGTCGAGTACCCGGAGACCCACCGGATCCACTACCGGCTGCACGACCTGGTCCGCATGTATGCCAGGGAGTTGCTGCTCGCCACCGTGTCACAGGAGGACCGCGACGCGACGCTCACGCGCCTGTTCGGCGGCTGGCTCGCGCTCGTGGACGCCGCGCACCGCCGGGAGTACGGCGGCGACTACACGATCGTGCACAGCCCGGCGCCCCGCTGGCAGCCGCCCGGCACCGACCCGGACGACCACGTGAGCGACGACGCGGGCGGGGTGCTCGGCTGGTGGGACTCCGAACGCACCGCGCTGGTCGCGGCCGTGCGGCAGGCGGCGCGCGACGGGTTCGTCGCGCAGTGCTGGGACCTCGCGCTGACGTGCGTGACCCTGTTCGAGGCGAAGGGCCACTTCGACGACTGGAAGGCCGTCACGCAGGTCGCGCACGACGCGGCCGAGCGGGCGGGCGACCGCGACGGGGTCGGCGCGATGCTGTACTCGATGGGCACGTGGTGCATGTTCCAGTCCAGGCTCGCCGACGCGGACCAGCGGTTCGCGCAGGCCGTGGAGGCGTTCGCCCAGACCGGCAACGAACACGGCGGCGCGCTCGCACTGCGCAACGCCGCACACGTGGACGGCCTGCGCGGCAGGCATGAGGCGATGCTGACGAAGTACGAGGTGGCGCTCACGACCATGCGCGCGGTCGGCGACCACATCGGCGAGGCACACATCCTCCGCAACACCGCCCGTTACTGGCTCGACGAGGGCGACCTCGACCGGGCCAGGTCCCTGCTCGGCGAGGCACTCACCATCTGCAGGCGGGAACGGTGCAGGCGCACCGAGGCCCAGGCCACCCACACACTCGCCGAGCTGTACCTGACCGCGGGCGAGCTCGACCTCGCCAGGGAGGCCCTGCACTCGGTGCTGCGCATCGTGCGCGACGCGAGCGACAAGATCGGCGAGACCCACGCGCTGTACGCGCTCGGCGTGATGCGCAGGCGCGAGGGCAGGCTCGACAGCGCGACCACCACGCTCACCCACGCCCTCGACCTGGCCGAACGCGTGCGGGAGCGGATGGTCGAGGCCAAGTCCCACCACGCGCTCGGCGAGATCGCCATGAACCGCGACGAGATCACCGCCGCCGCCGATCACCTGGAAACCGCACAGCGCCTGTTCACAGAACTGAAGTCCACGGCGTGGCAGGAGAAGTCGGCCGCACTCCTGGCGGAGATCCGGGAGCGCATCCGCCAGGTGGCCTGACGCGGCCCACGCGGGTCCCGAACCGTGGACTCGCGGGTCCCGAACCGTGGACTCGCCGGTCCCGAACCGTGGACTCGCGGGTCCCCAACCGTGGACTCGCCGGTCCCGAACCCTAGACTCGCGGGTCCCGAACCGTGGACTCGCCGGTCCCGAACCGTGGACTCGCGGGTCCTCAACCGTGGACTCGCCGGTCCCGAACCCCAGACTCGCGGGTCCCGAACCGTGGACTCGCCGGTCCCGAACCGTGGACTCGCGGGTCCTCAACCGTGGACTCGCCGGTCCCGAAC
>NZ_JBARWZ010000318.1:0-35711 GCF_049647105.1 Actinophytocola sp.
CCACCAACGCGGCGGCCGAGGCGGCGGTCGTCGCCGCCACCGCCCCGCCGCCGGGTGCCGCCGTGCGGGCGGCGACCGCGTCCAGGAAGGACTTCACGACAGGCCGACGATCTCGCCGTTGTCGTCGAAGTCGATCCGGGTCGCGGCAGGGGACGAGCCGAGGCCGGGCATGGTCCGCATGTCGCCGCAGATCGGGTAGACGAACCCGGCGCCGACCGACGCACGTACCTCGCGGACCGGCAGCGTCCACCCGGTGGGTGCGCCGAGCAGCTTCGGGTCAGACGAGATCGAAAGGTGGGTCTTCGCCATGCACACCGGCAGCTCGCCGAAACCGTTGCGCTCGAAGCGATCCAGCTGCCTGCGTGCGGCGGGCGAGTAGGAGACGCCGTCCGCGCCGTACACCTTCGTCGCGATCGTCTCGATCTTCTCCCGCAGCGGCGCCGACGACGGGTACAGCAGCTGGAACTCGCTGGGTTCCTCGGCGGCCTCGGCGACCGCCTCGGCCAGCTCGACCGCACCGGCGCCGCCGTCGGAGAAGTGGGTGCTGACGGCGACGCGGGCGCCCATCTCCTCGGCGATCTCCCGGATCACGGCGTGCTCGGAGTCGAAGTCGCCGGGGAACGCGTTGATCGCGACGACCGGCGAGACGCCGTGCATGCGAAGGTTCTCGAGCTGCTTGCGCAGGTTCGCCGCGCCCGCGTGCACGTCGTCGGGGTTCTCCTTGAGCAGGTCCTCGGGCAGCGGCCTGCCCGCGACGATCTTGAACTTGCCGGAGTGGGCCTTGAGCGCACGCACGGTCGCGACCAGCACCGCCGCGTCGGGGGCCTCGCCGGACACCCGGCACTTGATGTTGAAGAACCGCTCCGCACCCATGTCGGCGCCGAACCCGGCCTCGGTGATGAGGTAGTCGCCGGTGCGCAGCCCGATCAGGTCGGCGACGACGGACGAGTTGCCGGTGGCGATGTTCCCGAACGGTCCACAGTGGACGAGGACGGGTGTGTTCTCCACGGTCTGCATGATGTTCGGCTTGATCGCCTCACGCAGCAGCACGGTCATCGCCCCCGCGGTGTCCAACTGCTCCGCGGTGACCGGCTCCCCGTCGCGGGTGTACCCGACGACGATCCGGCCCATACGGGCGCGGAGGTCGTCCAGCCCGGTGGTGAGCGCGAGCGCGGCCATCACCTCGGACGCGGCGGTGATGTCGAACCCGGTCTGGCGGGTGACACCGTCGGCCTTCGCCCCGAGCCCGATCACGATGTTGCGCAGCGCCCGGTCGTTCATGTCGAGCACGCGGCGCCAGGTGATCTCCCCGACGTCGAGGTCCAGGGGATTGCCCTGGTGGAGATGGTTGTCGACCATCGCGGCGAGCAGGTTGTGCGCGGCCGTGACGGCGTGCATGTCGCCGGTGAGGTGCAGGTTCAGCAGCTCCATCGGCACCACCTGGCTGTACCCGCCACCGGCCGCGCCGCCCTTGATACCCAGCGTGGGCCCCATCGACGGCTGCCGCACCGCGACGGTCGCCTGCTTCCCGACGTGCTTGAACCCCTGCCCGAGCCCGACGGTCGTGGTTGTCTTGCCCTCACCCAGCGGTGTCGGCGTAATGGCGCTGACCAGCACGTACTTGGCCCGCGGCGCGTCTTTGAGCTCGTCGATCGCCCCGAGCCCGACCTTCATCACGTCACGCCCGTAGGGCTCCAGCAGATGCGGCGGCAACCCCATGTCGGCGGCGATGTCGTCGATGGGCTTGAGCTTCGCGCCACGCGCGATCTCCAGATCGGACGGGAAGGCCATGGACACTCCTCGGGGTCACCGGTGGTCGATGCACCCCAGTCAACCAGCGTCCACGGCGGCGGGTCGGACCCGGCCATCCGGTCACGGATCGAGCGTGCCCCGCACCTGCCAGGTCTCCTGCCGCACCGGCTGGGGCGCCGGGCCGGCGGTCAGTGGCTCTCCTGGCAGCACGTTCTCGTCGACGTCCAGCTCACTGGGTCTCCTGACCGGCCGCTCGTCGACTTCGCTCGTCGCATTCTGTTCGAGGTAGCCCTTCTGGGCGTTTTCGGCCCGCATGTCCTCGTTGGAGGTCTGGATGATCGCTTCCTTCGTCGTCTGCGCGGCGAGGCCCGCCGCCTTCTCCCCGAGTTCGCCCAGCCTCTCCTTGATGGCGGTGGCCGTGTCGTCGGCGATCCGCTGGGCGATTCCGCGGGCAGCGTCGTCGACTTCGGACAGCTTCCTGGAGTGCGTGGCGACCCTGCTGTCCGCGAGGTTCTGCGCGCGTTTCGCGCTCGCGTGGGCGGCCTCCGTGACCCGTCCCTTGGGCGGCGCTTTCCTGCTGCCGATCTTCGCCCCGGTCTCCGCACGCCGTGCCGCTGCCGCCGCGGCGTCACCCATGGCGTCGTCCATCCCGTCGACGTGCTTGCTCGCGGTCTTGCCGAGGTTCTCCATGCTGTTGAGCAGCGCGCCGTCGCGAGGGACCCCCGGTGACTTGACGCCCAGGAGCCTGGCTGCCTTCGTGGTCGCGCCTGTCGTGCCGTCTGCGGCTTTCCGCAACGCCGCGGCCGCGTCGGTGAGAGAGCGGTTGCCCGCCTTCGCGGTTGCTGCCAGGTCTTCGAGGTGCTTGACGAGTTTGCGCAGCTCCTTGGTGGCGCGGGTGGCCATTCGCGCGCCGGACACCACGGAGTCGGCGATGAAGGCGGCCTGGGCGCCACCGAAGGTGACCGGGGTCAGCGGGCCTATCCCGAACCACCTCATCACGCGGCCAGCCGCCCAGTCGGCGAACCAGTCACGGATGACGGACCGGGTGGTCGCGACGACGGTCGCGGCGGTGTTAGTGCCGTCGGCGGCACGGTAGGCGGCGTCTCCGCTCAGGACGACGGCCCGCGCGAAGTCGTTGACGGCGACCCGGTACCCGTCGACGGCGGAGGACGCGGCGGACAGCTTGGCGACAGAGGCCTGGAGGTCTCGCACCCGGCTGTTGATGTGGTCGCCAATGTTGGTCCAGGTCTGCGCGTGGTCGGCCACCTGGGTCGGATCGCCAGCCATGACGGACAGGATTTCGTTGAGGATACCGAAGTGCTCGATCAGCCACCCGATCCCGGCTCCGAGGAACACCCGCATCGGGTTCTCGATGATCCCGAGTGCGTCGAACCCGATGCCACCGATGTCGGTCCAGGCACCGGCCAAGTCACCTCGTTCCATGTTCTGCACGGCGCTCACGAAGCCGGACATCGGTCCGGCGCCTTCGAGCGCGTCCGGGCTGACCATGTTGCGGAAGCCGAGATTGTCCATACTCACAGGACCGGAGCCGCTCTCCGGCCGGTTGTCGGCGATCAGCGGGTTGTCGGTCATGACAGGTCCCCGCTGATCTGCTGCATGCTGGCGGCGCTGTCGTGCTCTTTGGTCTCGTAGTCCGTGGCCATCGCGTCCAGTTGGGCGGCCACGCGCTCGGCGGCGTGTGCCGCGTCGCCGGTGAACTGGTCCGCGGCCGCGAATCGCTCGTCCATGGCGGACGACCAGGCCAGGCCGATGACGCCGTAGGCGTACAGGTCACGGCCCGCGGCGGAGGTGTTGGCCTCCTTGAGGTCCTCGGCGAACTCGCGGAGGTCCGCCGCCTGCTTCCTGAGTTCGGCCGGGGTGAGGTCGATCGAGTCGGTCACGCTCGTCACCTCCGCCCCTTCTTGAGCACGGTGCGCTGGTCGTAGTCGTGATCGTCGGCGGCCGGGGCCGACCGTGGGGGACGGGGCGGCTGCCGCGGATTCTCGCGTTCCTCGTTGTAGACCGCGACCGGGCGGTGTTTCTGCTGGGCAGGCGAGGGCTCCTCGAGCTTGGGGAGCTGTTCCCTGAGCATGCGCATGGCGTCGCTGTCGTTGCCGATCAGCGGGGTCATCAGGTCGGTGACCTGGCGGGCAGCGGTGGCCTGGGCCTTGCGGGCGGCCGCCATCACGGCCTCGGCGAGGCGTTCCTTGGGCAGCTTGTCGGCGGCGCGGCCGAACGACACGGCCAGCAGGGCGCCGGTGGCGCTCACGGTCGCCGTCGCTACCCCGTCTTCGCTCGTGGCCACGCCCGTGACCTTGGCGATGTCCGATTTCGTCTGCTCGGCGCGCTGCAACAGCTCCTGTGTGCGGCGGTCCAGGTCGTCGACTATCGCGTGTGGGTCGGTCATGAGAAGCCCCCTCCTCTGCTCTACCAGGAAGGATAGTCCGGCTCCTCACCGTGCGTGGCCGTTTGCCTTCAGGTCGGCTGGCGGAGTTGTGCCGCGGCCGCGGCCGCGAGCGGATCGAGGTCGTCGCCGCCCTCGGCTATGTGGGCCAGCAGTGCACGGAGCATCCTTGGCTCCCAGAAGTCGTGCATGTGCCTGGCCACCCGTGCCGCCCCGTCGTCGAACGGGAGGTGGGCGAACTGGATCGCGATCTCGTTCGCCAACCGCACGTCCGGTGCCTGGCCGCCGCTCATGAGCCCGCCACCGGGACCGCTACCCGCGCCTGCGCCGAGGAGGCGGGCACTGCCTTCAGGCCGACCTGCACGGCCGTCACCTTGTACTCCGGGCAGTTCGTCGCCCAGTCGGAGTGTTCCGTGGTCACCACGTTCGCGCCCGTCACCGGGTGGTGGAACGTCGTGTACACGACGCCGACCGGCATGCGGTCCGAGATGCGTGCGTGCAACGACGTCTGGCCGACCCGGGACGCGAGCGTCACCCGGTCGCCGTCGTTGATGCCGCGGACCTCCGCGTCGTGCGGGTGGATCTCCAGGGTGTCCTCCGGGTGCCACGTCACGTTCGCGGTGCGCCGGGTCTGTGCGCCGACGTTGTACTGCGACAGGATCCGGCCGGTGGTCAGGATCAGCGGGAACTTCCGGGTGCTGCGTTCCTTCGTCGGCACGTAGTTGGTCGGCATGAACCGGCCCTTGCCGCGCACGAACTCGCTCTCGTGCATGATCGGCGTGCCGAGCGGGGCATCCGCGTTGCACGGCCACTGCACGCTGCCGACCTTGTCCAGCAGGTCGAACGACACCCCGGCGAACGTCGGCGTCGTCAACGCGATCTCATCCATGATCTGGCTCGTCGAGTCGTAGTGCATCGGGTAACCCATGGCCTGGGCGATCTCGTCGACGATCTCCCACTCGTGCTTGCCGGTCTTCGGCTTCATCACCGGGCGCACCCGGTTGATCCGCCGCTCCGCGTTGGTGAACGTGCCGTCCTTCTCCAGGAACGACGTGCCCGGCAGGAACACGTGCGCGAACTTCGACGTCTCGTTCAGGAAAAGGTCCTGCACGACGCAGAGTTCGAGCGACTCGAGCGCCGCGAACACGTGCTTGGTGTTCGGGTCGGACTGCGCGATGTCCTCGCCCTGCACGAAAAGCGCCTTGAACGTGCCGTCGATGGCTGCGTCGAACATGTTCGGGATCCGCAGCCCCGGCTCCGGCAGGATCGGCGTGCCCCACAGCTGCGAGTAGATGTCCCGCACGCTCTCGTCGGACACGTGCCGGTAGCCGGGCAGCTCGTGCGGGAACGAGCCCATGTCGCAGCTGCCCTGCACGTTGTTCTGACCGCGCAACGGGTTCACGCCGACACCGTCGCGGCCGATGTTGCCGGTGGCCATCGCGAGGTTCGCCATGCCCATGACCATCGTGGAGCCCTGACTGTGCTCGGTCACGCCGAGGCCGTAGTAGATCGCGGCGTTGCCCCCGGTCGCGTACAGCCGCGCCGCCTCGCGCACCTCGGCCGCCGGCACGCCGGTGATCTCCTCAAGGGCCTCCGGCGAGTTCTCCGGCCGCGCGATGAACGACGCCCACTCGTCGAAGTCCTCGCAGCGCTCCGCGATGAAGTCGTCGGCCGCCAGACCTTCCGTGACGACGACGTGTGCGAACGAGTTGATGATCGCGACGTTGGTGCCGGGCGCCAGCTTCAGGTGGTACTCGGCCTGGATGTGCGGCGAGCGGACCAGGTCGATGCGCCGGGGATCGAGGACGATCAGCTTGGCGCCCCTGCGCAGCCGCTGCTTCATCCGCGACGCGAACACCGGGTGCGCGTCGGTCGGGTTGGCGCCGATCACCATGATCACGTCGGAGGCGTCGACGGACTTGAAGTCCTGTGTGCCCGCCGACGTGCCGAACGTCTGCTTGAGGCCGTACCCGGTGGGGGAGTGGCAGACCCGTGCGCACGTGTCGACGTTGTTGTTGCCGAACGCGGCGCGGATCATCTTCTGCACCACGTACACCTCTTCGTTGGTGCAGCGGGAGGAGGTGATGCCGCCGATCGAGCCGACGCCGTGCCGCGACTGGATGTCACGCATCTTCGTCGCCACCGTCTGGATGGCCTCCTCCCAGGAGACCTCGCGCCACGGGTCGGTGATCCTGTCGCGCACCATCGGGCTCATCTGCCGGTCCGGGTGTGTCGCGTAGCCGAACGCGAAGCGGCCCTTCACGCAGGAGTGGCCCTCGTTGGCGCCACCGTCCTTGTACGGCACCATCCTGACCAGCTCGTCGCCCTTCAGCTCGGCCTTGAACGAGCAGCCGACACCGCAGTACGCGCACGTGGTGAGGACCGTGCGGTTCGGCATGCCGAGGTCCACGACGGACTTCTCCTCGAGCGTGGCCGTCGGGCACGCCTGCACGCACGCGCCGCAGGACACGCACTCGGAGCTGAGGAAGTCCTGGCCGCCGGTGGCGACCTTCGACTCGAAGCCGCGGCCCTCGATCGTCAGCGCGAACGTGCCCTGCACCTCGTCGCAGGCACGCACACAGCGCGAGCAGGCGATGCACTTGCTGGCGTCGAAGTCGAAGTACGGGTTCGAGCTGTCGGTCGGCGCGTCGAGGTGGTTCTCGCCGTCGCCGACGCCGTAGCGCACCTCGCGCAGCCCGGTGACGCCCGCCATGTCCTGCAGTTCGCAGTCACCGTTGGCCGAACAGGTGAGGCAGTCGAGCGGATGGTCGGAGATGTACAGCTCCATGACGCCCCGCCGCAGCCTGTCGAGCCTCGGCGTCTGCGTCTTCACGGTCATGCCCGGCCGCACCGGCGTGGTGCAGGAGGCTGGCGTGCCCTTCACGCCGTCGATCTCGACGAGGCACAGCCGGCAGGAACCGAACGCCTCCAAGGAGTCCGTGGCGCACAGCTTGGGCACGTCCACGCCAGCGAGCGCGGCGGCGCGCATCACCGAGGTGCCATCGGGGACCTTGACCGACAGGCCGTCGACCTCGACGTCGACCGTGGCCTCTCCCGTGCGTGCCGGGGTGCCGAGGTCAGGTTCTTTGAGCAGACTCATGACTTCCCCTCGCAGGCTCCGGGGAGCCGCTCGCGGTCGCCATGTGACATTGATTCACTCGCAAGCTCGTTCATGACGGGACTCCGAACGTGGGCATGGGCAGCGGCGTGCTCTGGTGGAAATCGCCGGGGAAGTGCTTGATGGCGCTGCGCACGGGCATGGGGGTCAGCCCGCCCATCGCGCACAGCGAGCCGTCGGTCATCAGCTCGCACAGGTCGTCGAGCAGCACGAGGTTCTTCTCGACGTCCGTGCCCGCCATGATCTTGTCGATGGTCTCGCGGCCGCGGACCGCGCCGACGCGGCACGGGGTGCACTTGCCGCACGACTCCTCGGCGCAGAACTCCATCGCGAACCGGGCCATCTTCGCCATGTCGACGGTCTCGTCGAACACCACGATGCCGCCGTGGCCCACCATCGCGCCCGCCGAGGCGAACTCCTCGTAGTCCATCCTCAGGTCGAACCGCTCCACCGGCAGGTACGCGCCGAGCGGCCCGCCGACCTGTACCGCGCGGATCGGGCGCCCGGTGCGGGTGCCGCCGCCGTAGCCGTTGACCAGCTCGCCGAGCGTGACGCCGAACGGCAGCTCCACCACGCCGCCACGCGCGATGTTGCCGCCGAGCTGGAACACCTGTGTGCCGCGGGACCGGCCGACGCCGAAGCCCTGGTAGGCGTCCGCGCCGTCGGCGAGGATCATCGGCACCGAGCCGAGCGTGAGCACGTTGTTCACCACGGTGGGGCGGCCGAACAGGCCCTCCAGCGCGGGGATCGGCGGCTTGGCGCGGACCATGCCGCGCTTGCCCTCGAGGCTGTCCAGCATCGAGGTTTCCTCGCCGCAGATATAGGCACCCGCGCCGACCCGCACGTGGAGGTCGAACGTCAGGCCGCTGCCGAGGACCGACGCGCCGAGCCAGTCGCGGGCATACGCGATGTCGATCGCGCGGCGCAGCGTGGCGACCGCGTCCGGGTACTCGGAGCGGACGTAGATGTAGCCCTCGGTCGCGCCGGTGGCGTGGGCGGCGATCGTCATGCCCTCGATGAGGGTGAACGGGTCGCCCTCCATGAGCATGCGGTCGGCGAACGTGCCGGAGTCGCCCTCGTCGGCGTTGCAGCAGACGAACTTCACGTCCGCCTGCGCGCCGAGCACGGTCTTCCACTTGATGCCGGCCGGGAAGCCCGCGCCGCCGCGGCCACGCAGACCGGACTCGGTGACCTCCTCGACGACCTGCTCCGGGGTCTTCTCCAGGGCGGCGCGCAGGCCGCGCATGCCGCCGTGCGCCTCGTAGTCGTTGGCGGACAACGGATCGATGACGCCGACGCGGGCGAAGGTGACGCGCCTCTGCCGGCGCAGCCACTCGTGCTCGTCGGTCAGGCCCAGGCTGTGGCCGGTGTCGGCGCCGTCGAGCAGGCCCGCCCTGACCAGGTCGTCGACCTCCTCGGCGGCGACCGGGCCGTAGGCGACGCGGCCGCGCTCGGTCTCGACCTCGACCAGCGGTTCCAGCCACAGCAGACCGCGGGAGCCGTTGCGTACCAACTCGATCTCGCGACCGGCGGCCGCGGCGGAGGTCGCGACGGCGACCGCGACCTCGTCCGCGCCGACGGAGACGGCGGCGGAGTCGCGGGGCACGAAGACTCGGGTGACGTTGCTCATACTGTATGCACTGTCCGATCAAGAAGTGCGTCGAATCGTCGCGGCGACACGCGCCCCGCGATCCTGCCGTTGATCTCCACGGTCGGGCCGAGCGCGCAGTTGCCGAAGCAGAAGACCTGGTCGAGCGAGGCCGTGCGGTCCGGCGAGGTCTCGCCGATGCCGGTGCCCAGTCTGGCCCTGGCGTGCTCGACCAGTTCGTCGGCGCCCGCGGCCTGGCAGGCCTCCGCGCGGCAGATGCGCACGTGCGTGCCCGCGGGGGCTGACGTGCGGAAATCGTGGTAGAAGCTGATCACGCCGTGGACCTCCGCACGCGAGAGGTTCAGCTCCTCGGCCAGGATCGGCACCGCGGCCGGGTCGACGTAGCCGAACTCGGCCTGGAGGTCGTGCAGGATCGGCAGAAGCGCTCCCCGGTCGGCACGGTGCGCGGCCACTGCCGATCGCACGTGTCGTTCAAGAGGAGACCCGCCCGTCGTTGCGCCGGGTTTCATGACCCGACTCTCTCAACCCTTCCGCCGCAGGTCAAAGCACTGTCGGTTATCCAATGAGAGATCTTGCTTATGACGGGAGCGCCGGCATGTCCCATGGCTCCTTGGGCGAGGGTCTGGGCCTGACCAACAGTGACCTCAGGGGAACGTGGCGGCACTCAGCCACCAACCACTTCGATGTCCGGCGCCTGCGCTGGGGCGGAACACTTTTGATCCCGGGGAGGCGGACTATCGCAACCGGGACGCGACATCCTCCGGCAGGACGTCGGTGATGAAGGCGCCCATGCCGGTCTCCGACCCCGCCAGGTACTTCAGCTTGTCGGCGGCGCGCTGGATCGACGACACCTGCAGGTGCAGGTACGCGTGTTCGCGCAGCGGGTCCGACACCGGCGCCTGGTGCCACGCCGCGACGTAGGGCAGTGGCTGGGCGTACAAGCCGTCGAGCCTGCGCAGCACGTCCAGGTACAGCACGGCGAAGTCGTCGCGTTCGGCGTCGGTCAGGGACGGGATGTCGGGTACGCGGCGGTGGGGGTACACGTGCACCTCCACCGGCCAGCGGGCGGCCGCGGGCACGAACGCGGTCCAGTGCGCGGACGTCACCACCACCCTGGCGCCCGAATCCCGTTCTCCCGTAAGGACGTCCGCGAACAGGTTGCGGCCCGTCCTCGCCGCGTACGAAGCGGCGTTGCCCAGCATCTGGCGACTCTTGGGCGTCACGAACGGGTACGCGTAGATCTGCCCGTGCGGGTGAGCGAGCGTCACGCCGATCGCCTCGCCGCGGTTCTCGAACGGGAACACCTGTTCCACGCCGGGCAGTCCGGCCAGCGCGCTGGTCCGGTCCGCCCACGTGTCCACGACGAGCCTGGCGTGTTCGGGCCTCAGTGTCGCGAACGCCGCGTCGTGGTCGCTCGTGAAGCACACGACCTCGCACCGGCCGACACCGGACCGCGAGCCGACCAGCGGTGGCAGGCTCGGGCCCGCGTCACCGACGGCATGCATGGACAGCGACGGGAAGCGGTTCTCGAACACCACCACGTCGTAGTCCGGCGACGGGATCTCCGTGTGTCGCTCCGATGTGGACGGACACAGTGGACAGCTGTTGGCCGGGGGATGGTAGGTGCGGCTTTGCCGGTGCGCGGCCAGGATCACCCACTCGTCGAGCACCGGGTCGTGCCGCATCTGCGATGCGGTCGACACCGGGTCGAGCTTGCGCGGATCGTGGAGCTCCCGCGCCGGTGAGTCGTCGTGGTCGAAGTAGATGATCTCGCGGCCGTCGGCCAGCTCCGCCGTGGTGCGCTTCACGACGACGCCTCGACGCTGACGATGCGCAGGTCGTCGACGTGCTCGGCCAGTGCCTCTCTGCCGTCGCCGGGCAGGCCGTCGTCGGAGATCACGACGTCGGCGTCGGCGAGCCGGGCGATCGTGGACAGTCCGACCGTGCCCCACTTGGTGTGGTCGGCGAGCACCACGAGCCTGCGCCCCGCCGCGACCAGCGCGCGGTCGGTGTCCGCCTCAAGGAGGTTCGGTGTGGTGAAACCGGCCGTCTCCGCCATGCCGTGCACGCCGAGGAACACGATGTCCAGGTGCAGTTGCGCGAGCGCGGACACCGCGATCGGGCCGACCAGCGCGTCCGATGGTGTGCGGACACCGCCGACCACGACCACGTTCTGGTCCGTGCGCGGCGGTGCGTGCAGGACGTCCGCGATCCGCATGGAGTTCGTGACGATCGTGAGCCCGTCGACCGCGCGCAGCGCGTGCGCTAGCGCCCATGTCGTGGTGCCTGCGGACAGTCCCACCGCGGTGCCGGGGGAGACCAATTCGACCGCGGCGCGGGCGATGGCCTCCTTCTCCGGTTGCTGACGCAGCGACTTCGCCTCGAAGCCGGGCTCCTCGGTACTGGCCGCCCGCGACCGGGTCGCGCCGCCGTGCACCTTGTCCAGCAACCCCTGCTGTGCGAGCGCGTCCAGGTCCCTGCGGATCGTCATGTCGGAGACGCCGAGCATCTGCGCGAACTCGATGACCCGGACCGCGCCCCGTCTGTGGATCTCCTCGACGATCCGGGCTTGCCTCTCCGCTGCCAGCATTGCCTCTCCCCCTTGGTAGGGCACCCCGAGTCGGTCGCCGATCCAACCATAAACCGACTCATTCGCACAGGCCCAGACGCCAGCATCGCATACCCCGTTCTGTCGACCGTATCGGTCGCTTCCTGGGGCAATCCTCGTGCTGATGCCGGCTGAGCGCCTGTTGATCCGATGTTTCTTCGACCCGGTGCGTCGTCCATGTTGACATATGTGCGCACGCGTGGGGAAGGGGAACACCGCAGGTCCCAGCCGGACGCGGTGAAGGACGAGGGTGGTGACCACGTCCTCCACCGCACCGGCCGGTCCCGGTGTGCGGTGAACACCGGGACCGAAGCCGGCCACCTGGCCCAGGCGGCAGCGTTCGGCAATGGTCCAGACCATATCGTCGCAGGCTGCCGGGCGGCAAGAGCGCTCAGAGATCGGACGTCTACGGAGCGTAAGTCAGGTATCCACGAGGTGAACAGGGTAGGTCACGAAAGGACCACCGGATTCGGTTCGCCCTCTTGACAGGCGCGTATGCCGCCAGCAAAGGTTTCGATTCTGAGAGGTCGCGTTCACAAGTGTTGGTTTTTCTGGCCGCTCCCTGAGGAGGCGCACAATGATGAGCCCTCGATCGTTCGGTGCAGGCGGCGTCTCCGCCGTGAACATCGGACGGCGGACGATGTTGAAGGGGATGCTCGGCGCGGGAGCGCTGGCGGGTCTCGCCGCCTGCGGCAGCGGGGATGGCGGGGGCGGTGGCGGTGAGGTCACGCTCGGCTCGAACTGGTCCGACGAGGTGCCCAAGAAGGCCATCGCGGACGTGATGAAGGGCTTCTCCGGCGGCACCGTCAAGATCAACACAATCGATCACAACTCGTTCCAGGAGAACATCAACAACTACCTGCAGGGCGGCCCGGACGACGTGTTCGGCTGGTTCGCGGGCTACCGCATGCAGTTCTTCGCCGAGCAGGGCCTGGTCGGCGACATCAGTGACGTGTGGGCCGACATCGGCAGCGGTTTCTCGGACGCGATGAAGCAGCAGTCCACTGGCGCGGACGGCAAGCAGTACTTCGTGCCGCTGTACTACTACCCGTGGGCCGTCTTCTACCGGAAGAGCGTCTTCGCCGACAAGGGCTACGAGCCGCCGAAGACCATGGACGACTTCGTCGCGCTCGCCACGAAGATGAAGGGCGACGGCCTCAACCCGATCGCGTTCGGCGACTCCGACGGCTGGCCCGCGATGGGCACGTTCGACTACCTGAACCTGCGCATCAACGGCTACGACTTCCACCGCGAGCTGATGGCGGGCGAGAAGTCCTGGGCCTCGAAGGAAGTCAAGAGCGTCTTCGACCAGTGGCGTGAGCTGCTGCCGCTGCACCAGCCCGCCGCGCTCGGCCGCACCTGGCAGGAGGCCGCGCAGTCGCTGCTGAACAAGGAGTCCGGGATGTACACCCTGGGCATGTTCGTCGGCCAGCAGTTCCCCGAGGGCGCGGAGCGCGACGACCTGGACTTCTTCCCGTTCCCCGAGATCGACCCGGCGATCGGCTCCGACGTGGTCGAGGCGCCGATCGACGGCTTCATGATGGCCGCCCGCCCGCGTAACTCCGACGGCGCGATGGCGCTGCTCAAGCACCTTGGCACCGCCAAGGCAGAGGACACCTACCTCAAGTCCGACCCGAACAACATCGGCGCGCACGACGACGCCGACAAGTCCGGGTACAACGCACTGCAGACGAAGGGCGAGGAGCTCGTCAGCGGCGCCAAGTCGATCTCGCAGTTCCTCGACCGCGACACCCGGCCCGACTTCGCCTCGACGGTCATGATCCCGTCGCTGCAGGAGTTCATCAAGAACCCGGACGACGTGGACGGGCTGACCAAGAGCATCGAAAGCCAGAAGAAATCGATCTTCGGTGGCTGACCTGGTGACCCGGCCGGGGCGCACGGGGACCAAGTCCCGTGCACCCCGGCCGAAGCACGCGCGCACCTTGTCCACCATGGACAAGCTGACCGTCGTGCTGATGGTCACGGTCCCGGCGCTCATCGTCGTCAGCCTGGTGTGGTTGCCCGCGATCTCGACGATCGTGCTGTCGTTCACCGACTGGAACGGCATCGGGAACATCGCCGAGATGAACTTCGTCGGCACGCAGAACTTTGTCGACGTCACGTCGAACTACCCGCCGTTTCGCCCCGCGATGGAACACAACCTCATCTGGCTGGTCGTGTTCTTCTTCGGGCCGACGCTGCTCGGCATCTTCCTCGCGGCGCTGCTCGACCGTGAGGTTCGGGGAAGCCGGATCTACCAGAGCATCTTCTTCCTGCCGGTGGTGCTGTCGCTGGCACTGGTCGGGTTCATCTGGCAGCTGCTCTACTCCCGCGACCAGGGCCTGCTCAACGCGCTGTTCAATATCAAGGTCGACTGGATCGGCGACCCGGACGTCAACCTGTGGGCGGTGCTGGTCGCGGCGAGCTGGCGGCACACCGGGTACATCATGCTGCTGTACCTGGCGGGGCTGAAGGCGGTCGACCCCGCGCTGCGCGAGGCCGCGGCCGTCGACGGTGCCGGCGAGGTGCGCACGTTCTTCCAGGTCGTCTGGCCGGTGATGCGGCCGGTGAACATCGTGGTCCTGGTGATCACGGTGATCGAGGCACTCAGAGCGTTCGACATCGTCTGGGTGCTCAACAAGGGGCGCAACGGGCTCGAGCTGATCTCCACCCTGGTGACACAGAACGTGATCGGTGAGGCGAGCCGCGTCGGCTTCGGGTCGGCGCTGGCCACCATCATGATCGCGATCTCGACCGTGTTCATCGTGATCTACCTGGTCCAGGTCATGCGGGAGCAGCGATGACTGTCGTCGGGCGCCGGAGTCCGGCGCGCATCGTGTTGCGGGTGTTCCTGGCCGTGATGGCCGTCGGGTGGCTGTTCCCGATCGCGTGGGCGGTCTACAACTCGTTCCGGGACTACGACTTCACCTCCGAGAACCGGTACTTCTCGTTCGGTGGCTTCACGTTGGACAACTACGTCAACGCGTGGTCGCGTGGCAACTTCGGGCAGACGTTCTACAACTCGGTGGTCATCACGGTCCCGTCGGTGGTCATCACGCTGCTGCTCGCGTCGTCAGCGGCCTTCGTGCTGGCGCGGTACACCTTCAAGTTCAACCTCGCGATGCTCGCGTTGTTCACCGCGGCGAACCTGCTGCCGCAGCAGGCGTTGCTGGTGCCGCTGTTCCGGCTGTTCCTCAACATCGAGGTGCCGTTCTGGTTCAGCGACTCGGGATCGCTCTACGACACGTACTACGCGGTGATCGCGGTGAACATCGCGTTCCAGACCGGGTTCTGCACGTTCGTGCTGAGCAACTACATGAAGACCATCCCGAAGGAGCTGACGGAGGCCGCGCTGGTCGACGGCGCCGGCGTGTTCCGCCAGTTCTGGCAGGTCGTGCTGCCGCTGTGCCGTCCGGCGCTCGCGGCGCTCGCGACCCTGCAGATCACGTGGGTGTACAACGACTTCTTCTGGGCCGTCGCGTTCATGCGCACCGGTGACAAGTTCCCCGTGACGTCGTCGCTGCAGAACCTGCGGGGCCAGTTCTTCACCGACTACAACCTGCTGTCCGCGGGTTCGGTGATCGTCGCGATCCCCACGCTCGTGATCTTCTTCCTGCTGCAACGGCACCTGCGTGCCGGTCTGACGCTGGGAGCCACCAAGGGATGAGCGGAGTCTGCGGGGCGGCGTCGTGATCGTCCATCTGCGTGCGGAGACCGTCAGCCTGGTCATCGACGCGCGTGACGTGCCGTCGGTGGTCCACTGGGGCGCGCCGCTCGGCGACCTGTCCGAGGACGATCTGCTGTCGCTGGCGGACGGCGCGATCTCGCCGATCCCGCCGAACGCGCCCGATGTCCCGATCCCGATCGCGTTGCTGCCGTCGGCCCGGCAGGGCTATCCAGGGCGGCCGGGGTTGCGCGGGCATCGCTCCGGCACGGACTGGTTGCCTGCCATGACGTTGTCGTCCGCGACCGAGGCCGGGTTCGTGCTCGACGGTGGCGGGCTGCGTGTGGAGTCCACTGTGGACTTGACACCGTCTGGGGTGCTGCGGCTGCGGCATTCGGTGACCAACACCGGCGATGCCCCGTACATCGTGGACGGGCTGGAGGCCGCGCTGCCGGTGCCAGCGCAGGCGTCCGAGCTGATGGACTTCACCGGCCGGTGGATCCGGGAGAAACACCCGCAGCGGAGGGGGTTCGACCCCGGGTCGTGGGTGCGGGAGAGCAGACGCGGCCGCACTGGGCACGACGCGACGCCCGCTATCCTGGCCGGTACCAGTGGTTTCGGGTTCCGCACCGGTGAGGTGTGGGCAGTGCACGTCGCGTGGAGCGGCAACCACGTCACCTACGCGGAGCGGGTCCACGAGGGCCGCGGTGTGCTGGGCGGCGGTGAGTTGCCGGCCAGTGGTGAGGTGATCCTCGTGCCGGGGGAGACGTACTCCTCGCCGTGGCTCTACGCCGCGTACTCCGGCGCCGGGATCGACGGGATCAGCGCCGCGTTCCACCAGTGGACGCGTGCGCGGCCGTCCCATCCCGTGCGGCCGAGGCCGGTCGTGCTGAACACGTGGGAGGCCGTGTACTTCGACCACGACCTGGCCCGGCTGAAGGGGCTCGCGGACGTGGCCGCCCGGGTCGGCGTCGAACGGTTCGTGCTGGACGACGGCTGGTTCTCCCACCGCAGGGACGACACCGCGGGCCTCGGCGACTGGTACGTCGACGACGGCGTGTGGCCGGACGGGCTGACGCCGCTGATCACGCACGTGACCGGGCTGGGCATGGAGTTCGGCATCTGGGTCGAACCCGAGATGGTCAACCCCGACTCGGACCTGTGCCGCGCGCATCCGGACTGGGTGCTCGCGCCTGGCGACGGCACGCTGCCGCCGACCTCGCGCCACCAGCAGGTCCTGGATCTCGCGAACCCGGACGCCTACGCGTACATCCTGGACCGGCTCGACGAATTGCTGCGGGACAACGACGTGGCGTTCGTGAAGTGGGACCACAACCGCGACCTGATCGGCGCCAGGGCACACGCGCAAACGCTTGCGGTGTACCGGTTGCTGGACGAGCTGCGGGCCAGGCACCCAGGTATCGAGATCGAGAGTTGCTCCAGCGGCGGCGGCCGGACCGACCTGGAGATCCTGGCGCGCACGGATCGCGTGTGGGCGAGCGACTGCAACGACGCGCTGGAACGGCAGACCATCCAGCGGTGGACGGCGCTGCTGTTGCCGCTCGAACTGATCGGCGCGCACGTCGGCCCGCCGCACTCGCACACGACCGGCCGCACACAGGACCTGTCGTTCCGCGTGGCGACGGCGTTGTTCGGGCACTTCGGCATCGAGTGGGACATCGCGTCGGCGTCGGCGGGTGAGCAGGCGGGGCTGGCCGAGGCGGTGGCGTTCTACAAGTCGGTCCGCGGCCTGCTGCACGCCGGAACGCTGGTGCGCGGCGACGTGGCGGATCCGTCGGCGACGCTGACGGGCGTGGTGGGGCCTGCCGAGGCGGTGTTCTGCTACGCACAGCTGACGTCGTCGGCACGCACCGTGCCCGCGCCGGTCCGGCTCCCCGGCCTTGACCCGTCCCGCCGGTACGAGGTCGCGCCGGTGACCCCCGGTGGCGCACCCCGCGCACAGCAGAACCCGCCGCCGGACCTTGGAAAGCGCATTCTCTCCGGCCGTGTGCTGTCCGAAGTGGGCATCCGGCCGCCGGTACTCACGCCGGAGCAGGCGTGGCTCGTACATCTGACGGCGCTGTGAGGTCGGCCGGGCTGATAATGATCCGGTGAACGCGAAGATCAGGACGTACCAGCCGGACGAGGAGCAGGTGTTGTACGACATCTGCCTGCTGACCGGCGACAGCGGCAACGACGCGACGGGCCAGTACCTCGACCCGAGGCTGCTCGGCGAGGTGTACGTGGGCCCGTACCTGCGTTTCCCGGCCGCGCTGGCCCTGGTCGGCACCGACGAGGACGGCGTGGCGGGCTACGTGCTCGGCGTCCAGGACACGGTGGCGTTCGAGCGGTGGTGCGAGCGCGAGTGGTGGCCGTCGCTCCGGTCCCGCTACCCGCTGGGTGCCTTCCCACCCGAGTCCGCGGACGAGCGGATCGTGCGCCTGATCCACTCCCCGCCCACCGCGCCCCCCGACGTGGTGGAGCGCTACCCGGCCCACCTCCACATCGACCTGCTACCCCGCCTCCAGGGCCAGGGCGACGGCCGCCGCCTGCTGACCGCGCTGCTGGACGACCTCGCCGCGATCGGTGTTCCCGGCATCCACTTGGGCGTGGCCCGCGCCAACGAACGCGCGATCGGCTTCTACCGCCGAATGGGCTTCACCGAAGTCCAGTCGTTCGCGCACTCCCTCGTGATGGCCCGCCTGCTGATGCACTGAAAGTGCCCTATGTCCGGAGAGGTGGGCCGGCTAGATGCCGAGGTGTGTGGCCAACCTGTCGATGTGGGTGTCCGCGTCGCCGAAGGCCAGGGCGCTCGACATCGCGTGGCGGGTGTAGTGGTGCAGGTCGTGTTCCTCTGTGAAGCCGATCGCGCCGTGGACCTGGTGGCCCAGCGCGCAGACGCGTTCGTACGCCTCGCTCACCCACGACTTCGCCACCGACACCTCCACCGACGCGTCCAGGCCGCGGGACAACCGCCAGATCGCCTCGTACGCGATGAACCTCGCGCCCATCACGTCGATGGCCATGTTCGCGCAGTGGTGTTGCACCGCCTGGAAGGCGCCGATGGGCTTGCCGAACTGCTCGCGTTCCTTGGCGTACTCGACCGTCTTGTCCAGCACCGCCTGCGCGCCGCCCACCATCTCGGCGCACGTGGCCGCGGCACCGTAGGCCTCGATGGTGTCCGTGGCCGCGGCCAGGGACGTGCCGGTCACCGAGTCGTATGTGACGCGACACGTCGGCGCGGGGCCGACCACCGACACCGGGGTGCGGTCCACTTCGGACGTCAGCACGACGCCCGACGGGGTTGCCACCAGCAGTTCCGCCGCCTCCGCCGCCCACGGGACCAGCGCACCGCTGAACGGCGCGTAGGCGAACACCTCGCCACCGGCGATGCGGGTACGAAGGGCGGGCGCCGCGAAACCCGCACAGGCCACTGTGGACACATAGGGAACGGTCACCCGCGCCCGCCCCAGTTCCTCGACGATCAGGCACGCCTCGAGGAATCCGAAGTCCTCGAACGGCAGTGCCTGCCAGCCGAGGTCCGTGATCTCCTTCCAGACATCCTGGCCCTCGCGGCCCGCGAGGAACTCGCGGGCCGTCCGCTGGACCATCGTCTGGTCCTCGGTGAGCGTCAGGTCCATCAGCGCCTGCCGGGGATCTTGTCCGACCGGACCCACACGCCGGGCCGCTCCTCCCAGAACAGCTGCACCAGCACGCCACCGGTCTTCTTCGGGTGGATGAACGTGTGCTTCCAGCTGGCTCCGTCGGTGACGCCCTCCTCGTCGTCGAAGGTGGGGACGTCGTGGTGGCGGCAGGCGTCCAGCGCGGCGTCCCAGTCGGACACCTGGAAGGTCACGTGGTGGGCCGCGGGACCGTTGCGGGAGAGGAACTTGTCGATGAACGACTCCTCACCGCGCGAGGTGATCACTTCGAGGCAGACGCTGGAGCCGGGCACGTTCAGCACCAGGTCCGCCATGTCCGGGTGCTCGTCGTCGGCGGTGCGCCACACCTCGACGACACCGAGCAGGTCCCGGTACCACGCGGACAGCTCGTCGCGGTCCGGGAACGCCTGGCAGACGTGGTCCAGGTTCACGATCCCGAGCGTCGGTCCGTCCACAGAGGACGGCGGCGCCGCGACGGCGTCCTCGTCACCCGTCATCGCCAGCGTGCCGGGGCCGCGCAGGCGGAACAGCACGCCGGGGCCGTGCGCGGGCGGGGACAGTGACGCCTCCACCCACTTGCCCGGCACGCCGTCCGTGACCTTGATGCCGCGTTCGTCCAGCTCGGCCACCGCCGCGTCAAGGTCCGGCACCTCGATACCGATGTGGTGCAGGCCGGGGCGGCCGCCGTGCTCGTCCAGCCAGCGCTGGATCGACGAGTTCTCCCCGGCCGGGGCCAGTACCTGCCAGGTGTGGCCCCACGTGCCGGGGATCTCCAGCCGGGCGCCGCGAACACCGGCGGCCTCGTTGTCCCATCGATGGGTGGTGCGGAAGCCGAACAGCTTCTCCAGCAAGTCGATCTGCGGCTCCAGGGAAGGAACCGCCTGTGCGACATGGTCAACGCGGTAGATCTGCATGGCGACTCCTCTCTCAGCTGGGGTGCGGCTCGATCCAGTCGTACTCGTTGTCCACCAGTTCCTTGACCAGCCGCAGGTTGTAGCGGTTCATGGCGGCGACGCGCTCGGCCAGCCCGGCGACCTGCTTGTCGAACTCGTCGGCCGGGAACACGCTGTTCACCAGGCCCAGCTCCAGCGCACGGGCGGCGTCGAGCTGGATGCCGGTGAACAGCATCTCTTTCGCCCGCGCCTTGCCGACGCGCTTGGGCAGCCGCTTCACGCCACCCCATCCTGGCGCGGAACCGCCGAACTCCGGCTGGTCCGGGTCCTCGCCGCCGTTCATGTACTTCGGCTGGTACGGCGGGCGCGCGGACAGCGTGATCTCGACCAGGCCCATCTTCGCGGTGTCCGAGCACACGATGAAGTCCGCGGCGAGCGCCAGCTCCAGGCCGCCGCCGACCGCGTAGCCGTGCACGGCCGCGATCACCGGCACCGAAAGGCGCTCCAGCATGGAGAAGGTCTTCTCGCCGAGCCTGCCCTGCTCGATGCGTTCCCTCTTCGTCAGGCCCTCGGACCACTTCAGGTCCATGCCGGCGCAGAACGCCCGCTCACCGGCCCCGCGCAGCACCACCACGTGCACGTTCTCGTCGTCGTCGGCCTCGGTGCAGAACCGCCGCAGCTCGGTCATCGACTCCGGCGTCAGCGCGTTCAGCTTCTCCGGCCGGTTCAGCGTGAGCCACGCGACCCGGTCTTCGATCCGGACGTCGAGCGTTTCGTAGGTCATGCTGTCCTCTCAACTCCTGGGCAGTCCGAGCCCTCGGGTGGCGATCACGTTGCGTTGGATCTCGGTGGTTCCACCTAGAAAAGTAGCGGCTACCGAGTCGAGCCGCAGATGGGTGAACGCGGCGCCGAGCGGCGCGTCCTCGCGCTGCCACAGCTCCGCGAGCCGGCCGAACGCCTTCGCGCCGGTGCGCGCGAGCCGCTGGTGCAGCTCCGCGCCGAACAGCTGGCTCACCGAACCCGCGTAGTCCCCGGAGGACGCCGAGTGCCGCGCGAGGTTGTAGAGCACGCGGATCTCCGCGTACCGGCGCGCGATCTCCAGTCGCAGCCCGGCGGTGTCCGGCCGGGCCGTCGCGCGGCCCTCTTCCGACTTGAGATATTCGACCAAAGTGGACAGTGCCTGCTCGAACTTGACGGTCGCGCCGATGCCTGCGCGCTCGAAGCCGAGCGCGGTCATCGCGGCGTACCAGCCTCGGTTCTCCTCGCCGACGCGGTTCGCGACCGGCACGCGGGCGTCGTCGAAGAAGATCTCCGCGAACGGCGTGTCACCGCGGATGTCGGTGATCGGCCGGACCGTCACGCCCGGGGTCTTCGTGTCCACCAGCAGGAACGTGATGCCCTTGTGCTTCTGCGCGTCCGGGTCCGTGCGCACGAGCACGAACAGCCAGTCGGCCTGCATGCCCAGCGACGTCCACACCTTCTGGCCGTTGACCACGTAGTCATCGCCGTCGCGCACCGCGCGGGTCCGCAGCGAAGCCAGGTCCGACCCCGAGCCGGGCTCGGAGAACCCTTGCGCCCACGTGGTTTCCCCGCGTGCGATCCTCGGCAGGTGCTCGGCCTTCTGCTCGTCGGTGCCGAGCTCGAGGATCGTCGGGCCGAGCAGGAACGCGCCGATGCCGTTCACCGTCGGCACCCGCGCCCGCATCATCTCCTCCTGCAGGATGAACTCCTGCCTGGCGGACAGCCCGGCGCCGCCGTACTCGGCTGGCCAGTGCGGGGTGATCCACCCGCGTTCCGCCAGCGCGGCGGCCCAGCCGAGCGCGCCATCGCGGCGCCGCGCATCGGGAGACCGGCGGTCCACCGCCCAGTTGTAGCCCCACACGTCCTCGGGCTCCAGGCTGTGCTCGGCGTCGGGGTCCGGCCGGTACGCCGCCGGGAAGCGCGCGGTCACGAAGCCCCGCACCTCGTCCCGGAACTCGGCCTCCTCTGGCGTGTCTTCCCAGTTCACCGCGTTGCCTCACCGTCCCACGTCGTGTCCGTGATGCCGCGGTCGCCCTGCTCTCGCAGCTTGTACTTGGCGACCTTGTCGGTCGGGGTGCGGGGGAGCGCGCCGACGAACTCGATGTAGCGCGGCACCATGAACTTCGGCAGGTGCTCCACGCAGAACTCCACCAGCTCCTCGTGGGCGAGCTTCTTCCCTGGCCGCAGCACGACCACGAGCTTCACGTCCTCGTCCTCCAGCTCCGACGGCACCCCGATCGCCGCGCACTCGAGGATCGCCGGATGCGTGTTGACCTCGATCTCCAGATCGAACGCCGAGATGTTCTCGCCACGGCGGCGGATCGAGTCCTTCATCCGGTCCAGGAAGTAGAAGTACCCGTCCTCGTCGCACCACACACGGTCGCCGGTGTGGAACCACAGGTTGCGGAACGTGTCGGCCGTGGCCTCCGGCGTCCCGTAGTACCCGGTGGTGATCACGTAGGGCTGCTTGGGTCGCAGTACCAGCTCACCTGGCTCACCAGCGGCGACCTCGCGATCGTGTTCGTCGACCACCGCGGCGTGGAACCGTTCCGAGTGGACGGTCCCGCACGAGCCGAGTCGCCACTCTCCGTACGGGCTGCCGGTGGCGATGCCGGCTTCGGTCGAGGTGTACGTCTCCACCGACCGTACCCCGAACCGCGCCCGAAGTGGTGCGTCCAAAGCGGACTTACCCATGTAGAACATCTCGAGCGGGTGGTCCTTGTCGCGGTCGGTCGGCGGCGCGCTCATCAGGATCGGGATCATCGAGAACACGCTCAGCGCGAGCCGCGCGTCGAAGTGCCGCACGTCGTCCCAGAACCTGGACGCGCTGAACCGGTCCACCACCGCGATCGACGCGCCCGACAGCAACGCCGAGAACACCCCGTCCCACAACCCCGCGGCGTGGAACAGCGGCAACGGACAGTAGGTGGTCTTGCCCCACCGGTCGAGGTAGTTCAGCGAGTCGTACGCGCAGGTCAGCGCGAGCGAGTGGGACACCATCGCGCCCTTGGAGGGCCCGGTGGTGCCGGACGTGTACATGATCGCCTGCAGGTCGGAGAACACGACGCCTGCCCTCGGCTCGGCGGCGTCGCGCCCGCGCAGGCTGTTCAGGCTCACCGCGCCTGCTGGTGGTGTGCCCCGGACCACGAGCCGGGCCAGGCCGGGCAGCCGTTCGAGCGGAAGCCTGCCGAGGTACTCCTCGTCGATGATCAACGTGGTCGAGTCGGAGCTGAACAGGACATGCCTCAGCACCTCGCCTCGGTGCGCCGAGTTCACCGGCACCGCCACCGCGCCGAGGCGGGCGAGCGCGAAGATCACCGTCACCAGTTCCGGGCAGTTCGGCAGCATGACGGCGACGTGGTCGCCCTTGCCGACACCCAGTCCGATCAGTCCCCGCGCGACGCGGTTTGCCTCGGTGTCCACGTCACGGTAGGTGAGATCGCCGTCACGAAAGCGCAGAAAGGGCTCGCTCCCATGACTGTCCGCACGTGACCTGAGCACGTCGCCGAGCACGAAACTCTCCACTGACCCATCCGAGCACGGATACAACCAAAGTGCACAAAGGTCGGATGTATTCATGATCGACGGCCCGGTGTGGGTGGTGGTGGCTGCTAGGCTCCGCATACGCCACCGGCTGGTTCACCATGGAGGTTTGCCTTGCGGCTCATGCGAGTGGGCGCCCTCGGCGCGGAACGGCCCGTCGTGCTCGACGACGGTGGCCGGTCGTTCGGCCTCTCCGGGCTGACGGACGACATCGACGGTGCTTTTCTGGCCGCGGCTGGTCTCGACCGGGTGCGCGCGGCCCTCGCTGCGGGTGAGCTTGCCCCTGATGACGTGGACGGGGAGCGGATCGGCGCCCCGATAGCACGGCCACCGGCCGTTGTCTGCGTCGGTATGAACTACGCCGCACATGCGGCCGAGTCCGGCGCCGCACCGCCCGAGCACCCCGTGATCTTCTACAAACATCCGAACACTGTGGTGGGTCCGAACGACGACGTTTTCCTCCCGAGGGGTGCCGCCAAGGTCGACTGGGAGGTCGAGCTCGGTGTCGTGATCGGCAGGCGCGCCCGTTACCTGACCTCGCAGGAGGACGCGTTCGCCTGCATCGCCGGTTACGTTCTGTCGAACGATGTGTCCGAGCGCGCGCTCCAGCTGGAGGTGTCCGGCGGCCAGTGGTCGAAGGGCAAGTCGTGCGAGACGTTCAACCCGCTCGGCCCGTGGCTCGTCCCGGCGGGCGACATCGGCAACCCCCAGGCGCTCGGGCTGCGGTCCTGGGTGAACGGCGAGGCCCGGCAGGACTCGAACACGGCCGACATGCTGTTCAGCGTGGCGACGCTGATCCACGACATCAGCCAGTACACGGTGCTCGAACCGGGTGACCTGGTGAACACCGGCACCCCGCAGGGGGTCGCGCTCTCGGGCCGATTCCCATACCTTTCGGTCGACGACGTGGTGGAGATCGAGATCGACGGGCTCGGCAGGCAGCGTCAGGTGGTCGTCAAGGGCTGAGGCCGGCCGGTCGGCTGCGAGAAGGGAAGAGAGTTGGGCACGCGGGTCGCGTTGTTCGCCACGTGTCTCACCGACACGTTCTTCCCGGACACCGCGCGTGCGGTCGTCCGCCTGCTGGAACGGCTCGGCTGTGAGGTCGACTACCCCGCCGCGCAGACCTGCTGCGGCCAGATGCACCACAACACCGGCTACCGCGCGCACGCGGCCAAGCTGGCGAAGCGGCACACGAAGGCGTTCGACGGCTACGACGCGGTGGTCGCGCCGTCCGGGTCGTGCGTCGGCATGGTCCGCGAGATGTACCCGGACCTGCACAGACGTGCGGGGTCGGTGGCCGGGCGGACCTATGAGCTGTCCGAGTTCCTCGTCGACGTGCTCGGGGTGAGCGACGTCGGCGCGTACTTCCCGCACCGCGTCACCTACCACCCGACCTGTCACTCGCTGCGCATGCTCGGCGTCGGCGACAAGCCGCTGACGCTGCTCCGGCACGTCCGCGGCCTCGACCTGGTCGAGCTGCCATCGGCCGAGTCGTGCTGCGGGTTCGGCGGCACGTTCGCGCTCAAGAACGCGGAGACGTCGACCGCGATGCTCGCCGACAAGATGACGCACGTGCTGGAGACCCGCGCGCAGGTCGTGACGGCGGGCGACAACTCGTGCCTCATGCACATCGGCGGCGGGCTGTCGCGGCTGAAGACGGGGGTGCGGTCGCTGCACCTCGCGGAGATCCTGGCGAGCACGGAGGAGGAGCCATGGGCCGCAACCCCGTGACGTGGCTGGGCAGCCCGACCTTCCCGAACGCCGCGCGGGACGCGCTCGCCGACGTCCAGCTGCGCGGCAACCTCGCGCACGCCACCTCGACCATCCGCACCAAGCGGGCCGCCGCGGTCGCGGAACTGCCCGACTGGCAACAGCTCCGGCTTTC
The DNA here is from genome assembly GCF_049647105.1 of Actinophytocola sp. GTDB lineage: Bacteria > Actinomycetota > Actinomycetes > Mycobacteriales > Pseudonocardiaceae > Actinophytocola. The sequence goes on from NZ_JBARWZ010000318.1 coordinate 25,160, forward strand.
TGGGGAGGCCATCAAGGACGACGTCCTGTCCAATTTGGACGTCTATCTGGAACGCATGGAGGCGGCGGTCACGGCGCGTGGCGGGATCGTGCACTGGGCGCGCGACGCGGCCGAGGCCAACGAGATCGTGCTGCGCCTGGTGAAGGAGACGGGCGCGGACGAGGTCGTCAAGGTCAAGTCGATGGCCACCGCGGAGATCGGGCTCAACGAGGCACTCGAGGAAGGTGGCGTCTCGGCCATCGAGACCGACCTCGCCGAGCTGATCGTGCAGCTCGGCGACGACCGCCCGTCACACATCCTCGTGCCGGCCATCCACCGCAACCGCTCGGAGATCCGCGACATCTTCCGCGCCAGGATGTCCGATGTGGACGATCTGTCGGACGAGCCGGCCGACCTGGCGGAGGCGGCCCGCGCGCACCTGCGGCGCAAGTTCCTCTCCGCGAAGGTCGCCATCTCGGGCGCCAACTTCGCCGTCGCCGACACGGGATCCGTCGTGGTGGTGGAGTCCGAGGGCAACGGGCGGATGTGCCTCACGCTGCCCGAGACGCTGATCACCGTGATGGGCATCGAGAAGCTGGTGCCGACGTGGTCGGACCTCGAGGTGTTCCTGCAGTTGCTGCCGCGCTCGTCGACGGCGGAGCGGATGAACCCGTACACGTCGGTGTGGACCGGGGTGACGCCCGGCGACGGACCGCAGACGTTCCATCTCGTGTTGCTGGACAACGGCCGGACCGCGACGCTGGCCGACCGCGTCGGGCGGCAGGCCCTGCGGTGCATCCGGTGTTCGGCCTGCCTGAACGTGTGCCCGGTGTACGAGCGGACCGGCGGCAAGGCGTACGGGTCGGTGTACCCGGGCCCGATCGGCGCGATACTGACACCGCAGCTGGGTGCGGGCACCGACGACCCCGCGACGGCGGCGCTGCTGAAGTCGCTGCCGTTCGCGTCGTCGCTGTGCGGCGCCTGCTACGAGGTGTGCCCGGTACGCATCGACATCCCGAAGGTGCTGGTGCACCTGCGGGGCAAGGCCGTCGATGGCTCGCACAGCCCCGAGGCGGTGGCGATGGCGGCGGCGTCGTGGGTGATGCGGTCGCCCGCCCGCTTCCGGCTGGCGCAACGGGCCGCGACGGTGCTGCGGCTGGTGGCCAGGCGTGGGCAGGTGAAACGGCTGCCGTGGCCGGGTTCCAGGTGGACGGACTCGCGTGACCTGCCCGCGCCCCCGAAGGAGTCGTTCTCGGCGTGGTGGCGGAGGACCCGTGGATAACCGCGCGCGTTCCGTTGTGCTGGGCCGGATCCGTGCGGCGCTGTCGGACCGCCCTGGCCCGGTGACGGTGCCGCGCGAGTACGACAGGACCCGCGACCTCGGCGACGTGCTCACGCTGTTCGAGAAGCAGGTGGCCGACTACCGCGCGGTCGTGCGGCGGGTGCCCGCGTCGTCGTTGCCGGACGAGATCGAGTCGACGCTGGTCGCGCGGGGTGTGCTGGCGATGGTGACGCCCGAGGACGTGCCTGCGTGGTGGCGGGTGGGTGAGTTCGTGTGGTCGCTGGACGCGCCGATGTGGCCGCTGTCGAACGCGGCACTGGATCGCGCCGACGGCGTGCTGACGGGCTGCGCGGTGGCGATCGCGCAGACGGGCACGATCGTGCTGGACGCCGGACCGGCGCAGGGCAGGCGGGCGCTGACGTTGCTGCCGGACTACCACCTGTGCGTGGTGCACGCGGACCAGGTGGTGGCCACGGTGCCGGAAGCGTTGGCACGCCTGGACCCCACGCGCCCGCTCACGTTCATCTCAGGCCCGTCCGCGACAAGCGACATCGAACTGAACCGGGTAGAAGGCGTACACGGCCCCCGCAACCTAGAGGTCCTGATCGCCACCTAACCCCGCGAGTCCACGGTTCAGAACCCGCGAGTCCACGGTTCAGAACCCGCGAGTCTTCGGTTGGGGACCCGCGAGTCCACGGTTGGGGACCCGCGAGTCTTCGGTTGGGGACCCGCGAGTTCACGGTTCGGGACCCGCGAGTCATCGGTTCGGGACCCGCGAGTTCAACCGGGAAGACCCGCGAGTTCAACCGGCACGACCTGCCAACTCGCGGGGTTCCGGACGGGCGACTCGCACGGGTTGGACTCGCCGGTCGCGCGGGTTGGACTCGCGGGTCGTGCGGGTTGGACTCGCGGGACTGGTCGGATCAATGTTGTATCGGGGTTGGGGTTGATCTGGATTTCGGGAGACGGCTCGGGTATACATCGGATGTCTGTTGCGGTGATGGAAGGGGAGCAGGGCTGACATGGCGCGGATCACCGGCATGGACGTGTTCGACATCCGCTTCCCGACCTCGCGGGAGCTGGACGGGTCCGACGCGATGAACCCCGACCCGGACTACTCCGCCGCCTACGTGGTCCTGCGCACCGACAGCGGGCCCGACGGGTATGGGCTCGCGTTCACCATCGGCCGGGGCAACGACGTGCAGGCCGCCGCCATCAGGGCACTCGACCACATGGTCGTCGGCAGGCCGGTGCCCGAGACCGCCGCCGAACTCGCCGCCCTCAACCAGGAGCTGGTCGGCGACTCGCAGCTGCGCTGGCTCGGCCCGGAGAAGGGCGTCGCGCACATGGCGATCGGGGCTGTGGTCAACGCGGCCTGGGACCTCGCGGCGCGCCGGGCGGACCGTCCACTGTGGAGGTTCATGTCCGAGCTGTCACCGGAGGAACTGGTGGCACAGGTCGACTTCCGGTACCTGTCCGACGCGCTCACCGAGCGGGAGGCTCTCGACCTCCTGCGCAGACCCGGCCGGGCGGAGCGGATCGAGGAGATCGAGACCGGCGGCTATCCCGCGTACAGCACCGGCGCGGGCTGGCTCGGCTACCCCGACGAGAAGATGGTTCGCCTCGCGAAACAGGCCGTCGCCGACGGGTTCACGATGCTGAAGCTCAAGGTCGGTGGCAGCCTCGACGACGACATCCGGCGCATGCGGCTCGCTCGGGACGCTGTCGGGCCGGACATCCGGATCGCCGTCGACGCCAACCAGCGCTGGGACGTCGAGCCCGCCATCAAGTGGATGCAGGCGCTCGCCGGGTTCGACCCGTACTGGATCGAGGAGCCGACCTCACCCGACGACGTCCTCGCGCACCGGGCGATCGCGGAGGCCATCGCGCCGATCCGGGTCGCGACCGGCGAGCACGTCCAGAACCGCGTGATGTTCAAGCAGTACCTGCAGGCAGGAGCGTTGTCGGTGCTGCAGATCGACGCGGCCCGCGTCGGCGGGGTCAACGAGAACATCGCGATCCTGCTGCTGGCCGCCAAGTTCGGCGTGCCGGTGTGCCCGCACGCGGGCGGTGTCGGCCTGTGCGAGATGGTGCGGCACCTGTCGATGTTCGACTACGTCGCGATCTCCGGCACGCAGGCCGACCGCGCGATCGAGTGGGTGGATCAGCTGCACGAGCACTTCACCGACCCGGCTGTCGTGCGCGGCGGACGCTACCTCGCGCCAACGGCATCGGGCTTCTCCACGCGCATCGACGACGACGCGCTCGCCCGGTTCGCCTTCCCCGACGGTCCTGAGTGGAGCGAGAAGTGACCGATTTCGACGGTATGACAGCGGTTGTCACCGGTGGCGCGTCGGGCATCGGCGCGGCCACCGCGCGGGTTCTTACCGGGCGCGGCGCAATGGTCGCCGTCCTCGACGTCAACCCCGGCGATGACGGCATCCGCTGCGACGTCTCCGACGACGACCAGGTCCGCGCCGCGATCGACGCGGTCGTCGCCCGGTTCGGCGGCGTCGACGTGCTGGTCAACAACGCGGGCATCGGCGCGCAGGGCGACGTGACCGCCAACGACGACGCCGAGTGGCACCGGGTGCTGGACGTGAACGTGGTCGGCATGGCCCGCGTGACCAGGGCCGCGCTGCCGCACCTGAGGAAGAGCACGAGGGCCGCGGTGGTCAACACCTGCTCGATCGCCGCGTGTCAGGGCCTGCCGAACCGGGTCCTGTACTCGGCGAGCAAGGGCGCGGTGCTCGCGCTGACGCTGGCCATGGCGACCGACCACCTCGACGACGGCATCCGGGTCAACTGCGTGTGCCCGGGCACCGCGGACACCCCGTGGGTCGGCAGGCTGCTCGACGCGGCGGCGGACCCGGCGGCCGAACGTGCCGCGCTGGCCGCGCGACAGCCGATGGGCAGGCTCGTGACGGCCGAGGAAGTGGCGAACGCGATCGCCTACCTGGCAAGCCCGCTGTCCGGCTCGACCACCGGGACCACGCTCGCGGTCGACGGTGGCATGTACGGCCTGCGGCCACGTGCAAAGCCCTGAAGGCAACCTAGGGGGTCTCGCTGTGCTCGCCAAGAGTATTGCGCAGCCACTGTTCTACGCCGGCGATGTGGACGGTTGCCCACGATCGCGCCAGTTCCGGTTCACGCGCGGCGATGGCGTCGTAGATCGCGCGGTGCTGTTCGCGGGTCTTCGCGACCGCGCCTTCCTGGGTGAGGCCGCGCCAGATCCGTGCGCGGGTCGTCGGTCCGGACAGGCTGTCGATCAGCGAGCACAGCACGGGGTTGCCGGTGCCGAGCGCGATGCGGCGGTGGAACTCCAGGTCGTTCGCGACGAGGGACTCGACGGTCGGCGACTCTTCGAGTCCTTCGAGGAGTTTCGCCAGCTCGGCGATGTCCGCCTCGGTCATGGTGGTCGCGGCCATCGCGGTCGCGGCCGGTTCGAGGATGCGCCGCACGGCGAGGAAGTCGAGCACGGTGTCGTCGCGGTGGAAGTCCACGACGAAGGTCATCGCGTCGAGCAGCAGCTTCGGTTCGAGGCTGGTGACGTACGTGCCGTCGCCCTGCCGGACGTCGAGCACGCGGATCAGGCACAGCGCCTTCACGGCCTCCCGCAGCGAGCTGCGCGACAGGCCGAGATGCTGGGCGAGGTCGGCCTCCTTGGGGAGCCGGTCCCCTGGCGCGAGCTCACCCGAGATGATCATGCCCTTGATCTTGTCGATGGCTTCGTCGGTAACGGGCATCGGCAGGGACCCTCTCAAACCTCGGATGTTTCTCCTCCAAGGGTGCCATGAAAGGTGATCGGATGCGGGTAGCACTGCACACCCGGCTCAAGCCGGGCAGGGACACGGAGCACGAACGGGTGCACATGGTCATTCCGGGTGATCTGGAGATCGCGCTGCGCGACCATCCGGCGAACGTGCCGTGGCAGCGGCGGGAGCTGTCGTGAGGCTCGGGCTGGGCTGCGCGCAGCTGGGCAACCTGTACCGCGCGATGACCGACGAGACCGCGGCGGCGATCGTCGACGCGGCGTGGGCGGCAGGCATCCGGTACTTCGACACCGCGCCGCACTACGGGCTCGGCCTGTCGGAGCTGCGGCTCGGTGCGGCGTTGCGGGACAGACCCCGCGACGAGTACGTGCTGTCGACGAAGGTCGGCAGGCTGCTGGCGGAGAACCCGGCGTTCGTCGGGCAGCGGGACAACAGCGGCTTCGAGGTGCCCGCCACGCTGGTGCGGCGGAACGACTACTCACGTGACGGGGTGCTGCGCTCGCTGGAGTCCAGCATGGCGCGTCTTGGCGTCGACCGGATCGACATCGCGTTCGTGCACGACGCGGAGGACTACGTCGAGGAGACCCTCGCCGGAGCGATTCCCGCGCTGATCGAGCTGCGGGACCAGGGCGTGCTGCGCGGCGTCGGGCTCGGCATGAACTTCGACCGGATCCTCGCCGAGTTCGTCCGCCGGTCCGATGTGGACACGATCATGGTCGCGGGCCGGTACACGCTGCTGGAACAGCCCGCGCTCGACGAGCTGCTGCCGCTGTGCGAGGAACGCGGCGTGCGGGTGATGGCGGCGGGCGTGTTCAACAGCGGCATCCTCGCGACCCCGGCCCCCGGCACGACGTACGACTACCGGGAAGCGCCTGCTGAGCTGGTCGAGCGGGCGCGTCGGATCGCGGACGTGTGCGCGCGGTTCGGGGTCGAGCTGCCTGCCGCGGCGATCGCGTTGCCCGCCACGCATCCGGTCGTGGAGGCGGTGGTGCTGGGTGCCAGCTCGGTGCGGCAGGTCGAGTCGAACGCTGCGCGGGCCGCGGTCGAGGTGCCGCCGCAGCTGTGGGAAGCACTGCGGGCGGAAGGGCTGCTGCGGTGATCATCGACGCCCACCACCACCTGTGGGAGGACCTCGGCCGCCGCGACTACGACTGGCTGGCCGGCCTCGACGCGATCCGGCGATCGTACACTGTGGACGATCTGGCGGCCGTGACCCGCGCGGACCGCACCGTGCTGGTGCAGACGGTGCCCACGGTCGAGGAGACCGAGGAGTTCCTCGCCACGGCCGGGGCGACGCCGCTGATCGCCGGTGTGGTCGGCTGGGTGGACCTGTGCGCGCCGGACGTCGCGGACCGGATCGCGGCACTCCGCGAGGGTCCTGGCGGCGACACGCTGGTGGGCATCCGGCACCCGGCGCAGGGCGAGGCCGACCCGGAATGGCTGGTGCGCAAGGAGGTCGTACGCGGCATCACGGCCGTGGCCGAGGCGGACCTGACCTACGACATCCTCATCCAGCCGCCGCAACACGACGCCGCGATCGCGCTGGCGGACAGGGTGCCGGGTGCCCGGCTGGTGCTCGACCACGCGGGCAAACCGGCCGTCGCGGACGGTGGCTACCAGCCGTGGGCCCGGTTCCTGACCGAGCTCGCCGCGCGGCCGAACGTGTTCTGCAAGCTGTCGGGCCTGGTCACGGAGGCGGACTGGACGAAGTGGACGGTCGAGGACCTGCGTCCGTACGCGGCGCACGTACTGGAGTCGTTCGGTCATGACCGTGTCATGTTCGGCTCGGACTGGCCGGTGTGCGAGCTGGCCGCCACCTACGAGCAGGTCTACGACGCGGCGCGGGCGTGCACGAGCGAGCTGTCGCGAGCCGAACAGGACGAGGTGTTCGCGGGCACGGCCACCCGCGCGTACCGGCTCACATCACGATGACGACCTTCGCGCGGGCGTGTTCCTCCTCGACGTACCGGATGGCGGCGGCGACCTCGCTCAGCGGGTAGGTCCGGTCGACGGCGGGGGTCACCTCACCCGCCTCGATCAGCTCGCGCAGTGTGTCCAGGTTGGCGGTGCTCGACTTCTCCGCGAGCACCACCAGTTGCTGCCGGACGAACGAGTTCAGCAGTTTCGACCGGATCATCATCCCCATCGGGCCGACGACGCTGCCGCCTTCGAACACGCCGCCACCGGACAGGACCAGTGTGCCCTCCGGCGTGAGCGCGCGCCGGAGCTCGGTCAGCGAACGGTTGCCCACGAGGTCGAACACCACGTCGTACCGCTGCCGGGTGAAGTCGTCGCGGGTGTAGTCGACGACGTGGTCCGCACCCAGTTGCCGGACCAGGTCCATGTTCCCGGTGCGGCACACGGCGGTCACGTCGGCGCCGAACGACTTCGCGAGCTGCACCGCGAACGTGCCGACGCCGCCGGACGCGCCGTTGACCAGAACCCGTTGCCCCCGCTGGACTCCCGCCACATCACGCAGGCCCATCAGCGCCGTGTTCGCGGCCAGCGGCACCGCGGCCGCCTGTTCGAACGTCAGGTTGGACGGCTTGCGCGCCAGTCGTTCCCTCGGCACGCACACGTACTCGGCGAACGCGCCGCCCGCCTCGCCGGCGTCCCCGTACACCTCGTCACCCGGCGCGAAACCCGTGACGTCGCGGCCGACGGCGGCCACCAGCCCGGCCAGATCCCGGCCCCGGACCGTCCTTTTAGGACCACGTAACCCGAGCAACGACGGCGACATCAGGCGCGCCAGGTACGGGTCGCCCCGCAGCAGGTGCCAGTCGTAGGCGTTCACCGCCGACGCCCGCACCTCGACGAGCACCTCGCCATGGCCCACCACCGGATCCGGGACGTCCCGGAACTCCAGGACCTCCGGCGCGCCGTATCTCTCCTGCACGATGGCTTTCATCGGTTCACCTTCCTGCGAATGATCCATTCGGCGACGACGAGGTTGAGCACCCACGCCGCCCCCAAGAGCACTGCTCTGGTCTGCACGTCCGGCTGGCCCGCGAACCCGACCCAGAGGCTGACCACGACCGCCTGGCTGCCCGCACCCTGGCCGATCGCGTAGCCGCGGATCATCCAGGCGCGGTGCGTGGCGAAGTCACGCTGCCGCACGGCCACGAAGCCGAGCACGAGCGCGGTGGCCATCGCGGAGCCGAACACGAGCCGCAGCACCATGATCAGGTCGCCGTCGTACGATGGCAGCGGGTAGACCACCGCCATCCACATTCCCGACAGCGCGGCGACCAGTCCACACGGGACGATCAACCGGCCCATCATGCGGTGCCGTGGGCCGCGCAGGAACTGGAACGCACCAAGGACGCAGAACAGGCTCGCGCCGATGATGTGCAGCAGCGCCGGAACGGGATCGGCGAAGAACCGGGCGTTGTCCGTGGTCTCAGCGCCCGTGCTCAGCTGGGTGACCCGGAAGGCGCCGGCCAGGACCGGCACGGCGGTGAGCGTGAGCAGCGCCGTCGGTACCTGCCACCGCCACCGCGGTCGGGCCAGAGTCGTCATACCACGATGGTCGCCGGCGGCGGACGGAAACTCATCGGGCGATGGTTCCGTTGTGTCCTCGTACTTTTGGCTACTTGCGGACGCGGCCGGTCTCGTACGCCCACATCGCGACCTCGACGCGGTTGCGGGCGCCGAGCTTGTTCATGAGGCTCGTGACGTGGGATTTGACGGTGCTGAGCGTGATGTGGAACTCGGCGGCGATCTCGTTGTTGGTGTGCCCGCGCGCGACGGTGGCGAGGATCTGCTCCTCCCGGTCGGTGAGCGCGTCGATCGGCTGGGCGGGGGGTGTCGCTGGCCGACTGCCCGCGAAGGTGGCGAGCAGCCGCGCGGTGACGCTGGGCGCGATGAGCGCGTCGCCGTTCGCCGCGGCGTGGACGGCCTGGGACAGCATGTCGGCGCCCGCGTTCTTCAACAGGAACCCGCGCGCGCCCGCCCGCAGCGCGGCGTAGACGTACTCGTCGAGGTCGAACGTGGTGATCACGACGACGGCCATCGGGTCGGCGACGTCCGGGCCCGCGAGCCTGCGGGTGGCCTCGATGCCGTCCAGCTCGGGCATCCTGATGTCGAACAGGCACACGTCGGGCCGCAGCCGCCGCGCCACCTCGACGGCCTGCCGCCCGTCGGGCGCCGAACCGACGACCTCGATGCCCGGTTGCGCGTCGAGGATCATGCCGAGCCCGGTGCGGACGATCTCCTGGTCGTCGGCGACGACCACGCGGATGGTCACGGCGCCACCCTGGGCAGCACGGCCGTCACGGTCCAGCCTCGGCCGGGTGCCGGGCCCGCTTCGCAGGTGCCGCCGAGGAGTTCGGCGCGCTCGGTCATGCCGACGAGCCCGTAGCCAGCGGACCCGCCTGGCCTGCCGGTCGGGTCGCCGTCGTCGCACACGGACAGGCGCACCTCGTGGTCGTCCGCGGCGACGCGGACGACGACGCGGGTCGCGTGCCGGGCGTGTCGTTGCGCGTTGGTGACCGCCTCCTGCGCGAGTCGGTAGATCCCGGCGCTCACCGGCGACGGGAGGCCGTCGACGTCCCCGGTGATCGTCACCTCCACCGGCGGCTCGAGCCGGGCGAGGTCAGCGACGCGGGGGCCGGGGGAGAGGTCCGCTGGTCCGTCGGCGCGCAGGATCCGGACCATGCCGCGCATCTCGTCCAGCGCGAGTGCCGCCTCGGCGTCGATGATCCGCAGCGCGTCGACCGCCGCGTCCGGGTTGGTCGCCGCGGTCGCGATGCCGGCCTGGGCGCGGATGGCCATCGCCGACACGTGGTGCGCGACGGTGTCGTGCAGGTCGCGGGCCAGCCGTGCGCGTTCGACGAGCTTTACCTGGTCCAGCTCGCGGCCGCGGGCCCGCGACCGGTAGCGGACCGCCGCGCCCAGCGCCATCGCCGAGAACAGCACGCCGACCCCGGCGAGGGCGTCGCCGAGCCCGAGAAACCCCAGCGCCGTGTCGATGCCGACCTTGCCGAACATGATCGCGGCCCCGACCACGGCCTCGCGCCCGGATCCCCACCGGAACAGCGCGAACGGCAACAGCACCATGTAGACCAGCACGTCCTGGTTGGGGAACGGGCCGCCGACCAGCAGCGGCGCCACGCCACACACCCCGAACGTGACCGCGACGACCAGCAGCGGCCGGGTCCGCCGCCATGGCAGCAACAACGCGAGCCCGGCACAAATAACCACGGACAGCGCCCGCCACTCAAGGCCAGGCCGGAACACCCCCTCGACCACCGCAACGGCAAAGAGGACAGCAACCAGCCCCCAGTCCCACCACACACGCGGCGGCACCGGAGCGGGCCGAGGCTCCCGCCAAACCGACCGAACAAACTCAAACACCGCCCCATGGTACGAGCACCCCCACCCCCCCCATACCACCCAAAAGTACGACCCCCCGAACTCCACCCCGAAACCCCGCGAGTCCACCGTTCGGAACCCGCGAGTCCACCGTTCAGAACCCGCGAGTCCACCGTTCAGAACCCGCGAGTCCACCGTTCGGGAC
>NZ_JBARWZ010000319.1:0-40153 GCF_049647105.1 Actinophytocola sp.
GCCGCCCCGCCAGGCCGGTCAGCGCCAGGAGGGACCACCGGGCGCCGACTCAGAGAGAGCACCGTTCGGGGCCCTACCCCACAGAACGGTGCCGGCCGCGTCAGTGAGCACGATCCGATCGGTGGTCGCGGGCTGGGCGCCACCCGATGGCAGGTCCGTGTAGGACCAGTCGTTCGCGGGATCCCACGTGCCACCGCTGGTGACGCGAACCTGGATCTCCTTGCGGTGCTGGCTTTGTCCCGCCGGTGCGATCGGATCCGGGCACGCGATCTCGACGTAGTACACGTTCCCGCTGTGCTGCTTGGGCGCCGACGCGGGACCGCACTGGTTGTAGTTCGTGGTGACGGTCAGCTGGGCGGGCGTCGTCGTGCCGTCGAGCGTGAAGTAGTAGCGGACCTTTCCGCCGGTCAGCGCCCTGGCGGGCCACGCGGAGGTGTTCACCACGTACAGCTTCACCTCGGTGAACGTCGAACTCTGCTGGGTGGCGGCGCCCTGGACGTAGATCTCCGGGCCGTCCGGGCTCTCGGCGGGCGGGAAGTTCGCCAGCGGGGAGCCACCGAACTCGTCGTACAGCTTCGCGAGGGCACCGGTGTAGGCGGCGTTGTAGTCGAGCGCCACCTCGTTGGCGACGTAGTCCTGCCGATCGTCCACATAGGAGTCGTTGGGCTGGCCGGGGCCGCCGACGAGTGCGCCGTACAACACGTGCCTGCTCTGCGCGGGCTGCTGGAGGTTGTCGGTCCAGCTGCCGTGCGCGGTGCGGTGATGGGGGTTGCGGGGCGGGTTCTGCCCGAACCCGACCAGGTAGCTGGCGTTGCGTGGGTTCGCGCCGAGCGTGTAGTCGATCTGTCGGACACCGAAGTCGTGGTAGCGGGCCTTACGTTCCGGGTCCGTGACGTTCTCACTGTGCACCAGCGCGACGAACGCCGTGTTGGCGGCGTACCGCAGCGAGCCCCACGTGTCGAGGTGTGCCTGGCCGCCGGGGGAGTAGCGGACGCGCTGGCCGTTGTAGCCGGTGGTCCAGTAGTCGAGCCAGCGGTTGGCGTCGGTGACGTACTTGTCCTTGCCGGTCAGCTCGGCGAGCAGGACGTAGGTGCCGTAGGACTTGTCGTCCCACGCGATCGTCCACCGGTAGGACTTCGTGGTGGTCTGCTGCTCGTTGGCGAGGTTGTCGTACTCGGCCTCGGCCTTCGCGAGGTAGGCCGGGTCGCCGGTCGCCCGGTAGAGCCAGATCGCGCCCCACACCAGTTCGTCGACGTACCCGCTCCACGAGCGGTAGAAGTTCGCCGCGTCGGTGATGCAGTCGCTGTACTTGCCGCGCCGCTGGTCGGCGAAGGTGTACAGCTGCTTGGCGTGGGTCAGCAGGGTGTTCGCGTACGCCGGGTCGTCGGCGAACACGAGCGAGGAGGCGGCCATCGCCGCGGCGGACTCACCGGCGAGGTCCGAGCCGGGGCAGCCCGCGTCGATCTTGTACGACGGCCGGGCCATCGGCATCACCTCGGCCGGGCCCCACCACTGGTGGTCGGCGTTGCCGCTGCCCACCTGCCCGTACAGCACCTGCGGCTGGGGGTGTGCGTGGACGAGCCAGTCCATGCCCCAGCGCAGGTTCGCCTTCAGCGGCGCGAGCTGGCCGGACCGCTGGTAGGCGGCCGGTTCCTCCAGCGCACCCCAGGCGAGCATGGTCATGCTGGCACTGAACGGGAGCCCGAACTTCACGTGGTCACCGGCGTCGTAGAAGCCGCCGGACAGGTCGAGGCCCACGTCGGCGCCGTCGGTGAGTGCGGAGTCGCCCCGCCAGCTCACGCGGTTGTCCGCACCGAGGTCGCCGGAGCGTTGCGCGTCGTAGAACAGCACCGACTTCTGCAGCGCCTCGCCATAGTTGAACGCCGGTGCGGCGTCGGCTGAGGCGGTGGCCGGCGCGACAACGATGCCGGTCAGCACGGCCATGGCCGCGAGCAGGGGAGCAGGGTTGCGCACTGAGTTGCCTCCTCGTTGAGGGCTGGGAGCGCTCCCAGAAGCGTAACGCCGGATCGTCGTATTTGGGAAGGGCCGATTCCGCCATCAGTGGGAAGGCGACAATGTTCGATGAGTAAGGGCCGCTCAGAGTGTTGTGGACCGAGCAATTTCGGAGTAGAGCAGAAAGGCATGAGGCGACTCGTCACCGCATTGTTGATCTCCACGGGCCTGCTCGCGGGCTGTGCCACGCCGGGGCCGACGGCCACCCGGGGCGCCGGGTCACTCGGCGCGCACCTGGCCACAATGGACGAGCTGGTCGACTGGATCGACGACACCGCAGGGGATTGCGACGAGGTGACCCTCAAGGAGATCGGCGAGCTGCGCGGGTTCGTCGGTCCGGACATCGCCGCGCGCTTCGAGCCGTACGTGGCCGAATGGGCCACCTGCCGGGTGTCCCCGGAATTTCCGGTGGTCGGACTTATCTTGTTCAGTGGCGATGAGCAGCGAAAATTCCAGGAATCCTGGCATGCCGGGATGACGGCGGGGGAGATCGCCGACGGGCCGACCTTCGCGTTCGGCAACGGGTTCGCGGTCTCCGCCGGTTTTCTCGGGGTGAGTAAGCTCGGGCTGTACTACTTCCGGTGTGACTACCTCGATCCGCAGGTGCACCAGAGGCCAGCGGACGTCGAGGGTTGTGTGTTCGCCAACCCGGAGCACGGACACCACTGAAGCCGCCGCTCCAATGGTGCCGTGACTGTCAGGGACTCGAGCAGGAGAGTGCCGGCGCGGTGGTGGTACCCGTCGCGTTGGCGCTCAGGCCGAAGGTCCGGGTGGTGCCCGGTGGTATCGCCCCGTTCCAGCCCACGTTGCTCACGGTGGCCTGCGTGCCGGAGGTCGTGAGCGTGCCGTTCCAGACGCTGTTGATCGTCTGCCCGCTGGGGATCGTCCAGCCGACCCGCCAGCTCGACAGGGCCGACGTGCCCGGGTTCCTGATGGTCACGTCCGCCTGGTAGCCACCGTTCCAGCTTCCGGTCGTGGCCCACGACGCGGTGCACGCGCCGTTCGGTGGGTCTGTCGGGTCGGTCGGGTCGTCGACCTCGCCGACACCGGTGACCTCGCCGTTGCCGCCGTCGAACACGACATCCGAGCAACCGTAGAAGGTCTCGGCGCTGTCGGACCGCTTCCAGACCGAGTAGATGACGTGCTTGCCCGACTTGCCGGACGGGAAGTTGCCGGTCCACTTGTACTGACCGTCGACGCTGCCGACGCTGCCGGTCACCGTTGGGTGGTCGACCGTGAGGAAGGGCTGGTCCTCGAGGTCGTCCCAGCGCAGTGCCCGGCTCGGGTCGTACCCGTCCTTGGTCACGTACACGTAGAACCAGCCCGGGTGGGCGGCCCACGCGTTGTAGGAGAAGTTGAACGACGCGCCGGCCGTCAGGTGGGTTTCCGGCCAGTTCCCTGTGCGGTCGTAGCCCGAGAAGTTCGGGTTACCGCCCGAGCAGAGCTGGCCGTCGGGGATGAACCCCTCGGTGCGGCCCGCGCCGTCCGAGCGGAGGACCGAGAACCAGTTGTAGAGCGAGTTGTCCCCGCTCTGCGCGACGGCTCCCTTGCATGCCGAGTTCTTCGGCACGATGTTGCCCTGCGGCGACAGCCCGTCCTGCCAGCACAGGAACGTCCTGGCGCCCGGTTTCATCATCGCGCCGTGTGCCGACGCCGGTGGTGCGTTCAGTGTCGCGGTCACCAGCCCCGCCACCATCATGGTGACGACGGCAAGGACCGCGGTCATTGCCTTTCTGCGTGTCATGGTGCCTTCTTTCTTACAGCACTGGGAGCGCTCCCAGTCTCGGCACCATAGCGCGGGTCGCACATCGGGCGAACGAGACCAAACGAGTGAGAAACTTCCGGGGCAACGTCATTCTGTGTGACGGACTTCCCAGGCGTCATGTGTCGCGTTACATTGTGGGAGCGCTCCCAAAGTACTGACCTTGCGAAAGGATCACGACGTGGTGATCAAGAATTGGCGGCGTGCGTTGCTGCCAGCTGTCGTCATCGCGGTTGTCGCGGTCGCTCCGGGAGCGCCGTCCGCGTTCTCCGAGACCGCCGCGCCCGCCGCCGAGTACGAGCGAATCGTGAACGGCGCCTTCTCCTCCGGTGCCGCGGATCCGTGGTGGACGGGTGCGAACACGAGCGGCGCGGTGACCGGCGGGGAGTACTGCGTCGACGTCACCGGCGGCACGGCCAACGGATACGACGCGCTGTCCGGCCAGAACGGCGTGCCCTACGAGGCAGGACAGTCCTACACGCTGACCTTCGACGCGCGGTCGACCGTCGCGCAGCCGATCTCCGCGGTCGCGGGCGAGGCCGTCGAGCCGTACCGGCAGATCGCGCGCACCGACGTCACCGTCACGCCGACCAGCCAGACCTTCACCTTCACCTTCGAGTCCACATTGGACTTCCCGGCGGCAGGCAACGGGCAGTTCGCGTTCTGGTTCGGCGGCCAGTCGTTCGACAACACCGTGTGCGTGGACAACGTGTCGCTCGTCGGCGGCGTGCTACCGCCGCCGGGACTGGAACCGGCCGCGCCGCTGCGGGTGAACCAGGTCGGCTACGTGCCGGGCCTGCCAAAGCAGGCGAGCCTCGCGACCGACGCGACCACCCCGCTCGCCTGGACCCTGCGCAACGGCGCGGGCGCGTCCGTCGCCACCGGCCAGACCACGCCGAAGGGCCACGACGCGGCGTCGGACGAGAACCTCCACGTCATCGACTTCTCCGCCTACGACCAGCAGGGCAGCGGCTACACGCTGAAGGTCGGCGACGAGGTGAGCCACCCGTTCGACATCTCCGCGACCGCCATGACCGGGCTGCGGTACGACTCGCTCGCGTTCTTCTACCACCAGCGCAGCGGCACCCCGATCGAGGCGCGGTACGTCGGCGACGAGTACGCGCGGCCTGCCGGGCACGTGAACGTGGCACCGAACCAGGGTGACGACGACGTGCCGTGCCGGGCGGACCTGAACTGCGGGTACACCCTCGACGTGCGTGGCGGCTGGTACGACGCCGGCGACCACGGCAAGTACGTGGTGAACGGCGGCATCTCCGCGTGGCAGCTGCAGAACAGCTTCGAGCGGGCCGCGGTGCTCGGCGACGAGGCCGCGCTCGGCGACGGCACCCTCGCCATCCCCGAGCAGTCCAACGGCGTGCCGGACGTGCTCGACGAGGCACGCTGGGAGGTCGAGTTCCTGCTGAGCATGCAGGTCCCCGACGGGCAGCCCCTCGCGGGCATGGCCCACCACAAGATCCACGACGCGCAGTGGACCGGCCTGCCGACGCTGCCGCACGAGGACGCGCAGCCCCGGCGCCTGTCCGCGCCGAGCACGGCGGCGACGCTGAACCTGGCCGCGGTGGCGGCGCAGGCGTCCCGGTTGTGGGCGCCGTACGACGCGGAGTTCTCGGCCGCCACCCTCGCCGCGGCGGAGAAGGCGTACGCGGCCGCGAAGGCGAACCCGGACCGGCTCGCCGACCCGAACGACGGCACCGGCGGTGGCGCGTACAGCGATCCCACGGTGACCGACGAGTTCTACTGGGCGGCCGCTGAACTGTTCGCGACCACGGGACGGTACCGCGCGGACGTGACGGGATCCCCGCTGTTCGGCGGGGAGAGCATCGGCGTACGCGGCTTCGACTGGGCCGCGACGGGTGCGCTCGGCGACATCACGCTGCTGCTGGTGCCGCGCGACCTGTCGACGGACACGATCCGTGCGGCGATCGTCTCGACGGCGGACACGCACCTCGCGAACATGGCGGCCATGGGCCACCCTGCGCCGTACCGGACCGCCGACGGCGGGTACGAGTGGGGCTCGAACGGCCTCGTCGCCAACAACGGCGTGGTGCTGGGGCTCGCCTACGACCTGACCGGCACGCCGAAGTACCGCAACGGCGCCTTCGCCGCGATGGACTACCTGCTCGGCCGCAACCCGGTCGACCACTCCTACGTCGCGGGCTGGGGTGACCAGCCGGTGCGGAACGTGCACCACCGGCACTGGGCGAACCAGCTGGACCCGTCCCTGCCGACCGCGCCGCCCGGCGCGCTGTCCGGCGGGCCCAACAGCGCGCTGCAGGACCCGGTCGCGCAGCGGCTGCTGCCGGGGTGCGCGCCGCAGCGGTGCTGGGTCGACCACATCGAGGCGTACTCGCTGAACGAGGTGACGGTCAACTGGAACTCGGCGCTCGCGTGGCTGTCGAACTGGACGGCGGAGCGCGCGGTGCCGCCGGTGACGCCGCCGTCGGGCTGCAAGGTCGGGTACTCGGCGTCGACGTGGCAGACCGGCCTGACCGCGCAGCTGACCATCACGAACACGGGTACCACGGCGTGGGACGAGTGGCGGCTGGAGTTCACCTTCTCCGGTGACGAGCGGGTCCAGCAGGGGTGGAGTGCCACGTGGACACAGACGGACCGGTCGGTGCTGGCCAGGAACCTCCAGTGGAACACCCGTGTCGCACCCGGCGGGTCGGTGACCGCGGGGTTCAACGCGACCAAGACCGGCACCCACACGCCGCCCGCCGCGTTCAAGGTCAACGGACAGGCGTGCACGACCGCTTGAGCGGTGTCCCTGCCATGTCCCTCCCATCGCGAGGAGTTCGACGATGTCGCGACTACGCAGTCGCCTGTTCGGCGTTGCCGCGGGCGCCGTGATCGGCCTGTCCACGCTCACGGCCGCCGCGG
The DNA here is from genome assembly GCF_049647105.1 of Actinophytocola sp. Taxonomy (GTDB): domain Bacteria; phylum Actinomycetota; class Actinomycetes; order Mycobacteriales; family Pseudonocardiaceae; genus Actinophytocola. The sequence goes on from NZ_JBARWZ010000319.1 coordinate 6,677, forward strand.
AACCCGCCGGGCAACCAACGGTGGCACCCGCCGCCGTCCCCTTCGAGGACGTCACCGTCGCGACCACCCAGGTCGCGTCGGGGCTGAAGCGGCCGACCACCGTCACCGGGCTCGGCGACGGCAGGCTGCTCATCACCGAGAAACAGGGCACGGTCCGCGCGTACCATCCGGACACCGGCCTGGCGCCCGACCCGGTGCTGGACATCAGCGGCCGGGTGGACGTCTCCGGCAACGAACGCGGCCTGCTCGGCATCACGCCCGCGCCCGACTTCGCGTGGACGAAGATGGTCTACATCGCGTACACGAGCCTGCCAGACGGCGCACTCACGCTCTCCCGTGTGCCGCTCGGTAACCCGGCCGCCGAGCGGGTGATCCTGACCCAGGCACACGCGGAGTTCGGCAACCACAACGGCGGGCACGTCGCGTTCGGCCGGGACGGGTACCTGTACTGGGTGCTCGGCGACGGCGGCAGCGCTGGCGACCCGAACGGCACCGGCCAGAACCTGTCCACACTGCTCGGGAAGATCGTCCGGCTGGACGTGAACCGGACGTGCCGCGGCAGGTCCTACTGCGTGCCGAGGGACAACCCGTACGTCGGGGTGCCCGGCGCGCGGCCGGAGATCTGGGTGTCCGGCGTGCGCAACGCCTGGCGGTTCTCGCTCGACCCGGCCGACGGCTCGCTGTGGCTCGGCGACGTCGGCCAGGGCACCCGCGAGGAGATCGACCACCTCGGCCAGGACGACGGCGGCGCGAACCTGGGCTGGTCCTGCCGCGAGGGCACGACCGTGTTCCTGCCGGAACGCTGCGACCCGGACGTCGAGTACACCGATCCCGTGTTCGAGTACCAGTCCTCGTTGGAGGGTTGCGCGGTGATCGGCGGCCACGTCTACCGAGGGTCGCAGTACGCGGACCTCGTCGGCGGCACCTATGTCGCGACCGACTACTGCTCGAACACGGCGTGGGCGATCCGCGCCAACGCCGACGGCACGTACACCAACGGCACGATCGGGGAATTCCCCATCCAGGTCACGTCGTTTGGCACCGACGCGCGCGGCGAACTGTACGTGGTCAACGACCTGCCCGGTCGGCTGTTCAAGGTGTCCTTCGAACGGGTGGCGCCGACGGAACCGGTGCGGATCATGGCACTCGGCGACTCGATCACCAGTTCGCCGGGGTGCTGGCGTGCGCTGCTGTGGAACCGCCTGCGCAACAACGGGTACACCGACATCGACTTCGTCGGCACCCAGTCGCCGCAGGGCTGCGGGTTCGACTACGACGGCGAGCACGAAGGGCACCCGGGTGTGCTGGTGACCGACGTCGCTGCGCAGGGGTTGTTGCCACCCTGGCTCGCTGCCTCGGATCCGGACGTGGTGGTGATGCACTTCGGCACCAACGACGTGTGGAGCAACCGGTCGACGGAGTCGATTCTGGCCGCCTACACGACGCTGGTGTCGCAGATGCGTGCACAGAACCCGGAGGTGACGGTGCTGGTGGCGCAGATCCTGCCGATGAACCCGGCCGGGTGCGCGGAGTGCGGTGCGCGGGTCGAGGCGCTGAACGCGGCGATTCCGGACTGGGCCGCGTCGCTGAGCACGGCCGCGTCGCCGGTCACCGTGGTCGACCAGTGGACCGGGTTCTCCACCGCGAGCGACACCTACGACGGGGTGCATCCCAACGCGTCCGGCGACGGGAAGATCGCGTCGGTCTGGTACCCGGCGCTGGCGGCAGCGCTCGACTGACTGATCGCGTTGGCCGCCGACCCCCAGTCGGCGGCCCACGCGGGCCAGCTGGTCAGGCGGTGTCGGTCGACCAGCCCGAGCACCGGTCGACACCGGGCTTGATGTTCACGCATGCCTTGTACTCGACCCTGGCGCCTTCGGCGTAGGACTTGTTGTACTCGGCACTCTTGTCGCAGCCGCCGCTGAAGTCGTGCCGGTTCTCGCTGCCCCCGTTGATCTTGTACACCAGGTACACGGGGTTGCCGTCGCATGCGGTGTCGTACAGGCGGAAGATCTCGCCGTGAGAGGTGAAGGTCGCTCTGGCGCCAGTGGTCGAGGCGCTGCTGTCCGCGTAGGCGGCCGGCGCGGCGAACGCCGCGCCTGCCATGGCGAGCGCGAGCGACGCGCCGACGGTGAGTGCTGCCTTCTTGATCATTCGGGTACCCCTTCGAGTGCTTCGGCGTTCGCCGGTCCCCCCATTGCCGGAGACACTCCAAGGGTCGCCATCGCGCTTTCACAGCGCTTTCATGCCGGGGAAAGCGCTCCCTCCGCCATCTCAGGCCGACTCTCGGCAGACCAGTTCCGTCGGCAGGATCACCGGGCTGAGCTTCGTCTCCGGGTCGCGTAGCTGGGTGATCAGGAGTTTCGCCAGCTCACGGCCCATCTGCTGGATCGGCTGGCTCACGCTGGTGAGCATCGGGTCGGTGTTGCGGGCCAGGTCGGAGTCGTCGAACCCGATCACCGCCACGTCGTCCGGGACGCGGCGGCCAGCCGCGCGGAGAGCCTTCAGTGCGCCCGCCGCCATCAGGTCGCTCGCCGCGAACACGGCGTCGAGTTCCGGGTCCTTCGCCAGCAGCTCCCTGGTCGCCGCCTCGCCGCTGGCCTGGCCGAAGTCACCGGCCGCGACCAGGCGGGTCACCCCGCGCTTGCCGCGTAGCGCGGCGCGGTAGCCGGCGAGCCGGTCGATGCCCGCCGCCATGTCCTGCGGTCCGGTGATCGTCGCGATCCGCCTGCGGCCCTGCCGGTACAGGTACTCCACCGCCGTCCGCGCGCCGGACTCGTTGTCGGCGTCCACGTACGGTGCCGCCCCGACATCGGCGATCGGCCTGCCGTTCAGCGCCACCGGCGCACCGGCGGTCACCAGGTTTCTCGGCAGCGGGTCGTCACCGTGCAGCGAGATGAGGATGACGCCGTCGACGTGTCCGTTCCTGACCTGCTGCTCGACCTTGCCGTGCTGGCGCGCCGTGTTGGCCATCATCAGGTTGAGCTGCAGGGGAGTCGAGGACAGCTCCTGGCTCAGCCCGCGCACGAGGTCAACGAAGAACGGCTCGCCGAACACGCGGTCCTCGGACTCGGACACCACGAGCAGCACCGTGTCGGACCGCCGGGTGACCAGGCTGCGTGCCGCCTGGTTGGGCACGTACCCGAGCTTGCGTATCGCGTCCTGCACCGCCTTGAGCGCCCACGGGCTCACCTCGAGCGAGCCGTTCACCACGCGGGACGCCGTCCCGCGTGACACGTTCGCCTCAGTCGCCACCTGTTCGAGGGTCGGGCGCCCACTCGCCCGTGACCTTCTGCCTTCGTTCACCCCGCACACTCCCGCATTCCGACATGATACTGGGAGCCCTCCCAGATGGTGGCGGCTTGACGGGCCGTGGCGGACCAACCACACTGAGGAAGCGCTTGTATTTGGGAACGCTCCCATCCTGATCTGCTCGGATTATCTCCGGAGGTATGGATGGTGCTCAGGAAATGGGTGGTGGCGATCGCCACGCTCGCACTGGTCCCCGTGACCCCGGCGCAGGCCGCGCCGACGGGGTTCTACGTGGACCCCCAGACCAACGCGGCCCGCTGGGTCGCCGCCAACCCGAACGACAGCAGGGCCGCGGTCATCCGCGACCGGATCGCCGCCGTGCCCGCCGCGCGGTGGTTCACCACGACCAACACCAGCACGGTGCGCGGGGAGGTCGACGGGTTCGTCGGCGCCGCGGCGGCCGCGAACCAGATCCCGATCATGGTCGTCTACAACATCCCGAACCGGGACTGCGGTGGCGCCAGCTCCGGCGGCGCGCCGTCGCACGCCGCCTACCGCGCGTGGGTCGACGAGGTGGCCGCGGGGCTCGCGGGGCGCCCGGCGTACATCGTGCTCGAGCCCGACGTGCTGCCGCTCATGACCAGCTGCCAGGACGCCGGCCAGCAGGCCGAGACCAGCGCTTCCATGGCGTACGCGGGGAAGCGGCTCAAGGCGGGGTCGGCGTCGGCCAAGGTGTACTTCGACATCGGGCACTCGGCGTGGCTGTCGCCTGGCGAGGCCGCCGCACGCCTGCGGGCCGCGGACATCTCGGCCAGTGCCGACGGCATCTCCACCAACGTGTCCAACTACCGCGCCACGGCCGACGAGGTCTCCTTCGCCAAGGCGGTCCTCGGCGGCGTCGGCGACGGCAGGCTGGCTGCAGTCGTGGACACCAGCCGCAACGGCAACGGGCCATCGGGCAGCGAGTGGTGCGACCCGCCGGGCAGGCGCGTCGGCACGGCAAGCACGACCAACACGGGTGACGGGCAGATCGACGCGTTCCTGTGGGTGAAACTGCCTGGCGAGGCCGACGGCTGCATCGCGGGTGCGGGGCAGTTCGTGCCGCAGCGCGCGTACGAACTCGCCACTTCCTGAAATAACCACGAAAAATATCGGCGGATGCCTTCGGGCGTCCGCCGATATTTTCATTCGGCAAGAAATTCACGAAGTTCGCACGATCGGCCTAAGATCACCAGGCGAACGGCCGTTGTGGCGGCTGGCACCCTCGCACCGTACGCGCTTGGCACTGAACGACTCCTGAACGGAGCAAGGCAAAAAGGTCTTACCAGGCAAGTTAATAACCGTCCGTATCCGTAGTGAGTCACGGACGGCCGAACGGCCTTCACGGTCGCGGACTGCACCGTTACAGTCCAGTGCTGGGAGCGTTCCCAAATACTCCCCGATAATGAACATGACAAAGGAGTCATCATGCGTTCTGCCTCTGTGCGAGGCGCCCCCGGGAAGGGGTTGATCCGCGGCGTGGCCGTCGCCGTCGCCTTGGCGTCGGTGTCGTTGTTCGGCCACGCGACCGCCTCGTCGGCCGCGCCAGCCGCGCGCGTCGACAACCCCTACGCCGGTGCCGGGGTCTACGTGAACCCCGAGTGGTCCGCGAAGGCCGCCGCAGAGCCGGGCGGCAGCCGGATCGCGAACCAGCCGACCGCCGTGTGGCTCGACCGCATCGCGGCCATCGAGGGCGTGAACGGCGGCATGGGCCTGCGCGACCACCTTGACGAGGCCGTGAGCCAGTCCGGTGGCCAGCCGCTCGTGATCCAGCTCGTCGTCTACGACCTGCCCGGCCGCGACTGCGCCGCGCTGGCGTCCAACGGTGAGCTCGGGCCGGACGAGCTGCCGAGGTACAAGTCGGAGTTCATCGACCCGATCGCGGAGATCGTCGCCGACCCGGCGTACGCGAACCTGCGGATCGTCACGGTCGTCGAGATCGACTCGCTGCCCAACCTCGTCACCAACACCAGTGGCAGGCCGACCGCCGTGCCGGCGTGTGACGTGATGAAGCAGAACGGAAACTACGTCAACGGCATCGGCTACGCGCTCGCGAAGTTCGGCGCGGTGGGGAACGTCTACAACTACATCGACGCCGCGCACCACGGCTGGCTCGGCTGGGACGACAACTTCGGCGCGTCGGCCGACCTGTTCGCGCAGGCCGCCAAGGCCCAGGGCAGCACCACCGCCAACGTGCACGGGTTCATCGCCAACACGGCGAACTACTCGCCGATCCGCGAGCCGAACTTCACCATCAACGACTCGGTGAACGGCACGTCGGTCCGCCAGTCCAAGTGGATCGACTGGAACCGCTACGTCGACGAGCTGTCGTTCACGCAGGCGTTCCGGCAGCGGCTGATCCAGGCCGGGTTCGAATCGAACATCGGCATGCTGATCGACACCTCGCGCAACGGCTGGGGCGGCAGCGCCCGCCCGAGCGGTCCCGGTCCGCAGACGAACGTGGACGAGTACATCAATGATGGCCGCGTCGACCGTCGTATCCACGCGGGCAACTGGTGCAACCAGTCCGGTGCCGGGCTGGGCGAGCGGCCGACCGCCGCACCCGCGTCGGGCATCGACGCGTACGTGTGGGTGAAGCCGCCGGGTGAGTCCGACGGCGCGAGCGAGGAGATCCCGAACGACGAGGGCAAGGGCTTCGACCGGATGTGCGACCCCACCTACGGAGGCAACCCGCTCAACGGCAACAACCCGTCCGGTTCGCTGCCCGACGCCCCGCTGTCCGGGCACTGGTTCTCCGCCCAGTTCCAGCAGCTGATGCAGAACGCGTATCCGCCGCTGTGAGCGATCACTTCTGAGCGAGAAGGAGAAGACATGTCCATCCGACTCCGCACCGCGGCCGTTCTCTCCGCCGTCGCCGCGATGATGGTCGCGGGCGCGCTGCCCGCCACCGCCCACGGCAACGCGACCGACCCGCCGTCGCGCAACTACGGTTGCTGGGACCGCTGGGGAGACGACTTCCAGAATCCCGACATGGCGACCGAGGACCCGATGTGCTGGCAGGCCTGGCAGGCCGACTCGAACGCCATGTGGAACTGGAACGGCCTGTACCGCGAGAACGTCGCGGGCAACCACCAGGGCGCCATCCCGGACGGTCAGCTGTGCTCCGCGGGCCGCACCCAGAGCGGCAGATACGCCGCGCTGGACACGGTCGGCGACTGGGAGGCGACCGACAAGCCGAGGAACTTCTCGGTGAACGTCTACGACCAGGCCCTGCACGGCGCGGACTACTACAAGGTCTACATCACCAGACAGGGCTTCGACCCGACCACGCAGGCACTGCGCTGGTCGGACCTCGAGCTCGTCACCGAGGTCGGCAGAACGCCACCGCAGAACAACACGGTGATCCCGGTCAACGCGGGCAGCCGCACCGGCAGGCACATCGTGTACACCATCTGGCAGGCAAGCCACTTGGATCAGTCGTACTACTTCTGCAGTGACGTCAACTTCACCGGCTGAGTAGTCCACATGGAACGGCCACCTTCCCGCCCTGTGGCGGGAAGGTGGCCGTCGCACTATGTCAGTACCGCGGACGTTCCGGTCAGGACGCCGTACAGACGGGCGTCACTCCTGTGCCGGTTCCGGTGCCCTGGTAGCCGAACTCGGTCGACTGGCCAGGGGCGATGGCGCCGTTGTGAGCGGCGTTGCCGAACCGGATCGCGCCGGAGTTCGCGGACCGGCTCGCGTTCCAGGAGTTCACGATGACCGCGCCGGAGGGCAGCGTGAGCGCGACCGCCCAGCCGTTGACGGCCGTGGCGCCCGCGGTGACCTTCACGGTGCCGACGAAGCCGCCCTGCCACTGGTTGGTCGAGACCGTCGCCGTGCAGCCGCTGCCGGTCGGCGGCTCGTCCGGCGGATCGGTCTCGCCGCCGTTGAGCGCGTTCAGCACCGCGGTGTACGCGGCCTTCTTGCCGTAGTTGGAGTCGAACAGCAGCGGGGTTCCGTTCGGCCGCCACGAGTACTTGTCGGTGATGCCCCACACGGTGATGCCGGTGCAGCGGGAGACGTTCAGGCAGGTCTCGGTGACCGAGCGGAAGTTGTTCGCCTGCGCGGTGCCGGACCCCTCGATGTCAAGCTCGGTGATCTGCACGTCGACGCCGAGGTTCGCGAAGCGAGCCAGGTTCGCCCGGTAGTCGGACGGCACGGGGGACTGGGCGTTGAAGTGCGACTGGAAACCGACGCAGTCGATCGGCACGCCGCGGCTCTTGAAGTCCTGCACCATCGCGTACACGGCGTTGCTCTTCGCGTTCTGGCCGTCGGTGTTGTAGTCGTTGTAGCAGAGTTTCGCGTTCGCGTCGGCTGCGCGCGCGAGGCGGAACGCCTCCTCGATGAAGCCGTTGCCGAGCCGCTGCTGGAACGGTGACTGGCGGCGGGAGCCGTTCTCCTCGAAGGCCTCGTTCACCACGTCCCAGGAGTGGATCTGGCCGCGCCAGTGAGCCATGACCTGGTTGATGTGGTTGGTCATCGCCGACCGGAGGTTGGTCGCGTCGAGGCCGCCGACCCACCCGGGCAGCTGCGAGTGCCATACCAGCGTGTGACCGCGCACGCTCATGCCCCGTCCGCGTGCGTGGCTGACGATGCGGTCCGCGTTGGCGAAGTTGAACGAGCCGCGGTTCGGCTCGAGAGCGTCCCACTTCATCTCGTTCTCGGGCGTGACGGAGCTGAACTCGGTGTTCAGGACATTGGCGTAATCGGACTCCCCGAGATGATTGGCGGCGACAGCGGTGCCGAAATACCGGCCCTTCTCGGCGGCCGAGGCCCCGAGGGTGGTCGCGGCGCTGGCCGTCCCGGACAGGACGACCACGCCGGCAAGGCCCATGGCACCCGCGGCGGCGAGCACCAAGGCCTTCCTGGTGGTGGCACGCAGGGATCTACTGATCATGTCTGCTCGTTTCCTGGCTGTATGTGACCAAACCTGAAATGCGGTTCCGCGCGACGCTGAGCGACGAATCGATCGCGATCGGCTACAGCAGTTTCGATTGTGCGTGGGCCAGGGAAGTCATGTCAATGACTGATTTCCGGAAAATTATCGGAAAGTTTCGGGCACTGTGAAAAGGCATGTTCGCTCGACGGCGGAAATCGTGAGCGGTCGCCGTATTTCGAAATTTTCGTGAAACTACCGGTCAGGTTCGGACGGCGATCTCCGTGCCGAGGCGGGCGCCGTGCTCGAGCTCAAGGTCGTCGCCGCTCCAGAAGCGGCCAGGGTCGTACCAGTTGGCGCGGCGGCGGGCGGGCAGCAACCCCATCTCCTGGTAGGTGAGCGCCACGACCTCCGCGCAGTAGGCGGTCTCGAGCTGTGCGTCGGAGGTCGGCGTGCGCGGGATCGGCGCGCGGCCGATCAGCCAGCGGGAGAACAGCCGCGCGGTCGAGGGGAACGGCGTGCCGTCGAGCCGGGCCACGGCCCGCAGCGCCGCGTCCTCCATCGCGCGGTCCGCGGGGGGTTCGAGCTGGCGCAACCACGCCCGCTGCCGGTACCGGGTCGTCCACTGCACCACGGCCTCACGAAGGTCGTGCAGCTGTACACCGCGGTGGTGGTCGCCGGTCCACACGTCGCGAAGGGACCGGCCGAGCTCGGCGTGCCACATGAGCGGCGGCAGGTCCTCGATCACGACCGCCATGCCGACGTGGTTGACCGGGCTGTTGGTGGTCAACCGGATCGTGCGGTCCGCCGCGGTGCTGCCACGGAACAGCCACACGTCACCGGTGCGGGTGAGCTCGACCGCCTCGTCCAGGGCGGTGCCGGTCAGCGAAGGGGCCACGGCACGTAAGCCTAGTGCCCCGTCCAGGCGGATCGGCACGATTCTCGGCGGCCCCGCCGCCCGCTGGCCGCGTTGCCGAAAGGCCCAAGTACAACCCGGTACGAGGACCTTCCGGCGCCTTGCCAGCGAACACCGGGATCCACCGATAACCACCCCAATCCACCTGGACGAGGCACCAGAGCCGAGGGCACGGTGGCGCGTGTCACGAGCCGCGGGTGTCACACGAACCGAGTCGCCGGCATCTCGTGTTCGTCAGTGCAGCAGCACGCAACACCACGAGTGAGGACGACGTCATGGAACCCCGCCTCGACATGCTCACCAACGAGATCGGTGCCAAGTTCGCGAAGCGGTTCGCCAACGCGAGCCTGGTGATCGGCCAGTCGTCGCTGCCGGCGGCAACACAGGAGCTGGTGAACCTGCGCGCCAGCCAGATCAACGGCTGCGGATTCTGCATCGACATGCACACCAAGGAAGCCGCGGCCGCCGGCGAAACCGCGGTGCGGCTCAACCTGGTCGCCGCATGGCGCGAGTCCACCGTGTTCACCGAGGCCGAACAGGCCGCGCTGGCGCTCGCCGAGGAGGGGACCCGGCTCGCCGACGCCGACGACGGCGTGTCCGACGAGACGTGGGCCCAGTTGCGCAAGCACTACGACGACGACCAGCTCGCCGCGCTGGTCTGCCTGGTCGCGATGATCAACGCGGCCAACCGGCTCGCCGTGATCACGCACCAGAAGGGTGGTTCCTACGAGCCCGGCATGTTCGCCGCCGCGATCAGCTGACCGGCGGGCGAATCCCGGCCCGGCCCAGGATCAGCCGATCCTGGCCGGGCGCGGGCCGCGTCAGGACATGGTGACGGTGACCAACAAGCCAGGGTGGTCGGTGGTGCCCGCCATGTCGATCTTCGAGGTGCTCACGAAGGTCAGGTTCGTCGAGGCGAAGACATGTTGCACGCTGCCGTCGCCCTTGCGGTAGAAGCCGGACCGGTTGCAGTCCTGCGCGTCCGGGTTCCCCTGGTAGCGCAGGTTGAGGTCGCCGGAGACGACGACCGGGCCCTCGGCCGTGTAGCCGGCCGCACGCGTCATCAGTTCCCGGCACTGTGCCAGTGCCGTGGTTCCGCTGCGGGCGGACAGGTGCGTCGTGCACGCGCTCAGTGCTCCGGCCGGCAGACACGCCCACACCCGCAACTCGGAGCTGCCGTCCTGGGCGGTGTAGCGGCCGCTCACGCCGGCGCCACCGGCGAGGGCCTCCGCGACCATGATGGCGTTTCCGTACTGCTGGCCGTTCGAGCAGGTCACCGGCGAGCCGTCGGGACGCTGCGCCGCCGCGAACCGCGTCAGCGCCGCGCCCATCGCCGCGCGCAGCCGTTCGACATCGCCCGAGCAGGCCTCGTTGACCGACAGGACCTGCGGTCTCGTCGAGGAGATGACCGCCACGGCCTTGGTCATCACCGCCTCGCCGGTGTAGCAGCCTGCCGCTCCACTGTGGCAGATGTTGAGCTGCAACACCTTCACAGTGGTGGCCGCGGAAGCAGGCGAGACGATCGCGATTCCGGACAGGACCAACGACAGCACGGCGACGAGCCGGGTGAGGAAGCGCACCGTCCCACACAAGCAGAACGATCTCGCAGTGGCAAGCACGCGCGAAGCGCCGACGGGAAGTTTTTCACTGACAGTCCCAGCACCTGGAGTGCGGCGGTCGCGGCGAAGTCGGTCACTGCTCGTTGCCTTCCCTGGTGGGAATGCTCAGTGCGAAATGCTCAGTGCGAAATGCTCAGTGCGAGCAGGGCGGTGTCGTCGTCGACGCCGTCGCCGAACCGGGTCAGCAGACCGGTCACCTCGGCGATCGTCTCGGTCGCGGATCGGGGAGCGGTGGTGCTCAGGAAGTCGAGGAGCTGTTCTTCGCTGTACCGGTCGCGGCCGTGGGTACGCGCCTCGGTGAGGCCGTCGGAGTAGAGCAGCAAGGTGTCACCGGTGCCAAGGCGCAGCCCGGCACTGCTGAACCGGGCGGCGGGCAGCACGCCGACCAGCTGTCCGCCGGGGGTGGGGCAGAACTCGGGGGTGTCACCGGCCCGAAGCAGTACGGCAGGCGGGTGCCCGCCGCTGGCCAGGGTGATGGCGCAGCCGTTCGCGTCGGGGACCAGCAGGCCGTAGATGACAGTGCAGAAACGTGGGTCGATGCCGTGGTACTCGTGGTGGAGCACTCGGTTGAGGATGTGCAGCACGGCGACGGGATCGGGGTCGGAGGTGGCGGCGGCACGCAGGGTGTAGCGCGTCAGGGAGGTGACGGCGGCCGCCTCGGCGCCCTTGCCGGACACGTCGCCGAGGAAGAACCCCCAGGTGTCACCGGCCAGCGGGAACAGATCGTAGAAGTCGCCGCCGACGTCATCGGCCGAGGCCGGGTGGTAGTAGCAGGCGACGTCCATCCCCGGGACCGGGGGCAACACGGGCGGGAGCAGGGAGCGCTGCAGCGTGGCGGCGAGTTTCTTGGCCCGGTCGCGTTCCCGGTCGGCGTCCTGACGAGCCCGGAGGAGCTCCTGTTCGTAGGCGCGGCGGTCGCGGGCGTCGAAGACCGTCGTACGGATCAGCTGAGCCGTGCCGTCGCGACCGGACTTGACCACCGACGTCACCAGCACCGGCAGCCGGGAACCGTCGGCCGTCCGCAGTTCCAGTGCGAGGCCACCGATCTCACCGTGCATGCGGAGCGTTGGCGCTATGTGCGTCTCGTGGTAGATCCGGCCGCCCACGGTCAGCAGGTCGGTGAACCGTTGGCGTCCCACCAGGTCGTCGCGCCGGTAGCCGAGCCAGGTGAGCAACGTCGTGTTGATCTTCGCGATCGTGCCGTCCATCAACGTCGAAAGGTAACCGCACGGCGCGTTCTCGTAGAGGTCCTCGGGGCTGTCCTCGAGCAGCGCCGAGAACGCGGGGTTCGCGCCGCCGGAGACCTCGTCGGTGTCCTCACTGTCGGCTTCGCTGTCGGCCCCGCACATCACGGCGGGCTCGCCTCGGCGAACGTGGTGATCGCCGCCGCGGTCGCCTCCGGCGCGCTCAGCTGCGGACAGTGCCCGGTCGCGTCCAGCGTCACCAGTGCGCTGCCACGGATCCGCTCGTGCACGTACCGGCCGACCTCCGGCGGGGCGATGGCGTCCTGCCTGCACTGGACGACCAGCGTGGGCACGGTGACCTTCGGCAGGTCGTCGCGGTTGTCGGACAGGAACGTCGTCTGCGCGAACACCCGCGCGATCGCCGGGTCGGTGCGGCAGAAACTCTCGGTCAGCTCCGCGCCGAGCTCGGGCCTGCCGGGATTGCCCATGATCACCGGGGCCATCATCGCGGACCAGCCAAGGTAGTTGCTGTCCAGTGATTCGAGCAGCTCGTCGATGTCGGCGCGGCTGAACCCGCCGCGGTAGTCGCCGTCATCGACGTAGCGCGGCGACGGCGTCAACAGCACGAGCTTCGCGAACCGTGACGGGTCCCGGTTGGCCGCCAGGACCGCGATCATCGCCGACACCGAGTGACCGACCAGCACCACCTCGCGCAGGTCCAGCTCGGCGCAGATGTCCAGGACGTCGGCGGCGTACCCGTCGAGCGTGGCGTACCGCCGCGCCGACCATGCGGACCGGTCCGACCTGCCGGCACCGACATGATCGAACAACACCACCAGGAACCGTTCGGCCAGCGCCGGGGCGACCAGCCGCCACAGGTTCTGGTCGCAACCGAAACCGTGTGCGAGCAGCACGGTGGGCCCATCCTGGCCGAGCACCGTGACGTTGTTCCTGCTACGCACGTTCACCGGGCATATCCTGCCACGATTCGTCTCTTACGCTCGCAGGCTCACGGGCTCACGCGACCCGCTCGAACACCGCCGCGAGACCCTGGCCGCCGCCGATGCACATGGTCTCCAAGCCGTAGCGGGCCTCCCGGCGGTCCATCTCCCGCAGGAGCGTCGCGAGCATGCGTGCACCGGTGGCGCCGACCGGATGCCCGAGTGAGATGCCGGAGCCGTTGGGGTTCAGCCGGTCGTCGTCGGGCGCGAGGTCCCAGGTGCGCAGCACGGCCAGTGCCTGCGCGGCGAACGCCTCGTTCAGCTCGATCACCCCCATGTCGGCGAGCCCGAGACCCACCCTGCCGAGTGCTTTGCCGGTCGCGGGTACCGGGCCGATGCCCATGGTGGCGGGCGCGACCCCGGCCACCGCCCACGACGCGAGCCTGGCCAGCGGCCGCAAGCCGAGCTCGGCGGCCTTCTCCTCGGTGGTGACGATGCACACCGCCGCGCCGTCGTTCTGCCCGCTGGCGTTCCCGGCCGTCACCGTCGACGCCGGATCGACCGCCAGTCGAATGGGTTTGAGCGCCGCGAGCGTCTCGATACCGGTGTCGGCCCTTGGATGTTCGTCGGTGTCGACGAGAAGCGGGTCGCCCCGTCGCTGTGGGACCGGCACCGGGACGATCTCGTCGGCGAAGACGCCGTTCTTCTGTGCCGCGACGGCGCGCTGATGTGACCGCACGGCGAGCGCGTCCTGGTCGAGACGGCTGAGGTGGAACTCGGCACGCAGGTTCTCCGCGGTCTCGATCATCCCGCCGGGCACCGGGAAGTTGCCGCCGCCTGCGGTCACCCTGGCACGCGCCAGCCGGTCGGCGAGCGCCACCGCATCGGCCCTGACGCCCCAGCGCATGCCGGTGGCGTAGAACTCCGTGCCGCTCATGGATTCCGCGCCGCCCGCGAGCACCAGGTCGCACGCTCCCGACTGGACGGTCAGCACCGCGTTGATCACCGCCTGCAGGCCGGAGCCGCATCTGCGGTCGACCTGCTGACCGGGCACCTCGATGCCGAGCCCGGCGTCGAGTGCGGCCACCCGGCCCAGGGCGGGTGCCTCTCCGTTGGGCGACGCCTGGCCGAGAATCACGTCGTCGACGGCGGACCCTGGCACGCCGGTCCGCGCGAGCAGTTCTGTGATCACGGTGGCGGCCAGGGCCTGTGCGGGGAGATCGCGGAACACGCCGCCGAAGCGGCCGACCGGGGTGCGGAGTGGTTCGCAGATCACGGCATCGCGCATGGGGATGTCCTCTCTAGTTGCGGGGTCCGCCAGCGACGTAGATGACCTGTCCGGAGACGAACCCGGCGCGGTCGTCGACGAAGAAGGACACCGCGTTGGCGATGTCCTCGACCTGCCCGGCGCGCCGGACCGGGATCGCCGCGGCGCGGTCGTGAACGTACTGGTCCCACGGCACCCCGATGCGTGCCGCGGTCGCCTTCGTCATGTCGCTGACGATGAACCCGGGTGCCACGCAGTTCGCGGTGATGCCGAACCGTCCCAGCTCGATGGCGAGGGTCTTGGTGAAGCCCTGGACACCCGCTTTGGCGGTGGCGTAGTTGGCCTGTCCCCGGTTGCCGAGCGCCGAGGTCGACGACAGGTTGACGATCCGGCCCCACCCGGCGTCGACCATGTGTTTCTGTACGGCCCTTGTCATCAGGAACGCGCCCTTGAGATGGACACCCAGCACGGCGTCCCAGTCGGACTCGGCCATCTTGAACAGCAGGTTGTCGCGGGTGATGCCCGCGTTGTTGACGAGCACCGTCGGTGCGCCGAGCTCCTCGGTGACCCGCGCGACCGCGGCCTCGACCTCGGCGGCGTCGGACACGTCCGCGCCAACGGCGATGGCGGACTCGCCGATCGCGTCCGCCGTGGACTTGGCGGCCGCCTCCTCAAGGTCCAGCACCGCGACCCGCAGCCCGTCCTGTGCGAGGCGGAGCGCGGTGGCGGCGCCGATGCCGCGGGCCGCGCCGGTGACGATCGCGACCGGACGGCGAGGTGTGTCAGTCATCGGAAGGCTCCTTCGTGGTGTCCAGGCCCAGCTCGGCGAGGATGGCGGACGTGTGTTCGCCCAGTGCGGGGACCGCGCCCATCGGCAGCTCGACGTCGCGGAAGGTCATCGGCGGCAGCAGTGCCCGGATGCCGCCGACCTCGGTACCCACCGTGCGCCACCGGTCCCGCTCGGTCAGCTGGGGGTGCTCGACGACGTCGGCGGTGCCGTTGAGCTGGGCGGCGGGCACGCCGGCCTCGGCGAGCCGGGCCTCGAGGGCGGCGGTGGTCCAGCCCGTCGTGCACGATGCGACGACGGCGTCGCACTCGGCCCGGTGCGCCACTCGGTCGACGTTCGTCGCGAACCGAGGATCGTCGGCGTACTCGGGACGGGAGAAGACCTCGGTGACCAGCGTGCGCCAGCCGCGGTCGTTCTGCACACCGATGAGGATCTGCCCGTCCGAGGTCGGGTAGGCGTCGTACGGGGTGATGGCCGCGTGGCTCAGGCCCATCCTCGGGATCTGCGTGCCGCCGTAGAGCTGCAGGTACAGCGGATGCCCCATCCACTCGACGGCCGCGTCGAACATCGAAACGTCCACCACCGCGCCCTCGCCGGTCCGCTCGCGCCGGAACAACGCGCCGAGCGCGGAGACCGCCGCGTACAGGCCGGCACCGATGTCCGCGCTGGGCACACCGGTCTTCGTCGGGGTGTCCGGGGTGCCGGTGACCGAGACCATCCCGGACTCGGCCTGGATCAGCATGTCGTAGGCCTTGCGATCGCGTCGCGGTCCGCTGGTCCCGTAGCCGGAGATGGCGACCACGACCAGCCTGGGATCCGCCGCACGGAGGGTGTCGGCGTCGAGCCCGAGCCGTTCGACGACACCGGGCGCGGTGTTGTGCAGGAACACGTCGGCACGACCGATCAGTGCCAGGACGACGCGGTGGCCATCGCGGGACTTCAGGTCGATCGCGATGGACTCCTTGCCGCGGTTGAGCCAGACGAAATGGGTGGCGAGACCGCGCACGGCGTGGTCGTAGTCGCGGGCGAAGTCACCCTCGCCCGGCCGTTCGATCTTGATCACCCGTGCGCCGAGGTCGGCAAGGTGCCGGGTGGCGAGCGGGCCCGCCACCGCCTGTTCCAGAGCGACGACCGTGATGCCCGCGAGGGGCAGCCGCTCGTCGGTCACAGGGCAGCCACCGCCTGCCGGACCAGGCCGCCGCCGATGATGAGCCGCTGGATCTCGCTGGTGCCCTCGTAGAGGCGGAGCAGCCGGACGTCGCGGTAGATGCGCTCGACCGGGATCTCCCGCATGTAGCCGGCGCCGCCGTGGACCTGGACGGCGAGGTCGGCGACCCTGCCGACCATCTCGGTGCAGAACAGCTTCGCCGCCGAGGGCGCGATGCGGCGGTCCTCGCCGCTGACGTAGGCACGTGCCGTCTCGCGGACCATGGCGCGGCCGGCGAGTACACCGGTCTGCTGGTCGGCGAGCATGGCCTGTACCAGCTGGAACTCGCCGATCCTGGTGCCGCCCTGGGTGTTGGCGGCGGCGTAGGTGACGGACTCGTCGAGTGCTCGTTGCGCGGTGCCGACCGCGAGGGCGGCGATGTGCACGCGGCCGCGGGCGAGTGAGGTCATCGCGGCCCGGTAGCCTGCCGCTTCGTCGCCGCCGACGAGCGAGTCGGCGGGCACCCGGACGTTGTCGAGGACGACGTCGGCCGTCCACGCACCCTCCTGGCCCATCTTCGGGTCCTTGGGGCCGACGGTGAGCCCCGGCGTGCCCGATGGCACGAGGAACACGGCGATGCCCGGGTCCTTGGGCCGTGGTTCGGCGGTGCGGGCGAAGACGACGAACAGGTCCGCGATGGGGGCGTTGGTGATGAACTGCTTCTGCCCGTCGAGCACCCAGTCGTCGCCGTCGCGGCGGGCGCGGGTGCGCAGGCCCGCGGGGTTGGAGCCCGCGCCCGGCTCGGTGAGCGCGAACGACGCGACGACCTCACCGGCGGCGATCCGCGCCAGCCACTGCTTGCGCTGGTCGTCGGTGCCGAACCCGACGAGGACCTGGCCCGCGATGCCGTTGTTGGTGCCGAACATCGACCGCAGCGCCAGCGTGGTGTAGCCGAACTCCATGCCAAGCTCGACGTCCTGGACGAGGTCGAGCCCGAGCCCGCCCCACTCCGCCGGGATGGCGTAGCCGAACAGGCCCATCTCCGCCGCGGCGGACCGCAGGTCGTCGGGCATGCGGTCCTCCCGCATGATCTCGGTCTCGCGCGGCACGACCTTCGACCGGACGAAGTCGCGTACCTGCTGCCGGATCAGGTCGAAGTCCTCGTCGGACACCCGCGGCTCACTCATGTGTCGAGGGTGCCGTGTTGCGTTGATGCGAGTCCAATACCAATAATCCAGGAATTGATCCCGAATCCGCATCAGTCGAGGAGAGCGCGTGGACGGTCGGCAGCTACGTGCCTTCCTCGCGATCGCCGAGGACCTGCACTTCGGGCGTGCCGCGGCACGGTTGCACGTGGCACAGCCCTACCTGAGCCGCACGATCCGGTCGCTGGAGGACGAGCTCGCCGCGCCGCTGTTCGAGCGCACCACCCGGCGGGTGGTGCTGACTCCCGCGGGGGCGGCGCTGGTCGAACACGCTCGGGCGATGGTCGCCGAGGAGGAGAAGGCGCGGGCGGTGGTCACCGCGGCACACCGGGGGCGCAGCGGGCGTGTCCGGATCAGCTTCGCCGGTCCGTCCTCGCACGTCACCGTGGGGCTGCTGGCCCGCGCAGTGCGGGAGCGGTACCCGCTGATCGACCTGGAGTTCCTGCCCGGCCGGTACGGCGCAGCCGCGGTCGCCGAGTTGCTGCGCGGGGACACCGACCTCGCGCTGGCGCGGTTCACCGAACCGCCGGTCGGGGTGCGCAGCCGGGTCGCGGCACGGGACCGCTGCGTGGTCGCGGTGCCCGGCAACCACCGGCTCGCCGTCCGTGACGCGGTGGGGTTCGCCGACTTCCGGGACGAACCCATCGTCGCCCTGCCCGAGTCGTTCGGGTCCACGGTCCGCGAGGTGTTCGTCTCCCGGTGCCACGCCGAGGGCTTCGCACCGACCTTCACCCAGACCGCCCCGGACTCCTGGACGTGCGTTGCCCTGGTGTCCGCCGGCGTCGGCCTGCACTTCACGACGGCCAGCGCCGTGGCCCAGCTACCGCTGGACGGCGTCGTGATCCGCGAGATCGCCGACGAACTGCCCGCGATGCTCGTGTACCTGTTGTGGCGCCACGCCGACGAGGACCGCGCGTTGGCGCGGGTGTTGCGCACCGCGGAGGACCTGATGCCCTCGGCAGGCCCCGCACCGCGATGAACCAGCGATCCATGGCTGACCCGTGGCACCTCCGTGCCACGGGTCAGCCGGACGACGACCTAATTGCGGGAGAGCCGCCGGGTGGCCAGGGCGAACCCGGCGGCCGAGATGAGGATCAGCGTCACCATCGCGCGGACGTCCAGCCCGTTACCGGCCCAGGGGGCGCGGATGGCGTCGATCAGCAGCCCGGTCGGGGTCCACGACGTGATGGCGTTGAGGGCGTCGGGGAACACTCCGGGCGGCGGGCCGCCGCCAACGAGCAGGAACGTGCCGAAGAACAGCAGCAGTCCCAGTCCCTGGGCGGAGCGGGCGCCCGGCATGATCGAGCCGAGCAGTGTGCCGATGCCACCGAAGGCCAGGATGCCGACGGCGAACGCGGCGGCGACACCGATGGGCGACACCGGCGCCGCGATGTCGAAGACGAGGTAGGCCAGCACCAGCATCAGCACGGCGCCGACCGCCGCCAGGATCGCGAGCACCGCGGCCTGCGAGAAGACCACCGCGCGGGAGGAGAACGCGGCTGCCCGGAAGCGGCGTAGCACGCCGCTTTCGCGGTACCCGGCGAGATGGGTTGGCGTGCCCATGAACCCCATCACCGAGATCGCGGCGCTCAGGTACGCGGTGACGTAGAACTGGGTTCCGTTGAGGTCCGCGAACACCGGGCCGCCGTGGTCGGCGAACGCGGCGGCCAGCAGGAACATCAGCAGGATCGGGAACATCAGGCTCAGCACCAGCACGTGAGGCTCCCGCGTCAGGAGCTTCACCTCGGTCCAGGTCAGGTATGCGGTCATGACGGGACCTTCTCGCTCAGCCGGTGGCCGGTCATGGACAGGAAGACATCCTCTAGTGACGGGTAATGGGTGCGGTAGTCGTCGGGGGTGACGTCGTGCTCGGCGAGCGCGGCGGCGACGCGGACGGCTGCCGCGCCCTTCCCGGTGACCGTGATCTTCCCATCGCTCGCGGTGGCCGACTCGACCCCGGGGAGCGACAGCAGCTGGTCTGGCTGGTAGCCGTTGGTGGCGCTGAACGTGATCGTCACCGGCTCTCCGCTGTTCGCGGTCAGCGCGGTGGGGGTGTCGCAGGCGACGATCTGTCCTCGGTCCATGATGGCCACGCGGTCGCACAACATCTCGGCCTCGTCCATGAAGTGCGTGACCAGCAGCACCGTGGTGCCGCGGTCCCGCACCTGGCGGATCAGGTCCCAGGTCGCGTGGCGGGCGGTGGGGTCGAGCCCGGTGGTCAGCTCGTCGAGCAACACGAGCTCCGGGTCGCCGAGCAGGGCCAGCGCGACGAACAGACGCTGCTTCTCCCCGCCGGACAGTGCCCCGAACGGGCGGTTGCGCAGCTCCTCCAGCCCCCAGGTCGCGATGGTGGCTTCCACGTCGACGGGCACGTCGCGCGCATGCGCGAAGAGCTGGATCGCCTCGACGATCCGCAACCGCTCCGGTAACGCGGAGGACTGCAGCTGGGTTCCGATGCTGTGGCGCAGCCGGTTCTTCTCGCGATCGGGGTCGAGCCCCAGCACCGAGACGCGCCCGCTCGTGGCGTCCCGGAGCCCCTGGAGGATCTCCACGACCGTCGTCTTGCCTGCGCCGTTGGAGCCTAGGATGCCGAAGATCTCACGTCTCCGGACCTCGAACGACACGTCGCGCACCGCGACCGTCTGTCCATAGGTCTTGCGGAGATCCTCCACAGTGATGACAGTGTCCATGCGGGGTTGATCCTCGGGTTCAGGGGTCGGCTCATCGACGAACATCTAACAACCTGCCGTGATCATCGCGAATTTCACTCGTGCCTGGCTTGTACCGTGCCAGCCTGGGCGGGACGGCCTTGCCCGACCGTGGGTCGGCGCACATGATGCCACCATGGCCGAGCGGGTGGACTATCTGACACGCCCCGTCCGGTGGCGCCGCACGGACGCACCGGTGTTCGTCTACGCCGCGCGGGTGGACGACGCATGGTGGGTGTTGCGACGCAACGGTTTTCCCGACCATCCACTGTTCACGTTGTTCGTGGACGGCGTCGTCGCTGGCGATGTTGAGGACGTACGGACCAGGGCGCCCGCGTGGGACCTTGAGGTAGGTGACCGGCAGGCGCTGACCGACGAGCAACGCGGTGAGGTACTGACGTCGCTGCGGGGGCTCGGTCCCTACGGCAGCGAGGTCGGCCAACCCTGTGACGGCGACTGGTGCCAGTGTGTCTCTCTCACCTAGCGCAGCATCTCGGCACGCCTGGCGATCTCCGCGTCCAGCGGGCTCATGTCGTCGCTCACCGGCTGGGTCGGCGGCCACCACCGGAAGTCCAGCGCCTCGTCGTTCACCGTCAGCGGGGGCACGACCCGGAGCTGAACCCGGTAGACGGCGAGTAGCTCCCTGCGCTCCGGCCTGACGAGGCCGAACTCGGCCACGGCGGCGAACGTCAGGTCCTCCGCGTGGATACCGGTCTCCTCGCGGAGTTCCCGCACCGCGGCTTGGCGCGCGGTCTCACCGGGCTCCCGCATGCCTCCCGGCAGCTCCCAGTGCTTCCGCCGGCTGTCGAAGATCATCAGGACGGCACCGTCATGAGCGACGACCACCAACGACGCGGGCATGGGCACCTGCTCGGACAGCCGCGTCAGGTCCCCCTCCGCGACGACACGGAAGTCGACCAACGTGTTGCCGGCACGATCACGGATCGGAAGGACAGCCATGACACCGATTCAACCGCGGCTTGTCGCATTGGGAAGGACGGATCACGGTAGCCTGGCCCCGTGCGCTGGTGGAAGATCGTCGGTCTGGCCGGGCTCGCCGGGGTTGCCGCTACGGGGGTCGCGGTCGCGCGCGCGGAGCGCAAGCGCCGTGCCTACACCCCGGACGAGGTCCGCGCCCGTCTCCACGCCCGTGCGGCAGAGGCCACCGGAGACTGACTCCGTCGCGGCTCGCGGGCACATGACCGATGTGGACCCGGCGCGGGTCGCCGTCACCCACGCGGGGGATGCGCTCAAGGCACGTTCACCGTCATGGGACTGGGCCTCGACATCACCGTGACCCACGGATGCTCGGGTGAGCGCACTGCCGCTCGGGCAGGCTCGCCGCCGCCGAGGAGTTCCGCCTGGCCGCGCTGGTGAGCCGCGAGCGCGGCGGGAGCACGTTCGAGGCGAACCGGTCCCGGCGACATCGCGGCCGGTAGCGGGCGTGTGGCCGAGGCGACGGCCAGGTGGCTTCGGCCGACCGGGGCGTCGCGCTCGAATCCGGTGACGGTCGCCGAGGAGCGGGGGCACCGGGAACCGGCGTGAATTTCGCGACTTCGTGAGAAATCGGCGGCCGGGGTCGTGTGCAGGTTCTATCCAGTTCTCATCCATGCCACGCGGGAAACATTGTGCTGTCACCAGGCGACAGGCGAGGTGGGGCGTGGGAGGAGAGGTCGAATGACAGCCGTCCTGACGGACCTGATCATCAGCGATCTGAAGGTGTTGCGCAAGGGTCGCGGCCTGTTCGTCAGCCGCATCGACGAGAGAGTCGGCACCACGCTGCGGACCGTCTGCGACGTGACCGACTCCGATGGTCCTGCCGAGATCCGGCACAAGGTGGGGGAGCGGCTGGGGAACTGGGCGAAGAAGCTGCCGCCGGACCTCCGCCTGGCCGTGATGGCCGCCTTCGCGATCGCGCCGGACGCGCGCCTCCCGCTCTACCAGGACAGGGTCAACCTGGCCGCCGAGAAGCTCAACCGCGACCCGAGGACGGCGCGCAGGAGAATCGACGACGGAATCCACCACCTGGCGCAGCTGGCGGCCACGTTCACGCCGAAACAGAGCTCCCGGTCGCACGGGGCGACGCGGTGGCACATCGCGGAACTGCGCACGACGCTCGCGCTCGACCGGGAGCGCCCGGAGGTGCTGGAACAGCGCCGCATCGTCGCCGACGTCGACGATCTGTCCGAAGTGGACATCACGGTGTCCCCGGCGGCGATCGGGGTGGACATGTTCCATGGCGGCACACTGGTACAGCACGGCGCCCGCCGGTTCGCGTACTCGCTGCGGCTGCCGGAACCGCTGCGGCACGGGCAGTCCCACGAGCTCGCGCTGCGTGCCCGCCTCGGCCGCGAACAGCACGCCAGACCGTGGTACGCGTGCGTTCTCGAGTACCCATGCGCCACCCTCGACCTGCGCGTCCGGTTCGACCACCGCCGCGTGCCCGCCAGGATCACGGCCTTCGAGCACGTCGACCCCCGCGACTTCGCGTCCGCCACCGGCGGCGTCACCGTGTACGCCGACGCCGCGGGCGAGGTCCAGGCGTCGTTCACCGATCTGACGCCCGGCATGGCATACGGTGTCCGCTGGGACAACGCGAGGACCGGGAGGGCCGAGGATGGAGCGGGCGTACTGGCTGCGCGAGCCCGGTCATGGGGAGATCAGGCCGGTTGAGCTGCCCGTGCCCGGCGACGGTGACGTCCTCGTCCGCACCGTCTACTCCGCGGTCAGCAGGGGCACGGAGGCGCTCGTCTTCCGCGGCGGGGTGCCCGCGAGCCAGCACGACATCATGCGGGCACCGTTCCAGGAGGGTGACTTCCCCGCGCCGGTGAAGTACGGGTACCTCAACGTCGGCGAGGTCGAGAGTGGACCGGAGGAGCTGGTCGGACGGACGGTGTTCTGCCTCTATCCGCACCAGACCCGGTACGTCGTGCCGTCGGCCGCGGTCACCGTCGTGCCGGACGTGGTGCCCGCCGCGCGGGCGGTGCTCGCCGGCACGGTCGAGACCGCGCTCAACGCCGTCTGGGACGCCGCGCCGCAGGTCGGGGACCGGATCGCCGTCGTGGGTGCGGGGATGGTCGGCGCGTCCGTCGCCGCGATCCTCGGGCGGATGCCCGCGGTGCGGGTGCAGCTCGTGGACATCGACCCCGCGCGGGCGAGGATCGCGCAGGCCATCGGGGTGGACTTCGCGCTGCCGGACGACGCGCTCGGCGGGTGCGACCTGGTCGTGCACGCCAGTGCCTCCGAGGCCGGGCTGGCCAGGGCGCTCGAGCTACTGCGGTCGGAAGGGGTGTGCGTCGAGCTGAGCTGGTACGGGGACCGCCGGGTGGCCGTGCCACTGGGGGAGTGGTTCCACTCGCGCCGCCTGACCATCCGAGGCAGCCAGGTCGGGACCGTGTCGCCCAACCGGCCGCGCTCCTACGCCGACCGGCTGGCCGTGGCGCTCGAACTGCTCGCCGATCCGGGCTTCGACGCGCTCGTGACCTCGGAGTGCCGGTTCGACGAGCTGCCTGCCGTGTTGCCGATGATGATCAGCGATGAACCGTCTTCTCTCTGCCTGCGTGTTACCTACGACAACGACTGAGTCGACCGTAGGAGGCGTAGGTTGTTCAGCCTCACCGTCCGTGACCACATCATGGTGGCGCACAGTTTCACCGGGGAGGTGTTCGGGCCTGCCCAGCGGTTGCATGGCGCGACCTTCGTGGTGGACGCCACCTTCTCCCGCGCAGAGCTCGACGCGGACAACATCGTGGTCGACATCGGACTCGCCACCGCGCAACTCGGTGCGGTGCTGGGAGATCTGAACTACCGCAACCTCGACGAGGTCGAGGAGTTCACCGGGATCAACACCTCCACCGAGTTCCTCGCGAAGGTGATCGCGGACCGGCTCGCCGAACGTGTCCACAACGGATCTCTCGGCGAGGGTGCCAGAGGGCTGGCCGAGATCGCCGTGGCACTGCGTGAGTCCCACGTCGCCTGGGCGAGCTACCGGCGGCCACTGTGACGCCCTTCGTGGTGCCCGCCGACATCGACGACGTGACGGTCGCGAGTGGTGGCAACACCTACGACCGGCGCATGTGCGAGCTGCTCGGTCTCGACAAGGTCACCGTGCCGGGCCGCTGGCCCACCCCGTCCACGAAGGCGCGGGTCGCGCTCGCGGACACGCTCGGCGAGCTCCCCGACGGGTCGGTCGCACTGATAGACGGACTGGTCGCGTGCGGCGTGCCGGAGGTCGTGGTGCCGCACGCCCGCAGGCTGCGGCTCGTCGTGCTCCTCCACCTGCAGCTCGCCGACGAGAGCGGGCTGCCACCGGAGCGGGCCGCAGGCCTCGACCGGCGCGAGCGCGAGGTGCTGCGTGCCGCGTCCGCCGTCGTCGCCACCAGCGAGTGGGCCGCCCGCCGCGCGATCGCACACCACGGGCTCGACCCGAAGCGGGTGCGCTCGGCGCCACCCGGCACCGACCCCGCACCTCGGGCCACCGGCACCGAGGCCGGCGACCAGTTGCTGTGCCTCGCATCGGTCACCGAGCGCAAAGGGCACGACGTGCTCGCCCGCGCGCTCGCGAACCTCGCCGACCTGCCGTGGACGTGCGTGTGCGTCGGCTCCGTGAGCCGTGCCCCCGCCCATGCCCGGCGTGTCCAGGCGCTCATCGACAAACTGGGGATAGGCAACAAGATGATCCTGACCGGCCCACTGCCGGACGCCGAGCTGGAGAGCACGTTCGCGAAGACCGACCTGCTCGTCCTGCCGTCGCGGCGCGAGACGTTCGGCATGGTCGTCACCGAGGCGCTCGTGCGCGGCATCCCCGTGCTCACCACCAACGTCGACGCGCTGCCGTCCACGCTCGGCCCGGACGTCGGCATGCTGGTGCCGCCCGACGACGTGCCCACGCTGACCGAGGCGCTGCGCCGCTGGCTCACCGACGCGGAGCTGCGTGACCGGTTGCGGGCGGCGGCACGCGCCCGCGAGGTCGAGGACTGGTCCGTCGCGGCGACCCGGCTCGCGGGGGTGCTGCGCTGATGCAGGCGACGGTTGCCGTCCGGGAAGCGGACGTGCGCGATGACGACGTGCCCAGCGGCGGCGGGGTGGCGCTGCTCGACGAGGTGAACCCCGCCGACGGGGTCGCTCTGGTCGGCGACGTGGCTCGCACCGGTGAAGCTCCTGCCGGTGGCGGGGCCCGTCGCAGGCGTTCCGGGAAGCTGTGGGGCTGGCTCAAGCTCGCCATCGGCGTCGCGATCGTCGGCGCACTGGTGTGGAAGCTCGGCACGGGTGGTTTCGTCGCGGCCCTGCGGGTCATCGACGCGGCCGACCTCGTCGCCGCGCTCGTCATCGGGCTCGCGACGACGGTCCTGTGCGCGTGGCGGTGGTGCCTCGTGGCACGCAGGCTCGGCCTGCGGCTCCCGCTGGGCAGGGCGGTCGCGGACTACTACCGCGCGCTGTTCCTGAACGCGGTGCTGCCCGCCGGGGTGCTCGGCGACGTCCAGCGCGCGGTCGAGCACGGCAAGGAACAGGGCGACGTCGGCGCGGGTGTCCGTGCCGTCGTCCTGGAGCGGCTGGCCGGGCAGGCAGTGGTGATCGTGGCGGGGGTCGCCGTGCTGCTGGCGGGACCGGCACGCGAGATCGGCCTGGTGATCGTGGCCTGCGTGGCGGTGGTGGCGCTCGGCTACCTGACCGCACGCCGCTGGATCGGCGCGGGGTCGCGGTGGCGGCGCACAATGGACGACGTGCGCAACGGCCTCCTGGCGCGGGACGCGTGGCCGGGGGTCGCGTTGCTGTCCGCGCTGGCACTGGCCGGGCACATCACGTTGTTCCTGATCGCCATGAAGGCGGCGGGTGCGACGCAGTCGGCGGAGCAGTTGCTGCCGATCGTGATCGTGGCGCTGCTGGCGATGGGGCTGCCGGTGAACGTCGGCGGGTGGGGTCCGAGGGAAGGCGTGACGGCGCTGATGTTCGCCGCCGCCGGACTCGGGGCCGCACAGGGGTTGACGGCGGCGGTGGCATACGGGTTGCTGGGGCTCGTTGCGAGCCTGCCGGGCGCGCTGATGCTCGTCCGCAGACGGGAGAGGGTGGCATGACGAACCTGGCCAGCTTGGTGGAACGGGTCACGGAGACCCGCCTGCCGACCGCGTACGGGCTGTTCCGCGCGGTCGGGTACCTGGACGCGCTCGGGCACGAGCAGGTCGCTCTCGTGTACGGCGAGGTGGCGGGCACCGTCCCGCTGACCCGCCTGCACTCGGAGTGCCTGACGGGTGACGTGTTCGCGTCGACCCGCTGCGACTGCGGTGACCAGTTCGCCGCCGCGATGCGTGCGGTGGCCGCCGATGGCGCGGGCGTCATCGTGTACCTGCGCGGACACGAGGGCCGAGGCATCGGCCTGCTCGCGAAGCTGGAGGCGATGCGCCTGCAGGAACAGGGCCTGGACACCGTCGAGGCCAACCTCGCACTGGGCCTGCCGGTGGACGCCCGCGACTACGACGTGGCGGCGGAGATCCTCCGCGACCTCGACGTGACCGAGGTCCGCCTGCTGTCGAACAACCCCGAGAAGCTGGAGTCCCTGCGCCGCAACGGGATCACCGTCAAGGAACGGGTCCCGATCCTGGTCGCGCCGAACGACGACAACGTCACGTACCTGCGGACGAAGAGGGAACGCCTCGACCACCTGCTGCCACACCTGGCATAGGAAGCAACGCGATGAAGGCCCCTTCGCACCGAAGGGGCCTTCATCGCGTTGTGCGTACCGCGCCGGTCAGTGATCCAGTGCGGCCAGTACGTCCGCGAAGGTCTCCACCAGGTTCGCCAAGGCGGCCCGGCCCTTCTCCTCGGTCGCGAGTGACGGGTGGCCGACCACACCGGACTCGGTGTAGGGCCCGAGGCCGAACGTGAGTAGCCGGTTGCGTTCGTCGGCGCGTTCGTCGTGCGTCGCGTAGTCGGGCGGCACCAGACCCGGATGCGCGTGCAGCAGCAGTGACGTCTCCAGCTCACCGGCATGCATGTCGGTCTCCGGCCCGGTCTCCAGCCCGCCCGCGGCGCGCGCGGCGAGCCAGTCGAGTTCCGTCGGGAACAGGGCCATCCGCTCCCCCCGCGCACTCGCCTCCTGCACGACGTTGCCGAGCACGTAGTTGCCGCCGTGCCCGTTCACCAGCACCAGCTTGTGGATCCCGCTGTGCCGCAACGACTCCGCGACATCCCGCACGATCGCGTACAGCGTGGACGCCGAGATGCTCACGGTGCCGGGCCACGCCGCGTGCTCGTGCGAGCAGGAGATCGTGACCGGTGGGAGCAGCAGCACGGGATACGCCTCGGCGACCGACGAGGCGATCGTCATCGCGATCACCGTGTCGGTCGCCAGCGGCAGGAACGCGCCGTGCTGCTCGAAGCTGCCCACCGGGAGGACGGCGACGGCACGGTCCCGCGCGTCGGCCGAGGTGTGGAGCGGCAGCAGATGGGTCATGGGCGGGATCCGAACGTGGTCAGGAAGCGGTCGCGGAACTGGTCCATCCGCCACAGCGGGGCGTCGGGGCTCGGGTTGAGGCCCGGCTGCCAGCCCCAGCCTGCCACGGCGTCGAGCACCGCGGGGTCCTTCGCGACGATCGTGATCGGCACGTCGTGGCTCGCGCCGTCGCCGGACACCACCGGGCTCGGCTGGTGGTCACCGAGGAACACGAGCACGGTGTCGTCGGTGCCGTAGGTGGTCAGGAACGAGATCAGCGTGTTCAGCGAGTACTGGATGGACTGGCCGAACGCCTCGCGGACCTTGCCGGTGTCCGACCACACCTCCGCCTGCCCCTTGCCCTGTGCCGGCATCGAGTCGAACACGGACCCGTCGCCGATGTCGTCCCAGTCGATCATGTGCGGGAGATGCGTCCACGGGATGTGGCTCGACACCAGGTCGATCTCCGCCATCACCGGCGCGCGGTCCTTGGGCGCCAGCTCGTTGCGCTGCAACGCGGCCATCGAGTACTGGTCGGGCACCTTGGCGTAGGAGAAGTTCGGTCCCTGGTAGCCGACGTTGTTCTCGACATACGCCTTGTCGTAGCCGAAGAACTTCGCCTCCGGCCAGTCCTGCACGATCGACGGGGAGACGCCGACGGTCCGCCAGCCCGCCCGCTTGAACGCCCCGGTGAGCGTGAGCCGGTCGCCGGAGGTGAGCTTGTCGTAGCGCGGCTGGGAGTTCACCCACAGCCCGGACTGCATGCTGGCGTGCGCGAGCCAGCTGCCGCCGCCGAACGTCGACGACGTCAGGAACGCGCTGCGAGCCTCGAAGCCGGCCGCGCGCAGCTGGTCGGTGCCGCGGTCGAGCACCGCGTCGACACCGGGTGCGACGGCCGGGTCCTCCACCGCGACCCGCCCGTAGCTCTCGACGAACGTGAGCAGCACGTCCTTGCCACGCAACGCGGGCAGCAGCCGGTCGCCCGCCGTGTACCGGTACGGGTCGTTGGCGACCTGCTCCTCGAACACGCCGGGGTCGAGCAGGTCGGCACGCACCTGGCGCAGGTCGTCGAACACCTCGTTGGCCGTCGAGTTCGCCGCGACCGGCTGGCCAAGCACCGCGAGGCTCACCCAGACCACGCCGAGCGCGGCCAGCCAGCGGGTTGCGCTGGACCGCCTGCCGACCGCGAGCCGGGTCAGCCGCAGCACCGACAGGATCATGCCGACGATCAGCCCGGCCGCGAGCAGCCCGGCCACGACGACGGCTCCTGCCGCGCCGAACCAGCCGACGGAGTCGTTCAGGAAGTCGACGGCCGGCCGGAGGAACGTCCAGTCGTAGACCGGGTGGAACGGGCGGGCCAGTGTCTCGTGGAAGCCCATGTCGAACAGCTTCAGGATCGTGAGGATGCCCAGCCCCGTACCGGCCAGCACGGCGGCCACCCTGCGCGACCGGGACGGCAGCACCAGCACCAGCGCGGCGACCAGCAGGCCTTCGACGGGGATGCGGGCGAACGTGGCCGGGGTGAGCCCGTCAAGCTCGTTCGGCCCCAGCAGGGCGAACAGCACGAGCAGGCACGCGATCGTGGTCAGCACCCGCCTGCGCCGGGGCGACTCGCCGCCATCCTTGGCCGGTGCCGCGGCGGGCGCGAGGTCGCGGTGCCGGTACAGCCAGCGGATGTCGTGGCCGAACGACCAGGTCAGCGCGGCGAGGGCGACCGCGACGAGCACGAGGGCGGCGGTGTGGGGGAGGACCGTCGCGACCGTCAGCACGATGCCCTGCGCGGCGGCGACCGCCTTGCTGCTCATGCGCACCGGCAGCGGCGCGCTCAGCCACGGCCAGAGCCGGGCCGCCGCGACGAACAGGTACCGCATGGCGCCGATCGCGAGCACCCACCACCCGAGCTGTGTCGCCACGAACGCGCTCAGCACCAGGATGAGGAACGCGTCGACCTCCATGTCGAACCGCGCGCCGAACTCCGACGCGGTGCCGGTGCGCCGCGCCACCTGCCCGTCGACCGCGTCCATGGCGAGCGCGAGCGTCGCGATGACGACCAGCGGCCAGACCGAGCCACGCGGGTGGCTGGTGTCGGCGATCAACGCGACCACGCCGCCCGCCAGCACGGACCTGGTGAGGGTGACGAGGTCGGCGGGCCCGAGCCCGCGCACCCCGTACCGGGGCAGCGCCTCGGCGAGCACCGCCCACCCGGCCACCGCGAACGCGATCGCCGCGAGCCAGCCAGGCGGCTTGAGCCCGGCGGTCCCGGTGAGCACCGCGAGCAGCGCCACCAGCGCGACCATGGCGATGGTCAGCGGCACGGAAGGAGGCAGCGGGCGCCGTCCGGACCTCGGCGCGGGCCCGGGGGTGACGGGCGTGCGCGGGTTATCCAGTGTCGGTGCGGTCGGTGCCACGAGTTTCCTCCCAAGATCTGGTCGTAACTCAATACGCATGCCACCGCTGGACGGTTCTGAACCGGGTCTCTGAACCAGCGGGCCCGCTCCCGCGTGTAAAGGGCGATGAGTGATTTCTCCCGCGAGTGGCTGGCGTTGCGTGAGCCCGCCGACGCCGACGCCCGTGCCGACGACCTGCTGACCCCGCTGCGCGCCCACCTCGGTGCCCGTGAGCTGGTCATTCGTGACCTGGGCAGTGGCACAGGGTCGATGGCCAGGTGGTTGTCGCCCCGGCTGTCCACCCCGCACCGGTGGGTGCTGACCGACCGGGACCCCGTGCTGCTCGCGGCCGCGGCTGTGCCCGGCGCGGCCACCGAGCTGCGCGACCTGACGTCGCTGACGCCGGAGGACCTGGCGGGCACGTCCCTGGTGACCGGGTCGGCGCTGCTGGACCTGCTCACCGAGGAGGAGGTCACGCGCCTCGCCGAGGTGTGCGTGAAGGCGAGTTGCCCAGTGCTGTTCGTGCTGTCGGTGGCCGGGAAGGTGGAGCTGGACCCACCCGACCCGCTCGATGACGCCGTGACCAGCGCGTTCAACGCCCACCAGCGTCGCACGGTGGAGGGCCGCACGCTGCTCGGTCCCACGGCGGTGCCGGTGATGGCACGGGTGTTCGAGGACCTGGGCGCCACGGTGTATCGCAGCCCCAGCCCGTGGCGGCTGGGGCCGGACCGGCCCGAGCTGACCACGGCCTGGCTGCAGGGCTGGCTGGGCGCGGCGTGTGAGCAGGACGGGGACCTGGCCGAGGTGGCGGGTGCCTACCTGCGCCGCAGGCTGGCAGGCCCGCTGCACGCGACCGTCCACCACGAGGACCTGCTGGCGATCCCGGCCTGACGCAGGCGGGCTTCGGCAGAGAATCATTCCCGTACATCACCCTAGTTCTGGTGAATTGTTACCCAAAATGTCATCTCGATGGGGTTCGCTACCCCCATGCGAAGACTGCTGCTCCTGATCGCGCTTGCCCTCGTCACCATCGCCAGCCCGGCGGCCGCGACGCCAGCCACCCCCGCCCGCACGCTCACCGTG
This sequence comes from Actinophytocola sp., assembly GCF_049647105.1. Lineage (GTDB taxonomy): Bacteria > Actinomycetota > Actinomycetes > Mycobacteriales > Pseudonocardiaceae > Actinophytocola. The sequence continues at coordinate 37,520 of NZ_JBARWZ010000319.1, forward strand.
CTGTCGTTCAACATCCACCACGCGGCGGGCGAGGACGGCGTGTTTGACCTCGATCGCCTGGCGGCCGAGATCCGCCGCACCCACGCGGACGTGATCGGCCTGCAGGAGGTCGACCGCCACTACGGCGAGCGCAGCGGGTGGACCGACGAGCCCGCCGAGCTGGCGAGCCGGCTGGGCATGCACGTCGTCTACGGCGCGAACCTCGACCTCGAGCCACCCTCGGCAGGGCAGCCGCGCCGCCAGTACGGCACCGCGATCCTGTCCCGCCACCCGATCCTGCGGTGGGCGAACACGTTGCTGCCCAAGGTAAACCCGGCCGAGGAGCAGCGCGGTCTGCTGACGGCCGTTGTCAACGTGCGCGGTGTCCAGGTCCGCGTGATGACCACGCACCTCCAGCACGACAGCGCCGCCTCCCGAGGGCTGCAGGCGCAGGTGGTGGCCGACGCGGTGGCCGCGTCGAAGGAGCCGGTCGTGCTCACCGGCGACCTCAACGCACCCCCGGACGCCCCCGAACTCACCCCGCTGACCGCGCGGCTGCGCGACGGTGGGAACGCCTTCACCTACCCGGCAGACGTCCCCACCGCCCGCATCGACTACGTGCTCACCACCGGCCTCCCGCTGTTCTCGGTGGTCCTCCCGACCGCGGCGTCCGACCACCGCCCCGTGCTGACCCCACTGGTGGTGCGTTGATCATGGCCTGTCCCATGGATCTTTGTGCGTTGGTCTGGGCCTGATCTCGGGCGTGGACTCTGCCCCTGTAGCCCTAGTCACCCAGTGGGTTCAGTAGGTCCGCCTTGCCCTCGAAGGCGAACAGCAGCAGGTCGGTCATCCGGAACGTGCGGAGGTCCGGCCCGAGGGTCGGCCGCCACGACGGGTCGCGGACGATCGACGTGCGGCTGCTCTCCATGGCGCGGTGGAACACCTCCGCGGTGATCCGGCCGCCGACCGCGCCGAGCAGCCCGCCGTTGAACTCCGCCTCACGCAGCACGTAGAACCACAGCGGCGTGTTCGCGGCCACCGCATCGCGCTGCTCGACGGACAGGCCGGGGAGCGCGGCGCCCCCGTTGCCGTCGATGATCTCCTTGGCGGTCAGCGGCCGCACACCGAGCAGCTTCGCCATCTGCTGGCCGGTCGCGAGCCGCACCATGTTCGCGCGCGTCAGGTTGCGGTACGCGAGGTTGCGGTGGATGGGCGGGATCTCGGTGCCCCTGCCGCCGAACGTGCCCGCGGGCAGCTGTGCGAGCGGGTCGACGAGCAGCGTGTCGATCCGCTTCGTGACGTTGCCGCGGCCGGGCGGTGGCGTGAGGTCCGGCCGGCCCGCCTCCCGGAAGTCGTACAGGCGGCGGAAATCGGCGATCCAGTTGGTGGGCAAGGTGTCCACGGTGCCGGAGTTCGGGTCGTCCAGTTCCGGCAGGCCGGAGCCGGGCTCGAAGTTGCCGGCCACACCGGAGAACGTGAACAGCTGCAGCAGTGTCGAGAGGCCGCCGGGCCCGTCGTCGTTGAACACCCGGTTCCACTGGTAGCCGCCGCGGATCATGCTGTGTCCCAGGCGATACGTCGCGACGGCGAACTCGAGCGGCATGGTCGGCGGCTGCCCGGACCGCCCCTTCCCCCGGCCCGGTGCCTCGAAGAACCGGCGACCGGACGCGAAGACGTCCTTGACGATCTCCGGGTCGACGATGCGCGGCAGGAAGTCGGTGCGCAGCAACCACTGGTAGTGGCGGATGACCTCGGCCCGTGCCGCGGTGAACAGCCGCTGCCCGGTGAGTCCCTTGAGCGCCAGCTCCTCGACCACGCGGTTGTGGAAGCGGATGAACGCGAGGTGGGTCTGGGCGACGGCGAGGTTCTCGTCGTTGCGCAGGTCCGGGATCAACGGCTTGCGGCGGTCCGCGCGGGTGCCCTCGGTGCCACCGGCACGCGGCAGGTCGAAGCCCTCCAGTTCCACGTTCACCCGCTTGTCGGGAAAGTCGGTCGCCGACGTGGTCCCGGCCTTCAGCGACACGCCGTCGGCGGAGTAGAACACGCGGTCGTGCCGGTCCTGCGGGCCGCGCCCGTACAGGGAGTCCAGGTCCAGCGCGGGGGAGCGGCCCTGGAGCAGCTCGTCCAGCGTGACGTCCGTGCCGAGCTGTGCCTCGGTGCGGTCCATGGTCAGGTCGTGGTCGACGAACTGGCCGAGGTAGGTGAATCCGGCGGGCACCGTCCCGTCCGGCTGGTCGCCCGCGGCGGTCATGGCCTCGGCCAGCGCGATCCGGGTTTCCTCGTCGAGGAGCGGGCCGCGGGGACCGAGCCGCGAGAACCGGAACCGGCGGAGTTCCTCGCCCGCCAGTGGTTGCCGCGTACCCGGTCTGCCGTCGTGGTCGAACTCGAGCACTCCTTCGCCTGCGACGAAGAAGCTGTCACGCGCGTGCTTTCTCATGTATCCCCCCAGGATATGACCGTTCGGTCATATCAAGGGAGTTACGCGCGCCGCGCGAGATACACCGGGTGTTGGTAGAGGGCGCGCGAATAGGGCATGGCGGCGCCCGCCGCGCCGAGGCGGCCCCTGGCGGCACCGCGCAGGCATCGAAGTACGGTCCAGTACGACGATGCCTGCGCGGCACCGCCAGGAACCACCTCGATCACGACGGCCATCCA
>NZ_JBARWZ010000320.1:0-14418 GCF_049647105.1 Actinophytocola sp.
GTATTCGTCCTGCCCAGGTCAGTTGAGGGCGACCTCGACGTCGCTGTACGGGACCAGCGCTTCGCGAAGCTGGAGCGGCACGCGCGTGGGAACGGTGTCGTTGTTGGGGCCGCGCATGCAGGCGATCCGCTGCCGTCCCCTCGCCACCAGGTGCTCGATACCGTCCTTGAGCTGCACGTAGTCGAACGCGAACTGGATTTGTGTCTGGGTCAGTTCCTCCAGTCGCATCCGCACGCTCAGCTCGTCGAAGGCCGCCATCTCGGCGAAGAACTCACAGTCGACCTTCAACGTGAACAGCTTGAGATCGTCGTGCATGATCTCGGCCATCACCGTGGGTGCCATCTCCTTCAGGAACTTCTCCCGGCAGTGACCCTGCCAGCGAAGGTAATGGACGTAGTACACGTTGCCGACGAAGTTCGTCTCCTCGAAACCCACGCGGTGCCGGATCTCGTAGTACCCAGCCATTCGCTCACTCACCTCTCTCCGGCCAGGACGGCGAACACGACCGGGTCAGGCAGGTCGTTGAGGGTGGTCACCCAGGTGGCGATCCGGGCGTCACCGGAGGACAGCACTACCCAGCCGTCCGCCGATACCCGGTCCACCGTGAGATCCCGCGTCGTCGTACCGGTCTTGCGCAGGCATTCGAGTGCGGACCAGAGCCGCGTGCCCGCCGTGTCGGTGTCCTCACCGGACTCGGCCACCACGAGGTCGCGCACCCGGCTCAGGTCCGCGCCGAGCAAACCGGCCCAGTCCTCGTCGGTGCGGTGCGCCACCGTCTCCACGTCGCAGCCCAGCCGGCCGTCCCCGGTCACCACCAGGCTCACGCCCGCGCCGTGGGACGCCGAGATCGCGGCGCCGTCCACCTCGGGCTTGCCGTCCGCGCGGTAGCGAACGGTCACCGCCTTGCCGAGCGCACGGCTCGCGGCGAGCTCGGTCTGTGCCCGTCGGTCGGCGGGTACGCCCGTCTCCGGGTCCGGCTCGACGACCACCGCACGGCTGCCGCCGAGCACCCGCTCCAGCGCCCGCTCCAGGTAGCCACTGAGCATCGCGGACACCCACGGACCGGAACTGTCCTTCTGCCGGACCGCCCGCAGCGTCAGCCCTTCCCAACGTTCGACGACCCGGCCGTCCGGCTCGAGCACGTCGACGTCGTAGATGTAGCTGTCACCGTCCTGCGACCGCTCCCTGGCGTCCAGGACCACGTACTCGACCTCCTGGTCGGCGGGCTGGGCCAGGTAGAGCCGGTCCACCCTTTGCGGCAGCAGGGTCGCGTCGGGCACGCAGCACTGCAGCGCGTGCATCACCGCGTCGCGGGTGCCGGGGTCGGCCAGTACCTGCTCCTGCGGCAGGTAGGCGGCGAACCACGGCGCGGGGGTGGTGGTCGACAGCTCCGCCACCGCGTGCCGGGCACTCGCCCGCCGGTAGCCGAGCACGCGCTGGAAGCGCTTGCCCTGGAACATGACCCCGCCGTACAGCTCGGTGATGGGGTCGACCGGCACCAGCGGGAGCTGGGTGGCCGCCCGCGACAGGTCCGAGTCGGGCAGGCCCGGCCGGGGGAGTCGCAGCGTCGCCCGGAAGTGGTCGGCGCTGAACCCGGTGTCCTCGGCGCGGATGGCGACCTGCACCGTCTCGTCGTCGCGGACCAGCGCCGCGAGCCGCATGGACGTCGTGGTGCCCGGCCGGACCACGATCGGCCGCAGGAACTCGACGTCCTCCAGCAGCGGGGCACTGGTCCGGCCGAGCACGGCCGTGGCGACCTGGGTCATCGCCTCCATGCCGACCACCGCGGGGAACAGCAGGTCGCCGTCCAGCAGGTGGTCGGACAGGTACGGGTCGCTGCCCGCGGAGAGCTCGACCTCGGTGACCAGCTCGATGTCCGGGTAGTGCACGAGCACGCGGTCGACGAAGCGGGTCAGCGGCAGCTCCTGGCTCATGTCCAGGGGCAGTGTCGGCAGCCCGCCCATCCGGCCGGTGATCGTCACGATCGGACCGGCTTCGGGGTCGGCAAGCACCTGGCGCAGCACGGCAAGGCCGTCCTCCACCGAGATCGGGGTGATGCCGTCGCGCACCAGCGCCTCGACCACACCCAGCCGCTCGCCCATGCCTGCGCCCGACCAGACCGACCACTCCATCGCCAGCGCCCGCGAGTTCGGGTGCGCGCGCTGGAAGTCGGCGGTCAGCTCGGACATCCAGTCGTTGGCGGTCGAGTAGTGCGCCTCGCCGCGCAGCCCGGCCCGGCCGATGATGCTGCCGAACGTCATCAGCAGCTTGACCTTGTCCTGGTCCACCGCGTCGAGCACGGTGCGCAGCCCGGCGATCTTGACCTCGATCGTCTGGTGGAACCGCTCCTGCGACAGGTTGGTGAGCGCCGATGGCTCGTTGCGGCCCGCGCCGTGCACGACACCGGTGACCTGGCCGAGCGTGGCCTCGAACCGCGCGACGGCCTCGGCGACCTGTGCGGCGTCGGTGACGTCGGCACGCTCGTACCGCACGCGCACGCCCGCCGCGGTCATCCTGGCCAGGTTGGCCGAGATCTCCTCGTCCTCCGAAGGTTCGTCCCGGCCGACCAGCGCGAGGCTCGCCCCCGAGTCCAGGGCCATGGCCAGCGCGCACTCGGCGGTGATGCCCTTGCCGCCACCGGTGACCAGCAGGACGTCGGTGGCGTCCAGCGGGGTGCCGGTGCGGGCGTCGGCCGGTGGCTGCAGCACGCGCAGGAGCGGCGTCGCCCGCTTGCCTTCCGCGTCGTAGCGGACCTCGCTGAACGCGGTGGTGGCCGCCGCCTCGGTGATCACCCGGTTGACCGCCTCGTCCACGGCGGCCGCGGTCGAGGGTGCAAGGTCGGGCAGGGAGACGATCGTGGTCGGCACGCCGGGTGCCTCCAGGAACGCCGTCCTCGCCAGGCCGGACGCGCCGTAGCGGTGCTGCACCACGACGAACCGGCTGCCCTCCGCCGCCGCCACCGCCGCCTGGCCCGCGGCCAGGATGAGGTCGACGTGCTCCTCGCCGCTGTCCGGCAGGCACAGCAGCACCCCGTCGCCGATGCCAGCCTCGGCCAGCGCGACCTCCAGCCGCTCCGCGAGCGGGTGATCGGCGGGCGCGAACCTCTGCCACGTGCCGACCGGGCCGGTGCCGACGTTCACCCTCGGCACCCTGGCGGGCACGTAGTCGACGGAGAACGGCCGCACCCACTGGCTGACGCCTGCCGCCTCGCTGCTGCCGCCGCCGTTGCCGCCCTCGGCGGACTCGGCCAGCTCGTCGATCAGCACGGCCAGCTCGCCGAGCGTGACCGTGGCGAAGTTCGTCGTCGCCTCCAGCGTCGGCAGGCCGAGCTGGCGGGTCACGTCGTTGACGATCTGACCGACCGTGATGGAGCTCAGGTGCAGGTCGTCGAGCGGGTGGGTCGCTGCGGTCACCGTCTCCAGTGGCAGCTCGACGCGGTCGGCGGCGAGCTGGCGGAGCAGGTCGAGCGTCGACGTACCGTCCTCGACGCCCTGGCTTTCCGCGTCATGACCGGCCGCGTCCACCACGGTCGCCGCACCGAGCTCGGTGAGCCCGGCCGACAGGTCGGGCGCCGCCTCGCACGGGCTCGCCAGGAACGTGAAGCTGCCGTCCAACTGCAGCGGTCGCAGCACCCGGTCGGCGAACAGTGCCTCGGCGTCCACGTTCGCGCCGAGCGCGAACGCGGCGCCGACGACCGACAGCAGCGGGGAGAGCGACTGGCTGTCCGTGTCGACCGCCAGCACCGGCACCTCCGGCGCGATGTCGCGCACCAGCCCGGAGAGCACCCGGCCGGGGCCGATCTCCACCGCGAGGTCCGCACCGTCGACGGCCTTGGCGGCCGCCTCGTGGAAGCGGACCGGGAACACGATCTGGTCGCGCAGCAGCGTCCGCAGGTCGGTGCCAGGGTCGAGCACCTCGCCGGTCACCGCCGACACGACCGTGCGCGTGATCGTCGCGAAGTCGAACTCGGCGAGCCGATCCGTCATCGCGTCGGCCGCGGGCTGGACGAGCGGGGAGTGGAACGCGTGCGAGACGTTGATCCGGTTCGCGGTGATGCCCTCGGTCCTTGCCCGCTCGCACACGCGGTCCACGGCACCCGCGTCACCCGCGATGACCGTCTGCTTCGGCCCGTTGTACCCGGCGATGACCACCGGGTCGTCCGCGAACAGCTCCTCCGCGCGGTCCGGCGTGGTGGCGAGACCCGCCATCGCGCCGCCACCCTGGCTGGCGTTGGCCATCACCGCGCCACGCGCCTTGGCCAGGCGCACCACGTCCTTGCCGCCAAGTGCGCCGGCCCAGGCCAGCGCGGTCAGCTCGCCGAGGCTGTGCCCGACCGCGACGCTCGCGTCGACACCGAGGGTGTGCAGCACCCGCAGCGCCGCGACGGACCCGGCGACGATGCGCGGCTGGGCGACCTCGGTGGCCACCTGGTCGCCACCGACCGGCACGTCAGCGTGGGTGAACACGGCCTCCGCCGAGGTGAAGCGGCGACGGATCGCGCCGACGGCGCCCCGCCCGGACCCCTGCCCGGGGAACAGGTAGGCGATCCTCGGTGCGTCCTCTCCCCGGCCGAGGTACACGCCGTCCGCGGTGAACAGGCGCTCACCGGCCACGAGCGCGGCGGCCAGCCTGCCGAGCTTGGCGACGGCGTCCTCCGGGTTCGAGGTCACGACCGCGGCCCGCACCGGCCCGCCGGACAGCTGCCCGGCCAGTGCCCCGGCCAGGTCGGCGATCTCGGCGAACGACAGCTTCGCGACCACGTCGGCGAGCTCGGTGACCCGCTCGGCAAGGCTCGCGTCGTCGGCGCCGTCGAACAGCAGCAACTCGGCGTCCTGCCTGCTGCTGTTCAGTGCCGCCGTCTCCCGTGGCAGCTCCGTGCGCCGGGTGGTGCCCGGTGCCTGCTCCAGCGCGATGTGCGTGTTCATGCCGCCGAAGCCCATCGCAGAGACACCGGCGCGGACGGGGTGGTCCTGCGGCCACAGCTCCGGCTCGCTCGGCACGTACAGCGCCGGGGCGTCGCCGACGAGCTTGGGGTGCGGGTCGTAGTGCCCGGTCGATGGCGGGATGACCTGGTGGTACACCGACAGCGCGGCCTTGATCAGCCCACCGACACCCGCGGCGGCCTTGGTGTGGCCGATGTTGCCCTTGAGCGAGCTGATCGCGGCGGGCCTGGCCGCCGGGTCGGAGTTGCGCCGGGCCGAGCCGATCGCCTCCAGTTCGGTGGCGTCGCCGAGCGCGGTGCCGGTGCCGTGGCCCTCGAAGTAGGCGACGGTCTCCGGGCCGTACCCGGCGCGGCCGTACGCACGGCTGATGGCGAGCCGGTGACCGGCGGCCTCGGGCCGGGTGATGCCGCCCTTGCCGTCCGAGGACATGCCCCAGCCGGTGATCGACGCGTAGATCCGCAGGCCGCGGGCGATGGCGTCCTCCTCGCGCATCAGCACGACGACGCCGGAACCCTCACCGGGCCAGAAACCGTTGGAGTCCTTGTCGTAGATCTTCATCTCGCCCGTGGACAGCGCGCCGGTCTTGGCGAAACCGATCACCTCGAACGGGTCGATCGACAGGTCGACGCCACCAGCGAGGCAGACGTCAAGGTCGCCGTCGACCAGTGCCTTCGACGCGGTCGCGATCGAGATCAGCGACGACGAGCAGGCGCCGTCGACGGTGTAGCCACCGCCGCCGAGGTCGAAGTAGTTGCAGACCCGGCCCGCGATGGTGTTCGCGAGCCCGCCCGCGAGGGTGTCCTCGTCGATCGCCGGGAACGGCGCCTTGTACACCGGTTCCAGGTCACGCAGGAACGCACTGGTCTCGTCGTCGTCCCAGCCCTTCGCGGTCAGCGCCGCGGCGAGCGTGCGCCGCACGTATGGCCAGCGCAGCCGCATGAGGTTCGCCCGCGAGAACTCACCCGTGAGGCTGTTGCCGAACACGACACCGGTGGCCTGCCGGGGCAGGCCCTCCGCGTCGGGGAAGCCGGCGTCGGCCAGTGCCGTCGCGGCGACGTCCAGCGCCAGCCAGTGGGTGAGGTCGGTCGACCGGAACGTGCTGCCCGCGACCTTGTACTTGAGTCGGTCGAACTCGAAGTCCCGCAGTACGGCCGCCTTCTTGGAGTAGAAGCGGTCCGGCGCGCTCTGCTCGGGGGAGTAGTAGTCCGCCTGGTTCATGCGCTCGTCGGGGAGCCTGCGGAACGCCCTGCGTCCGGCCAGTACGTTCTCCCACAGATCCTGGGTACTGGCGGCGTCGGGGTAACGAAGTCCGATGCCGACGATCGCGATTCGCTCGGTGCTCAACCTATACCGCCTATTCTCGACGACCTACCGACCGAATCGGCGCGCGAATTACGCCGGCCGCACACCGCGGCGATGAAGCCGAAGTTCGGCGACAGTCCTCGACACGCTTTTCCCTATGCCGTGACCAAGCGTGCATCAACCATGTGGTGTTTGCCATCTCCTCAAGTGCCGTAGCGAACACTTCTTCGAAAATGGCACGAGACCGCATACCTGGAGATGCGCGGTGCCGATAGCGCGACTGACTCTGACAATGTCACGCCGTCGTGAGGGAACGCGGGGATGCGGCATGCGTGAAGTCGTGGCCGGTTCCGAAGACATGTGACGATTGTCGGCAGATATCACGATCGCCGTTTATCTGACGGTTAGGGGATGGAACTTGACCAGTTCATGGCGGGCGCTGCGGCGGCGCCTACTGACACCGAATGTTGTCGAGACCACTCTCGACAAGCGCGGCTTCCACAAGAAATCTCCCGCTGCTCAGGAACGGCTCGAGACTGTCGGGAAGACATTTCTCGTCGGTTACGCGCACGCGGTCGAGGCGCGCACACCAGAGGACGCGGAGGACCGGATCGACGAGCTGCCCGACTGGCTGCGCGGCTTCGCCTACGAGGGCGCTGGCATGGGCTTCGCGATGCTCGACGGGCTGCCGTTCGGCCGGTCGGACAACGTCGCCAGATTCCTCGCGACCCCTCGCGGCAGGACCTACGAGTACCTCGCCTACGTCGGCATCGGCTGGGCGATGGCGCGGCTGCCCCGGTTCCGCTGGCCGAAGCCCGCGTCGCTGGACCCGGTGTTCGCGCCCCTGGTGCTCGACGGGTACGGCTTCCACCAGGCCTACTTCCACACCGCGCGGTACGTGGACGGCAAGTACCGGAACCCGGACTTCCCGTGGCCGGGCGGGCGACACGGGTCGTATGCGAACAACGCGATCGACCAGGGCATCGGCCGCGCCGCGTGGTTCATCCGGGGTACCGACCCGGCCCTGGTCGCCGACCTGATCGACTCGTTCCCCGAGTCGCGGCGCGCCGACCTGTGGAGCGGCGTCGGGCTCGCGGCGACGTACGCGGGTGGCGGCGACGCGGACATCGCGGAGCAGGACCTGCGGACGTTGACGCGCCGCGTCGGTGACTACCGGGGCAACCTCGCGCAGGGGAGCGCGTTCGCCGCGAACGCGCGGGTGCGGGCAGGCATCGTGCCGGCGCACTCCGCGCTGGCCACCGAGGTGATCTGCGGCACCACCCCGGCCGAGGCGGCCCGCCTCGCCGACGAGCTCCGCCCCTCGGCCCAGGAAGACGGCGACAAGCCGGCGTACGAGGTCTGGCGGGCCCGTCTCGCCAACGCATTTGTTTCCCTTGGAGGTGTGAACACATGACCGCGGTACTTGGCCTGCTGCGCAGGCAGCTGACCGGTGTCATCGCGCTCGTGGTCGTCGTCGCTTTCTATTTCGCGGTCACCCTGCCGCAGAGCTCGGCCGACACCAGGAACGAGATGGCGAGCAAGTACGCCTTCGCCGAGCACAGCGTTGCGCTGCCCGATTCGGACAAGCAGCAGTCGATCCGGCAGGTCAACCAGGCGTACAAGCACATCGACGCGTGGATGTCCTCGGTCGGTGCCGCGGTGGCGATGAACGACCTGGACGGCGACGGCCTGCCCAACGACCTGTGCGTGGTCGACCCGCGCACCGATCAGGTGATCATCACCCCGGTGCCCGACGCACGCGGCAACCGGTACGAGCCGTTCGAGCTCACCCCGGATCCGTTGCCGGTCAACGACGTGATGGCGCCGATGGGCTGCGTGCCAGCCGACCTCAACGAGGACGGCAGACTGGACCTGCTGATCTACATGTGGGGCCGCACGCCGATCATCCACCTGCAGACCGCCGACCACGGTGCGCTGTCGCCGTCGGCGTTCGTCGCGACCGAGGCGGTGCCGGGCAACAACAAGGCGCCGGACGGGACGTACAACGGTCCACAGTGGAACTCCAACGCCGCGACGGTCGCCGACTTCGACGGTGACGGTCACGACGACCTCTTCGTCGGCAACTACTTCCCCGACAGCCCCATCCTCGACGCGAGCATGGACGGCGGCGTGCAGATGAACCACTCCCTGTCGCACGCGCAGAACGGCGGCGGGAAGCACATCCTGCTGTGCAAGGGTGCCACGGCGGGCGCGAACCCGACCGCGACGTTCGAGGCGGTGCCGGAGGACGCGCTGCCAGAGGAGGCACGCCACGGCTGGACGCTGGCGGTCAGTGCGACCGACCTCGACGGCGACCTGCTGCCCGAGCTGTACATCGCGAACGACTTCGGCCAGGACCGGTTGCTGTACAACAGGTCCCAGCCGGGCAAGGTGAGCTTCGACAACCTCGAGACGACCCGCTCCCCTGGCACGCCGAAGTCCAAGCGGATCGGCGAGGACTCGTTCAAGGGCATGGGCGTCGACTTCGGTGACACCAACCACGACGGCCTCTACGACGCGTTCGTCTCCAACCTGACGGTCACCTGGGGCATCGTGGAGAGCAACCTCCACTACGTCAACACCGCCAAGGACAAGGCCGACCTCCGCACCCAGCTGCGGAGCGGAGAGGCGCCGTTCGAGGACGTCAGCGGCGAGGACGGCACCGCGTGGTCGGGCTGGTCGTGGGACAACAAGCTCGCCGACTTCGCCAACCGAGGCGAGTTGGACATCGCCGTGACGAACGGCTTCATCCGGGGTTCCACGAACCGCTGGCCGCAGCTGCAGGAACTGGCGATGGCCAACGACTCCCTGGTGTCGAACCCGTTCTTCTGGCCCAACGCCAACGCGGGCGACGACATCGCGGGCAGTGAGACGCTGCACCTGTTCGTCAAGGGTGAGGACGGCCGCTACACCGACCTGGCGCCGGAGCTTGGCCTTGCCGTGCCGATCCCGACCAGGGGCATCGCCACCGGCGACGCCGACGGCGACGGACGGCTCGACCTCGCGGTGGCCCGGCAGTACGCCGAGCCGGTCTATTACCACAACGAGGCGCCCGACCCGGGTGGCTACCTGAACCTGAAGCTGACCCACGAGCAGGCGGAGACGGTCGGCGACGCACCGGCGGCCGGTTCGCCCGCGACCGGCGCACAGGTCACGGTGACGACGCCCGACGGCAGGAAGTTCATCCAGCGCGTCGACGGCGGCAGTGGCCACGGCGGCAAGCGCAGCAGCGAGGTCCACATCGGACTCGGTGACGTCGACGGGCCCGTCACGGTCTGCCTGGAATGGCGGGACCGCAAGGGCGAGGTGCACATGCAGGAGTTCGAGCTCAGCCAGGGCGAGCACGCGTTCGAGCTCGGCGACACGGCCGAGGAGAAGTGAGGACGGAAATGGTTGTCCAGGAAGCGAAGCCTGGCGGAAAGCCGCCGGCGGGCGGCCCTCCGCGGCACGACGCGAAGGTGATCAAGGCGCTCACCAGGTTCGCCATCTCGATCTCGATCTTCAACATCGCCGGTTACATCTTCCTCGGGTTCGAGCAGCCGTGGATCTGGCCGTTCGTCGCCATCGCCACCGGCTACACCGTCGAGCTGGTGCTGGAGGTGATCGGTGCCAGGGTCGAGGGGCGGGCACCGCGCTTCGCGGGCGGCGGGCCGAAGGGCCTGATGCAGTTCCTGCTCCCGGCGCACATCACCAGCATCGCGCTGAACATGCTGATCTACGTCAACGACCGGATCTGGGTCATGATTTTCGCGGTCACCCTCGCGGTGGCGGCGAAGTGGATCCTGCGCGCCCCGGTGCGCGGGAAGCTGCGGCACTACATGAACCCGTCGAACTTCGGGATCCTGATGGTGCTCGTGCTGTTCCCGTGGGGCAGCATCGCACCGCCGTACCACTTCACCGAGGGCCTGAACGACTGGGGCAGCTGGATCCTGCCGGGCATCATCATCATCACCGGCACGATGCTGAACGCGAAGCTGACCGGCCGCATGTGGCTGATCATGGGCTGGCTGAGCTTCTTCGCGCTCCAGGCGATCCTGCGCGGCATCCTGTTCGACACGGCGATCCCTGGCGCGCTCGCGGTGATGACCGGTGTCGCGTTCATCCTCTACACCAACTACATGGTGACCGACCCGGGCACCACGCCGTCCAAGCCGGGCGCGCAGTTCGCGTTCGGCGCCGGTGTCGCGCTGTTCTACGGCCTGTTCATGGTCATGCACATCGCCTATGGCCTGTTCCTCGCCACCGCGATCGTGTGCCTGATCCGCGGCATGTTCCTGTGGAGCCTGCACTTCGTGAACAAGGCGGCCGCCGAGAAGGCGAAGGCCGAGCAGGAGAAGGAAACGGCACCGGCGGCGACGCCGATCGCCGTGGTCGCCGACGACGGTGGGCCCGCCGCCCGCCCGGCAGCCGCGTGACCACCGGCAACCGCCGAGTGCCCCCAGGGCCGCCCAGGCGGGCGGCCCTGGGGATCCTGCGCCAGCTCCGCGCGGATCGCCTCGGCCTGATGAGCGAAGCGGTCCGCGAGTACGGCGACGCGGTCCGGGTGTCGATCGGCCCGAAGACGCTCTACATCTTCAACCACCCCGACCACGCCAAGCACGTGCTGGCGGACAACGCGGCCAACTACCACAAGGGCATCGGCTACACCGAGGCCAAGCGCGCGCTGGGCGACGGCCTGCTGACCAGTGAGGGCGCGCTGTGGAAGGAACAGCGGCGCACCATCCAGCCGGTGTTCCAGCACAAGCGGATCGCCAAGCAGGCCGACGTGATCGTGTCCGAGTCGCTCGGGCTGGTGGCGCGGCTGCGCGCGAAGCTGTCCACCGACGGGCCGGTGGACGTGCTGAGTGAGGTCACCGCGCTCACGCTCGGCGTGCTCGGCAGCACCCTGCTCGACGCCGACCTCGGCGAGTTCGAGTCGGTGGGCCACTCGTTCGAGGCCGTGCAGGACCAGGCCATGTTCGAGATGGAGACCCTCGGCATGATCCCGAGGTGGCTGCCGCTGAAGGGCCAGCGGGCGTTCCGGTCGGCACGGGACGACCTGCAGCGGATCGTTGGCCTGCTGGTGGAACACCGGAAGGCCAACCCGGTCGAGTCCGGCGACGACGTGCTGACCCGGCTCATCGCGTCCACGGACAAGGAGGCCGACCGCCGGGTCGCCGACCGCCGCATGCGTGACGAGTTGGTGACGCTGCTGCTGGCCGGGCACGAGACGACGGCGAGCACGGTCGGCTGGACCCTGGACTTCGTGAGCAGGCACCCGGAGGTCCGGGAGCGGCTGCACGAGGAGGCGGTGGCGGTCTACGGTGACCGCCGTCCCACCTACGAGGACCTCACCAGGTTCCGGTACACGCACATGGTGCTGCAGGAGGCCATGCGCCTGCACCCGCCCGTATGGATCCTGCCGCGCCGCGCGCTCCAGGACGACGAGGTGGGTGGCTACCACGTGCCAGCGGGCGCCGAGGTGCTGATCTGCCCGTACACGCTGCACCGTCACCCGAGGTACTGGGCGGAGCCCGAGCGGTTCGACCCGGAGCGGTTCGACCCCGACGTCAAGTCGGATCGGCCGCGTTACGCGCACATCCCGTTCGGCGCCGGTCCCCGGTTCTGCGTCGGCAACCATCTCGGGATGATGGAGGCCACGTTCATCATCTCCACGCTGATGCGCGACCTCAAACTCGGTGCGGTGCCGGGCTTCCAGGCCAAGCCGGAGCCGATGATGTCGCTGCGCCTCGGCGGTGGCCTCCTCATGACCGTCCACGACTGGGCCGCGCCCATCCGCCGCGCTGCCTGAACACCCGTCCGGAAAGTCGGTGAACGCCATGTCCAACCTCGAACACCCCAAGGCGGAGGAGTTCGCGAAGCTCCGCGCCGCCATCGCCGACGAGCGAGTCCGGGAGCTGTTCCCGTTCCGGTTCCTGGCGGCGAACGAGAACTTCTCGCGGCTGGTCGACGCGACCGCGCACCGCATCCTGTCCTCGATCGGCGCGCTGCCCGCGACGGACGGGATCTCGGTCCAGCAGGCGAAGAAGGACCTCTCGATCCCGTGGCGCAGGACGATCCCGCTCAAGTTCCTGTACGAGAAGCTCACGATCGCGGGCGTGTTCGAGCAGGAGGGTGGCCGCTACTACCCCGGTGCGTTGAAGGAGCCCGACTTCGACACCGTCGCGGCCGAGCTCGCGGAGCGGGAGCCGGGGGTGGCCGTGGCGGCGGACATCCTGCGGACACTGGTCGACGAGGCGAAGACCTTCTTCTCCGGCGAGGCCACCGGTGACGAGATCCTGTTCGCACCGGACAAGCTCCCGCTGTGGCTGAAGTACTTCTCCAACGACAACCTTCTCTACGCCATCAACAACACGGTCGGCGCGGAGGCGATCTCGCGGCTCGTGCCGGAGGGCGGCGGCCCGTTCGAGATCCTGGAGATCGGCGGCGGCTGTGGCAGCGCGGCCGAGCACGTGCTCCGCACGCTCGGTCCCGCGGTCACGCGTTACCGGTTCACCGAGGTCGCCGAGACCTTCGCGCGGCACGGTGAGCGGGCGGTGGCGGCCGCGGCCGCGCCGTCGACGGTCATCGAGTCGGCCAGGGTGGACATGACGGCCCCGTGGGAGGCGCAGGGCGTGGAGCCCGGCACGTTCGACGTGGTCTACTCCGTCAACTGCTTCCACGTGGCGCCCGACCTCGACTTCGTCATCGGCGAGGCGGCGAAGGCGCTCAAACCGGGCGGCACGGTCGTCGTGAGTGAGTGCGTCCGCCCGACGAAGCTGTCGAGGCCGATCCACGCCGAGATCATCTTCGACTTCCTGGACAGCTTCACCGACGTCGCCACCGACCCGGTGCGGCGCCCGACACATGGCTTCCTGACGCCCTCGGCGTGGCGCGCCACGTTCACGGCCGCCGGGCTGCCGAAGGTGACGGTCCTCCCGGACGTCGACCAGATCGCCGAGCAGTACCCGGACTTCGTGGTGGGCGCCGTGCTGGCGCGCGCGGAAGGACAGGAGTAACGATGGTCGCCGGTCTGGTCCGGTTCGCGGTTCGCAGGTCCCTGAACGACACCCGGTACGTGCGTGTGGTCAAGCGGCGGCACGCCACCGGTCTGGTGGCTGACGTGTACCGGCAGGTGGAGCGTGACTTCAGCATGCTCGCGCCGCCGGTGGCGCTGCACTCGGCGGCCCCGGAGACGATGGCCGCATCCTGGATGGTCCTGCGGGAAACCCTGCTGGCACAGGGTTTCGCCGACCGCGCGGGCAAGGAGGCGGTGGCGACGGGCGTCTCGCTCGCCAACGACTGCCCGTACTGCGCCGACGTGCACGGCATGACGCTCGCCGCCATACCGGACGCGGGGTCCGATGTGGACGTGCTGACCGAGTGGGCACGCGTGTCCGCGACGTCGGTGCGGGTCGCGGCGCCGTTCCCGCCGGAACGGGCGGCCGAGCTGATCGGCGTCGCGGTCGCGTTCCACCACTACAACCGCATGGTGAACGTGTTCCTGAGCGACTCGCCGTTCCCGCCGCACGTGCCGGAGTCCGCCAAGCCGAAGGCCAGGAAGGTGCTCGGCGGGGTCCTGCGGCCCGGGCCGGGTGGCGCGGTCGCGGGTGAGTCACTGGCCTTCCTGCCCGCCGTGCCGCTGCCGGACGACCTTGGCTGGGCCCGGTCGAACGGGGTGGTCGCGGAGGCGTTCGCCCGCGCCTACGCGGTGGCCGAGGCGGCCGGTGAGCGGTCGGTTCCTTCGAGTGTGCGTGCGCTCCTCCGTACACGTTTGTCTACTTGGGACGGACGAGCGCCGGGTATCAGCCGGTCCTGGGTGGACGCCGAGGTCGCCGGGCTGCCCGAGGCGGACCGGGCCGCGGGGAAGCTGGCCCTGGTGGTCGCGTTCGCGTCCTACCAGGTCGACGATGCGCTGGTCTCGGCGTTCCGTGCCACCGCGCCGGATGACTCCACGCTCGTCGAACTGGTCGCGTGGGCAAGCCTGTCGACAGCACGCCGAATCAGCACCTGGCTAGCCGGCACCGAACATGTAGACAAGGCCGCCTGACCCCACCAACACCCGCGAGTCCACGATTCAGAACCCGCGAGTCCACGGTCCGGAACCCGCGAGTCTACGGTTCGGAACCCGCGAGTCTACGGTTCGGAACCCGCGAGTCTACGGTTCGGAACCCGCGAGTCTACGGTTCGGAAC
>NZ_JBARWZ010000321.1:0-10970 GCF_049647105.1 Actinophytocola sp.
GGCACAGCAGGCACGGGCAGTCCAAGTGATCACGTAGCGTCAAGAACTTCATGATCACCGACGCCCGTGCCTGCCCCACATCCAGGTGGTCACGCCTACCCCACCACCATCATTCGCCGGAGCCTCTAAGCGGAAGTTGTGTGCGAGCCGGGACATCGGCATCTGCCCGCTGTCGGCGGTCTGCCAGTGGGAGCGGTAGGCGCGCGCTTGGTCGGCCAGGTAGGGATCATTGGTGGTGAGGAAGCCGCCCTCGCCGGTCGAGAGCAGTTTGAGACGGTGGGTGGAAAAGCAGCCGATGTCAGCTCGGATTCCGACCTGATTGGTCAGGCGGCGCACGGCGGGCGATGCGGGCTGCATCGACGGATCGGCAATCGTGGGGGATTCGTTGGTGGTGCCGAGGGCCTGGCAGGCGTCAGTGACCAGCGCGAGGCCACGATCGGCGGCGAAGGAGCGGGCGAGGTTCTCGTCGCCCGCTCGTCCCCACAAGTACACCGGAAGCATGACCGTGGTGCGGTCGGTGACCTTGGCCGCGAGGTCGTGGTAGTCGAAGTCTCTGCCGTCCGGGGTGCAGTCCACGAAGACCGGGGTAGCGCCCAGGTGGTGGACGGGCGCGGCGGCCATGACCACGCTCAACGCGGGCATCAGCACCTCATCGCCTGGCTGTACGCCGACGGCGTACAGGGCGCAGTGCAGCGCGGTGGTGCCGCTGGAGACCGCGACGACGTGGTCGACGCCGAGGTGTTCGGTCAGCTCCGCCTCGTAGGCGGCGACCTCGATGTCGGGCAAGAAAGTGGCGAGGGTCATCGGTCTCCTCCAGTGGAGGCGATGAGGCGGTCGAAGTCGGTGAGAGGCCACATGCTGACGCAGTCGCGGCTGTAGAACGGGCAGTCGCAGCCGCCGTCTGCGGGCTCGGCGGGGAACAGTTGGGCTGCGGTCGTGTCGCGGATGCTGCGCTGGGTGCCGCGAGCGGCGGTGTTGGCGATGCGGTATTGCGAAGGGCAGTCCCAGACGCTGCCGTCCGGCTCGATGAACGCGAGCCGGTGGCCACCGAAGCAGCCGTGGACGGTCTGCAGGTGCTGACGCACGGTAGACACGATCTGGCCGGGGTAGCGCTGCTCAGGGAGGGCGAGCGGGTGTCCGGCGTCGTAGATCGTGTCCAACGCGGCGGCGAGTACGGGGATGTCGGACTGGCGCAGGCTGAGCTGGGAGTGCAGTTCGTGGTCGAGGGCCAGCGAGATCGGCTGGGGCACGAAGTAGTCGGCGCCGAGCTCGGCCGCGAACGCCGCGGTGGCGGGCAGGGTCGCCAGCGTGTGCCGTGAGATGACGGTGTAGACGCCGATGCGCACCATGATGCGGGCTGCATCACGGTCGCCAGTGAGGGCGCGGATGCCGGAGACCACGCTGTGCCAGCCGTCCTTGTGGTTACGTGAAGGGCGGTAGGCATCGTTGGCCGTGGGGTCGACTGAGTCCAGCGACACCGACACCGCGTCAACGCCGGTGTCGCGCAGCATCTCCCGGATGTTGGGGCGGTTGAGTGGCATGCCGTTCGTGCATACCGTGACCGCGATCCCGGCCTGGTGGAGCGTTTGCAGGACCGCGCCGATCGCGGGCCAGATCAGAGGTTCGCCACCGGCGACGAACACGCGGCTGATGCCGCTGTCGGCCGCAGTGGACAGGAAGCGGGTGATGTCGGCGAGGTTCAGGTCGTTGTGAGGAAGGTGGCTGAGTTGTCCGGGCTGGGTGGGCAGGGCGACGCGGTGGTCCTCAAGGGTGCCGAAGTAGCAGTAGGTGCACCCCAGGTTGCAGGGTGATCGCAGTGCCCACAGCACGGAGACGTCACGATGCAGTGGCATGAGGTCTCCTTCCGCGTTCGCTGGCGGCCTGTCGAATGAGCGTGTCGAGCTCGTCGAGCACCTGGCTTTCGGTGTGTCCGGACCGGTCGATGGTTCGGACACGGTCCGGTTGCTGTTCAGCGAGGCGGCGGTAGAGCCGGGTGGCTCGCTCGACCAGGGCGAGTTGCCCGGTAGTGAACGGGGTGCCTTCGCGCATGGTCCAGCGGGCTGCGCACACGTCGAGGTCCTCGATCAGAAGCACGGTCAGGTCCGGCAGCGGACACCACGGTGCAGCCGTGGTGAAGACGTGCTCAGCCAAAGACCACACGGCGTCGTCGTCGCTGTCGGAACCGGCGAGGATCGCGGCCTGGTAGATCGCCACGGTGTCGAGGCCGCGATCTTCGAGCACGATCTGCGGTGGCGAAGACATTCGTTGCACGAGCTCACGTTCGCGGGTCTTGAGCGCCAGCAGCGCGAACGTCTCGGTCAACGGATGCCCGGTTCGCAGGAACCGGTCCCCGGCGGACGCCAGCGCGGCGATGACCTGGGTGGGAACCTGCTCACCTTCGGCGTCGGTGAGCTCGACCAGCAGCTGGCAGGACGCCAGCCGCGACGCCAGCCGGCGGGCGAGGTGGGTCTTACCGACACCTTCCGGACCCTCGACCGACACCCAGAACGGCCGGGTAGCAGGCGAGGTCATGCCGACCGTCGCGAACACACGTTGAGCACCTCGGTGGCATCCCCCTCGAGCGCGGTGGCCACCACCGGCCCGAGCAGGGCGTCAGGCGTGTGCTGGCTCATCCGGCGGTACAGCGCGGCGGCATCAGCGCCGAACCGCTGACCAACAGCGTCCTCGGTCGCCTCGGGGGTCAGTGGCGGCAGGATGCCGACGACGTCTTCGACGACGAGACCGACCTTGTCCAGCACAGTCACCAGCTCCTCGTGCGCCCACTCGTAGACATGGACGCGGTGTTGCAGCTTCCGCGGCGGCGGGCCGGTAGTGTTCGGGGTGGACAGATACAGCCGACCTGTTGGGCTGAGAGCTGCGGCGGTGCGTTGGAGGCTGTCGATCGCCAGTTCGCGGGGCAGGTGTTCGAGTGCCGAGGTGTAGACCGCGATGTCGAACGGTTCCAGCTCTGGCCATGGCTGTGACACGTCGATCTCGTGGAACTCGACGGGGAAGCAGGTCGGGTAGATCGTCTCCAGATCTTCCCGGCGAGCGTGGGCTTCGGCGAGGTGGTCGGGGCTGATGTCCAGGCCGGTGTAGCTGCCCAGCGCGGGCTGGTAGCGGTACAGCACCGGTAGCTGCAGGCCACGACCGCAGCACACGTCGACCATCCGGTCACCTGGGCGGGTTCGTTCGGCGATGTAGAGCCGCTGCAGGTAGTTCATGACACCGGTTGGCTTCATCTCGCCGCGAGAGAGTGCGGTGTAGAAGTCGTCCATCTGGTTCACGGAGTACGCGCCGATCATGGGTGTGCCGGACCGGGTGTGGTACTCCTCGCCGAGGTCTTCTGGGGCGTGGTTGGGTGATGCGGGCTGCATCAGACCTCCCAGGGGAAGTGGACCCATCCGGCGCAGGTGGTGCCGATGTAGTCCAGGGTTTGTTGTGGGGCGACGAGTTTCGAGCGTTCCCAGTTGACGGTGTTGACCACGAGCGCGACGCGGCGGACACGCGCCACGCGGTGGGAGATGAGGGCGGCGGAGGTGTCGAATGTGGCTCCGGATCCGGCCACGTCGTCCACGAGCAGCACGTCCGCGTTGATGTCGAGGACGCCAACAGAGACCGGGTTGACTATCTGGGGTCGAGCGGCTTTCTCCCCATTGGGTTGCTCGGTCAGGGTGCGCGTCACTTCGATGCCGCGGACGTCGCGCACCGCGAGCTGGTGCGCGAGCAGGACGGCCGGCACCATCCCTCCACGCAGGATCCCGATGATGGTCTGGGGCACACCGTCGTGGCGGATGATGTCTGCGAGGGTGGAGATGTACTCGTCCACCTGGTCCCAGTTGAGGCTCAGTGCTATCGCCGTGTCGGTCATCACCATCACCGTGCTCCGGTCAGAGTGTGCAAGCGAGTGCTCACGTTCCAGCCGCGTTCCAGGGCTGGCTCATGAATGGCGGCGGTGCCGGCCAGGACTTTTTCCGGGGTATCGCCTTCGGGCATGACCCAGATCCGTTTTAGGCCGAAGGTATCGATCAGCTCACCGATCTCGCTGAAGTCAGAAGCAACGTCGGTGACGATGAACTTGAACACCGCCCGGCCTGTGTCCTGCAGCGCGGCGAGTGCCGGCGGCACGATCCGGCGGGAGTAACCCACGCCGGAGTTGGCGAGCTTCGGGCTGACGACCCAGAGGTCCACCAGGTCGACGAGTTCCGGTACCGGGGCCAGCGTTCCGTTCGTCTCGACCTGCACGCGGACGTCCTCACCGACTCCAGCAGCGAGGGCGGTCATCGCCGGCTGCTGGATCATCGGTTCTCCACCGGTGATGACCATCAGGTCGACGTCGCACTCGGCGACCCAGTTGATCAGCTCCGGCACTGCAACGCGATGGCTGACGTCGGTGGGCTGGTATTGGGCCCAATCCCAGGTGTACTTCGTGTCGCACCAACTGCAGGTGAGGTTGCACCGGGAGAATCGGCAGAACACGCACCGCTGTCCAGTAAGCGGGCCTTCGCCCTGGAAGGATTCGAACTTCTCCGCAAGGATCGCGGTGCCTTCAACACGGTTGAAGGGAAGCGGTAACGGGTTCACAGCGACTCGCCTCTTTCCCACCGCGCGCTGGATGTAAGGGTTTCGGACACCTGAACCGAGACGAGGCGGCCGTGGAGGTGGGTTTCGAGGTTGTTGATGAACCAGTGGCCGAGGTGTTCGGCCAACAGTTCGCTGGTGGGGTGGAAGTCGACTTCGTCGTTGAGTCGCCGGTGGTCGAGGCTGTTTTTCAGGTAGTCATTGAACGGGGCGAGGTCGCCGAAGTCGGTGACGAAGCCGTGTTCGTTAAGTTGTTCGGCAGTCAGGGTCAGTGTGACGACGTAGTTGTGGCCGTGGTTGCGTCTGCATTTGTGTGTTTCGGGAAGCATCCAGAGTTCGTGACTCGCGCTGAATTCGAAAGATTTCGAGATGATGAATCGGCCGACTTTTTCAGATCTTCCTTCTGGGATCATGAACGTTTCCGCCTCCCAGTCTTTGATGGACAATCGCCTCAACCTGCGCACCCGTTTCATCGACCGTGTGCTGCAGGTTGCATCACGGGGCGGTCGTCACTCGTACGGCCTCGGGTCGGCTCGACAGGTCTGGGATCGGCTGTGCGACACGCTTTTCGTCGCGCCCGGGCCCCGACCTGTAACCCTGTGGGGCCTCGTATCCGAAGGACGGGCGACGTCGTCGAGTGTGAGGGTGCGGGTGCTTCTGACGGTGAGGTACGCCGCGCACCCCCGCACCGGCCAGGCGTTCGCCTATGCCGTTGGTCTCGATGCGGATCAAGTGCCACTCGGTCTCCGACGTCCACGCGGTCAACCGCAGCATGGGCCGCCAGGCGTGAGGCCCCTCGCTGGGGTGGCCCGTTGTCAGGCACGGTGTGGTCCGCTCTGGCTAGGCGGGGCGATGGCGCGGGGGAGAACGGGCCAGCCGTAGGAGAGGACGGGGTTGGGTAGCTCAGCGATCGCGTCGAGCATGTCGCGGAGGGTGCCTGATCCCGCCCATCGGTCCTGGCCGAGCGGGTCGACGCGGTAGGCCATGGCGTCGGTCTCGCCCGCGATGGCGATGCTGTCGGACCAGCCGTCCGACCATAGGCAGGCGCCGTTGAGTTGCGGCTTCTCGGGCTCGTAAACGAACACCCAGCCAGACAGGCGCTGCTCCACGAGCCTCCACAGTTGGGGGTGAACGTTGAGTGCGGCCGCGCCGGCGTCGGTGAGCATCGCGAGGGCATCTGCCTGTTGAGGGCGGTGGGGCTGGTGGTTCATGCTGCGTCCACATGGGTTGTTGTCGGGGGCGATGGCCAGGCGGCCGCCGATCGTGCGGTGGTCGCGCGGTAGAGGCAACACGTCGTGTGTGGCGCGAAGGCGATGCACGGTGCATCGAGGGGCACCAGTGATGCTGGCGGCCATTGTGATCAAGAGGCCAAGCAGGCCAATGAACAGCAGGAACCCGACGGTCGGGGTGACCACGTCCCACATGACTGTCCTGCCTCCTCGGCGTCGAAGGACCGGCTTCAAGGCTGGCGAGGTGACGTGGGAAGCTCAAACAAGAAGGAACCAAACCGTCCTGAGCAAGTCACCTCGCCAGCACTTGAACGGTATCGTTTGATGATGACAAATGCGTGTGGCCAAACGGGTGATTGTCAAGGATTGGTTGCGCTACTCAACGTGATTAAGGTGTCCGCATGGCAATCGGGACCACCCGCGGCAAGCGTCGGCTCGGACGACACCTTCAGCCGTACTTAGACCGGCGAGGGCTCAAGCCCGCCGACCTGGCGAAGGAACTGCGCACCTCTGAGCAGACGATCAAGCGCCTGTTCAAGGGCGACAACCTCGTGAACTTCCACCTGTTCAACGCCGTCCTGGGAGCTCTCGATCTGTCGCCAGAGGAGAAGCACGCGGCACAAGAACTGTACGACGTCGCTGACGCGGACATCAGCACGATCGAGCACGCCGACTCCATGCAGCCGAAGTACCGGCGGTTCCGGCTGGACGAGAGCGAGGCGTTTCGTGAGCGCAGCCTCGACACCGTGGTGATCCCTGGTCTGCTCCAGACTGCTGCCTACGCCCAGTCGCTGTCCCTGTCCAACCGGCCAGGTTGGAAGGGCAAATGGGATCCTGAGAAGGCTGCGGCAGAACGCCGGAACCGGCAGGCGATTCTGACCCGCGAAGATCGTCCACTTCAGCTCGAGGCTTTGGTGGATGAACGTGTACTGGATCTCATCGTAGGCGGCTCGGAGGTGATGGCAGAGCAATATCAACACCTCCTGGCTATGGCGAACCTCCCGAACATCACGATCCGGCTCCTCGCGAAGGACCGCGGAGCCTATGGCGCGATGTCGGGACCTCTGTTCCTCCTCGACTTCGCCGAAGAGGACGAACCGCCATCGGCGTACGCAGAGAACGTGCTCGGCCTCGACGTAGTCGAGAAGCCCGAGGACGTCTCCATGCTCGCGGCCGTGTGGGACGGCGCAGCGAGCATGGCGGTCTCTCCCGAGGACTCGGAGGAGATCATCAAGCAGAAGACAAGAAGGAGCCCATGACCGGCGAGCCAACCAAGAGGAAATGGCGCAAGAGCAGTCACTCGGCCTCGAACGACCAATGCGTGGAGATGGACAACACGCGGACGGCCTTCCGCCACAGCAAGATCCACGGCATCGAACTTCACTTCGAGGGGTATGCGACGGTCACGTCCTTCATCACGATGGTGAAGGGCCTGTGACGACTGGGCTGTAGCTGCCTCTCTTCAACTGTGGAGGGCCCGGACCGCCGGTCCGGGCCCTCCACAGTTGAAGCATGCGGCATCGTCCTGATTTGACTGCCGCAAGGTGCGTGCTTGGCCGCGGAACGGCGCCGACGCCCGGTGCCCGTCACGATCGTTCGCGACCAGACCGACCAGCTTCATGCCCGCGCACTCGCCGCACCAAACGACCTGGCCGCCCGATCGACTTCGGTGCGAGCAGCGGCAAGTGGTGCCAGGGCCGCAACGTCGCCGAGCGCTGCTTCAACAAGCTCAAGCAGTGTGCGGGCTCGCGATGCGATCAGACAAGACCGCCCGCGACCAGCACTCCGGTCAGTGCCTCGCCGCCACACTCCACTGGGTCCAGACCTTGACCAGCACGGCCTAGTCGCGCGGTTCGATCCTCGGGGCGTCGATGATGATCGGGTCGTCCTCGACGATCTCGCCGTCCACGACATCGTGGTGGGCCACGCGGGCCTTGGCGCGCGCCTGTGCGCGGCTCAGCAAACGTTTGCGTACCACGGCCCTGGTCGGCGGGAACAGCAGCAGCAACGCCGCAACGTCACTCAGGAAGCCAGGGAACAGGACCAGCGCCGCGGCGACCCCGATCAGCATCCCGTCCGCCATCTCGGGGCTCGGGTCGCGCCGGTTGCGCAGCGCCTCGGAGAACGACGTGAGCGTGCGGGTGCCCTGCCTGCGCAGCAGCGCCACCCCCGCCATCGACACGACGATCAGCAGCAGGATGGTCCAGAGCGCGCCTACCGCCTGGCCGACCGCGATGATCACGGCGAGCTCGGCGATGATCGCGATGAGCAGCAGCACGAAGACAGGCATACCTCTCCAACGTGCGAGCGCCCGGATTCACTCCCGGGCCTTGATGGCCTCCGTGACCAGCGGGATCTGCAGCGGCAGCCGGGCGAGCATCACCGCGCGCAGCAGTGGTCGCCGCCAGAACAGGCGGACTGCCCGAACGTTGCCGGGGAAGACCGCGACGAACAGCGCCGCCGCGAGTGAACCGCCGAGTCGCCTGGTGCGTGGTACCGCCAGCAGGCCCGCGACGCCGAGTTCGGCGGCACCCGACGCGTAGGTCCAGAACCGTGCCGTGCCGGGCAGTGCGGGCGGGACCAGCGTGTCGAACGGCTTGGGGGTCGCGAAGTGCAGCGTCCCGGTCGTCGTGAGCAGTGCGGTCAGGCGCAGCGCGGCTCGTTTTCCCCGGTTGGAGGCCATGGGGCACTCTAACCGGGGTAATATTCTACGAAACCTTGACGATTGATGGTCGATTTGTAGAGAATGATCGGATGGTGTCCTTCGCACGCATCCGGCCGTGACCAGCGGCAAGGACAAGGTCTTCTGCGCCGGTGGCGGGTACGAGCTGGCGCTGGCCCGCGACCACACGTGCTGGTCGACGACAACTCCTCGACCGTCGCCGCGCTGGGGTGGCCAGAGGAGGTGCTCCGCGGCGTGCTGTCGGGCAACGCCGCGAAGCTCTTCCCCAGCCTGGACATCTGACGCGCCTTCAGGGCATCAGCGGGCCAGGACCAGGTACGCGAGGCCCATGACGCCCCGGTACGCGGTCAGGTACTCGCGTTCCCGCGCGTCCTCCCGCGACGTGACCTCCGCCGCCATCGGGTCGCCCGGGTTGGCCAGTACCCATTCCCGGAACCCGGCCCGGTGGCGGGACTCGAAGTCGTCCCACTCGCGCTGGTCGGCGACGCTCATGTGCAGCACCTGCCAGCCCGTGTCGCGGCAGGCCGCGACCAGGTCCGCGAGCGGCAGCAAATCGTCACCGAAGATGGCGTGTGCTGCCGGGGTCGGTGCGGTCTCCCAGCAGCCGTCGCCGACCAGGACCCGGCCACGCGGCACCACGTCCGCGAGGGCGGTGAGCATGGCGCGGCTGCCGCCGAACGCGTGCGAAGCGCCGATGCACAGTGCCCGGTCGGCGGTGTCGCGCCAGTCGGCCGCCTGCCGCTCGACGAACTCCACGTCGAGCCCGCGTGCCAGGGCCGCCCGCCGCCCGCGGTCGAGACCGGCGGGGTCGGTGTCGACGCCGACGGCCTTCGCCACGCCCCGTGCGGCGGCCAGCAGCAGCAGCTCACCCCAGCCGCAACCGAGGTCGACGACGCTCGTCGTCTCGGTGAGGTCGAGGTGGTCGAGCAGCTCCGCCGCGTGGCCGGCGCTGAGCGGGGTGTTCCAGCGCAGCGCGGCGTACCGCGCGGCGGCGAGCGAGTCCGTCACTTCAGGTAGACCCTTTCCTCGGTGATTGGGTAGCCGGCCTTGGCGAAGTTCGCCGCCATCGGCGTGTTGGTGGTGTCGGTCTCGGCGACGATGGTCTCGACGCCCTCCTCGACCAGCAGGTGTGTGGCCTCGACCAGCAGGTCGTAGGCGTAGCCGTGGCCGCGTTGTGCGGGCACCACGCCGATGATCCCGATGACCGGGTTCGCGTAGTTGCGGCCCGGCACGGTCAGCCCGGCGAGCTCACCGTCCGGGGTGTACGCGACCCGCCACCACTCCCGAGGCGACGGCATCCACTTGAGGAAGTCCATCTCTTCGCGGGCGGCCGCGTCGACACCGTCCTTGTCGCGGGTCCTCGTCTCGTGTGCGTCGAGCGAGCCGACGACGATCTGGCGGAGCACGTCGAGGATCCGCTTGTCGTCCGGTTCCGGCCGGAAGACAAGCCGTCCCGGCCGCGGCGGCAGCCCGTGCTCGGGGGTCCAGCGATAGCGCAGCCGCTCGACGAACGGCGTCATGCCCGCCCGCTTCGCGACGTCGATACGGGCCTCCGCGGCGGCACACACGGCTGCCTGCTTCCGCCACCCAGGCGGCAGGAGCAGGCAGTACTCGACGGCGAACCCGGCTTTCCTGAGCAGGTCGACGGCCGCGTCGGCCTCGCCGTCGGCGAAGTCGAGCCAGTCGAGGGCGAAGGGCGCCTGGTCGTCGGGTCCACCCCACCAGGCGGCCCGCGCGACGACCTCGCCGTCACGCAACGCCACCCACGTCCACTCGGGACGGTACTGGTGCAGCGTGACCAGCTCGCGGTAGTCGCGGTCGACGCTCTGGAATCCGACGAGCACCGGGTCGGTGAGGGAGAGGAAGAGGTCTTCTTCACCCGCGGTGAGCGGGCGCAGTTCCAGCATGTCTGTCCTTAGGGGAGAACTGTGCTCCCCCGCGCGGACGCCTGGAATGCGAGGTGGGAGCACATGGTCGTGGTCGCGAACAAGGCCCTCACCTCCCTTCGTCTCTGGGCGTGATTACAGGTAACCATGCCGGTCAACCCAATAACGCGGCAGAATTGTCGGTGCCCGGTGGCAGAGTCCCGCGCATGGCAGTCATCACGAGCCGGCCGAAGGCGGCCGACCCCAACGACCTGGGAAAATTCTTCGTCGACCGCGCGACCGCGGGTGACGTCGAGGGCCTGGTGGCCCTGTACGAGCCGAACGCGGTGCTGACGTTCCCGGAGGGCTCGATCGCGTCGGGACATCAGGAGATCCGTGTCGTGTACGAGAGTTTCGTGGCGTCGGCGCCGGTGTTGTCGCCCGGCCGCCAGCGCCGCCCACTGGTGAGCGGCGACCTGGCCCTGACGGCCACGGAGCTGCCCACCGGCGACGTGACCGTGGAGATCGCCCACCGCCAGCCCGACGGGTCCTGGTTATGGGCCGTCGGCAAGCCTTCGTTCATCCCGTGATCGGTCGGCGGCGCCAGGAGCG
>NZ_JBARWZ010000322.1:0-14137 GCF_049647105.1 Actinophytocola sp.
GTCTCGTAGACCGCGGGCCACTCGCGTGGATCAGGGTTTCCGGTAGATCGACACGTGTAGTTCGGACTTCTGACCGAACGGGGTGCCCTTCCAGTCGGCCCAGCGGTCTTCGCGTGCCAGGCCGGCGAGCTGTGCCATCAGATCCATCTCGTGGTGGGTGACGCTCCTGCCGCCCAGCGGAAAGAACTTCGTGCCGTTGGGCTCGAAGGTCATCCACATGCCCGTGTAGTTGCCCGTCACCTGGTCGGTCGTGCCGCCCGCGAGCGTGACCCGGTCGGCCTCCACCTTCACGACGGACAGCTTGCCCTGGTCCGCCGATGGTGCCTTGGTGACCACCGTCTCGAGCACGAACCGCCCACCCGGCCTCAGATGCCGTGCCGCGTTGCGGAACAGCTCGACCTGCTCCTCCTGCGACTCCAGCACGAAGATCGAGTTGAACGCGATGAACGCGACCGCGAACTCGCGTTCCAGCGACACCGTCGTCATGTCGCCCTCGACCACCGTCACTTCGGTCGACTTCTCCTTCAGTTTCGCCAGCATCTCGGGGCTGATGTCCACCCCGACCACCTCGACGCCACGTTCGGCCAGCGGCACCGCCAGCCTGCCCGTGCCCGCCCCGAACTCCAGCGCCGGACCGCCGTCGGCGAAGTCGGCGAGCGCGGCCACCGCGCCATCGTCGTCCATCAGGCCGGTGTGCCACTCGTCGTAGGTGTCCGCCCAGCGCGCCCCGTACAGGCGCGGATCGAAAGTTGCCATGCCTCCAACGTGACAGGGCTGTGCCCCGTCCGCCAAGGCTTTCGGTTCAGGACGAAAACGTCCGGTTCACGCGTTCTGTTGCGCCCGGCTTCGTAACGGTTCGAGCGTCGATATCGCCTGCTGGGCGCTGTTATGCTGCCGCAGTTTCATGTGACCTCACCCGGGACGGGCGGTGGGGCCGGGGGAAATCGGAGTGTGAGATCTCGTGAGCTCACGCGTTCTCCCTGAAGACACGGCGGAACCGGACTCGGAACGCGGCCAGGCGAGGTCGTTCGAGCAGGTGTACCGCGACCACGCAGCACGCGTGTTCCGGTACTGCCTCTCGCAGGTGAGCAACCGGGGCGACGCGGAGGACCTGGCGGCGGACGTGTTCGCCGCCGCGTTCCACGCGTTCGCGGGCGCTGACGTGCCCCAGGAGGCCGAGCCGGCCTGGCTGTTGCGCATCGCGCGCAACGCCGTGATCGACCACCGGCGCAAGCATTCCAGGCGGTCGGCGCTGGTCGCCCGGTTCTTCGGCGCGGAGACGGAGGCCGACCAGAAGGTCAACGTGGAAGGCGAGGTCGTGATGCGGGACGAGGTGCGCCAGGCACTCGCCGCCATGGCCCACCTCTCCGACAAGGACCGCACGATCATCGGTCTGCGCATCGCGGCGGGCCTCTCCTATGCCGAGGTCGGCGCGGTCGTCGGCCTGACCGACCACGCGGCGACGATGGCGTGCAAACGGGCGCTCGCCAGGCTCCAGCGGCACCTGGGGGTGTCGCGATGAGCAGCGACATCGACGAGCAGGAACTGCGGGAACTCTTCGCGGGCATCGACGCGCCGCCCGGCCTGGACCGGTGGCGCGAGCGCATCGCCGACGTGCACCTTGAGCACCACGAGACCGAGCCCGCCAAGGACGGCGACGCGGTCGTCACCGAGCTGCGGCCACGCACGCGGAAGAAGCGCTCGTTCGCTGTCGCCGCGGCGGTGGTCGCGGTCGTCGGGCTCGGCGGGGCGGCCGTCACGAGCAGGCTCTTCTCCGACGTGCCGCCCTCGGATCCCACGATGATCATCGACGGGCCGGACCGCACGAGCTCACCGCCGTCGTCCAATCTCGACCCGGGCGGCGGCTCGGCACCGACGTGGGGGCCGATGAACGGCGACCCGTCGGGCTCGAACACGGGCGTCCCGCGGGGTGCGACGCTCCGCGAGCACCAGGGCGACCTGCGGATCACCACTCCCGGTCAGGTGATCACCGATCTGAGGGTCACCGGCACGGTGACGGTCGAGGCCCCGAACGTGACGCTGCGCCGCGTGGTCGCCGTCGCGCCGTACGGCACACCCGCGCTCCAGCAGCTCGCGGGCAACCTGACCGTTGTGGACAGTGAGCTGTCCGGCGGCGAGTCGCTGACACAGCGCGCAAACGGGCTCGTCGTGCGGCGCAGCAGGCTCGAGTCCGGGGTGACGATCACGAGCGGCGCCAAGCTGTCCGACAGCTACCTCGCCACCTCGGAGGTGCGGGTCCAGGCAGGCACCACCGGAGTGCTGTTGCGCCACAACGTGATGGGCCGGGTGACGATGTCCGATCTGGACGGTCCGATCCGTGGCGTGACCGTCGAGACCGGTGTCCTGACCCAGCTCGACGCGCCGACGCAACCGGGTTCGGCGAGCATCCACGTGCAGGACAACCGGTTCCGCGGCAGCGCCCCCAGCACCGGCTGGAACACGGGCGCCGCCGGCTACCGGTGGGCGGGCAACACGTTCCTCGACACCGGTGCGCCCGCCAACCCCTGACCCCTTAGACGGCGACGGTCGTCTCGGTGTCGATGCCCAGTGCCGTCAGCAGCCGGTCGAGGACCACGTCCGGCGCGGCGTTGTGCGGCAGTCCCCGCAGGTCCACGGGCTGCCAGCCGGCGTGTCCCGCCTGCGCGACCAGCTGCCGCAGGTTGTCGGCCATGGTCCCCCGGCCGCTGTCGGTGGCGCCGCGCCACGCCGTGATCGGGGTCGGCGTGCCGAGCCGCGCGGCGTGCTCGAACGCGGCGCGATCGGGCCCGGTGAGCCCCAGCGCGTCGGCGAGCAGGCGAACCGACTCGCGCCGCGGTCTGCTGACCCGGCCCCGTTCCAGGTTCTGGATACTGCGCGGGCTGAGCCCGGATCGCTCGGCGAGCCCCTCCTGCGTCAGGTTCGCCAGGTACCGCCGCCGCTGCACCATGACCGCGAAGGTCTCGCCACCCATGTTCCCACCCATAGCACCCCTCCGATCTCGCATCTCATCAGGAAAGACGCGCGAGACGGCAGAACCTCACACCAAGGTTTGGACCAATGTCGATCGTCGTCGTGCAGTAGTTGTCAATCCGTCAAACGGGTGAGCGATCATGGTCATTTCTGGGCTAGGGTGCGCCGTGCGCAAGTTGCAGATCAGCCGCCGGGCAGCCCTGGCCGGCGTCACCGTCACCGCAGCGGCGACGGTCGTCGCTTTGGACCCCGCCAACCTGGGCTGGCTGACCAGCGCGGACGCCGAGACCGGCGGCATTCGCGTGCCGGACCTCGACGGCGAGCTGGTGGTCGACGAGGAGTCCCGCGCAGAGGCCGCCGACGACTACGGCCACATCGTGCACCGCACCCCGGCCGCCGTGCTGCGCCCCGGTTCCGTCCGCGACATCGCCACGGTCATCCGGTTCGCGAACAAGCACGGCCTGAAGGTCGCGGCCAGAGGCCAGGGCCACGCCACGTTCGGCCAGGCGCAGGCGGGCGGCGGCATCGTCATCGACTCGCGCACCCTCGCCACCATCCACCGCATCGGCACCGGCCACGCCGTCGTCGACGCGGGTGTGCAGTGGCTGGACCTGATCAAGGCCACGCTGGCGCAGGGCCAGACCCCACCGGTGGCGGCCGACTACCTTGGCCTGTCGATCGGCGGCACCCTGTCCCTCGGTGGCATCGGCGGCGCCACGTCCCAACACGGCCTGCTGGTCGACAACGTGCTGGCACTCGAGGTCGTGACCGGCACCGGCGACATCGTGCGCTGCACCAGGACGATCCGCCCGGAACTGTTCCACGCGGTGCTCGGCGGACTCGGCCAGTTCGCGGTGATCGCCCGCGCGACCGTGCGCCTGATCCCGGCGGCCACCACAGCACGCGTGTACCACCTGTTCTACCCGGACCTGGAGTCCATGACCGCGGCGCAGCGCACCGCGGTCGCCGACCGCAGGTTCAGCTACCTGGAGGGCCAGCTGACCCCGGTGGAGGGCGGCTGGACCTACATGCTCGAAGGCGTCATGTACTACACGCCGCCATCGTCACCGGACGACGCGGCACTCATCGGCGACCTCGCGCCGGTCAGCACGGAGATCACGGACATGCCGTACTTCGACTGGCTCAACCGCATCTACGACCTGGTCCAGCAGCTCATGGCGCTCCGCATGCCAGGCCCGTGGATCAACCTCTTCCTGCCCGACGAGGCCACGGACGAGTACGTGGCCGAGCTACTGACCGAGACCACGCCCGCCGACGCGGGTGGGGTGATCCTGCTGTACCCGGTGCTCAACTCGCTGATCCACGAGCCCTTCGTCCGGCTGCCAGACAGCCCGGTCGTGTTCCTGCTGGCGCTGCTGCGCGCGGTCAGCCCACCCAGCGACGCGGAGACCCAACGCCTGATCGCCGTCAACCGCGCCCAGTACGACCGCGCGGTGGCCGTAGGCGGCACCCACTACCCGGTGGGCGTCATCCCCATGACAGAAGCCGACTGGAAGACCCACTACGGCGACAGCTGGCCGGCCTTCCGCTCCGCGAAGCGCAAGTACGACCCGAGGAACGTCCTCACCCCAGGCCAGGCGATCTTCCGATAGCCCTCACACCGGGCAACCACCCCCTCGGTAGCATGACCACACGGGCCGTTAGCTCAATTGGTAGAGCTGCGGACTTTTAATCCGTAGGTTCTGGGTTCGAGCCCCAGGCGGCCCACCGATTTGGTCATTGCGCGAACCGCTCCTTCTCGAGTCGCTTCCGCTGGTAGGGCGGGTCCGGCCTGTCGTTGTGAGTGGATCGCGACCCCCCCAGCACCAGCGGGCAGCACGCAGGCGGCGACGGCGGGGTGGATCTTGTCGGCCCGCAGCGAGCAGGGTCTCCTCGGGCCGCAAGGGGGATTGTCCTCACTGCGGTCGTACGGTGCCCGGCGTTTCACGCATGATCGCCACCAAAGTGGCGGTCGCTTCGGGCAGGATGTTCGCAGCCCCACCCATGAATGAAGGAAGTGCATGTCCAAGACTGCGGTCGCCCCCGTCGTCCCCTCCGCAGACCTGTCGGACCTCCACGCCATCGAGAACACGTCGCCTCGTCTCACGAGCGTGGAGCTCTTCGCCGGTGCGGGCGGGCTGGCTCTTGGATGCCAGATGGCGGGGTTCAAGTCGGTGGCGACGGTGGAACGCGACAGGTGGGCGTGTGACACAGTTCGGGAAAACAAGCGACGCGGTCACGAACTCGTCGCCGACTGGAACGTATACGAGGGTGACGTACGCAAGTTCGAATGGTCGGTGGTGACCGAAGATGTCACGCTGGTAGCCGGTGGGCCTCCCTGTCAGCCGTTTTCCTCAGGTGGCCTGGCCAAAGCCGCAGATGATCCTCGGGACATGTTCCCCGCGACGGCGGAGATCATCGCTGGCCTGAGGCCGCAGGCTTTCATCATCGAGAACGTCCGAGGACTCACCCGAGCGGCCTTCACCGATTACTACGAGTACATCCAGCTCCGGCTCGCGCTACCGACCGTGATCGCAAATCGGGGTGAAAAGTGGATCGACCATCTGGACCGGCTGCGTGCGGCGGTCGAAAACCGTCAACGCTACGACCTCAACTACCGCGTCGTGCCGACGCTCGTGAACGCGGCAGACTACGGCGTACCTCAGCAACGACACCGCGTTTTCATCGTGGGCTTCCGAGGGGACCTCGACATCAAGTGGAGTTTCCCCACCGCCACGCACTCCAAGCGGGCCTTACTGCATTCACAGTGGGTTACCGGCGAGTACTGGGAAGAGCACGAAGTTTCGAAGAGTAAGAGGCCGGAGCGTCCGAAGCTGCATGTCCCCCAGCGACTCATTGGTGACGAACCGCACCAGCGCTGGCGCACAGTGCGTGATGTCCTATCGAATCTGCCCGAGCCAACCATTGGGCGGTCGCGGACAGTCCTCAACCACGAGCTTCAGCCAGGGGCCAGGTCTTACCCAGGTCACACAGGCAGCCCGCTGGACATGCCCGCCAAGGCCCTCAAGGCCGGCGGCCATGGCGTGCCCGGCGGTGAGAACATGCTCAGGAACGTCGACGGCTCGATTCGGTACTTCACGGTCCGTGAAAGCGCCTGTCTTCAGACGTTTCCAGACGACTACGAACTTCACGGTTCGTGGGGAGAGGCGATGCGTCAGATCGGCAACGCGGTCCCGGTGCTGCTCGGAAAAGTCGTCGCTGAGAGCGTTTACAAAGCGTTGATCAAGGAGGAGGTCGACTCATGACTGGGGCTCGGCCCAGCACGCTCAACCTCATGCCGTCCCCGCGGATCCTGGAGATGATCGCTGAGGTCGACCTGCAACTACATCAGTGTCTCGGCGAGTTGATTGACAACGCACTGGACGAACTGGTCGAGGCGTCGGCCGAGAAGCCGACTCTGGAGCCGCGGATCGATATCAGTCTGCCGACCTCTAGTGCGGTCACCAAATCCTCGGAGATCTCGGTGGGCGATAACGGGCGCGGCATGTCGCCGGAGCAGTTGCAGGACGCGCTCAGCGCTGGCACGTCGGGGAAGCAGCGCTTCGGTAGCCTCGGTTTGTTCGGAATGGGCTTCAATATCGCCACGGCGCGGTTGGGAACCATGACCGAGGTCCGGACCGGGAGAGAGGGCGATGGCCAGTGGGTCATCGCCGCCATCGACATTCCGGCGATGCAACGCCAGTCCACCTACGAAGTTCCGCTGCGTTACGAGGACAAGGCGCGCGAAGAGCACGGCACCCTCGTCACGGTCACCAGACTTCGCGAGGACATGGTGACGCGACTGAGGAGCACGCGGGCGATCAAGGAGACGATGGGCCACCTCGGGCGCATCTACACCTATATGCTTCGTGACCCGCAAGGCGATCACTCAGGTGCGGAGCTGATGCGCGGCGCCAACCAAAGGTTGTATGTGAACAGGCGCCCGGTGAGTCCGCATCTTCCGTGCATCTGGGATCCGAGCCGTTCGGTGACATACAAAGGCGGAGAGGTCACGGCCGCCACCGACATCGACTTCCGGCTCACCAACGCCTTCGCATGTATGAACTGCGGCCGATGGTACACCTCGGCCTACGATAAGTGCGTCGAGTGCGAGAGCGTCGACATTGAAGAACGCGAACGACGGATCTGGGGCTGGCTCGGCATCCAGCGCTACGCGGATAAGTCGGACTTCGGTCTGACGTTCCTGCGTCACGGCCGAGCGATCACCTACCAGGACAAGTCGCTCTTCGGCTGGGAGACCCCGGACGGCGACTTCGAGCTTGAATACCCGATCGAGCTCGGCATGGGCAGGATTGTAGGCGAGATCCACCTCGACCACGCGCCAGTGAACGTGCGAAAGAACAACTTCGACACCTCGTCGCAGGAATGGCGCTTCATGGTCGAAAAGGTTCGCGGCCCGGAGCCTTTGCGGCCGCAGTACGCGAAGCGTTTGGTCGGGCACGAGAACATCTCGCCGATGAGTCGCTTCTTCAACGCCTACCGAGAGAACAAGCCCGGACTTCGTTACCTCGTCCCGGGGAACGGCGAGTCGTCGATTCACGAGGCCGCCAAGTCGTGGGGCGTGAAGTTTCGCAATGGCGATCCCGAGTACCTGACCGACGAGAAGTGGTACGAGGCGGCTGCGGATCACGATCGGATCAAGAACGGTCCGCCACCACCGCCGCCACTACCGGACGATGACGACGGCTGGCTGGATGAGGAAGGCCTGTCCCACCTAGGCAACGACGATCAGGACTCCAGCGGAGCGTCTGGCGAGGAGCGCGAGGCCGACGAGCCGGAGCCGATCAAGCCCGAGACCGAGGAAGAGCGCTTTGCGCGATATCAAGCGGCTGCGACCCTTCTTCCAGACACCGACCGCGAAGTGCGAATCGGCAACTCGCAGCCGGTGCTGCGCGTTTACGTCACCTCCGGTGTGGAGTTGACCAGGGACGGACAGAAGCAGCCGTACGCGATTCGGATTGTCGCCGGCGAGATCGAGATCTACGTCGATCGAGGCACCACCCTGATCGCTCACTACGGCTGGTCACCGATGAACGTCGCGTTGGTCTGCGCGGCTCCCCAACTGAAGAACGTGTACTCGGTTGACGGACCGATCGATCAACTCGTCACGTCGATTCTCGAACAATTCCCCGACCGTCGCGTTGACGCCGCCGCTGTCAGAGCGCGGGCCGACTCGTTGCTCGATGACATGCGGGAGCGTCTTGCCGAGCTCGTCTCGAAGGACTCGAGCACGTACTGGAGCACCCTATCCAGCGAGTCCCGCCGGGCTGCGGAAGTCAACGCCGTGAGCATCGCACCAGACGTCAACTGGAGCGGCGCCGTAGTGAACGGAGAGTTCGCACGGTTTTTAAGCGCGCAGGGCATCCACGACCTTGTGACGAACAGCCCCAGACTCGTTCTGGACGGTGCCTTGTTCCGGACTACCTACGCGTCCCTCGGCGAGGACACGCAGGCAGATCAGGTGGCGCGGCTCGGGGCACTTCTCGCCGACCTGCGGAGGATGGCCGCAGGTTCACCGGCGCTGCAGACGCTGGAGCTGGGTCGGCTGCTTCTAACCGCCGACCTGCTTGACGCGGAGATCGTGTCCGCATGACAACCTCGTTCCTCGATCCCACCTTCCTCGTCGAGGAAGGGCCGAGGGGGTTCACGCGGCAACTGGAGCGGTTGCTCGGATTGATGGCTTTTACCGACGTGGTAAACATCGACGGCCCCGGCGACAAGGGCGCCGACGTGATTGGTCGGTTAAAGGGCGCGGATTGGATCTTCCAGGCGAAGTGGAAGATGTCGGGGTCCGCTGACGCAGACGCTGTGGACGAGGCGCACGCGGCGATGCAGCACTACGGCATCCATCGTGCGGTGGTGGTCACGAACCGGGTCTTTACCCGAAAAGCTCAGGAGCGTTCCCAGGCGTTGCGTGACGTTGGCATCAATATCACGCTCTGGGGTGGGCGCCAGCTGTCAACCCTCTATGAACGTGTTCCGGACAGCGTTAAGCCTTTCAACCTGCATCTGTATCAGGAGCGCGCGGTCGAAGAGTCATGGCGTGCGCTCAGCGACGCCGGCGAGGCGCTGGTTTACCTTGCCACCGGGCTCGGTAAGACCGTTGTCGCAGGCAGGGTACTTAGGCGCTTCCTGCTAGCAAACCCAGGTGCGCAGGTGCTGGTCACCGCACACATGGTCGACCTAGTCGAACAGCTCGAACGCGCGATGTGGCGGGACGTCCCAAAGCACATCCCCACGCGCCTTCTGTATGGAACTTCTAAGCCGAACTCACTCCCGGGAGTGACCTTTGGTGTCGCTCCGACCGCCCGCGCCTACATCGAGGCCGGCTACTCACCCGGGTTCGTCATCGTCGACGAGGCGCACCATGTCGGAGAAACCGGCAACTACGCCACGATGCTCGACCGCCTACCAGATGCGAAGCGACTCGGCGTAACCGCGACGCCATGGCGAGGCGATAAATACGACATCGAGCAGACCTTCGGTGAGCCGGTCGTACGAGTGTCGATCTCGCAAGGTATGAAGCTCGGCTATCTAGCAGAGGTCAAGTACCGGGTGTTCGCGGACAATATCGACTGGGACTTCGTTCGCGAGGCCTCAGAGCACGGCTACACCATAAAGGATCTAAACAAGCGTCTCTTCATCCTCGAGCGGGACGACGCCGTCAAAGAGCGCCTGGAGAAGGTCTGGGACCAGACAACGAACCCGCGCGCCATCATCTTCTGCCAAACCATTGAGCACGCGGAGCGGATGCGCGATCTGATCGCGCTCCGCCCAGGGTGGGAGCGGACCGCGACTCTCCACGCGAACCTGAAAAGTCGAGAGCGGCGGGAGCGGCTCCTGAATTTCCGCTCCGGTGAGGTACCGATCCTGGCGGCGGTGGACATCCTCAATGAAGGGGTCGACGTCCCCGATGTGAATATCCTGTGCTTTGCGCGAGTCACCCACAGCCGGCGAATCTTCGTCCAGCAACTCGGGCGTGGCCTACGACTCCGTAAGGGAAAGACCCACGTGGAGGTGCTCGACTTCGTCAGCGACATCAGACGACTCGCGGAGGTCTACGAAATGCGCGAGCAAGTGTCCGAGGATGAGATCGAGCAGGTCTCGATTGGACACAACCAATTCGTCTTCGACGATCTGCACGTGCGCGATCTGCTCGAACAGTGGATGGCCGATGTCGGCGACCTGGGCGGCGCCGACGACAACGTGCGACTCGAGTTTCCGCCGATCGAGGGGGTTTAGTGGCCAAGATCCCGACCGACGTGCGCACCGCGGTGATCGAGGAAGTAGTACGTCGGCTCGACGCGGCGCGATGGGAGGAAGCGTCCCCGAGCGCTGCCAGCGAGATGTACGACCGGTTCGTGAAAGACCCGAAGATCGGCGGACGGTTATCGCCGTACATGCCAGCAGAGAAGATCAGGGTCTGGATTAAGGATGGCCCAGCCAAGGAGTACCGGCGGGCGTTGGAGGGGATTGGGCCGATTGCGTCCTTCACAAAAAGGGCGTATCCGGGACCCGAGTCCGTGGTGCGCCTCGCACTCGGAGATCAGTGGTTGCCCAAGCCAGACACCATCGAGGAGAAGCCCATGAGGTGCTTCGCCGAGGGGCCCGATGGTCAGTCGATGTTCGTGATCTGGGGGCCGTTAAGTGCTCTCCAGGGGCTGATCTGGAACTCATGTCTGGTCCGCGCCGAGGACTCGTTGAAGCCGATCACCGTCGTCGTCACGAAGCCGAACAGCGCGCGGTTGCCTGCCAACGACTGGAAGCTGGTAGAAGCGCTATGCGGTATCGTCGGCGCGGACTGCGAACAAGTCACGTACGCGGTGACCCGGAAGCCGGGCATGTAGTCCGACGGGCGGCTTCGTGGACCGCCGAAGAGATGTGATCGGCCACTGTCACGGGATCTTCGTGCTCCCAGAACCGAAGTACTAGCCAGCCCGCCGAACTGAACGCTTCCGAAGATTCGTGGTCCCGACGCTGGTTGCCTTCGATCTTTTCAGCCCAGAACTGGCTGCGGCCACCTGTCGCTGGGCGGTAGTGATCCGGACAGCCATGCCAGAAACACCCGTCGATCAAAATTGCGATCCGCTGTTTGGTGAACACGATGTCGGCCGTCCGTCGAACTCCAGGGACTGGGCGATAGTTCACCCTATACCGCAGCCCCATCCGGTGCAGCGCACGGCGGACCGCCATCTCCGGAGAAGTGTCGCGTCCACGGGTGTTCGACATCCGCGCGCTCACAGCGGGATCGACGGCTGGTGGCAAGCTCACCAGCCCATGGTGCACTATGCGCCGACGTAGGCTTCGGGTGTGACCGCGTGACCCGGTGGTCATGTTGGAGCACCTCGGTTCGTCCACATCCCTGTTCGACGAGTAGACCGATCCGTCAACCTACGCGCGCAAAGCAGCTCCGCGACATGGCCGGGCCAGTCCGCGTGCGTTGAGGTCGCCCAATACGGCTGGCCACGCCGCAGGGCGGAGGATGACAAGCACCCGGCAGGTAGCTGCGAACAGGTGACGGCGGGGGTGTGTGGTGAGGGTGAACTGCTCCCAGGGGCGCGAAGACCATCCTCGGGTTCCGCATTCGGACGGCGGGTCCTCGCGCTCCAGGAACCACACGGAGCCCTTGCCGAAGCCGTATACGGGGCGCGCGTAGACACCAGCTTTCATGCGTGCTCGCTCAGTGTCGCCTCAGTGATGCCGTCTGCTCGCTCGGCCTTGATGGCGTCGCCCGCCATCGCGCTCGCGCTGCCGCCCTGATCGGTAAGGACGACCAGCGGGGTCCACCTCGCCGGGCGCGGCGGCGCTGGCACTACCCGGTTCTTCCCTCCCTGAACGACCCCCGCGCTGGACCGCTCCAGCCGCCTCGCCCCACCCCGCCGACTCCATCCGCGCCTTCACCATTCCCGCGCTGGACCAAACCTCATCAGCCCCTGCCCCCTGCTGGAAGTTGTACGCACCGGTAAACGCCTCGCATCCCTCACGTGCAGTGGAACCAAATCGATGTGCTGACCAGCAGATTTCCAGCGACTACACGATCAGACATCTCTGGGGTAACTCCACGCCAGCTGTCCCCAACACCGGGTACGTGATAGCGACTCCCTGTCGGTCCGTTTCGCCAGATTTCGCGATTACGTCGTCGACAGCAGGGTTTCATTGGTAGCGGACGTGTGCGTCGAACCAGCATGCGCAGTCGGGGCAGACCGAGTCGTTCGCGGGCTCAGCCGCCGGGTCGGGGTACAGCACGACTGGCCGGTTGCACACGGACCAGACGAGTGCCATTCCGTGAAAATCTGTGCGGTCCGCGAGGTCGACCACTGTGTGTCGCCGGCCGGTGAAGAACCCTGGCAACCACAGCGGTTCCATGCCGGCAGTCATGGTTCCTGCCCCAGGGAAGCCAGGCACACCGAACACGGGGTGACAGTCCCGCTGTCCTGGCCTTGCAGTTCGGCGACCAGCCATGCGCCGCAGACGGCCGGGCCGACGGCGGCGCCGTCGATCACGCTCACCGTGATGGTGCCGTTGTCGGTCGCGCGTACATGCCCCCGGTGTGGCTCAAGGTAGGTGTGTCCCCATGACACGCCGCGCAATCGTGCGTGACGCTGTACGGCCTTGCCCAGCGTGACCATGTCTCCGCCGAGTCCCATCCCGTCGCAGACCCAGTCTGCCGAAGATGATCGTCCGGCGTCGTGGTCGAGCGTGATCAGGATGAGCCGCGCGACACGCTGGTTGAGGCCGGCGAGGTTCGCCATGAGTACCGACTCGTCGTGGTCCATGGTCTGTCACGCTGCCCTTCTTTGTTGCAATGTGATGCCGTTGTCCGCAAGTGTTCACCGAAAGTAAGCTGTTGACCGCAGTGACAGAAAGGTGGATTGAATGGGTGGCAGGCACCGGCCGGGGTCGCCGCGTGACCGATCGCTGGGTGCGGAGCTGCGTGCGATTCGGGAGGCGACGGGCAGGAGCCTCCACGACGTGGCGGCGGCGATCCAGTGGAACGTCTCCACGTTGTCCCGACTGGAACGCGGTCTACGACACATCTCCCCGGAGGCCGTGATGGGGCTCGCGGTGGTCTACGACTTGCCCGTCGAGCGCCGCGATGAGCTGGTCGCCTGGGCTGGCAAGCCGGTCGCGCTCGGCTGGTGGGACCGGCCACCGGCCGGTGTGCCCAGCGATCTGGGTGCCCTGGCCTCCTACGAACACGAAGCGGTCCGGATGACGCACTGGGCGCCGGGAATCGTCCCGGGTCTGCTCCAAACACCTGACTACGCAACCGCGGTGATGCGTGACTGGGGTGTGCCGGCGAAAGACGTCAACTCCCGGATCGGAGCCCGACTCCAGCGCCAGGAGCTACTGAATCGCCGCGACAAGGATTACCTTGCCCTCATTGGATCCGCCGCGCTGGCGAACCAGCTCGGGTCGCCGGCCGTCTTCGAGCAGCAGCTCCGCCATTTGCTTCGGGTGTCCAAACGGGACGGGGTGTCGATCCGGCTGGTTGAAAAACCGACCTCATTCACCGTCTGCGGCTGGTACCTGATGGACTACGAGAAGGCAGGCTCGGTCGTCGTGCTGGAGCATCTCGGCTCGTCCACGTTCCTGTTCGACGAGGAGACGGACCCTTACGCCGCCGCCCGCAAAGACCTGCGTGATCGAGCCCTGTCAGAGCGGGCAACGCAGGATAAGATCGAGGAGCTGATCGAACAGAGCGTCCTCGGGAGCTAGCCCATGCAGGAACCCTTGCGGTTCAAGAAGTCCACTCGCTCCGGCGGGCAATCCGACTGTGTCGAGATCGCCCACACGCTGCGTCACATCCGTGACAGCAAGAACCCCGCCGGTCCCTACCTGCACAGCGTCGATGTGACAGCGCTGATCAGCGTGCTCCGCACTCCGCCAACCGGGTGAACTGACCCAACCCCGCCCTCCCGTGTCCCCACCCCCGTATTCTCCGTTACTGCCTGACTACACCGGGGGAGCACGACGATGCCCGAGCATCAGCCGCAAGGCCAGGGCGACGACGCGTCCATCTACATGCCTTACGGCGCCAGCGGAGGTGGCGGCGCTGGCGGCCAGTACGTCTTCGCCAACGTCGAAGAAATCGACAGCATCATCACCGATCTCGAAGCCGAACTGGCCGACATCCGAGATGACG
>NZ_JBARWZ010000323.1:0-8523 GCF_049647105.1 Actinophytocola sp.
CGCGAGTCTTCGGTTCGGGACCTGCGAGTTTGGGGTTCGGAACCGAAGACTCGCGGGTCGCCGCTACCGGCGTGAGGATCGAACCGCGGACTCAGCGATCGCGAACGGCCGACTCGCAGGTCCTGAACCCCCGACTCGCGGGTTCTGAACCGTGGACTCGCAGGTCCTGAACCCCCGACTCGCGGGTTCTGAACCGTGGACTCGCGGGTTCTGAACCCCCGACTCGCGGGTTCTGAACCGTGGACTCGCGGGTTCTGAATCGTGGACTCGCGGGTTCTGTCGTCGGCCGCGTCGTCGACCCTGGTCGCGATCTCCATGGCCCGCTCGTGTGACGCGCAGTCCAGGATCGTGTAGCTGACCAGCACCTCCTTGGCCTCGGCGTACGGGCCGTCGGTGGTCACGACGCCGTCGGCGGCCTTGCGGAGGGTTTTGGTGTGCGACGGGTCCGCGAGGCCCTCGGTCGTCACGAACTCGCCGGTCGCGGTCAGCTCCTTGCCCAGCGCCTCGTAGAAGTCACAGGACTCCTGGACCTCTTCGGCATCGGCGCGGTCGGGTCCCCGTTCGCGAGCATCGCTTCCCATGCCTTGGTGTTCGTGTAGGCCAGCAGGATGTACTTCATGGTCACTCCTCCGGTCGGTGCTTACGGCGATACGTCGGAGCCGCCGGACCGTCCAGGACATCCTGCCGCGGAAACTTGCGACGGACATCTCGCTGCGCCCGCGCGGGGCGGTGCCGCCGGTGCGGCCGTCCAGGTGAAGTCGGAAGTTTCGGAGGCACTCGCGACAGGAAAGCCTTTTCCTCAGGAAAATCAGCCGCTACGCTCCGAACCATGGATCGGCGCGACTTCCTCCGGTCTGCCGGAACCACGGCGGCAAGCGGTTACCTGCTCGCCGCCACGGTCGGCGTGGCCTCCGCCGTCGACAGTCCACAGTGGAGTCGTCGCTGGCACGCGTACCTGTCGAACCCGGACTCCCACCCGCTGATTCCCAACGTCTCCTACGCCGGTTACCGGCGCGGCGAGCTGCCGCTGCCCAGGCTGGGCGTGCGGACGAGCGTGACCGCGCACGGCGCGGTCGGCGACGGTGTCACGGACTGCACGGCCGCGTTCAACGAGGCCGTCGAGCGGGTCGGCGCCGGGGGCGGCGGCACCGTGTACGTCCCACCCGGCACCTACCTGCTCACCGGCATCGTGTGGGTGCACCACAGCCGGGTCGCGATCCGCGGCGCGGGCCGCGGCCGCACGCGGCTGTTCTTCGACCGGTCGCTGACCGAGTGCTACCGCCCGGCGTCGCGCAACGAGTGGTCGTGGTCCGGCGGCCTCGTCTGGTTCATCCCGCGCGAGCTGAGGGCCGCACTGGAGACGAGCGGCTTCACCGGCAACGAGGGCTGGCTCGACAACC
Source organism: Actinophytocola sp. (assembly GCF_049647105.1). Taxonomy (GTDB): domain Bacteria; phylum Actinomycetota; class Actinomycetes; order Mycobacteriales; family Pseudonocardiaceae; genus Actinophytocola. The sequence goes on from NZ_JBARWZ010000323.1 coordinate 1,401, forward strand.
GGGACCTGGCGACGGTCACCGCCGACGTGCCGCGCGGCCGCCGCCGCGTCCCGGTGTCCGACCCGTCCGGGTTCCAGCCAGGACGCCACGTCCTGCTGCTCGCCGACAACACGGCGGACAACACGCTGCTCGCGCACCTGGCCGGTGACGTGCCCGGTACCGCCACCTACCCGTGGGCGACCGCGGCCAAGCGCCTCCGCCCGGAGCTGACCGACTGGCCCCTTGCCGTGAACTTCGCCCAGTACCGGTTCCCGGTGCAGGTCCACCGGGTCGAGCCGGACGCGGTCGTGCTGGCGCAGCCGCTGAAGACCGACCTACGTCTCGGCTGGTCGCCCCGGTTCGCCACGCTCGGCCCGGCGATCACCGAGTCCGGCATCGAGGACCTCACGATCGAGATGCGCCAGGTCGAGCAGACCGCCCACCACCTCGATCCCGGCTTCAACGGCCCGCACTTCCAGGCCGCGCTGAACTGCTGGGTGCGTGACGTCGACCTGTGGCACAGCGACAACGGCTTCGGCTCGACGGCCACCAAGGGTGTCACGATGACCGGCGTGCGGGTCGGCGGCCGCGCCCGCCACCACACGTTCATCTGCCGCGTGCAGACCCACGATCTGCTGGTCGACCACTTCGAGATCCCGGCCGCCACCACCCCGCTCGCGCAGGGCGCCGCGCACCACGGCATCAACACCGAGGGTTTCTCGGCGGGGAACGTCTGGTCGAACGGGACCATGGAGGGCACGTTCGACTCGCACCGCGCGTTGCCGTTCGAGAGCGTGCGCACGGCGATCACGGTCACCAACAACGGCACCACCGGCGGCGCGGGCGACGCCGGACCCCGTTGGGGCGCAAGGTTCTGTCACTGGAACATCGACGTGCGCGGCGGCCGCGCCCACGGCGTCCGGCTGGAGGAGCACGCCCCGTGCGGCGCGATGGTCGGCGTGCGCGGCACCACCGGACCGACCGACCACCCCGAGGACTTCACCGGCGAGCTGTACTCGGTCGTCGACGCGCTCGACGACGCGGTGCTGCCGGCGAACCTGTACGAAGCCCAGCTGCGCCACCGATTGCGTGGCACGACATAGGAGCGTGGCGATGCGTAGGACAACGAGGTCGACACTCGCGATGACGGCGGTGCTGGTCGCCGCCCTGGCGTGTGGTGCGCCGGAGACGAAGGCGCCGGCGGACGCGCCGAGTTCGGTGCCGGAGAAACCGTCGCAACCGGTCGAGCTGAACATCCTCGACGTGGCAGGCAACCTGCAGCTGACGCAGGGGATGATCGACGAGTTCGCCGCCGAGCACCCGGACATCGTCAGCAAGGTCAACTACACCAAGGCGACCGCGCCGGAGATGCCAGGCAAGCTGCTGGCCGAGCAGCGCGGCGGTTCGTCGCAGACACACCTCGTGCTCACCGGCACCGACGGGCTGGCGTCGGTGATCGAGCAGGAGCTGGTGCTGAACCTGTTGCCGGACTTCGAGTCCCGCTTCCCGAAGCTGAAGGACAACTACCTGCCCGCGGCGGCGGACATGCAGGAACTGGCGCAGGGGCAGGGGATCACGGTCACGTTCTACCCGTCCGGCCCGCTGCTCGAGTTCGACCCGAACGTGGTCAAGGACCCGCCGAAGACCACCGACGAGCTGCTCGAGTGGGCCGCGGCGAACCACGGCAAGTTCCAGTACGCACAGCCCGCGAACTCCGGCCCCGGCCGCACGTTCCTCATGGGGCTGCCCTATCTGCTTGGTGACGAGGACCCCAAGGACCCGGTGAACGGCTGGGACAAGACGTGGGAGTACCTGGCAGAGCTTGGCAAGCACGTCGAGTACTACCCGACCGGCACGACCGACACCATGAAGAACCTGGCCAACGGTACGGTCAACATGGTCGCCACCACCACCGGCTGGGACATCAACCCGCGCGTGCTCGGCACGGTGCCCGCGCACATGAAGACGACCACACTGGAGGGTTTCCACTGGGTCACCGACGCGCACTACGCGGTCGTACCGCGTGGCGTGTCGGAGGACGTGCTGTCGGCGAACCTCGCGCTGATCGAGTGGATGCTGCAGCCGGAGCAGCAGGCGAAGGCCTACGACAAGGGCTACTTCTACCCGGGCCCCGCGGTCAAGAACGTCACCCTCGACATGGCGCCGCAGGAGTCGCAGGACGCGATCGAGAAGTTCGGGCGGCCCGAGTACGACCAGCTCATCGAGGACAACCCGCAGGAGACCTCGCTCCCCGCGGAACAGCAGGTGGCCGCGTTCCAGCGCTGGGACCGGGAGATCGGGTCGGGGAAGACCAAGTGACTTTTGCCGAACTGCACATAGATCACGTCAGCAGGGCGTTCGGTGAGCACATCGCCCTGCGGGAACTCGACCTCACGATCAAGGGCGGCGAGTTCGTCGCGCTGCTCGGGCCGTCCGGGTGCGGCAAGTCGACCGCGCTCAACTGCCTCGCCGGGCTGCTGCCGCTGACCGGCGGTCAGATCCTGATGGACGGCAAGCGGCTCGACACGCTGCCGCCGGAGAAACGCGGCTTCGGCATGGTGTTCCAGAACTACGCGCTCTTCCCGCACATGTCGGTGCGGCGGAACGTCGCGTTCGGACTGTCCATGCGCAAGGTCGCCCGCGCGGACCGGGAACGCCGCGTCGACGAGGCGTTGCGGCTCGTGCAGCTCACCGACCACGCGACGAAGTTCCCCGCGCAGCTCTCCGGTGGGCAGCAGCAGCGGGTCGCGATCGCGCGGGCCATCGTGCTGGAGCCGAGGCTCGTGCTGATGGACGAGCCACTGTCCAATCTGGACGCCGCGTTGCGACTGGAGATGCGCACGGAGATCAGGAGACTCCACCAGACGCTCGGCCTCACCACCGTGTACGTGACGCACGACCAGGAGGAGGCGCTCGCGCTGGCCGACCGCCTCGTCGTGCTGCGTGACGGACTGGTGCAGCAGATCGGCTCGCCGGAGGAGGTGTACGCGCACCCGGCGAACCGGTACGTGGCCGGGTTCATGGGCTACCGCAACCTGCTTCCGGTCACGATGTCCACACCGGACACGGTGGTGGGCAACGGTTTCACGCTCTCGGGCGTCAACCGCGACGGGCTCACCGATGGCGACGCGATCGCCGCGTTCCGCCCGACCGACGTGACCGTGACCGACACCGAGGGCGACAACACGGTGCGCGCGGCGGTGGAGATCGTCGAGTACCACGGCCGCGAGCAGGCGGTCGAGGCGCGGCTGCCCGGTGGCGAAGCGTTGCACGTGCGGACCGAGAGCCGCCTCGCACCCGGCGACGAGGTGCTGTTCCACGTGCCGCGCGAGCGGGTACTGGTGTTCGTGCCATGACGGTGACCGCGCGGGAGAAACCGAGCCTCAAGCACCGACTCGCGGAACGCGGCGTCGACCGGACCCTGCTCCTGCTGGTACCCGGTGTGCTGTTCGTGGTGGTGCTGTTCGCCTACCCGGTCCTGTATGGACTCCAGCTGTCGTTCCAGCCCGCGGACGGCGGCAGCCCGTTCGCCAACTACAGCAGGTTCTTCTCGGACCCGTATCTGGCGGACACGATCTGGACCACGCTGGGGATCGCGGTCCCGGCGGCGTTGATCAACGTGCTGGCGTCGGTCCCGATCGCGTACCGGCTGCGCGGGAAGTTCCGCGGCAAGCGGTTCCTCACCACGATCCTCGTCGTCCCGATCACGCTCGGCACCGTCCTCACCGCCGAGGGGCTCAAGCAGTACCTGAGTCCGGTCGGCTGGTTCAACCGGATCCTGATGGGCCTTGGCATGGACGAGCCGCTGCGGCTCGTGCCGAGCTGGACCGCGGTGCTGTTCTCGCTGATCATCACCGGGTTCCCGTTCGCGTTCCTGCTGACGCTGTCCTACCTGTCCGGCATCGACCCGACGCTGGAGCAGGCCGCGGCCACGCTGGGTGCGGACTGGCGGCGCCGTTTCCGGTACATCACGCTGCCGCTGCTGGCGCCCGGCCTCGCGATCACGTTCTGCCTGACGTTCGTGCTCGCGTTCTCCGTGTTCCCGTCGGCGTACCTGGTCGGCCTGCCGCAGGGGGAGACACGCGTGATGTCGATCGCCGCGTACGAGGCCGCGTTCCGGGACGGCGACTACCCGATGGGCTCCGCGGTCGCGGTGATCATGGCGGTGGTCATGCTGGTGGTCATCGGACTGGTGCTGGCGTGGCGGTCCAGGCTCTACCGCGGTGCGACAGGAGGCAAGGGATGAGGTCGTCCGTCGGCGGGTGGCTGGTGTGGGGCGCGGTCGCGTTCTTCCTCGTCAACCTGGTGGGGCTGGTCGCCTCGGTGGTGGTGAACTCGTTCGCCGTCAACTGGTTCGACACGTGGTGGCCGAGCGGGCTGACCGCGGAGTACTACCGCATGGCGTGGCAGGAGATGGCCCTGCTGGACGTGCTCGTGGTGACGCTGCAGGTGTCGGTCGCGGTCGTGGTGGCGTCGGTGCTCATCGGGGTGCCGACCGCGTATGCGCTGGCACGCAGGAACTTCCTCGGCAAACGGCTCGTGACCGTCCTGTTCCTGCTGCCGATCCTGTTGCCGCCCATGACCTACGGCATCCCGCTCGCTACCGTGCTGTACAAGTTCGACCTGGCGGGCAGCATGACCGGCGTGATCGTCGCGAACCTGGTGCCGTCGGTGCCGTTCGTGGTACTGACCATGACCCCGTTCATCGAGCAGATCGACCCGAAGATCGAGGCCGCCGCGCGCATGTGCGGGGCGAACACGGCCGCCGTGTTCGGCCGGGTGCTCGCGCCGCTGCTGGTCCCCGGCATCCTGGCCGCGTCGATCCTCGTGCTGGTCCGCACGGTCGGCATGTTCGAGCTGACGTTCCTCACCGCGGGGCCGGGCAGCCAGACGCTCGTGGTGTCGTTGTACGAGGCCATGTTCTCGGCGGGCATCCGTGCACAGCAGGCCGTGGACGCCATGGCGGTGATCTACACCGGCTCGATGCTCGTGCTGCTGGTGATCGCGCTGCGGTTCGTGAACCCGACCCAGCTGGTCACCAGGCTGAAAGATCCGGCCTGACTGGCAACCACCGGGCGGGGCTCGGCGTCCTGTCTGGTGTGTCAGGAGGAGAGCGGATGCGGTTGACCGGTCATGCGTACCCGTGGGACGTGCTGGGGGATCCGGTTTTCCCGGCCCGTGCGGAAGGTTTGGAGACGGTGGCGCTGGCGGCCGCGTACCACTCGATCCGGGCCGCGACGCCGCTGCACCCCAAACACCAGCTGGTCACCGCGCCGTACGCGGCGCTGTACCGGCCGGTGCGGGCACACGTGTGGCAGGACAGGCGCCTGCGCCCGAAGGAGCCGACGTGGACGTCCACATCGGACTCCTGGGGTCGTGCCGCCGAGGTGCTGCGCGCGGCCGGGCTGCGGGTGTCGGCGTGGGTGGTGCTGACCCACAACACGCGGCTGGGCACGGAGTTCCCGGCCGTGGCGGTGGTCAACTGCTTCGGGGACCGGTACCCGTACGCGCTGTGCCCGTCCCACGAGGAGGTGCGCGAGTACGCGGCCACCCTCGCCGTCGAGGCGGCCGATGGCGCGGACGAGGTGTCGCTCGAGGCATGCGGTCAGCTCGGCCTGACCCACGGCTCGCACCACGAGAAGACCGACAACGCGTGGACGGCGACCGCGCAGCGGTGGCTGTCGGTGTGCTGCTGCGAGAAGTGCCAGAAGGCATGGTCAGCGCGTGGTCTTGACCCGGTGTGGGTGCTGTCGACGCTGCGCGAGGCCGTGCGCACGTCGTCGGACGTGCCGTTCGCCGAGGAGCTGCTGGCGACCCGGCACGCGGCGACCGACCTGCTGCGCGCGGAGGTACTGGCAGGTCTGACGGTGCCGGTGGTCCTGCACGCGCACCCGGATCCGTGGGTGACCGGCGCGTCCCCGGGCCTCACCCCGGCGACGGGCGAGGACGTGTCGGCGCTGGTGGTCCCGGCGTGGCCGACCGACAGCGCGCCGGTGGTGGCGGCCGCAGCCGAGACCGGCCGTCCGGTGGACGCGTACGTGACGGTCCTGCAGAGCGCGGACGGCCTCACCGACCACGCGGAACGTGTGGTGGCGGCGGGCGCGTCCGGCCTCGCGATCTACCACCTTGGCCTGGCCTCCGCCGCGCGGCAGCCGCTGATCACGGAGATGGCGACGGCGGCGCGCTCGGCCTGACCGGCTGCTGCTGCCGGTCATCCAGGGCCAGGACGCCCGGCAGGTCCACGGAGGAACGGTCGCATTCGGCCACGATCTCCGTGAACGCGCGGACCGGCCACGACTCCCGCGCGAGCCGGCCAGCGCGGGCGCGCCCGGCGGACTCCACGCGCCAGAACAGGAGGTCGATCGCCCCCAGTGAGTGCAGCAGACCGCAGAGGGCGCCGGTCCTCGGGGTCGGCGGCACGTCGTCGGCCAGCGCCGCGTCCAGCTCGGCGACCAGGGCCGCGCGCCGGGGTTCGTCGTTGAGCCGCCACACCGGCTTCCCGCGCCACGTGTTGCTCCGGGTGAGTGCGCCCTGGTCGGTCAGCCCGCCGAGCAGCGCGGGGTAGAGCCCGATCCCGGTGTACGTGATGGCCCGGTCGAGGGTCGCGGTGTCGAGGTCCGGCGCGAACGGGTGCCCGCCACCTCGGCGGAGGGTCACCCGGTCCCCGGTGATCGTGAGCTGCTCGGTCCCGGCCAGCTCGACGAGCACCGCGGCCGCCAGCGCGGCGTGGGTGCCGCAGAACGACGGCATTCTCCTCGCCGTCCTCGGGACCAGCAGGAGCAGCAGTTCCTCCGCGAGCAACATGGCCGGAATCTAACCCGCGGTGTTGATCTCCACCAGGACGGTCGCCGCCCTCGCGGAGGACTCGGCGAGCAGCTCGGCCACGCGTGCGTCGCCGGTCAGGTTCGGGTTGCCGTTCGCGACGAGGTTCCGTGCCAGCTCGGCCACCCTGGTGGCCGTCGCCGCGATGTCCTTCGGCACCTCGGTCGCCGCCAGCAGGGCCGCCTTCCGCGCCGGGCCCTTCGCCGCCAGGTACGCCGTGTAGGCGGCCGCGTCGGCCTCGGCGAGCCGCAGCAGGTCGGCACGCAGCCCGTCGGCGGTCGCGGCGAGGGGGTCGTCGTCGGCGAACCGCGCGGCCATCGCC
>NZ_JBARWZ010000324.1:0-11348 GCF_049647105.1 Actinophytocola sp.
GGCCACGACCGCACGCCGCGCCAGTGCCGCGTCCAGTGCCGCCCACGCGGCGTCGGTGCGCACGTGCAGCCGGTCCAGCCGGTTCGCGGTGGCGGCCAGCCACAGGCCCAGCACCATGGCCACGACGACGACAACGACGACAAGCGTGACCACCAACGCTGTCACGACGCTCCCTCACCCGCTCCATGGCGCCGGAACGCTCCGCAGGCTCCGCTCACGACACCTCACCAGACTCGAGACCCGCACCTGACTCGACGATCCGCCGAGGATCGGCGGCGACCGCCTGCTCGTAGACCCGCAGCACCTGACCGGACAGCACCGTCCAGTCGAACGTCGTCACCCGCCTGCGTGCCGTCGCCACGATCGTCGCGCGCCGCTGCGGGGAGACAAGCATCCCGCGCAGCGCGTCGGCGAGGCCCACCGGGTCACCGACCGGGAACAGGGCACCGGCCCGCCCGTCGTCGAGCACGCGCCGGAACGCGTCGAGGTCGCTGCCGACCACCGCCGCGCCCGCCGACATGGCCTCCGTGAGGATCATGCCGAAGCTCTCCCCGCCGGTGTTCGGCGCGCAGTAGACATCGACGCTGCGCAACGCCCGCGCCTTCACCACGTCGTCGGCCTGTCCCAGCAGCACGAGCCGGTCCGCCAGCTCCGGACCCGCCTGCTTGCGCAGCTCGTCCTGGTCGCCGCCACCCACCACCAGCAGCCGCAGCCCCGGGAACTCCGGTGCGAGGATCTTCAACGCGGACAACAGGACCGGCATGCCCTTGCGTGGTTCGGTGAACCGGCCGACGAACCCGATCGTGCCGCCATCGCGGGGATAGCCGGGCAGCGGCTCCGCGGCGGAGAAGAACTCGACGTCCACCCCGTTGGGGATCTCCACCGCGTCCCCGCCGAGGTGCTCGACCTGCACGCGGCGGGCGAGCGCGGACACGGCGATCCGCGCGGTGATCTTCTCCAGGAACGGCCGCAGCACCGGCTGGAACGCGCTCAGCGTGCGGGATCGCGAGGTCGACGTGTGGAAGGTCGCGACGATCGGCCCGTCGGCGATCATCAGTGCCAGCAGCGACAGGCTCGGCGTCGTCGGCTCGTGCAGGTGCAGCACGTCGAACTCGTGGTCGCGGATCCAGCGGCGCACCCGCCGGTAGGACACGGGGCCGAACGACAACCGCGCCACCGAGCCGTTGTACGGGATGCCGACCGAGCGGCCGGCCGGACGCACGAAGTCCGGCAGCGGGGTGTCCTCGTCGGCGGGGGCGAGCACGTCGACCTCGTGGCCGCGCTTGCGCAGCGCCTTGGCCAGGTCGAGCACGTGGGCCTGCACCCCTCCGGGTACCTCGAAGGAGTACGGGCACACGATGCCGATCTTCACCGAGTCTCCTGGGACTCCTGGGACTTCTCGGTCCGCAGCTCCTTGCGCCGGGGCTCGTCGAGGTCTGCGAGCCACAGCTTCTGCACCATGTGCCAGTCGACGGGGTTGACGGCGATGTCCGCGGCGAACGCGTCGGCCATGCGCTGCGTCGCAGGCGCCGCCTCCTCGCGGCCGTGCACCATGATCGGCGAGTGCAACCGCAGTCCCCACCCGTCGTCGGTGAACGTGTTCTCCCCGATCAGGATCTGCGCCCCGGTCGCCGCCGCGAGCCGCGCGGGGCCCGCCGGCATACGGGTCTCCTCACCGAAGAACGTCACGGGGATCCCGCGCCGCGACAGGTCCCGGTCGGCCAGCAGGCAGACCACCTTGTTGGCACGCAGACGTTCCATCAGCACGCGGTAGGCGCTGCCGCCGGTCGGCAGGATCTCGAACCCGAGCGACTGCCGGTAGTCGACGAACCGCTGGTACAGCGACTCCGGCCGCAGCCGCTCGTTGACGGTCGTGAACTGCCCGCACTGGCGGACCAGCCAGATACCGGACACGTCGAAGTTACCCGTGTGCGGCAACACGAAGATCAGGCCCTTGCCCCGGTCGATCGCCGCTTCCACCAGGTGCTTGCCGACCACCCGCTCCTCGACGTGGCGGTAGATCGCCTCGTGGTCCATGCCGGACAGGCGGAACGTCTCCATCCAGTACCTGGCGTAGGAGCGCAGGCCGTCCCGCACCAGCTGGTCCAGCTCGGCGGGACCCGCCTGCGGCACCACCCTGGCGTAGTTGCGCCGCAGCTGTTGCGCGCCGGGCCCGTTGCGGCGCGCGGCCAGGTCCGCCCCCGCGCGGAACAGGCCCCGCGCCATGGGGGCGGGCATCCCGCGCACCGCGCCCCAGCCCGTCGCGTAGGCCAGCTCGGACAACCGCTGCGTGACGCTCAAACCGCTGCCTCCCCGGTCGCTGCCGCCGACTCCCGCACGGCGAGCAGCCGCTGCACCACCGTGATCACCGAACCCGCGACGAGCAGCCACAGTGCCACGTCGACCGCGTACGGCACCCCGAGCCCCGACAGTCCCGTGCCGACGAGCGCGATGATCAGCCGTTCGGCCCGCTCGACGAGCCCGACGTTCGCCGTCAGCCCGGAGGCTTCGGCCCGTGCCTTGATGTAGGAGATGACCTGGCCGAGCACCAGGCAGATCAACGCGGCCGCACCCAGCGACGGGCTGTCGGCCACCTCGAGGGCGTACCACGCGATGGCCGCCATCAGCGCGCCGTCCGCGATCCGGTCGCACACCGAGTCGAGCACCCCGCCGAACTTCGTGCCGCCACCCCGCGCCCGCGCCATCGCACCGTCGAGCAGGTCCAGCATGACGAAGCCCCACACGAGGAAGGTGCCTGCCAGCAGGTGCCCGGTCGGGAACAGCCACAGCGCGAACCCCACCGCACCGGCGGTGCCGATGAGCGTCATCCCGTTCGGCGTGAGCCCGATCCGCACCAGCGCGGCACCGATCGGGTCGGTCACACGCGAGACCGAGGCTCTGGCGAAGATGTTCAGCATGGGGGCGGCGAGCCTCACGGACGGCGACGAAGGATGCCCTGGCAGCCTACTGTGTTGAATTGCCTCGCTCCGCTCGGCGGCTCGCGCGCCCTCCAGCCGGCGCCTTCCCTCCCTGCGCTGCTCACTCGCTCGTGACCGAACTCCCTCCGCTGCTCACTCAGTCCAGGCACCAGCGGACCCACTCACGGTTGAACTGCCTCGCTCCGCCCGGCGGCTCGCGCGCCCTCCAGCCGGCGCCTTCCCTCCCTGCGCTGCTCACTCGCTCGTGACCGAGCTCCCTCCGCTGCTCACTCAGTCCAGGCACCAGCGGACCCACTCACGGTTGACTTGCCTCGCTCCGCCCGGCGGCTCGCGCGCGCGGCGCGGGTCAGGACGCGCGGCCCTCGGCCGTCAGGCTCGGGCACGTCACCACGGGTGGTGTGCCGAGGCCGTGCTGGATGGCCCTGCTGATCTCGCCGAGCTGCTCCACCTGCTCCGGCGTGAGCACGTCGAACAGCCGCTCCCGCACCTCGGTCACGTGACCGGGCGCCGCGGTCTCGAGTGCGGCGAACCCCTCTTCGGTCAGCATGGCGAACGAGCCGCGCTTGTCGGTCGGGCAGTCGCGGCGGCGCACCCAGCCCGCCTCCTCGAGGCGGGCGACCGCGTGCGACAGCCGGCTGCGGGAGGAGTTGCGTACACCCGCCAGCTCACTCATGCGCAGCGTGCGGTCGGGCGCCTCGGACAGCGCGACGAGGATCTCGTAGTACGCGTGCGGCATCCCGGCGTCCCGTTGGAGCTGCCGGGCAAGAGCGTCGGTCAGCCCAATGGTCGCCGACAGGAACGAACGCCAGATGTCTTGCTCGCGTTCGGACAACCATCGGATCTCGGACATGGCACAAGTGTACTTGTTGAACTCTCAATCAACTAGGTGTACCGTCAACGTTGATCGCTCAACCATCTACTAAGGGGACCTTCGAAATGAGCAGTGCCACCAGCATCGAGCTCCCGGGTTACGTGACCGGCACCTGGGACATCGACCCGGCGCACACCGAGGTCGGCTTCGTCGTCCGCCACCTGGTGGTGACGAAGGTCCGCGGCCGGTTCGCCGAGTTCAAGGGTTCGATTGTGACCGCCGAGAACCCGCTCGACTCGCAGGTCGAACTGGAGGTCGACCTCAACTCGATCACCACGAACCAGGAGCAGCGCGACGGTCACCTGCGCTCCGCCGACTTCTTCGAGGTCGAGAAGTACCCGACGATGACCTACAAGGCCGCCGGGGCACGCCAGGACGGCGAGAAGTTCGTCCTCGACGGCGAACTGTCACTCAAGGACGTCACCAAGGTCGTCCCGCTGACCTTCGAGCTCAACGGCTTCTCCGCCGACCCGTGGGGCGGCACGCGCGCTGGCTTCTCCGCCACCGCGTCGATCAACCGCAAGGACTTCAACGTCAACTTCGAGGGCGTGCAGAACGGCCTCGCCGTGGTCGGCGACAAGATCGAGATCCACATCGAGGTGGAGGCCGTCCTCCGCCAGCCGGAGGCCTGAGCCCACCTCCGGTCCGATGCCCTGACGGGCACCTTCGTCCTGAGGGTGCCCTTCAGGGCATTTCGGCCCAGCCCTTCGCGAGCAGCGCGCGGGTCTCGCCCAGCAGTTGCGGCAACACCTTCGTGTGGCCGATCACCGGCATGAAGTTCGAGTCGCCACCCCATCGGGGCACCACGTGCTGGTGCAGGTGCGCGGCGATCCCGGCCCCGGCGATCACACCCTGGTTCATGCCGACGTTGAACCCGTGCGGCGTCGCCACCGATCGGGCGACGGTCATCGCCTTCTGGGTGTACTCCGCGAGCTCGGTGGTCTCCTCGGGCGTCAGATCCGTGTAGTCGGCGACGTGCCGGTACGGCACGACCATCAGGTGCCCCGGGTTGTAGGGGTACAGGTTCAGCACCGCGTACACCAGCTCACCACGCGCGATGATCAACGCGTCGGCGTCGTCACCCAGGCCGGGCAGGCGGCAGAAAGGACACCCGTCGGCCTCTTCGCCGACGGGTTTGTCCTGCCCCTTGATGTAGGCCATGCGATGCGGGGTCCACAGGCGCTGCAACGCGTCGGGCACACCGACGCCATCCTGCTCGACGAACTCCACGCTGTTCCGCCTCCCCGCATGTCAGAGTTTGGGTCACGTTAGGGATTGGAACGTCCGTTGGTCCCGTGTCTGTGGCTGGCTCGCGTCACGTTCCCCTGAGATGCGGTTGAGGAGCACGCGGCTCGTGTCCACCGCAAGGGATGTCATGAACCGATCCTAGTTCTCGACCTTCACAGTCTCTGCCGACGGCGATGCGTTCTCCCGCCGCGACACCCACTCGACCACGGTGCGCACGGCCTCGTCGACCGGCACACCGTTGATCTGGCTGCCGTCGCGGAACCGGAACGACACCGCGCCAGCCTCCACGTCCTTGCCGCCCGCGAGCAGCATGAACGGCACCTTCTGGGTGGTGTGGTTGCGGATCTTCTTCTGCATGCGGTCATCGGAGGTGTCCACGTCCACACGGATGCCCTTCAAACGCAGCCTCTCCGCCACGTCTTGCAGGTGCGGCACGTGCTCGTCGGCGATCGGGATGCCAACCACCTGCACCGGCGCGAGCCACGCCGGGAACGCGCCCGCGTAGTGCTCGGTCAGCACGCCGAAGAACCGCTCGATCGACCCGAACAGGGCCCGGTGCAGCACGACCGGCATCTGCCGGGACCCGTCGGAGGCGGTGTAGGCCAGCTCGAAGCGCTTCGGGTGGTTGAAGTCCACCTGGATGGTGGACATCTGCCACGACCGGCCGATCGCGTCCTTCGCCTGCACGGAGATCTTCGGGCCGTAGTAGGCGGCGCCACCCGGGTCCGGCACCAGCTCGAGGCCCGAGTCGACGGCGGCCTGCCGCAGGGTCTCGGTCGCCTCCGCCCACTCATCGTCAGAGCCGATGAACTTGCCGGTGTCACCCTTCGTGGACAGCTCGAGGTAGAAGTCCGACAGGCCGTAGTCGGCGAGCAGGTCCAGCACGAACCGCAGCAGCGACCGCAGCTCGCCTGGCATCTGCTCCTTGGTGCAGTAGATGTGCGAGTCGTCCATGGTCAGGCCGCGGACCCGGGTCAGGCCGTGCACCACACCCGACTTCTCGTACCGGTACACCGTGCCGAACTCGAACAGCCGCAGCGGCAGCTCCCGGTACGACCGCCCGCGCGACCGGAAGATCAGGTGGTGCATCGGGCAGTTCATGGCCTTGAGGTAGTAGTTCTCCTCGTCGAACTTCAACGGGGGGAACATGGTGTCCGCGTAGTAGGGCAGGTGGCCCGAGGTCAGGAACAGCTGTTCCTTGGTGATGTGCGGGGTGTTGACGAACTCGTAGCCTGCCATCTCGTGGCGGCGCCGCGAGTAGTTCTCCAGCTCGCGGCGGATGATGCCGCCCTTCGGGTGGAACACCGGCAGGCCCGACCCGATCTCCTCCGGGAAGGAGAACAGGTCAAGCTCGGCGCCCAGCTTGCGGTGGTCGCGGCGCTCGGCCTCCGCCAGCCGCTCCAGGTAGGTGTCCTGCGCCTCCTGCGACTCCCACGCGGTGCCGTAGATGCGCTGGAGCTGGGAGTTCTTCTCGTCACCACGCCAGTAGGCGGCGGCGACGCGGGTCAGCTTGAACGCCGGGATGTGCTTGGTGGTCGGCACGTGCGGGCCGCGGCACAGGTCGCCCCACACCTGGTCGCCGGAACGCGGGTCGAGGTTGTCGTAGATGGTCAGCTCGCCGCCGCCGACCTCCATGACCTCATCGGTGTCGACATCGGATTTAAGGTCGACCAGTTCCAGCTTGTACGGCTCGGTCGCCAGCTCCTGCTTGGCCGCGTCGACCGACTCGACCACTCGGCGGGAGAAGCGCTGGGAGCCCTTGATGATCTGCTTCATGCGCTTCTCGAGCGCCTGCAGGTCCTCCGGGGTGAACGGCTTGTCGACGTCGAAGTCGTAGTAGAAGCCGTCGCGGACCGGCGGGCCGATGCCGAGCTTGGCCTCCGGGAACTGCTGCTGCACGGCCTGGGCCAGCACGTGCGCGGCCGAGTGCCGGATGACCGAGCGGCCGTCGTCGGTGTCCGCCGCGACCGGCTCCACCTGGGCGTCCGCGTCGGGGGTCCATGACAGGTCCCGCAGGCGGCCGTCGACGTCGCGGACCACGACGATCGCGTCGGGGCCCTTGCCGGGGAGCCCTGCCTCGCGGACCGCTGCGCCCGCCGTAGTGCCGGCCGGCACCACCACGCGCGGGGTGGGTTCGACGGCAGACGGGCGCGGATCGGACACGGTGACTCCTGGAGTTCATCTGCGGGTGGTGCCTGACCCGACGATGCTATCGAGGCGCCCTCGGCCTTGGCCTGCGGGTTTCTCTCAGCCGTCCAGCCACTTGCGCATGCGCCGGATCTCGTCGGTCTGCTCCGCGGTGACGTCGTCGGCGATCTCCTGGACCCGGACGTCCACGCCGTTCTTCCTGACCTCGTCGGCCATGGTGAGCGCACCCTCGTGGTGGGTGATCATCAACTGCAGGAAGAGTGTGTCGAAACCATCGCCCTTCGCCTTCTCGAGCGCGTCCAACTGCTCGGTCGTGGCCATGCCCGGCATCGGGCCACCGCCGCCGTGACCGTGCGGCGCGTTCGGGTTCACCGTCGGTATCGCGTGCTGGGACAGCCAGCGGTTCATCATGTCGATCTCGGGGCCCTGGACGTCGTGGATGCGGCTCGCCAGCCCCTTGACATCGCCCGACGCGGCCCGCTCCGGCGCCAGTCCCGCCATGTAGACCGCCTGCTGGTGGTGGACGGCCATGTCCTTGACGAACGTCTTGTCCGCGTCGTTGGGCCCCGGCTGCTCCCCGACGGTGGCCTCACCCGGCGGGATCGTGCTGGCTTCCTCCCCCGGCCTCCCCGGCACGATCACGGGCGCGGAGTTGGTCGGTGGAGGCGGTGGCGCACCGGTACACCCGGCGAGCGCACCGAGGGCGATGACCACCCCTGCACCAGCCCTGGCCAGGCGGTATGTCCAGTTCGTCGCTATCACAGGAAAACGGTTTCCCATCTGCCGACCTACCGAAGATTAGATCTAGTTTATTACCGACCCAACTGCTCATAATGTGTCATCCGAACGGCACGAGAGGGGACCGTCGTGAGCTCCACCCTGCGCGGCTGGCGTCGAAGAGTGTCAGTCGCCGCGATCGGCGCGGCAAGCCTGGCGATCGGCGTACTCGCCGCGCCAGGGGCGTCCGCACAGGACTTCCCCGGCGCGGACGAAATCGTCAGCAGCCCGAACATGAAGCACGAACTGAACATCCCGCCGACCGCGCCGCTCGCCGGCGAGGGTTCGGTGGGCACAGACATGGCGTTCCAGGGTCACTACGCGTTCGTCGGCAACTACCTTGGGTTCACCATCTACGACGTCAGGAACCCCAAGAAGACGAAGATCGTGAGCCAGGTGCTCTGCCCTGGCTCGCAGAACGACATCTCGATCAGTGGCGACCTGGTGTTCCTGTCCACCGACTCGCGTCGCAGCGACGACTCGTGCAACTCGGTGGCCCAGAACGACGGCACCAAGGCGTACTGGGAGGGCATCAAGATCTTCGACGTGAGCGACAAGCGGGCGCCGCGGTACATCAAGGCCGTGGAGACCGCGTGTGGCTCGCACACGCACACGCTGGTGCCATCGAAGGACCGCAGGACGGCCTACCTGTACGTCTCGTCGTACAGCCCGTCGGCGACCATCTCGAAGTGCCAGCCGCCGCACGACAAGATCTCGATCGTCGAGGTGCCGCTGCGCAACCCGACGCAGGCCAGGGTCGCGGCCACCCCGGTGCTCTTCCCGGACGGCGGCAACCCCGGTGACGGCAACCCGTTCCCGAACGGGACGTCGGCGACCACGGGCTGCCACGACATCACCGCGTACCCGGAGAAGGACCTCGCGGCCGGCGCCTGCATGGGTGACGGCGTGCTGTTCGACATCTCCAACCGCCTCCAGCCGAGGGAGATCTCCCGGGTCCAGGACGACGAGCACTTCGCGTTCTGGCACTCGGCGACGTTCAACAACGCGGGCACCAAGGTCGTCTTCACCGACGAGCTGGGTGGCGGCGGCGCGGCGACGTGCAACGCCGAGATCGGCCAGGAGCGCGGCGCCGACGGCATCTACGACATCGTCGGTCGTGGTGACAACCGCAGGCTCGTGTTCAAGAGCTACTTCAAGATCGACCGCTACCAGACCGACGAGGAGAACTGCGTCGCGCACAACGGTTCGCTGCTCCCGGTGAAGGGCAAGGACATCATGGTCCAGGCCTGGTACATGGGCGGCATCCAGGTGTGGGACTTCACCAACTCGTCGCAGCCGAAGAAGATCGGCTTCATCGAGCGTGGCCCGGCGGCCGACCCCGACACGGGCGGTGGCGCCTGGTCCGCGTACTACTACAACGGCTACATCTTCTCGTCCGACCTCGGCAAGGGCTTTGATGTCGTCAGCATCAACGACCCGCGCACGAACCCCGCGAAGCACGTGCGGATGGATGAGCTGAACGTCCAGACCCAGGGCAGCTACGGCCGCTGAGCGGTGTGACGTGGAGGCCCCGCCGGCACCACCGGCGGGGCCTCTTCTCATGTGAAGGTCCGCAGGTCCCCGGTCGTCATCGCCCGCAGAGCCCGCCCAACGGGCTCGCCGTCCCTGCCGGGCGCGATCACCCGCACGAGCTCGCCGTCGACCTCGACGCGGGCACCCGGCAGGAGCTCATCCCACGGCTCCCCCGTGGACGGCACGTCCCCATCGAGCTCCTTCTCGACCCCGTCCCTGTCGGCGGCCAGACAGAACACCTCGGTCCCGTCCTCCCGGACTCCCGCGGCGCCGGCGCCCTCGTCGATCCTGGCGGCGACGACGTCCCCGAGACACCGCGCGAGCCCGCTGATCCGGTCGTCCCCGGCAAGGGTCTCGTCACCAGCGTCCGTGACCCATTCGACACCCGCCAAAGCCGGAGCGAACGCGAACGACCCGTCCGCCGTCCGGATGTTGTTGAACTGGTTGGTTTGCACCACACCAACGAACGGCCCGTCGAAGTCGATCTCGAGGTCCTTCCCGCTCGTCCAGAGCGTGGCCCCGTCCTGCCCCGACCGCTCGATTTCCAGGCCCCCGAGCCGCTCGTCGACGGCGGCCACGTCGTAGTCCCCCCAGAGCACCGCACCCCACCGAGGCGGCTGCCCAACCGTGATGCCCTCGTCGAAGGCCCCCGGATCAACCCCGATCGCCTCGTCGACAAGCTTCGCCGAGTTCGCGATCGTGCCAAATCCGTAACCTTCGAGAGTCCGGAACCGCTCTCCCAGCTCCCGCACCCGGGCAGGCGCCCCGTACTCGACGGCAACCCGAGTGTCCGAAGTGGCGCGAACCTTGCCAAGGGCCCCGACCAGCCCGGTGGCGAACACCGTCGCCGGGTCCTCGGTGTCACCGGAGCATCCGGCAAGCAGAACCCCAACGCAAAGGATGGCGGCGAGCGGCTTAACCACAGGTGAAGGCACCAGAGGATCTTATGGTGACCCTCTGCGCTTGCTGGTGAGAGGCATCGGGTAGTCTTCCGGCATCGCTGAGGGGCGATTAGCTCAGCGGGAGAGCGTTCCGCTCACACCGGAAAGGTCACTGGTTCGATCCCAGTATCGCCCACAAACCGACGGCCGACCCATGCTCGCAGAATCACGAGCCGGGTCGGCCGTCGTCGTTTCCCGAGGCCCGGCAGGGCTCCGGTGGACACCACCGCATCGGTGACAAACCCTCACACTGGCGACTGTCCACTTTGGCCATACCCTTCCCAGGTACGGCACAGCAGCCAATAAACCGGGACCTTCGCTTTCCCGAAGCCGCACCCCCGCCGCTCGGCCCAAGCGCCTGCTTCCCTGCCATACGCGCCGACCACCAATGGCATCGACACACAAGCACCGTCTCCGTGCCCTTCCGATCACTCCCGCCGCTCGCTATCGCACACCTCGCCACCCCGCTCCTCGCTTCTGCCTCCATCTGCCAAGTTCTCTCACCGCCACCTTTCCCACTTCTCCGCTCTCCCCACGCCGTCCTCCCACCACATTTCCCCGGCCCCGCACCCGTCACCTCCCGCGTCACCTCCCGCGCCGCCTCCCGCGCCGCCTCCCGCGCCACCTCCCGCGCCGCCTCCCGCGCCTGCCTCTCCCTCGCCTGCCTCCCTCCCTCCCTCGCCTGCCTCCTCCCTTCCTGCCACCTCCCCTCCCTCGCCTGCCTCCGCCCGCTGCCTCCCTTCCCTGCCGCCTCCCCTCCCTCGCCTGCCTCCTCCCTTCCTGCCACCTCCCTTCCCTCGCCTCCCTCGCCTGCCTCCCCTCCCTCGCCTCCCTCGCCTCCCTCGCCTGCCTCGCCTCCCTCGCCTGCCTCCCCTCCCTCGCCTCCCTCGC
>NZ_JBARWZ010000325.1:0-4675 GCF_049647105.1 Actinophytocola sp.
CGCGCGCCGCCGCCACGGCCTCCTCGGCGGCGAGCGCGCCGAGGCCCGGACCACCGACCACACCACCACGAGGCACGGCGACCCCGCCGCGCGGCTGGCCGCTCACCCCGCCACCGCGTCCCGCGCCGGGCTCGGCGCCGGGACCGGCGACCAGGCCGGTGACCGGAGTGAGTCCCCCCGGCGCGCGGCCGGTGCCGGGGTCCATTGGTGACACCAGCGACGGACCAGGACTCGACGGGGTCGGCGTGAACGAGCCGGGCACCGTGGCGCCCGCGCCAGGGTCTGTCCCCGCCGGTCCGCCGTTCGGCGCGGGGGCGCCACCGGACGGCCCGCCCGTCGCGGGAGCCGACCCGGTCGCGATCGGCCCGCCGGGATCGCGGTCACCGCCGCCCGACGGGCCGCCGCTGTCGTCGACGGAGTCGCGGAAGTCGGCGGAGTCGATGGTCGTCGGGCCCGGGTCAAGGGAGATCCCGGACTGGTCGCCGGTCAACTTGCCGTAGTCGGAAGGAAGGTTCGTGGTGTTGTAGTCGGAGGCGCCGGTGTAACGGTTCATCACGTCCACGTTGTGCTGAGCGGCCGTGTTGTAGTCGTCCACCTGCCGCTCGAAGTCCACGACCGCGGCGGATGAGACCAACATCGCCATCGGGTTCGTCGGCTCCGGCCTTGGCGGCACCGGCATCACCGCGTTCTTCCCGTCGCCGAAGGACCCTGCCTGGCGGTTCGTCAGATCCTGCGCGGTGGTCAGCGACATGCCGGACAGCTCGTGCTCGACGAGCAACGGCCCCACGCCCCGCAGCGCGGCCCCGGACGCGCTGCCCTGCCAGGCCGACTCCATCCGCGCCGCCAGCCGGTGGATCTGTTCGGCCCGCTCCCGGTAGGAGCCGGCGACCTCGTTCACGATCGCCGCGCCACCGACGAGCCCGTCCGGACCCCGACCGTTGTGGAAGTTGTCGTAGATCTCCTGGCCGCTGTATCCCCAGAACATCAGCCGGCGCCCTTCAACGTCGCCAACGCGGCAACCGCCACCTGCCTCGCCCGGTCACACGAGCCCTGCGCGTCCAACCGCCCCTGCTCGGCCGCGTTGAACGCCAAGGTGTCGGAAATGCCGACGGTGATGTTGCAGCTTCCCGAATCACGTAGGTCCGAACCGTCGACGAACACCGCCGGATATCCGTCCACTGTGGTCGGGATGAAGTAGTCGAACTGGTCTCGTCCCCGATAGGTGTCGGACAAGCCATTCTCGTTGCCGGTCAGGAACCCCACACCGATCATGCTGGCCAGTTCGGTGGCAGCGTGCCAGGAGCAGTACGGCCCCGAGTACTCGGCCACCGCTCCCGTTGTCGTGGGAATGCCAGGGCGGCTGACCTCGAACGTGGCGAGTTGCGCCTGGCTGAGTACCGTGCACGGCTCAGTGAAAAACCGAGTCGCGTCCAGCGGATCGGTCACCCGAGGCGCGCCGTCTGTCGGGTCCTCGCTTGGCGTGGTGGTGGTCTCCGGCGGGGCGGATGTGGGCTCCGGGGTTGGAGTCCCGTCCGCCTGCGAGGTACAGGCGGTCCCGGCCAGCAGCATGCTCACTACCAGCCAACTGGTCCGCCGTAGTAGATCAGCCCTCATCGACACCCCGCATCCGTGCGACGTTCGTCTCTTCGTCGGCGGCGTACCGCTCCCGAGCGGCAGTCAACTTCTCGACGTAGGCATCGGCATAGGCGAGCATGGCGTCGTTGTGGGTCCTCGCCTTGTCCAGTGACTCGACCAGCGCCTTGGCCTGTCCCCTGCTCATGTCGTCGTCGGCCGGCGAATAGACCGCCTGTTGTGCCTGCGCGAGTTTCCGTCCATCCACCTGGATGGTGTCGCGGAGCGCGGTCCACTCCGTGATGATTGAGTCAAGTTCCGCCAGGTCGGCGAACACGTAGTCGCCGTCCGCGCCACCACCGCCGCTGCCGGTGATCACGTATCCGGCATTGCCCAGCGCACCCGCCACCGCAACCTCCCCCGCTGCACGCCTGACCCGACTGTCCGTTCCCATGACAACACTCCGCGCACCGAGAGTACGACGGAACGTACGAGGTCGTGACCGTTTCGATGGTACTCACCCGACCGGAGGGCAGGACGAATCTGTCGGTGCGGATGGCTACGGTACGGGCCATGACCCGACAGTGAGGTAGCCGTCGTCGAGGTGGCCTCGGTTGCCGGTGTGGAACCAGCCGTCCTCGTCAAGGGCCGGGGTCGATGCGCCCCAGTTGCCCTGGAACACGGTGGCGCCGCGGACGAGGATCTCCCCGTCCCTGGTGATGCGCACGCGGCAGCCCGGCAGTGGCCTGCCCGCCGTGCCCGTGCGGGTGCCTGCAGGCAGGTTGCACGTGACCGCGCCGGTCGTCTCGGTGCGGGCGTAGCTGTCGAGGACCGTGAGGCCGATGCCGCGCAGGAACCACGCCAGATGCGGCGACAGTGGGCCGCCGGTGACGACGTGGGTGACGCGGCCGCCGAACGGTGCCAGCTGCCTGGGGTGGCGGCCCCTGCGCACGCGGAGTGCGAGCGGCACGCGGCCGGTGTCGAGGGCGCGGCCGTATGCCACCGCCGTGTGTGCCGTGCCGGGGTCGAACCGGTCCAGTGCGGCCGGTTCGGCCAGCAACACCGTGGGGCGGAAGGAAAGCAGCGCGTCGCCGAGATGTGCCGGGTCGGTCGCGTGCGCCGTGAGCGTGCCGCTGTGTACCGCCGCCAGCTGGGTCACCCTGGCGAGGATGTTCGTCAACGGCACCGTGACCAGCAGCTCCGCGTGCCAGTCGAACACCTCCCCCTCGGTCGTGTGCACGGCGGCGGTCAGGTTGCCGTGGCTCAGCCTGGCGCCCCTGGTGCCGCCAGGCGGATAGACGATCGTGGCGAGGGTGCCTGAGGTGAGGGCATTTCTGCGGCGTTCGACCTCCTCGACGGCGGCGGGTTCGTCCAACCCGCCCGCCGAGGTCGACCAGATGTGGCGCACCCCGGCGCCCGCCATCAGCGCGTAGTGCCGGTCGTCCCCGGTGAACGCGGCGACGGCGCCAGAGTCCCGCAGGATCCACGCGGTCTCCGCCGCCTGCGCGGTGGCCGCGATCGGCACGGACACCGCGCCCGCGAGCCAGATCGCGTAGTCCGCGCGCACCCACTCGATGCTCGTGCCCGCCATCAGCGCGACCCGGTCGCCCGGCGCGATCCCGGCGGTGACGAGGCCCGCGGCGAGCGTGGTGGCCTGCTCGGCGAACTCGGCCCACGTGTCCGTGCGCCACGTGCCACCGAGCCACCGCGCGAACGCGGGTGCGTCGGGTGCGCGGACCGCGTTGCGGATCAGGTCGGTGGTCGCGTTGTCCCTCGGCGCCGGCAGGTACCGCGCAGGGGTGCCGTACTCGATGGCCATGCCCCGATCGTCCGCGCATGCACGGCCCACGCGCGACCCGGGTGTCCCAACCCGGGACGAAATGCCCTGGTGACGAGGGAACCTCGGCGCTGCCGCCGACGCGTTTCCGCGCGCACTCTTGGGGATGA
Source organism: Actinophytocola sp. (assembly GCF_049647105.1). Classification (GTDB taxonomy): domain Bacteria; phylum Actinomycetota; class Actinomycetes; order Mycobacteriales; family Pseudonocardiaceae; genus Actinophytocola. Next base: position 3,520 of record NZ_JBARWZ010000325.1, read on the forward strand.
GTCCGCCACACCCACGCGGGAGTTCTCTCATGATCACCACCGGCGCGGCAGTCGCGAGCCTGGTCTGAGATGGGGACGTCGTGAACCAGCCGATCGTGGCAGGCGTGTCGTTGTCAGGCGCGCGGCCACCGATGGTGCGATGGGCCGCGGCTGAGGCGGCGAGCCGCGGTGCCGGGCTGCGGCTCGTCACCGCGTACTCAGGTACGGGCCGGGACGCCGTGACGCGCCGGCTCGCCGAGGTGGCCGCGGTGGTCGCGGAGACCTGGCCCGGCCTGGAAGTGCACACGGAGTCCGTCGCGGGCCAACCCGCGGCCGTACTGCGTGATGCCGCTGCGGACGCGGGACTGCTCGTGGTCGGAGCCGACGATGCCAGCCCCTTCACCGAGGCCATCGTCGGTTCGGTACCCGGGGCTCTGCTGACCACGACACCGTGTCCGCTGGTGGTGGCCCCACGACGGGAGTGGACTACGCCAGAGTCCGCCCCCGTCGTGGTGGCCATGGATGGCTTGGAGACCGCCCTGGCCGCGCTCGACTACGCGTTCGCGGCCGCGGCCCGCTCCGGCAGGTCGCTGACCGTGCTCCGCGGTCTGCCCGCCGACCCTGCCGAGTCCGGCATGATCCTTGCCCGGTTCGGCGAGCGGTCCGGCGGAGTCGACGTCACGACCGACCTCAGCCGGGGCGACACCGCGGGCGCCCTCGTGGCGGTCTCCAGGTCGGCGGCACAGCTGGTGCTCGGCTCCCACGGCAGGGGACGGCACGCGCCAGGGCTGTTCGGGTCGGTGAGCCGCACCCTCATCCGAGGCGCGGGCTGCCCGGTCGTGGTGGCCCGCGCCACGGATGAGGAGGTGGGCAGGGGCGCATCGTCCTACGCCCACCGGGCGTCATGAGTCGCGTCGTCGTCCGGTGCCGGGCAGGTAGGTGAGGGTCTCGTCGAGTGAACGCCGCGACGACCGGGAGAACCGTTCGGTGCCCGCCGAACCCAGCCGCAGCACCAGCTGCGGGTGCGCGGCGCCGCGCAGCACCTCGTCGCGGAGCCGGTCGCGGGTGTGCGCGACCTCGAGCGGCTGGGACAGCGGGCACGTGGCGAGGCCGAGGCTGGTGGCGGCGAGCAGCGCGGCGCTCGCGGCCGCACCCGCCCGCAGCCGGGACGCCGCGT
>NZ_JBARWZ010000326.1:0-13816 GCF_049647105.1 Actinophytocola sp.
GTCCTTGAGCGCGGCGCGCCGCGCGCCGTCCTCGTCGGTCAGCACCGCGACCGCACCGGCCCGCACGGCCTCCGCCGCGAAGTCGGCGCCGTGCACGCGGGCACCGGGCAGCGCGGCGAACAGGTCACCGGGGAGCACGTGCTGTGCACGGAGAGTGGCGCCGGTGACGAGCACATCGGCGGCCTTCTCCTGGTGCTGGACGCGCGCGTCCGCCCGCGCCACCAACGTGGTGAGCGGTACTGGTTCGATCCTGGTGGGGCGAGGCGGTGCCGTGACGGCCTTGCCAACGAGCTTGGCGGGCACGTCGCGGAAGGTTACCTGCGCACGGAGGGCGATCAAGGACACCCTGGTGCAAACGGCCGCGTCACGTTCAGCTAGTCCGCCTCCCCGGAATTTGAAAGTGTCGGTCTCGACCCAGCGACAGCTGCGGACCGCAGGCGGTTAGTGGCTGGGTGCCGTCACGTTCCCCTGAGGTCACTGTTGGTCAGGCCCAGACGCTCGCACAAAGATCCACACGAACCGTCTGGTTCCGTCCAGTTCCGGGGAGGCGGACTAGCCGGGTGGGAGGCCTGGCAGCGGGTTGTCTGGAATGTCGTCTACCGGTTTTCTCCTGGGGAGGCGCAGGAACAGCGCGGCGACCATGCCGCCGACGAGACCGGCGACGTGCCCCTGCCACGACACCCCCTCGCGCCCGAAGCCGACCGAGTTCCACATCGGGTACCCGTAGGCGAGCGCGACACCGATCGAGATGACCACGTCAGCGGGCCTGCGGTCGACGAACCCGCGCAGCAGCAGGTAGCCGAAGTAGCCGAACACCACCCCGCTCGCGCCGACGGTCACACTGTCCACCGGCGAGAACAGCCACACCCCGAACCCGCCGATGACGATCACGACGAGCGTCATCATCAGGAACCGCTTCGGGCTCGGGATCGCCGCGATGACACCGAGGCTGAACAGCGGCAGCGCGTTGCCCGCGAGGTGCTCGATGCTGCCGTGCAGGAACGGCGACGTGATGATGTCGAGCAGGCTGCTCGGCTGCCGGGGCAGGATCCCGCCGGAGCGGGCGAGCGAGTAGTCGGTGCCCGCGTTGATCAGCTGCACGATCCAGAGCAGCCCGAGGAACACCACCATGAGCGACGCGGCGCGTCCGATGGGGCTCCCGAGTGTCCCTTCCTCGTCCGGTGTCGGCAGCGGCTTGGTCGGCAGAGTGCTCACGTTTCGAGTATTCGGCACACAGCCGCCCGCCGGAACCCCGAGACGATCACGGATCGCGGCCCACGGTCAGAAAAGTCTCCCCGCTGGTCCGAACGGGACGTCACCCGCCGAGCTTTGCGGCGGCCGCCGCAAGAAGCAGTACCTGACACGCCCGTGACGGCGGCTCAGAATCCGGCCCTGCGCAGCTCATCCAGTAGTGCGGGCCGACGCGAGTGCGCCATCCTCAACGACGCGACGAACCCGGAAACCGACTCCCCGCACCGCTCCGCGCACGAGGCCATCTCCTTCAACAGCACGCACGCCTCCCGGTAGCACTCCCGCCCACCCCGCGATAGGCACTCCGTCACCAGCGCCCGGTACGCGGCAAGCACCTCGGCCGGCTGCGTCTCCGCCCGGCTGCGCACGACCTCCGTCCCCGCGCAGTCGTGCTTCACCGCCGCCAGCCATGCCTCCTCGACGTCCCCGTCGTCCAGCAACGCGCCGACCAGCTCCTCTGGCGGCAGCACGTCCAGCGCCCACGGCCGCAGCCCCGACCACACCTTTGCCGAGACCGCCGTGTCCCGCAGGCGGCCGTAGCAGACCCGGGTCCGCGCCGAGCGGAGGTCGGCTTTCCGCAGCTCGACGGCATCGTCGCCGCGCTGGCCGTCCAGGTAGGACTCGACGAGCAGCTCGGTCAGCGACAGGTCGCGGGTCTCCGCCACCCCGCGTTCCGCCCACCGGATCGCCTCGTCGAGCCTGCCCGAGTGACGCAGCAGCGACACGATCTCCCGGAACGAACGCACGGCGGGCAGCCCGTCCGCGAACACGTCGACGAGCGTGTCGACGTCGCCGGAGGCCTTCGCCAGCTGTTCGCGCATGGCACGCAGCACGGCGTGGTCGGAGTCGTCGGAGTCACCGTCGAGTGCGTGCCACGCGTCGTCCACGAGCGTGCGGTACGCGGCCATGCCGGTCTCACCAAGCGGTTCCGCGAAGTCGCCGATGTCGATCGTGGGCCACGTCGGCCAGCCACGGCGCAGCTGGAACAGCCACGACGCCAGCTTCGCCGGGTTCGGGCGGGCCACCGCACACGCCCGCGCGTAGAGCTTCACCGCGCGCCTGCACACCCCGGCGACGTCGCCTGCCGAGTCGTCCACCGCGCCCATCGCGTCGACCAGCAGCTCCACGGCGTGCCGCGCGAGCGGCCGGGCCTCGGCGGCGTGGCCGGCGTCGACCAGGTCGCGGACCGTGTCGAGCACGTCCTTGGCCCTGGTGACGTAGCTGGCATCCGCGAAACCGTGGACCCGCAACGCGGTGTCGAGCTGCCTGCGCAGCACCGCCACCTGCGGCGCACCCGTGCTGCCAGCACGCAGCGCGAGCTGCCGGTACAGGCCGGGGTCGCGCTTCGCCTGCTCCAGCACGAGCGCCACCAGCTCGCGCTGGTCAAGCGACCGCAGGTACGCGTCGAGGTCGGCCTCCGGGCCCGGGGCACCGTCCGCGAGCAGCACCAGCCCGACCGCCACACAGTGCTTGCAGAAGTTCCCCTCGACGCCGAACGGACAGCCGCACTCGCCGACCAGCGCGGCCTTCTCTCTGCCGAGCCACACCTCGTAGACGTCCTTGCCCCGCACCGCCGCCCGCACGCCGAGCGCGGTCGGTTGCAGCTCCCCCACCGCGTCGACATAGTCCCGCCCACGGCGGAAGGACCCGTCGCCCGCGGCGGCACGCAGATCGTCCTCGGTGAACCACGCCATTGCGCAATCCAAGCGCACACCACCGACAAACCGGAAACCCGCAGGAAACCCGAGGTCGGTCAGCGCGTCATGAACCGGGCGATCTCCTCGCCGAGCCGCTCACCGGCGTCCTCCTGCAGGAAGTGGCCCGCGCCCTCGATGACCGGGTGGTCGCGCCCGGCCGCGCCGGGGACCAGCTTGCGCAGGATCGGCGCCATCGGCCCGGTGATCGGGTCGCCGTCGCTGAACGCGCAGAGGAACGGCCTGTCCCACTTCCGAAGCACCTGCCACGCCGCCAGGTTCGCGGGCGCCGCCGGATCCTCAAGAGAGACCGGCACGAGCCCCGGCATCAGCCGCGGCGCGATCTTGTAGGACTCGTCCGGGAACGGGGCGTCGTAGGCGGCACGGACCTCGTCGGACATCGGCTTCGCGCAGCCCGCCTGCACGAACCGGCCGATGTCGAGCGTCTCCGCGTTCTCCACCGCGCGCCGGAACTGCCACCACACCTTGGGCATGCCGTGCTCGCCGGTGGGCAGACCGGTGTTCGCGGCGACGATCCGCGCCACCCGGTCCGGGTGCTCCGCCGCGACCCGCAACCCGATCAGCCCGCCCCAGTCCTGGCCGACGACCGTCACGTCCCGCAGGTCCAGCGCGTCGAACGCCAGGGCGCGCACCCACTCGACGTGCGCCGCGTAGCTGTGCGCGGCCGCCGGTGGCTTGTCTGAGCGGCCGAAACCCACCAGGTCCGGTGCCACCGCACGGATCCCCGCGTCGGCCAGCACCGGCAGCACCTTGCGGTACAGGAACGACCAGCTCGGCTCGCCGTGCAGCAGCAACGCGACCGGGCCGTCCGCCGGGCCCGCCGTCACGTACGCCATGCGCAGCGTGCCGACCGTCGCGTACGACGGCTCGTATGGAAAGTCGGGCAGGCCGGCGAACCGTGCGTCGTCCGTGCGCAGAACCATGTCCAGCACACTACGGCGATCAGGGCAACAGCAGCGGGAGGTAGGGCGTCTGTTCCTTGGACAGCGGGATGTTGTAGGTCTGCGCGAGGTGCGAGGCGATGTCGTGGAACAGCGGCGCCGCGCTCTTGCCCTCCGGCGGGCCGCCGACGTACTTCGGCTGGTCGAGCATGATGCCCACGACGAAGCGGGGGTTGTCGGCAGGCAGGATGCCCGCGAACGTGATCCAGTACTTCTCCTGGCTGTACCGGCCAACGGCCTTGTCGAACTGCTGGGCCGTGCCGGTCTTGCCCGCGATCTGGTAGCCGGTCAGCGCCGCGGGCACGCCGGTGCCGCTGTTCTTGTTCGGCGCCTTCTGCACGACCGCGCGGAACATGTCGCGCACGGTCTTCGCGGTCTTCGCGTCGACCACGCGCACCGGCGTCGGCTTCGGCTCGGGGATCCGCTCGCCCTCCGGGGTGATCACCGCGGCCACGGCCCTCGGCGGCACCCGCACCCCGTCGTTGGCGAGTGCCTGGTACATGCCCGCCATCTGCAACACGGTCATCGCCAGGCCCTGCCCGATCGGCAGGTTGCCGAACGTGGACCCGGACCACTGCCCGCGCGGCGGCACGCTGCCCGGGCTCTCGCCGGAGAGGCCGACGCCAGTGCGGGCGCCCAGCCCGAGCTTCTTCAGCAGTTCCGCGTACTCGTCCTGCCCGCACTTCTGCGCGAGCATCAGCGTGCCGACGTTCGACGACTTCGCGAAGATGCCGGTCGTGGTGAGCGGCAGCGTCCCGTGGTCCCACGCGTCACGGATGGTGCGGTCCGACACCTGGATGCTGTCCTCCACCTGGTGCACGTCCAGCGGCGAGGTGACGTTCTGGCTGATCGCGCACAGTGCCGTGACGACCTTGTTCACCGAACCCGGCTCGTACATGTTGCCGACCGCCGGGTTGCCCATCGAGTCCCGGTTCCAGCCGGTGGTGGCGCTCGGGTCGAAGGTCTTGTCGTTGGCGAGCGCGTACACCTCGCCGTTCTTCGCGTCCATGATCACCGCGCTGCCGCCGCGCGCCTGCGACGTGGCCACGTAGTCCGCGAGCGACTGCTGCAGGAAGTACTGCAGGTCGGCGTCGATGGTCAATTCGAGGTCGGAGCCGTCGACGGCGGGCCACACCCGCTTGGTGCCCGGGATGAAGACGCCGTCGTCGCCCAGTTCGGTGGCCACCTCCTGGCGGCCCGCCTTGCCCGCGAGCTGGTTGTCCCGCAACGACTCAAGGCCGGCGAGCCCGTGCAGGTCGTGCTTGGTGGCGTCCCGGTCCTCGGTGCGCCAGTTGGCGACGCCGATGATGTTCGCGGCGGTCGTCTTGCCCGGGTACTCACGCTCGGCGCGGTACTCCAGGATGACCGACGGATACTTGTCCTGGATCTCCCTGGCCAGCGCCGGCTCGACGTTGTGCGCCAGGTAGACGAAGTTGGTGTCCTTGCGGAGCTTGCCGAGCAGCTCGCCCTTCGACACCACGCCACCGAGCTTCGCGGCCATGTACCGCGCCATGTTCTCGGTCTCGGTGTCGAAGTTCAGCGGTTTCGCGTCGGACTCGTCCTTCTCGAGGTTCTCGTTGTAGGTGTCGATGTCCTTGCGCTGTGCCTTCGGCCGGAACGCGAGCGTGCGTGACTCGACGCTGAACGCGAGCTCCATCCCGTTGCGGTCGAGGATCGACCCGCGGTGCGCCGGCAGGTCGATCTCGGTCATGCGCTGCCGTTCCGCCTTCGCGGCGAGCGCCTCGGCCTCGAAACCCTGGACCTGCACAAGCTTCAGCCCGGCCGCGACCAGGGCCGCGATGAGGAGGAACCGCACGACCACCACCCGGATGTGGTGGTTGGGTGGCTTGCGCTTCTTGCGAACCAGCTGCCGGGGACCGGTCGACACCTTGCGCGGCGGCGCCACCCGGCGATCGGACCCGTGCATGGCGGAACGCGGTGGGCGCCCCCGGGACGTGCCACGCCCGGGTGCGCCACCGCGCGCAGGTGCCCCGGACGCGGCGACCCGTCGCACCGGCCTGCGGACCGGCGCGCCCGGCCGCCGCGGCCGGTGTGCTCTGGGTTGCCCCGGCATCAGCCACCTCCGGCGGCAGCCGGTAATGGCACGTCCAGGGCGTCGAGCCGATCACGCGACATCAGCCGGCTCCCTGCCCGCCGGGCGGGAGCGGCTGCTGCTGGTCATGGTTCGCCTGCGGGTTCTCGATCGCGGGCGGTGCGGGCGGTGCCACCGGTGTCGGATCGCCGACGACCACGACCGTGCCGTCCGGCTGCACCACGAGCCGGGCCGGGTCACCTGCCGGGACCATGCCCATCGCCTTCGCTCGCTCGGCCAGCGACGCCGCCGACTCCTTCTCGGTCACCTCGCGCTGCAGCACCGCCGCGCGCTCGGCCAGCCGCTCGGTGTCCTGCTTCGCCTGGTCGAGGCGGTAGGAGTCGGCGATCGCCTGCGTGGACAGCCACAGCGTGGCCGCGACGCCGACCACCAGCAGCACGATGATCAGCACCGCGAACGACACGCGGCCCGCGCCGTGGTCGAGGTCGTCATCCACCGCGCGCTGGATCGGGCGGCCCTCGCGCTGGGCCCGCCGCGCGTAGGCGCGCTGGGCCGCGGCGGATCTCGCCCGGCCCGGCGCCGAGGTACGGGTCGGCGCGGGCGGGCTGTCGACCGTGTCCTTCACCCTGGCGCGAGTCGGTTCTGCCTGGATCGTCACGTTGCCTCCAGAATCCGCTCGGCCGCACGCAACCGGACCGAGGCCGCCCGCGGGTTGTGTTCGATCTCCTGTTCGTCGGCCTGCTCCGCACCCCTGGTCAGCAGCCGCACCTGCGGGCCGTGTCCTGGCAGCTCCACCGGCACGCCCTGGGGCGTGCGGGACTTGGCCAGCCCGGCAAGCGCCTGCTTGACGATGCGGTCCTCCAGTGACTGGTAGGACTCCACCACGATCCGCCCGCCGACCCGCAGCGCACGCAGCGCGGCGGGCACCGCGGCACGCAACGCGTCCAGCTCGCCGTTGACCTCGATGCGCAACGCCTGGAACGTGCGCTTGGCCGGGTGCCCGCCGGTGCGCCGCGACGCCGCCGGGACGGCCTCGTACAACAGCTCGACCAGCGGGGCGCTGTTCGTGAACGGGGTGGTGCCCCTGGCACGGACGATCCGGTCGACGATCCGCTTCGCGAACCGTTCCTCGCCGTAGTCGCGCAGGATCCGCACCAGGTCACCGGGCGGGTAGGTGTTCAGCACCTCCGCCGCGGTCAGCTCGGCCGTCGGGTCCATCCGCATGTCCAGCGGCGCGTCCTTGGAGTACGCGAAGCCGCGCTCGGCGACGTCCAGCTGCATCGACGACACGCCGAGGTCCATGAGCACGCCCGCGACGCCGCCGCGGGGCGCGATGCCCAGCTCGGACAGCACGTCGGGCAGCTCGTCGTAGACCGCGTGCACGAGGTGGACCCGGTCGCCGTGGCGCGCGAGGCGGTCACGGGAGCGGGACAGCGCGTTCGGGTCCCGGTCGAGGCCGACCATGGTGAGCGCGGGGTGCGCGGCGAGGAGTGCGTCGGCGTGCCCGCCGAGGCCGAGGGTGGTGTCCACGAGGACGGCCCCGGGCTGGGTGAGCGCGGGCTCGAACAGTGCGAGCACCCGGTCCAGCAACACCGGAACGTGTGCCGTCGAGTTTTCGCCCATGCCGAATACACCCCCTCTCCCGCCAAACAAATCCAGCGGGTGCCGCCAGGTCCCCGCCCGCTCGTCGAACCTGGCGCCGGGGAAGGTGTGCCAGGGTCGAAGGCGAGCGGAACGGAGGCCTGGCGGCACCCGCGTGTTTCCGTGCCCGAGTTCCGTTCCCGTCAGAACACGCCGGGCAGGACTTCCTCCCGTGCCTGGGAGTAGTCGTCCTCGTGTTCGTCCAGGTAGGTCTGCCACGCTTGCGCGTCCCAGATCTCCAGGCGGGTGATCGCACCGATGACCACGCACTCCTTGGTCAGCCCCGCGTAGCGGCGGAGCTCTGGTGCGACCGCGATCCGCCCCTGGCCATCGGGTCGCTGCTCGTCCGTTCCGGCGAACAGGTACCGCTGGTAGGCGCGAACCGCCTCGTTCGTCAAGGGTGCGGCGGCCACCTTGCGTGCCATTTCCTCGAACTCGGCTCGCGGGAAGACGTAGAGACAGTGGTCCTGACCCTTTGTCACCATCAGCCCACCCGCGAGGGCGTCCCGGAACTTGGCAGGCAGCGTGAGCCGCCCCTTGTCGTCCAGCTTGGGGGTGTGCGTACCGAGGAACATCGGGGTCCGCACCTCCCCACCGGTCCGTGCGGACCAGCCATGAGGCCCCCTTCTGCCCCACTTGCCGCCACCGTACCCCACTTTTCACCACAGTCAACGGCGAATGGCCGGATTCCGTGGCCCGGTTCGCATTGTTTACGCAGGTCAACAGGTGGGGGGCAAGGTGGGGCCCTGTGGTGGGACTCCCCCATCCGGGTGCTGAAACAGCGGCCGAGGGTGCCCACTCAGGCGGCCGAACGGACTGATTCCGGTCCGGTCGGGTTCACGGTGGGGCGTCGTTGGGAACTCCGGTGGGGAGAAGTGGGAGACCATGGCTCGTGGCCAATTCGTCCATCCGGGACGCAGCCGGGCAAAGAGGCGTACAAGATAGTAAGGACACCCGCACCTCTTTGCCATCGCCGAGGGGTGGGGTACTTCTCGCAGGTTTGACACACTTCGGAGCAGGCTCTGCTGGGGCCCACGAAGTTCTCAGGAGGTCGCGTGACGTCGAGTACCCCACCATCGGCGCTGCCTGGTAATCCTTACTCGGCGCATGGCGGCGACCCCTACGCACAGCCCGTGGCCGGCGCGAACGGTGACCAGCCTGCGCAGTCCGCTCAGCAGCACTACCGGCAGGTCTCCCCGCTCGATGAGCTGGGCGCCGCCGCACAGCGGATCGCCGCGAACGTCGAGCGGGTGCTCGTCGGCAAGCCGGAGGTCGTCCGCATCGCGCTCGTGACGCTGCTCGCCGAGGGCCACCTCCTCGTCGAGGATGTCCCCGGGGTCGGCAAGACGTCGCTCGCCAAGGCGCTGGCGCGCTCCATCGACTGCACGGTGAGCCGCATCCAGTTCACCCCGGACCTGCTGCCCTCCGACGTGACCGGCGTGTCGATCTTCAACCGGCAGACCAACGAGTTCGAGTTCCGGCCCGGCCCGGTGTTCGCGAACATCGTGGTCGGCGACGAGATCAACCGCGCCTCCCCCAAGACCCAGTCGGCGCTGCTCGAGTGCATGGAGGAGGAGCAGGTCACCGTCGACGCGCACACCTACCACCTCGAAGCGCCGTTCATGGTCATCGCGACCCAGAACCCGATCGAGATGGAAGGCACCTACGCGCTGCCGGAGGCGCAGCGCGACCGGTTCACCGCACGCGTGTCGATCGGCTACCCCGACCCGGCCGCCGAACTGGCGATGGTCGACGAGCACGCGGGCCACAACCCGCTCGCCGACCTCCAGCCGGTGTCGCACGCCGACCAGGTCAAGAACCTCGTCGAGACCGTGCGCGCGGTCAAGCTCTCCCCCGAGGTCCGCCGCTACGCCGTCGAACTGGTGTCCGCGACGCGACGGCTGCCGGAGATCCGGATCGGCGCGTCGCCGAGGTCGACGCTGCACCTGGTGCGCGCGGCCCGCGCGCAGGCCGCGTTATCGGGCCGGGACTTCGTGGTCCCCGACGACGTGCACGCCGTGGCCGTACCGGTGCTCGCGCACCGGCTCGTGCTGACCCCGGAGGCCCAGGCGGGCCGCCGTTCCCCCGCCGAGCTGATCCGCGCACTGGTGCAGCGGGTACCGGTGCCGCAGTCGGGGCCGCCGTCCGGTTCCGAGTGGGCCGCACGCGGGAACAGGTAGCCGGGCCGTGGCGCGGCCGCTCCGAGGTGCGCTTTCTGGTCTGACCACGCGTGGGCGCTGCCTGCTCGCGGCCGGGCTCGCGGCTGCGCTGTGTTCCTTCGTGCTGAACGAACGGGACCTGTTGCGCGTCGCCGTGTTCGTGGTGGCGCTGCCGATCCTCGTGTGCCTGCTGACCGCGGTGGCGCGGGTCGGCCTGCACGCGCAGCGGCAGATCAACCCGAACCGCACCCCCGTCGGCGGGCGTGCCGAGGTGACACTGCACATCACGTCCACAGGACGGCTGCCGACCGGTGGGCTGCTCGTGTCCGACGGCGTGCCCTACTCGCTCGGCGGCAAGCCGAGGTTCGTGATCGAGCACCTGCCGAGGCACACCGGCACCCGGCTGCGCTACCACGTGCAGCCGATGCTGCGCGGCATCCAGCAGCTTGGCCCGCTGAAGGCGACGATCACCGACCCGTTCGGGCTCGCCGAGTTCGAACGGGAGCTCGCGCACACGTCGCGGCTGATCGTGGTGCCGCGCGCGGTGAAGCTCGCAGGCGTGCCGGGCGGGTCCGGGCTCGGCTCCGGCGACGACGGCTCCGTGCGGCTCAACGCGGGCCAGGGCGAGGACGACGCGATCGTGCGCCCGTACCGGCAGGGCGACGACCTGCGGAAGGTGCACTGGCGGTCGACCGCGAAGCGCGACGAGATGATGGTGCGCGTCGAGGAACGCCCGTGGCGCGGCGGCACGACCGTGATGCTCGACCACCGCGCGGCCGCACACCGCGGCACCGGCGCGAACTCGAGCCTCGAGTGGGCCGTGTCGTTCGCGGCCAGCGTCTGCCTGCACCTGCACCGGTACGGACAGCGGATCCGGCTCGTCACCGAGTCCGGCGGGCTGATCGTGCGGGACACCGGCGACGGCACCCACAACGACCACGCCGTGCTCGACGCGCTGGCCGCGCTGACCGCCACGCCGACGACGAGCATGAACAGCCCGAACGACCCCGCGGGCGGGCAGGAGCTGATCGCGATCCTCGGCGCCACCACACCGGAGTCGCTGTCGGCGCTGCTCGGCCACCGGTCGCGGGGCACGCGGAGCCTCGCCGTGCTGCTCGACACCACGGCATGGGCCGCGCAGGACGAGGGCGCGGCCGGTACGGACATCGACGGCGCGACCGCACTGCTGCGCGGCGCGGGCTGGGGAGTCACCGTCGCGCGGCCGAACACCCCGATGACGGCCACGTGGGCGACGCTCTGCCGCACCCACGGCACCCGCGCCGACTCGGTGATCACGGGATAGGGAGTGGCACGACCGTGACGACAGCAACCCCGACCCGCCCGCCTGGCAGACACACGCCACTGCCACCACCACCGCCTCCCGGTGGCGAGCTGACCTCGGCGCAGTGGTCGATGACCGTCACGCCGGTGGTCGCGGCCGTCACCACGCTCTGCGCGTCGCTCGCGCTGTCCGGTGTGATCGAGGGACTCCGGTGGTGGGGCTACGCGGGTGTCGCCGTCACCGTGGTCACCGCCGTCGGTCTCGGGCTGCGTGCCGCGCGGACCCCGATCCTGCTGGTCGGGCTCGCGCAGATGTTCGCGCTGATGTGCCTGCTCGTCGCGTTGTTCACCAACGAGGGGGTCCTCGGGATCCTGCCGGGGCCGGACTCGATCGCGGAGCTGGGCAGCGTGCTCCAGACGTCGGTCGAGGTGGTGCGGACCGGGGTGCCACCTGTGCCCGCGACCCAGGCCGTGCTGTGCCTCGTGGTGATCGCGATCGGGCTGGTGGCCGTCCTCGTCGACACGCTCGCCGTGTCCGCGGGCACGCCCGCAGCGTGCGGGCTGGTGCTGCTGTGCGTGTACGCGGTGCCCGCGTCGCTCGCCGACGAGATGCTGCCGTGGTGGGCGTTCGTGCTCGGCGCGCTGTCGTTCGCGGCGCTGCTCGCGGTCGACGGCGCGCACCGCCACCAGATGTGGCGCAACCGGCCGACCGTCCAGGGCACCAACGGCGGCCTCGGCGGGCCGGCCTCACTGGTCGCGGGCGCGGTCGCGATCGCGTTGTTCGCCGGTGCCACGGTCACCTGGATCGGCACGATCGGCCAGCTGCCCGGCGGCGAGAACGGTGGCGGCGAGGGCGGTCTCGGCCTCAACCCGTTCACGTCGCTGCGCGGCATGCTCGACCGCGAGGGCAACGTCGAGCTGTTCCGGGTGTCGGGCATGGACGACGAGCGGGCCCGCTACCTGCGGGCCATGACGCTGCCGATGTACGACCGGACCGGCGGCTGGCGCCGGGACAACGAGCGGGAGCTGCCGCGAGGTGTCGAGGTGGGCGGGGACCTGCCGCGGCCGAAGGGGGTCGGGCAGCCGGATCCCGACGACATCGTCGACCTCCAGATCGAGCCGGTCAACTCCAAGGACTACTGGGCGCCGGTGGCCGGTATACCGGTCTCGCTGGACGGCCTGCCCGACGACATGCGCTACGACGCCGAGAGCGGCATGGTCTACGGCGAGTCGCGGCGCTCGCTGCCGATGTACAGCGAGCAGGCCGACATGACCGAGCCGAGCCGCGACCAGCTGGCGGGCGACGGCGACTTCACCGCCGAGGGCCAGGTCCCGGGGAAGTACCTGCATGCGGAAGGACTGCCGCAGTCGGTCGTCGACCTCGCGTGGCGGTTGTCGTCGGGCAAGTCCACGACGTACGCGAAGGTCCACGCGATCAAGGACTACTTCTCACCCGGCAACGGCTTCCAGTACGACACCGAGACCGGGACCGGCTCCGACGACAGCGCGCTCGAGGACTTCCTGTTCGACAGCAAGACCGGGTTCTGTGAGCAGTACGCGTCGGCGATGGCGATCCTGTTGCGGGCGGCGCGGATCCCGTCCCGCGTCGCCATGGGGTACACCGGCGGCTACTCGAACGGCGAGTACCGGACGATCACCACGCAGAACGCGCACGCGTGGGTCGAGGTGTTCTTCCCGTCGGCGGGCTGGGTGACCTTCGACCCGACGCCGCTGTCCGACGGCACGACCTACAACCCGCCGTACGCCTCCGACACCGGCTCGTCCGGTCCGGAGGACGACCCGGAGAACCCGCGTGGGACCTCCGCCGCGCCGACCGCGCCGAGCGCGCCGACCGGCACGCCGGAGGACGAGGAGACCACGGAGGCGGGCGCGGGCGGGAACGACCGGCAGGAGCAGTCGACGGTGCTGTGGGTGTGGGTGGCGATCGTGCCGCTCATGCTGGTCGCGGTCGTGCTGACGGCGATGGTGGCCGCCTCACGCGGCAGGCCGAGGCGGCGGGGCCAGTTGCTGCCACTGGCGCTCGCGGCGTGGGCACTGGCACTGGTGTTCTGCGCGGCGCTGGTGGCGTGGTGGCTGGCGGTGCTCGTGGTGGTGCTGCTGATCGCGGCGTTCCCGGGCGTGGTCCGGGAACGCAGACGCCTCTCGCACCGGCACGACATCCACACGAACGCGCCCGGCGCGGCGACGTCGGCGTGGCGCGAACTGCTCGCCGAGTCACGGGACCGGGGCATCGAGGTCGCCAGCACCGAGACGGTCCGCACGGCCGCCCGCCGCATGGCACGCGAGCACTCCCTGGACGAGGGCGGCAGACGCGCACTACGCACCGTCGTCGGCGAGGTGGAACGCTCCTGGTACGGCGGCCAGCACACCCCCGACCCAAACCTGGCCCCCGCCTACGACAACCTGATGGAAGGCATCCGCCGAGGCGCCCCCCTAGGCTGGCGAGCCAAACTCCTCCCCCGCTCAGTACTAAACCGCTAACCCACCAAACCCCGCGAGTCCACGCTTCAGAACCCGCGAGTCCACGGTTCAGAACCGGTGAGTTGGCGGTTCGGAACTCGCGAGTCCACGCTTCAGAACCCGCGAGTTGGCGGTTCGGAACTCGCGAGTCCACGGTTCAGGACCCGCGAGTCTTCGGTTCGGACCGGTGAGTCCACGGTTCGGAACTCGCGAGTCCACGGTTCAGGACCCGCGAGTTGGTGGTTCGTCTCCATCGGAGTCAGGGCCCGAACGGCAAACTCGGCGGTCCCGAAC
>NZ_JBARWZ010000327.1:0-2115 GCF_049647105.1 Actinophytocola sp.
GGTCAGTTCACCCGGTTGGCGGAGTGCGGAGCACGCTGATCAGCGCGGTCACATCGACGCTGTGCAGGTAGGGACCGGCGGGGTTCTTGCTGTCACGAATGTGACGCAGCGTGTGGGCTACTTCAACACATGCGGACTGCGCGGCCGAACGGCGAGACTTCTTGAACCGTAAGGGCTCCTGGCGCATGAACTAGCTCCTGAGGTCGCTCCGTTCGATCAGCGTTTTGAGCTTATCCTGCGTTGCCCGCTCTGACAGAGCCATGTCACGGAGCTGTTTGCGCGCGTTGGTGTACGGCTCGGTCTCCTCATCGAACAGGAACGTGGACGAGCCCAGGTGCTCCAGCATGACCACTGAGCCAGCCTGTTCGAAGTTCATCAGGTACCAGCTCGTGAAGATGTACGGTGTCGGCGCCTCGACCACGCGCACCGTCACACCATCGCGACCGGACATCGCCAGAAGGTGACGCAGCTGCTTCACGAAGATCGACGGCGCGCAGAACGGGTTGGTCAACGCCCCAGATCCGATGAGCGCGAGGTAGTCCACTCCACGCCGGCTGAGCTGCTCCTGACGTTTGATTCGAGCACCGATACGTGGATTGACGTCCTCCTCGGCGGCGCCGCCGAGCCGCATGACCGCCGCCGTGTACTCGGAAACCTGCAAGAGGCCCGGGATGAGTCCTGGACACCATTCGGTCATGCGAGCGGCTTCGTGCTCGTAGGAGGCGAGGGCGCCCAAGTCGCCGGGGACGCCGGGGAGCGGGCGGTCCCACCAGCCAAGCGCGACCGGTTTGTTCGCCCAGGCGACCAGCTCCTCGCGACGCTCGACGGGCAGTTCGTAGACCATCGCGAGGCCCATCACGGCCTCGGAGGAGATATGGCGCTGGCCGCGTTCCAACCGCGACAGTGTGGAGACGTTCCACTGGATCACGGCCGCAACGTCGGCGAGGCTCTTGCCCGTCGCCAGTCTGATCGCGCGGAGTTCCGCGCCCAAAGCCCGGTCGCGTGGTGTTCCCGGCCTGTGTCTGCCACCCATGGAAGCCCTGTCTTTCTGTCACTGCGGTCAACGCCTTACGTTCGGTGAAAGCGTGCGGGCAAATAGTGGCACGAGAATGGTAGAGAGGCAGGTCGACCACATGGACCATGACGAGTCGGTGCTCATGGCGAACCTCGCCGGCCTCAACCAGCGTGTCGCGCGGTTCATCCTGATCACGCTCGACCACGACGCCGGTCGCCCATTGGCAGCAAACTCGCTCGGCGACGGGGCGGAACTCGGCAGGGACCTGGTCGCGCTGGGCAGAGCCGTGCAGCGCCACGCGCGGCAGCGCGCAGCCGCATGGGGCCGCACTTACCTTGAGCCGCACCGCGCGCACGTGCGCGCGATCGAGAACGGCACCACCACGGTCAGCGTGATCGACGACGCCGCAGTCGGCCCGGCCGTCTGCGGAGCATGGCTGGTCGACAACCTCCCTGTCCCGGAAAGCGCGGACTTCACCGCATGCCCGGTGTGCCTGGCCGCCCTGGGGCAGGAGTCATGAGGATCGACACGGAACCCCTGTGGCTGCCGGGATTCTTCACCGGCCGGACACACGCGGTGGTCGACCTCGCGGACAGGACAGACTTTCGCGGCGTGAAACTCGCCTGGTCGGTGTGCAACCGTCCGGTCGTACTTGACCCCGACCCAACGGCCGAGCCGACGGATGACCCAGTCTGCCCGGCCTGCGCAACCTGGTTCGACACGCGCGCCCGCTACCAGTGATACCCAGCTTCCCGGGGTGAGGCGGTTTGTGCGGATAGTGGGCCGCCTGGGGCTCGAACCCAGAACTACGGTTTGATGATCAGGTTCGCCGGCCTCCTGCCGTCGTCTCACGACATGTCACGCTACCTGCGACATTAACAAACGGGAACGGCCAACGTGGAGCGTGCGTCGCGGTCGTCTGCGGTTGTTCTCTGGGAGTAGACCAGGGGAACGATCTTGCCTCTGCTCCTGGGCCTGCGTTCCACAGATCAGGTTGCTGACTGGTCGGTGAAAACAGTGGTTGAGCTGCGGGAACGACTGTTTGCCCGGTGACGGGGCGTGTCACTAGGTGGTGGTGTCGTGGCTGGTCAGGGGGTCGC
>NZ_JBARWZ010000328.1:0-78887 GCF_049647105.1 Actinophytocola sp.
GCCGAAGCCAAAGCCAAAGCCAAAGCCAAAGCCGAAGTCAAAGCCAAAGCCAAAGCCGAAGCCAAAGCCGAAGCCAAAGCCGAAGCCAAAGCCGAAGCCAAAGCCGAAGCCAAAGCCGAAGCCAAAGCCGAAGCCGAAGCCGAAGCCGAAGCCGAAGCCGAAGCCGAAGCCGAAGCCGAAGCCGAAGCCGAAGGCAACCACGCTGGGTTGGCAACCGAACGCACCGTGGGGGGTTCGGGGGGCTCGGCCCCCCGGCAGACACTGAGGCGAAGCAAGGGGAAGGTGGCGCAGACACCGAACAGCCCCGCCCGGCTTCGCCGGGCGGGGCCTCTCCCCGGTCCCCACCGGTGACTCCACTATGGAGGGTGCGGGGAGCGGATGCCAAGCTCAGTACCCCGATCGTGCTACTGATTCATCAGTGCAGGTCCGAGAGTGACCGAGCGTCAGGAGACGCCCGGGTCGGACGTCTGTGGTCCCGCGGCCGTGATGTCGTCGATCCGGTAGCGCCTCGCGGCCTCCACGACCTTGTTCTGGTCGATCTCGCCTGCCTTGGCCAGTGCCGCGAGCACGCCGACGACGATCGACTCGGTGTCGACCAGGAAGTGGCGCCGGGCGGCCGGACGGGTGTCGGAGAACCCGAAGCCGTCGGTGCCGAGCGTCAGCATCTCGTTGGGGACCCACGGCCGGATGAGGTCGGGCACGGCCCGCATCCAGTCGGAGACCGCCACGACCGGGCCGTCCGCGTTTTCCAGGGCGGAGGTCACGTATGGCTTGCGTGGTTCGGCCTCCGGGTGCAGGAAGTTGTGCCGGTCGGTCTCGACGGCGTCGCGGCGCAGTTCGCCCCAGGAGGTGGCGGACCAGACGTCGGCGTAGACGCCCCATTCCTCGTCGAGCTTCTGCTGCGCGGCCAGTGCCCACGGCATGGCGACACCGGACACGAGGATGTTGGCCCTCGGGCCGTCGCCATCCGGTGCCTTCGCGTACCGGTACAGCCCGCGCAGGAGGCCTTCGACGTCGAGGCCGTCCGGCTCCGGTGCCTGCACGTACGGCTCGTTGTAGATGGTGAGGTAGTAGTAGATGTCCTCCGCCTGGTCGCCGTACATCCTGCGCAGGCCGTCCTTGACGATGTGCGCGATCTCGAACGACCACGCCGGGTCGTAGGTGAGCACGGCGGGGTTCGTCGCGGCGATCAGCAGTGAGTGCCCGTCGTTGTGCTGGAGGCCCTCGCCGGTGAGCGTGGTGCGGCCCGCGGTGGCGCCGAGGATGAACCCGCGTGCCATCTGGTCCGCCGCCGCCCACAGGCCGTCGCCGGTGCGCTGGAAGCCGAACATCGAGTAGAAGATGTAGATCGGGATCATCGGCTCGCCGTGCGTGGCGTACGAGGTGCCCGCCGCGGTGAACGACGCGGTCGACCCGGCCTCGTTGATGCCCTCGTGCAGGATCTGGCCCTGCTCGCTCTCCTTGTAGCTGAGCATGAGCGAGGCGTCCACGGACGTGTACATCTGCCCGTGCGGGTTGTAGATCTTCTGCGTCGGGAACATCGAGTCCATGCCGAACGTGCGTGCCTCGTCCGGGATGATCGGCACGAGGCGGTGCCCGATCTCCTTATCCTTGGCGAGGTCGCGGACCAGCCGGACGAACGCCATGGTGGTGGCGACCTCCTGCTTGCCGGAGCCGCGCCGGACCACGTCGTAGACCTTGTCGCCGGGCAGCACGAGTGCCTTGGTCTTGGCCCGCCGCTCCGGCACGAACCCGCCGAGCTGGCGGCGCCGCTCCAGCAGGTACTGGATCTCCGGCGCGTCGGGGCCGGGGTGGTAGTACGGCGGCAGGTACGGGTTCTTCTCCAGGTCAGCGTCGGAGATGGGGATGTGGATCGAGTCCCGGAACTGCTTCAGGTCGGCGAGGGTCATCTTCTTCATCTGGTGCGTCGCGTTGCGCCCGGCGAAGTGCGACCCGAGGCCGTAGCCCTTGATGGTCTTGGCGAGGATCACCGTCGGCTGACCGTGGTGGCCCTTCGCGGCCTGGTAGGCGGCGTAGACCTTGCGGTAGTCGTGGCCGCCGCGCTTGAGGTTCCAGATCTCCTGGTCGGACATGGGTGTGACGAGTTCCTTCGTGCGGGGGTCCCGCCCGAAGAAGTGCTCGCGCACGAACGCGCCGTCGTTGGCCTTGTACGTCTGGTAGTCGCCGTCTGGCGTGGTGTTCATCAGGTTGATGAGCGCGCCGTCGCGGTCGGCGTGCAGCAGCGAGTCCCACTCGCGGCCCCAGATGACCTTGATGACGTTCCAGCCGGCGCCCCGGAAGTAGGACTCCAGCTCCTGGATGATCTTGCCGTTGCCGCGCACCGGGCCGTCGAGGCGCTGCAAGTTGCAGTTGATCACGAACGTGAGGTTGTCGAGCCCCTCGTTCGCGGCGACGTGGATCAGGCCACGCGACTCCGGCTCGTCCATCTCGCCGTCGCCGAGGAACGCCCAGACGTGCTGGTCGGAGGTGTCCTTGATGCCGCGCGCCTGCAGGTAGCGGTTGAACCGCGCCTGGTAGATCGCGTTCATCGGGCCGAGGCCCATCGACACCGTCGGGTACTCCCAGAAGTCCGGCATCAGCCGGGGGTGCGGGTAGGACGGCAGGCCCGCGCCGGGGCCGCCGTGGGAGTACTCCTGCCGGAAGCCGTCGAGCTGGTCGGCGGACAGGCGGCCCTCGAGGAAGGCACGCGCGTACATGCCGGGGGAGGCGTGGCCCTGGAAGAAGACCTGGTCGCCGCCGCCGGGGTGGTCCTTGCCGCGGAAGAACCAGTTGAAGCCGACCTCGTAGAGCGTTGCCGAGGACGCGTAGGTCGAGATGTGGCCGCCGACGCCGACGCCGGGCCGCTGCGCGCGGTGCACGGTCATCGCGGCGTTCCAGCGGATCCACGCCCGGTAGCGGCGTTCGGTCTCCTCGTCGCCAGGGAACCACGGTTCCTGGTCGGTGGGGATCGAGTTGACATAGTCCGTGCTGGTCAGCGACGGTACGCCGACCCGGCTTTCCCTGGCACGCTCGAGCAGGCGAAGCATCAGATAGCGCGCACGCTGCTGGCCGCCGGCGGTGAGCATCGAGTCGAACGACTCGAGCCACTCCGCGGTCTCGTCCGGATCGATGTCCGGAAGGTGCGCCGCGAGACCGTCGCGGATGACCCGGACCCGCTCGGGCTGTTTCCTGCTGTTTTCGCTGTTCTGCGTAGCCAAGGGGTCTCCAGTGCCTGCGCTCATGCCGGTAACTCTGCCATCGTCGTCTCGATGGCCGCTCAGGTCATCCTTACCGACGAGTAAGTGCCGGTTTTGAGATGGTCCGTCCAGGGCAAACCCGGCGTGGGTGGTTGCGCGGTAGGGCAAGGTCAGTGTTCGCTGTGCCAATACGATTCGCGGTAGGCCGATTTGTGGCCGCCGCGGTGGCGTTCGAGGAGGAGTGAGAAGCCGTGGTCGCCGCGGGAGACGCTGGCAGGGCCGGTGTCGCCGAGAGGCTCGGGATCGAGCCGGGGATGGTCGTCCAGGAACTCGGGTGGGACGAGGACGTCGACGACGGCGTCCGTGCCGCTATCGAGGAGCAGATCGGCAGTGATCTGCTGGACGAGGATGCCGACGATGTTGTCGATGTCGTGCTGCTGTGGTGGCGCGAGGAGGACGGCGACCTCGTGGACGCGCTCATGGATGCCATGGGCCCCCTCGCCGACACCGGTGTGATCTGGGTCCTCACCCCCAAGACCGGCCGCGACGGACACGTCGAGCCGAGTGAGATCGCCGAGGCCGTGCCGACGGCGGGGCTGGCGCAGACGTCCAGCGCCAGCGTCGGCAGCGACTGGTCGGCGACGAGACTTGTGTCACCAAAGTCGGCGAAGACCAAGCGCTGAGCTTCGTTAGGCTGTCCTTCGGCACTCACGTATCGGAGGAGGCAGCTCGGTGGTCGACGTTGGTTCCAAGGCGCCGGAGTTCACGCTAAAGGATTACAACAAGCAGGACGTGTCGTTGTCGTCGTACGTCGGGGAGAAGCCAGTGCTGCTGGTCTTCTACCCCTTCGCGTTCAGCGGCATCTGCACCGGTGAGCTCTGCCAGCTCCGCGACGACCTCTCGTCGTTCGAGGGCGTCCAGGTGCTCGGCGTGTCCGTCGACACGCCGTTCAGCCTGAAGAAGTGGGCCGAGGAGGAGGGCTACCAGTTCCCGCTGCTGTCGGATTTCTGGCCGCACGGTGCTGTCGCCCAGCAGTACGGCGTCTTCAACGAGAAGGCGGGCATGGCGAACCGGGGCACGTTCCTGATCGACAAGGGCGGCGTCGTCCGGTTCGCGGAGGTCAACCAGCCCGGCGAGGCCAGGGACCAGGAAGCGTGGAAGAAGGCGGTCGCGAGTCTGTGACCGTTCCGGCCGGGCGCGAGCTCGGCCACCACGGGCGTATAGCTCAGCGGAAGAGCACTCGGTTTACACCCGAGCGGTCGCAGGTTCGATCCCTGCTGCGCCCACCGACCCCCCCGAATGGATGGTCATCGCGGGGCGGACCCAGTATCGTGCCGCAGTGGACAGAGCCGGGAACCCCCGCCTCTCCATAAGCCCGGTGCACCTGGACGTAGAGGCATCCCATTTTCGGCGTCACCTGTGATATTGGTGGCAGATCAACTTGCGTTGAATGTGGAATTCAATGTGTGGCGGTGTCTCTATTGAGTCAATCGCTCAATTGAAGGATCTATCATGCTCCATGGTGGAGAAGACGGCGACACGTAGCCATTATGTCGAAGTAGTCCGCTTGTCGGGGAGCGGCTACTTTAGTTCGATCCGTATTCCCACGGTGGTGAGTGTGGGTATGCTGTCCGAGCGCCATATGAAAACCCTGCGGTTTTCCTGGTCGTATTTTGTTTCCGCGGACAGGTGCACGTCGGGCTGCGTTGACCCGATGAGTTCGTGCACGGCGTCGAATCCCCGAGGAAGCACCACGCGGTACTCGGCGCTTTGTACTGGCAGGCGACTCGTTGTGCAGAGGGTGAAGTCTTCGGCCTCTTTCTGTCGCATCATGGGCAAGCATTTCGCAGGCCAATCGCGGACCATCTCAAACGAGACCTCCTCGCCGCGGCCGATGGCGCGACGGAGATGAGGGATCGAGACCATCTTGTGCGCCGACTGCCATGAGGTGGTTACGTACCAATGTGGACCGGGTGTCCCATCGGCCGAAATACTCCGGGCGGTCACCTTCACATCGCGTCTGTACCTGTCGGGTTGGTCCCATCTGCTTCCGGCCGTCAGTCGAACGAAGTGCACCTTCTCTCCGAGCGCAACGGCCTTCAGGTTGAGCACCTCGCGTACGTCCCCGTTCGGCCGCACGTACACCGCCTGCTGCCAGGACTCGATCGAGATCTGCGGGGCGGGCGTGTTCTCGATGACGTAGTCGCAGTACCGGGCGAGACGGGCACGTTGCAGGTCGTAGGCCCGCTTGAGGCGTCGTCGATCGGCTATGAGAAGGAGCATGACCGACAGCACGAACGTGATTACGACGGCAAATGCCCCCGCGCGGATCGCGTGGTTGCCGAAGATGGTGCCAAGCAGGCCGGCAAACGTCATGAACCCGATAAGAGACTTCAATATCGCCGAGGGTTCCTCGCGGGTGATGTGGGAATCGAACCAGTCGATGAAGCCTTTGAGCATGTCGTGTGCCTCCCCCGCAACAAAGGACTTCAGCTCAGAATAAGCGAGGAAGGTACCTGGTTGTATTGCGATCGGGTACTTCTTCGAAGGCAGGTGAGTCTGCACGTGCAGGCATCAGTGTAGGCGGTCGCCTGGCAAAGAAGATCACCTCACGCGGTGCGACGGCGACGAGTATCTGTACCTCGCGAGTGTCACTTCTCACCGGGTGGAGAAGCGGATGGTCGCTTCTGGACCGCTGTCGGCCTTGTAGGTGGGCCGGGGGCAAATGCCGGGGAGGTCGCGTCCGGTGTGGAGGCTGCCGGGGAAGAGGCGGCCGCGGCGCCGAGCGGGAATCCTGATCGTTACTGGGAACGATCTGTGCGGGTGTGGAAAAGATCCCCAGTGCTCGAGTGCCGCGGGCCTCGGTCCGCTGTACTCCTACGTGGTGTTGATCGGCCCGTGGTGACAGTGCGTTACTTCTGGCGGGGCTAATCACCCGCGAGGGTGAGAAACGGGCGTAGCGTGGTGGGCATGTACCGCCAGCCGGTCACGTCGTCCGTTGTGGTGTCTGTCGGGTACGACAAGAAGCGCCGCATGCTCGAGGTGGAAGTAGACGGCGGTGCCGTGTACCAGTACCTCGACGTGCCCGCGCGGGAGTATTTCGCGCTCGTGAGTGCGGGCAGCGTCGGGCGGTATTACAACCAGGAGATCAAGGCGAATTACGAATTCCGCCGCGTTTGATTGACGACCGGTCAGGTTGCCGGTTCGAGTTCCGGGTCCGCGTCGCCGGTGGTGATCGGGATCGCGGCGACCACTACCTCGGTGCGGGCCTTCCTGCGGCGCTTGCGGACCGTGACGATCACGATGGCGGCCACCACGGCGACGGCCAGTACGACCAGGCCACCGGTGCTGATGACGCCCTCGATGCGCTTCGCGGCCTCACCGAGCGCGGCGCCGATCGCGATGTGCATGGCCGACCAGCAGGCCGCACCCGCGACCACGGCGGGCAGGAACTTGCGGTACGGCAGCCCGGACGTGCCTGCCGCCGCCGGTGTCAGTGTGCGGACCACCGGCAGGAACCGGGCGAAGAACACCGCCCACGCCCCCTTGCGCCGCAGGATGTCCGTGGCCTTGTCCCAGCCCTCCGCGCCGTACTTCTGCACGAGCTTCGTCTCGCGCAGGGCAGGGCCGAAGCGGCGGCCGATGGCGTATCCGATCGAGTCGCCGATGCCCGCCGCGACGGTGACCACACCCCACAGCACGAGGAACCGCGATACCGAGTCGACCGTGGTGGCCGCGACCAGCAGGCCGCCCTCGCCCGGTGCGATGAATCCGAGACCGATCGTGCACTCCGCGAAGACCAGCGCCCCCGTGGCCCCCACCAGTGCCGGCTGCGGCAAAGCCTGCAACCACTCCAGGACGTCGGTCACCAAAGCCACGATCCGCTCCCCTCAGATGTTTTCCCCCGGCAGACGCGCCAAGTCTGGCAGTAGGACCGACGAAATCACATCCGGGTTCCCCCTGACATCAACCCAGGAGCTGACTACGCCTGCCTACTCAGGACTGACGAAATCTCCTGCGACGCCGGGCCGGCCGCCGCGAGGTGCCGCAACGCGTCGGGGACCTCCTCGCCGCGGTGTGCGATGGCCTGCGCGTACAGCCGGCCCGCGCGGTAGGACGAGCGGACCAGCGGCCCGGCCATCACCCCGGCGAAGCCGATCGCCTCCGCCGACTCCTTGTGCTCGAGGAACTCCTCCGGCTTCACCCACCGGTCGACCGGGTGGTGGCGCAGCGAGGGCCGCAGGTACTGGGTGATCGTGATGATGTCGCAGCCCGCGTCGTGCAGGTCCTGCAGCGCGGTCGTGACCTCCTCTGGCGTCTCACCCATGCCCAGGATCAGGTTCGACTTGGTGACCAGGCCGAACTCGCGGGCCTCGGTGATCACCTGGAGCGACCGCTCGTAGCGGAACGCGGGCCGGATGCGCTTGAAGATCCGCGGCACGGTCTCCAGGTTGTGCGCGAGCACCTCCGGCCGCGACCCGAACACCTCGGCCAGCTGGTCGGGGTCGGCGTTGAAGTCGGGGATCAGCAGCTCGACGCCGGTGCCGGGGTTGAGCGTGTGGATCTGCCGGACGGTCTCCGCGTACAGCCACGCGCCACCGTCCTCCAGGTCGTCGCGGGCCACGCCGGTGACCGTCGCGTACCGCAGGCCCATCGCCTGCACCGACTCCGCGACCTTGCGCGGCTCGGTGCGGTCCAGCTCGGCCGGGCGGCCGGTGTCGATCTGACAGAAGTCACATCGCCTCGTGCACTGCTCGCCGCCGATGAGGAACGTGGCCTCCCGGTCCTCCCAGCATTCGTAGATGTTGGGGCAGCCGGCCTCCTCGCACACGGTGTGCAGGCCCTCACGCCGCACCAGGCTCTTGAGCTCGGTGTACTCGGGGCCCATCTTCGCGCGCGTCTTGATCCACGCCGGTTTCTTCTCGATCGGCGTCTCGCTGTTGCGTACCTCGAGACGCAGCAGCTTTCGACCTTCGGGGGCGATCGTCACGCCGTTCAGGCTACGCCCACTCACCGGCGCGTCAGGCTGAGGCGCCCAGGCGGCGGAACAGGCGTTCCACCGGGTTGCGTCGCGGGGTGCCCGCCGGGGCGGTGCGTTGCAGTGCGACGAACGCGGCGCCGATCGATGCCTCTTCGGCCGGGGAGTCGCCGGGTTCGGTCAGTCCGGCGGCGCGTGCCAGCCCGCGGTGTTCCGCGTCGATGAGCGGGTGCAGTGCCGGGTCGTCCGCGTGGGTGTCGAGGAGGGCACGCAGGTCAGGGTTGTCCTTCGCCGTGCTGCGCCATGCCTCGCCCACCGTGTCCATCGGGTCGGTGTGCTCGAGCCCGGCCACTTCGATGCGGGCGGTGAGCCGCTGGGACCAGCGGTGCTGGAGCGCGGCCAGTAGGTCACGCTCGTCGGGGAAGGCGTCGCTCGGCCGCAGTTCCCCCTGCTCGACGGCCGCGTTCAGTGCGTCCCTGCGGGCGTAGAAATCCTGCCAACCCATAGCTGCCCCCTGGGTGATCTCGGTCATACCGTTGGTCATTGACATACCGTCGGTATGGTCGAACAACATCAACGTACCACCGGTATGTGGCCCCTATGTGTCGTACGGTTGTGAGCGTGGTGACAATGCGGTCCAGACGCGTCGACTACACCGAGTCGACCAGACAGGCCCTGGTCGACTCGGCGCTTCAGCTGTTCACGAAGCGGGGTTACGCGGCCACCTCGCTCGACGCGATCGTCAAGACCGCCCGCGTGACCAAGGGCGCCCTCTACCACCACTTCAGCGGCAAGCAGGCACTGTTCGAGGCGGTGTTCGACCAGGTGGGGACCGCCGCCGTCGCTCGCCTCACGAACGTGGTCGAAGGCGACGGAGCCGCGTGGGAACGCGCCATGGTCGGCATCCACTCCTACGTCGGGGTCTGCCTGGAGCCCTCCTACCAGCGGATCGTCATCCACGAGGCGCCCGTGGTGATGGGCTGGGAGCGCTGGCGGGAGGCCGAGGAGCACTTCTGCTTCGGGCTGGTCCGCGGTGCGATCGAGTCGTTGATCGAGGCTGGTGAGATCGACCGGCTGCCGGTCGAGGCCACCACCCGCATCCTGTTCGGCGCGTTGTCGGCGGGCGCGGAGACCATCGCGACCGCGTCGGACCCGAAGGGGGCGGCGGCCGACGTGACGAAGACCATCACCGCGGTCATGACCGGCATGCGGCGGGCGACCCTGCCGTCGTGATCGAGCTGCACTGGCCCGCAGAAGCACCGGAAGCACTGCGCGAAGCCGTGCACCGCGTGCTGCACGCGGTGGTCGCCGACGGCGGCGCGGTCGGCTACCTCGAACCGCCGTCCCGCGCGGAGACCGACTCGTGGCTGGACGACGTGCTCGCCGATGTCGGCGACGGCGACGGCGCGCTCGTGCTCGCGCGGGTCGACGGCGTGGTCGAGGCGATGGGCACGTGGCGGCGCGAGCGGCCGCCGGTGTTCCGGACGTCGGCCGAGGTCGGCAAGGTCATGGCGCATCCGGCCGCCCGCGGGCTGGGGCTGGGCAGGCGCGTGATGACCGCGCTGGTGGACGACGCGCGGCGCGCCGGGATCGAGCTGCTCACGCTCGGCGTCCGCGGCAACAACCACGGCACCATCCAGCTGTACGAGGAGGTGGGCTTCCGCGAATGGGGCAGGCTGCCGAACCGGATCGTGGTCGGCGACGACCGCTTCGACGACGTGAAGATGATGCTGCCGCTCGGCCACTCACCAGGCGTGCGACTGCACGGTTCCGAGCCGGGCGGGCCGGGGTCGACGCCGCCTCCGGGGACCTGCTACCGCTGCGCCAACTCGAAGCTGACGCCCGGGCTGGACGGCGTCCACCTCGGCAGCCAGCGATCCTCGACCGGTAGCGCACCCTCCAGGGCCTCGAGGACGAGCTTCGCCGCGAGCGGGGCCACCTCGTCGACGGACACGGTGCGGCCCAGCTCCTTCGACAGGGACGTCACGCCCGCGTCGCGGATGCCGCACGGGACGATGCGGTCGAACGCGGACAGGTCGGCGTTGCAGTTGATCTCGAAGCCGTGCATGGTGACGCCGCGCTGCACGCGGATGCCGATGGCGGCGATCTTGCGTTCCCACTGGTGGTCGTTGCCCGGCAGCCACACGCCGCTGCGGCCCTCGACGCGGCCAGTGTGCACGCCCAGCTCGTCGCACACGGCGATCAGTGCCTCCTCGACGCGGCGCACGT
Organism: Actinophytocola sp.; assembly: GCF_049647105.1. Classification (GTDB taxonomy): domain Bacteria; phylum Actinomycetota; class Actinomycetes; order Mycobacteriales; family Pseudonocardiaceae; genus Actinophytocola. The sequence goes on from NZ_JBARWZ010000328.1 coordinate 10,405, forward strand.
ACTGCACGACGTCGACCGGGTCGGCCAGCTTCACGATCGGGTAGCCGACCAGCTGGCCGGGGCCGTGCCAGGTGATCTTGCCGCCGCGGTCGACGTCCACCACCGGGGTGCCGTCGTCTGGCCGCTCGTCCGGCTCCGTGCGCTTGCCCGCCGTGTACACCGACGGGTGCTCCAGCAGCAGCAGCGTGTCGGGCCCCGTCTCGTCGGCACGGGCCGTGGCCACCTCGCGTTGCAGCTGCCACGCCTCGAGGTAGTCGATCGTGCCGAGCTCACGGATGTGCACGGGAGCGCCAGACGCGCGACAGGAAGTCACCTCCACGACCCTACGCCGTCCACTCGCGACAGCCCAGAGCACTACTGGAGCAGGTCACGGAAGGTCTCGTCGAGGTCGGTGTGCCGGTGGGTGAACCCGTCGCTCGCCAGCACCGCAGGCACCATGCGCTGGCTGTAGAGGATCTCCCCGTCGCTGTCGCCGACCGCCAGCCTGATCGCGGGCGACGGCGCGAACCACGGCGCTGGGCGGTGCACCGCGCGGGCGAACGCGGCGGTGAAGTCGGCGTTGGTGACCGGGTTCGGTGAGCACACGTTCACCGCGCCCGAGATGGTGTCGTGCTCGAGGACGTGCTGGATCGCCGCCGTCTGGTCGGCGACGTGGATCCACGGCATGTACTGGCGGCCGTTGCCGAGTCTGCCGCCCAGCGCCAGCTTGAACAGCGGCTTGAGCATGCCGACGAAGCCGCCCTTGCCCGCGAGCACGTGCCCGGTCCGCAGCAGCACCACGCGGGCGCCCGCGCCGGCCGCGCGCTCGGTCGCGGACTCCCACTGGTCGCACAGGTCGGCGAGGAACCCGGCGCCGCGTGGCGCGGACTCCTCGACGACCTGGTTGCCCTTGTCGCCGTAGTAACCGGCCGCGGACGCGTTCACCAGCAGCGGGATGCCGTGCTCCGCGACGGCCGCGGCCAGCACCTCGGTCGGCTCGACCCTGCTGTTGACCAGCAGCTGCCTGCGTGCGTGGCTCCACCGGCCGCCAGCGATCGGCGCGCCGCACAGGTTCACCACGGCGTCCACCCCCGCGAACACGAGGTCGCTGACGCGTCCGGCCGGTGGGTCCCACGTCCGCTCGTCGGCGGTCATCGCCTCGCGCCGGACGAGGCGGGTCACGTCGTGCCCCGCCCCGGACAGCTCGGCGACGAGCGCGGACCCAATGAGGCCGGACGCACCGGCGACCACGATTCTCACGGGCCTCCCAGCCTCATTGCTTCGCTCCGCAAGCTCCGCTCACAGGCCGCTCCTCGCAGGCTCCGAGCGGCCGTTCGGGTCTCCCAGCGTCGTTGCTTCGCTCCGCAAGCTCCGCTCACAGGCCGATTTCGCCCTCGAAGTTGCCCTCCTGCAGGCGGTTCTTGATGGTCGTCAGGAACCGGCCCGCGTCCGCGCCGTCCACGAGGCGGTGGTCGTAGGTGAGCGCGAGGTAGATCATCGAGCGGATCGAGATGGTGTCGTTGCCGTCCTCGTCGGTGACCACCACCGGGCGCTTCACGACCAGGCCGACACCCAGGATCGCCACCTGGGGCAGCTGGATGATCGGCGTGTCCCACAGCGCGCCCTGGCTGCCGAGGTTGGTCAGGTTGAACGTCGCGCCGAACAGCTCGTCCGGCGTGACCTTGTTCGCCCTGGTGCGCTCGGCCAGGTCGGCGATCTTGTGTGCGAGGCCCGCGACGGAGAGGTCACCCGCGTTGTGGATGGCCGGGGTGAGCAGACCGCGGTCGGTGTCCACCGCGATGCCGAGGTGCTCCGCGCCGTGGTAGGTCACCTCCTTGGTCTCGTCGTTGATCGACGCGTTCAGCTTCGGGTGCTGCTTGAGCGCCTCGACGGTGGCCTTCGCGAAGAACGGCAGGAACGTGAGCTTCACGCCCTCACGCGCCTCGAACGCCGACTTGGCCCGCGTCCGCAGCTTGGCGATCTTGGTCACGTCGACCTCGACCACCTGGGTCAGCTGCGCGGCGGTCTGCAGCGACTCGACCATGCGCCGCGACACCGTCTGGCGCAGGCGGCTCATCTTCTCGGTCTTGCCACGCAGGTCCGCCGACGCCGCCGGGGCGGCCTTGGCGGCGGGCGCCGACTTCGCGGCGGGGGCGGGCTTCTTCGCGGCCTCGGCCGCGGCCAGCACGTCCTGCTTGCGGATGCGGCCGCCGACACCGCTGCCCTTCACCGAGGACAGGTCGACCTTGTGCTCGGTGGCGAGCTTGCGCACCAGCGGCGTGACGTACGGGCCGTCGCCACGGGCGCCGTTGTCGGCCGCCGCGGGCCGCGGGGCGGGCTTGGGTGCCTCCTGCTTGGGGGCTTCCTGCTCCGGCTCGGGCTCGGGCTCCTGCTTGGCCTCCGGCTCCGGCTCGGGTTCCGGCTCCGGCTTGGCCTCCTGCTTGGGCGTCTCCTGCTTCGGCGCTTCCTTCTTGGGCGCCGCGCTGCCGGAACCGATCACCGCGAGCCGGCCGCCGACCTCGACGGTCTCGTCCTCGGCCGCGGTGATCTCCAGCAGGGTGCCCGCCACTGGCGACGGGATCTCGGTGTCGACCTTGTCGGTGGACACCTCCAGCAGAGCCTCGTCGACGGCGACCGAGTCGCCGACCTGCTTGAGCCAGCGGGTGACGGTGCCCTCGGTGACGCTCTCGCCGAGCGCGGGCATGGTCACCGGCGTGCCCTCGCCGGACCCACCGGAGTCCTCGGACTCCTGCGGCTCCTCGGCCTGCGCGGGCGCCTCCTCCTGCTCGGGCTCCTGCTCGGGCTCGGGCTCCGGCTCCTCGGTGGCTTCGGCACCCGAGTCGCCGGCGTCACCGGAGTCGTCGGAGCCCTCGGCCGAGTCGCCGATGACCGCCAGTTCGGCGCCGACCTCGACGGTCTCGTCCTCCCCGGCGACGATCTTCTGCAGCACACCGGCCGCGGGGGACGGGATCTCGGTGTCGACCTTGTCGGTGGACACCTCGAGCAACGGCTCGTCGACCGCTACGGTGTCGCCCACCTGCTTGAGCCACCGGGTGACAGTGCCTTCTGTGACACTCTCGCCGAGCGCCGGCATCTGGACGGAGAACGCCATGGTTTCGCTGACTCCTTGAACTGTGAACAGGCGCGCGGCGATTAGCCGTGCACGTGCAGTGGCTTGCCGGCCAGGGCGAGGAACGCCTCGCCCAGCGCCTCGGTCTGGGTGGGGTGGGCGTGGATGAGCGGCGCGACGTCCTCGGGGTACGCCTCCCAGTTGTAGATCAACTGTGCCTCTCCGACAAGCTCGCCGACCCGCTCGCCGACCATCGTGATGCCGACGACCGGACCGTCCGGCGCCTTCACGAGCTTGACGCCGCCGGAGGTCTTCAGGATCTGTGACTTGCCGTTGCCGCTCAGCGCGTAGACGTAGGTCTGCGCGCCGCCGAACTTCTCCTTCGCCTGCGCCTCGGTCAGCCCGACGGACGCGACCTCCGGCTTGCAGTACGTGACCTTCGGGATGCCTGCCTCGTCGATCGGGCGCGGGGCCAGCCCCGCGATCTCCTCCGCGACGAAGATGCCGTGCGCGAAGCCGCGGTGCGCGAGCTGCAGGCCCGGCACCAGGTCGCCGACGGCGTAGACGTTGTCGAGGTTGGTGCGCAGGCGGTCGTTCGTGATGACGAAGCCGCGCTCCATCGTCACGCCCGCCTCCTCGTACCCGTGGCCCGCGCTGTTCGGGCCGCGGCCGACGGCGACGAGGAGCGTGTCCGCCTCGATGGTCTCGCCGGACTCGAGCGACACGGTCACGCCGTTCTCGCCCTGCTCCGCGCCGGTGAACTTCACACCCGTCTTGTACTTGATGCCGCGCTTGCGGAACGCCCGTTCGAGCTGCTTGGACGCCCACTCGTCCTCGAGCGGCACGAGCCGGGGCAGCGCCTCCACGATCGTGACCTCGGCGCCGAAGGACGCCCACACGCTCGCGAACTCGACGCCGATCACGCCGCCGCCGAGCACGACGACGCGCTGCGGGATGTAGTCCAGGTTCAGCGCCTGGTCGCTGGTGAGGATCCGGCCGCCGATCTCCAGCCCGGGGAGCGTCTTCGCGTACGACCCGGTGGCGAGCACGACGTTCTTGCCGGTGTAGCGCTGCCCGTCGACCTCGACGGTGTTCTCGCCGACGAACGTGCCGGCACCCTCGATGAGCTTGACCTTGTTGGCCTTCGCGAGACCCTGCAGGCCCTTGTACAGGCCGCTGATGATCCCGTCCTTGTACGAGTTGACGCCCGCGATGTCGATGCCATCGAGGGAGGACTTCACCCCGAACTGGTCGCCATCGCGCGCGAGGTCGGCGACCTCCGCCGCGTGCAGCAGCGCCTTGGTGGGGATGCAGCCCCGGTGCAGGCAGGTGCCGCCCAGCTTGTCCTTCTCGACCAGGATCACCGACATGCCCAGCTCCGCCGCGCGGAAAGCACAGGCGTAGCCGCCCGAACCGCCACCCAGGATCACGAGGTCAGCGGAAGTATCAGTCACGGGTTCTCCTCGGGGTGCGCAGGTGTGCCTTCTGGGCAACCACACATCATCTTGTCACTACGTGCGGCAGGCTTGCGAGGTGGCCGGACAGGCACAATGAAGGGGACGAAGTTCTCGTAACGGAGGTAGTCGCCGTGGGGTTGTTCCGCCGGAAGAAGAGTGCTGGGCAGGTTCGGAGCGCCAGCAAGGCGGACACCTCGCACCTTGATGACTGGGCGTCGGCCCGGACGGGTGTCGAGGCGTTCGTGGAGCCCCGCACCCATGTGACTGAAACCACTGTGTTGCTCGTCGCGCACGACGGGGAGTGGACGCGGCGCCGGATCGCCGACTTCGACGCCGCGCGGGAGTTCGCGCGCAAGCGGTCCATGCCGCTGTACGAGGTGGAACGGGTCGGCTACCCGAAGCGGATGCGGGACTACCAGGAGCGGCAGAAGCGCAGGAACGGCTGACCGGTTCCCGTTGCGGTCTCCCCAAGAACGGGGACGTCTGACAGGCTGACGCGCGAATCCCGTCGTGTTGGTGAGGTGGGCGTGAGCGGAGCTTGCGTAGCGAACCATCGGGCGCAGGGCGACCGCGAGCGGCGTGACGGAGCCTGCGAGGGGGCGTCGTGAGCGGAGCTTGCGTAGCGAACCATCGAACGCAGGGCGTTACTGCTGTTGTCGACTTCGGCAGTTCGCACACCGTCACCGTGGTGCACGTGTCCGGCTCCGTGCCCCGCGTGGTCACCGTGGACGGGGAGCCGTGGCTGTCGTCGGCCGTGTTCCTGAGCCGCGACGACGCGCTCGTCGTCGGCGCGGACGCGTTGCGGATGGGCGTCGCGGACCCGTCGAGGCTGGAGAACCGGGTGAAGGCGCGGCTCGGCGAGCGCGAGGTCCTCCTCGGCGACACCGTCGTGCCGGTCTCGACCATGGTGCTGGCGCTGCTCGCGCGGGCCGTCCGGGCGGCCGCCGCCGTGGCGGGCGCACCCGTTGACCACCTCGTGCTGACCCATCCGCCCGACTGGAGCGGGGAACGGCTGAGTGGCCTGCTCGCCGCCGCGACCGGCGTCGCGCCGAGGATCAGCACGATCGCGGAACCCGTCGGCGCCGGGGTGTGGTTCGCGACGCGGGGCGAGCTCGGCGTCGACGGTGCCGACCGGCTGCCGCTCGGTGGCGTGCTCGGCGTGCTGGACGTCGGCGGCGGAACCGTCGACGTGGCCGTCGTGCGGCGTGAGCACACCGGGATCGTCGTGGTCGGCCGCGCCTGCATCCCCGGCCTCGGCGGCGGCGACTTCGACCGGCTCATCATCGACCATCTCCGCGAGACGGTGCCGGGGCTCGCGGACCGGCTCGCGGACCCGGCCGGGACGAACCTCGTGCGGATGCGGGAGGCGGTGGCGTTCCGGCAGGACGTGCGGCGTGCCAAGGAGTTGCTGTCGCGGCACGAGCGGGTGGAGCTGCGGTTGCCAGGTGGCCTGCCGAACACGGCTCTGACCAGGGCTGACCTCGAACGGGTGCTCCACAGCCACCTCGACCGCATCACGGCGTTCACGCTGCGGACGGTCCTCCTGTCCGGCGTCGAGGCGCACCAGCTGACCGCGTTGCAGCTGGCCGGCGGGTCGACGCGGATCCCGCTGCTGTGGCGGCTGCTGGCGGAGGTGGTGCCGGTGCCGATCCAGCTGGACGACCAGCCGGAGTCCGTGGTGGCGCTGGGGGCGTGCGCGGTCGCCGTGTCGCACAGCGTCCCGCCCGCCGTGGTGCCATCGCCGGGTGCCGACGCGCGCCCGTTCTTCTGGCGGCTGCGATGACGCTGGTGATCGACTTCGGGACCGTCAACACGGTCGCCATGCTCGACGGGCGGCTCGTGACGGTGGACGGCGCGCCGTGGCTGCCGTCGGTGGTGCACGAGGGCCTGGTCGGCGCGGACGCGGCGGAGCTGGCCAACGGGCTGGCGGCGCGGGACCTCAAGGAGCGTCTCGACCCGGACGAGGTGGCCGCGCTGTTCGCGCGGGTGCTGTCGGCGGCCCGGGACCAGGGCGGCGTGGTCGGCGCCGTGCTGGTCACGCACCCGGCGGGGTGGCCGAGGGAGCGGGTCGACGTGCTCGTGTCGGCCGCGGGCGCGTGGGCGCGGCCGGTGCCGGAACCGGTGGCGGTCGCGGCAGGGCACGGGGTCGGTGCGGGGGAGACCGTGCTCGTCGTGGACGCGGGTGGCGGCACGTGGGACGTCACCGCGGTCCGAGGGCACGGCGGCGAGTACGTGGTCGTCACCGCCGCGTCGCTTTCCTTCGGTGGCAACGACGTCGACCGGATCGTCGTCGAGCGGGTGCGGCCGTCGCTGCGGTCGGTCGCCACCGACGGCGCGCTGCTGGAGTCGGCACGCGCGGCCAAGGAACAGCTGTCCCGCCACGAGTCGACGGAGATCGTGCTGCCCGACCACCGGGCCGTTCGGCTGGACCGGGCGGAGTTCGAACGCCTGGTGTCGCCGGGCGTGGACCGGCTGGCGGTGCTGGTGGCCGAGGTCGGCGTGCCGACCGGCGCGACGCGGGTGCTGCTGGTCGGCGGGTCGAGCCGGATGCCGTTGCTCGCGCGCCGCATCGGGGAGGTGACCGGCCTGCCGGTGACCACGGACCCGGAGCCGGAGACGGCCGTGGTGCGGGGTGCGCGGCTGCTGGCCCGGCCCTCGGCACTGGAGGACCCACTCGCCCCACCGCCCGCCGACGCTGAACCGGCCCGCCCTGTGCCGCCGCCCGCCTCAGCCGTGCCGCCGACCGCCGCCGCCACGCAGGCGTCCGAGGAGCCGGTGCGGCCGCCCGTGAGAACCGCTGCCGTCCCGCGCAGGGGCACGCTCGCGGTCGTGGTCCTGCTGCTCATCGTCGCGGCGGTCGCCGTCGTGTTCGGCGGTGAACAGGCCACGAGCGGTCACCCCGTCGCCATCGACCTGCCGCCGCCGCTGCCAGAGGCACCCATCCCGCCCGCCGTCGCCGGGGACGAGGTGGTCAACGCCGACAACGCGACCTACACCTCGGGTTCGCTCGGGAAGGCCGCCGAGTACCGCCACCCATCGGGCAACACCGTCGCGGTCACGGTCACCGGGGTCGAGACGGTCGTGACCGCGCCGCAGCCCTACCTGGTGGCCCCGGACGGGTACCGCTGGCTCGTCATTCGCCTGCACGTGGCGAACACCGAGGGGCCCGACTTCCCCCAGGACCCGATGGAGCTCGTCGCCGTCCTCGACGACCGGGGGCAGTGGCTGCGGCAGCCGTACGGCTACGGGCAGATCGCGTGCACCGAGGGCGTCCCGCCGGTGATCCGGATCCCGGCGGGTGCCGAGGTCGACGCGTGCGGTGTCGTGTCCGTGCCGGACGCGACACCCGTCACCGCGGTCCTGTTCGGGGAGCGGTCACCGGAGGCCCAGGCGCCGCTCCGGTTCCCCGTCGACGTGCCCGCCGTCCGGGACCGGGCCGCGCCAACCCGCGTCGTCGGCACGCTCGGCGGGCCCGCCGAGACCGTCGACGGCCTGCGGGTCCGGGTCGACCTGGTCCTCGACCCGTCCGGCTACCTCGGCAGTCAGGTGCCCGCGCCGGGGCACCGGTTCGTGGTCGTCCGCGCGGCGGTCACCGCGACCGGCCAGCGGCAGGTCACCGTCCTGCTGCGGGACGACCGCGGCGCGTTCCTGTCCAGCATGGTCACGGCGGCGACGGGGTGCCCGCCGCTGCCCAGCGTGCTGGGGCCGGAGGACCCGGTGTACGGCTGCGAGGTGTTCGAGATCGCCGCGGAAACCCCGGTCACCGGGGTCACCCTGCAGGGCAGGGGCCCCGACGTGACCCGCTGGCCGACCTGGCGCCTCTCCTAGATGGCGCGGGCCATCTAGCCGTTCTCCGCGATGTCCGCGAGCACCGCGGCCAGCGTGCGCACCGGGACACCCGTGCCGCCCTTGGGGTTGTAGCCCCACGGGCCGCCGTTGTTGAACGCCGGGCCCGCCACGTCCAGGTGCACCCACGGCACACCCTCGGCGATGAACTCGCGCAGGAACACACCCGCGGCGAGCATGCCTGCCCACCGGTGCCCGGTGACGTTCGCGATGTCGGCGAGCTTCGAGTCCAGGTCACCGCGCAGCTCGTCGGGCAGCGGCATCGGCCAGCCGCCCTCGCCGGTGGCCTGCGCGATGGCGGCGACGCGGTCGCGGAACTCGTCCGAGCCCATGATCCCCGGCGTGCGGCGGCCGAGCGCGACGATCTGCGCGCCGGTCAGCGTCGCCGTCTCCACCAGGTAGTCGGGGCCGTCCTCACACGCGCGGACGATCGCGTCGGCGAGGATGAGCCTGCCCTCGGCGTCGGTGTTGAGCACCTCGACGGTCTTGCCGCCGTACATGGTGAGCACGTCGCCAGGCCGGTACGCGGCACCGGAGGGCATGTTCTCCGCCATCGGCACGGTCGCGGTGATCGCCAGCGGGTACTTCAGCTTGGCGGCGAGGATGACGGTCGCGACGACCGCGGCGGCGCCGGACATGTCGGAGGTCATCTCCTCCATGCCGGTGGCCGGCTTGATCGAGATGCCGCCGGTGTCGAACGTGATGCCCTTGCCGACGAGCGCGACCTTCTTGCGTGCCTTCGGGCCCTTGTAGCTCAACCGCACGATGCGCGGCGGCCGCGTCGAGCCCATGCCGACGCCGAGCACACCGCCGAAGCCGCCCTTGCGCAGCGCCTTCTCGTCGAGGATCTCGACGTCCACCCCGGCGGCTTTCGCGAGCGCGGCGGCCCGGTCGGCGAACGACGCGGGGAACAGGTCGTTGGGCGGCGTGTTCACGAAGTCGCGGGCCGTGCACACGGCCTCGCCGATCGCGGTCGCGGCCTTGAGCGCGGCGCGGTGGTCCTTCGCGGTGCCCTCGGCGGGCGGCACGACGTCGACGCGCTCGACCGGCGCGTCACCCTTCTCCGAGCGGTACTCGGTGAACCGGTACGCGCCGAGCACGGTGCCCTCGACCGCCGCGTGCAGGTCCACAGTGGACAGCGTGGTGACCGCGCGCCTGGTGCCTGCGAGCGCACGGGCGGCGGCGCCGGACGCGCGGCGCACCTGCTCCGCGGTCGGTCCGTCGTCAGTGGACTTGCCGAGCCCGGCGGCGATCACGAGCCCGGCGGAGATCTTGCCCATGCTCGGGATCTTCACGATCTCGTCCTGGGCACCGGTGGCGCCGACGGTGCGCAGGATCTCGGCGAGGGTACCGCCGAACGCCGCGTCGACCCGTTCGCTCCCCGGCGCCAGGGCGACGGCCCCAGTGGTGCTGTCGGACACGGTGCCGATGATCACCGCGTCCGCGGTGGCCTCGTCTGCCGTGGTGGTGGTCAGTGACAGCTTGGGCGCGGTCAACGAATGCTCCTGTCGGTCGGGTTGCTGACGCATGCTAACGACTTGTTTCAGGCCTGCCCACTGTCAGGTAGTGGTAGGGAGGTCTGACACGGTGGTCAGGTGACCGATCGGGTACTCACGGTGGACGGGCTGGCGCGCGGGGTGGCGCCCGCGTTCGGCGCCGGACTTTTCCTTGGCCTGGCGCCGGCTTCCGCGTTCGCGGGGTGGTGGCTGGTGGCCGGCATGGTGCTGGCCGGGGCCATTGCCGTCCTCTTCGCACTGTCCACACCGGACGAGACACCCGGTCTGGCGGCGTCTTCACTGGGAATACTGGGAAGGATTGCCGCGGCCGTGGCGGTCGCGGCCACGTTCGGGGCGTACGTGGTGCCGGAGCGGCCATCAGTCGGCGCGGTCGTGCTCGTGGTGGCGGTCGCGGCCGTGGTCCTGCTCTCGCCGCCGCTGCCCCCGGCCGTCGACCGGATCGCCGCGGTGGTCGTGCTGGTCGTGCTGATGACCGTGGCTGTGGCCTGTTTCACGATCGCGCCCGTCGCGCCCCCGGTCGCGCCGGGCCCGGACGCCGATGGCGCGGACGCGCTGCTCGGCCTGCTGCCCTCGGCCGCGGTGCTGTTCCTGTGCTTCGTCGGCGGCAGGACCACCCGCCGGGCGCGACCCGCTGTGATCGGGGTGGTGCTCGTGGTGAGTGTCGCGGTCGCCGTCGGGGCGCTGCACCAGCTGGGTGGGGAGCGGCTCGCGCTGTCGCCCGCGCCGCTGCGGGACGTGCTCACGGCGGCGGACGCCGCGTCCATCGACGGCCTGCTCGCCGTCGGCGTCACCGTCGCGTGCCTGTTCGCGCTCCGTGCCTGCCTGACCGACATCCGTGAGATCGCATCCGACAGCCGGTCTCCGGTGGCCGCGGTGGGGCTCGCGGCGGCGGTCTCCGCCCTCGGCGCGCTGGTGCTGGAACCCGAACATGCCCTGGTCGGAGCGGCTGTACTGCTACTGAGTGAAGCCGTGATCCGCGTGCTGAGCGGTCGCCGAGGTCGGGCATAGTAGGACGTCAGACAGTCTGTCCATCACGTTGTTCGCTCCGCAAGCTCCGCAAGCTCCGCTCAGAAGTGATTCTCTGTGCGGCCCGTCGAGAGTTACGGTGCTTCCCATGACACAGCAGTCATTCACCAGGACTCCCCATCCGGCGCCGGCGACCCCGGAGCGGATCGCGGAGGTATTGGCCAAGCCGGGTTTCGGGGTGTACTTCACCGACCACATGGTGACCGCACGCTGGAACCGCACCGAAGGCTGGCACGGGGCGACGGTCGAACCGTACCGCCCGATCGAACTGGACCCCGCGGCCATGGTGCTGCACTACGGCCAGGCGATCTTCGAAGGTCTCAAGGCGTACCGGCACGTCGACGGATCCGTCCAGTCGTTCCGCCCGGAGGCCAACGCCGAGCGGTTCCGCCGCTCAGCACACCGCCTCGCCATGCCGGAACTGCCCGACGAGCTGTTCCTCGACTCGCTGCGTGAGCTGATCGAGGTCGACGGGCACTGGGTACCAGAACAGGACGAGGAGTCCCTCTACCTGCGGCCCTTCATGATCTCCACCGAGGCCGGTCTCGGGGTGCGGCCCGCCACCGAGTACCTGTACCTCCTCATCGCCTCGCCCGCCGGGTCCTACTTCGCGAGCGGCGTCAAGCCGGTGAGCGTCTGGCTGTCGACCGAGTACGTGCGCGCCGCGCCGGGCGGCACGGGCGCAGCCAAGTTCGCGGGCAACTACGCCGCGTCGCTGATCGCGCAGGCGCAGGCCGCCGAGCAGGGCTGTGACCAGGTCGTATGGCTGGACGCGGTCGAGCGCCGGTGGATCGAGGAGATGGGCGGGATGAACCTGTTCTTCGTCTTCGGCTCGGGTGCCGACGCCAGGGTGGTGACGCCGGAGCTGTCCGGGTCGCTGCTGGCGGGCATCACCCGGGACTCGCTGCTGACGCTGGCGTCCGAGCTGGGCTACCAGGTCGAGGAGCGGCGCATCTCGACCGAGGAGTGGGAGAAGAAGGTCGAGTCCGGTGAGCTGACGGAGGTGTTCGCGTGCGGCACGGCCGCCGTGATCACGCCGGTCGGCTCGGTGAAGCACGCCGAGGGGTCGTTCACGATCAACGGCGGCATGCCGGGTGAGGTGTCGATGCGCATGCGTGCCGCGCTGACCGCCATCCAGCGCGGCACCGCGCCGGACACGCACGGGTGGATGACCAAGCTCAGCTGAGGACCACCAGCACGACGGTGGTGGCGAGTTCACCCGCGGCGCCGAGCACGTCGCCGGTGATCCCGCCGAATCGCTTCTTCGTGTGATGGACGAGGAGCACGACGAGCCCGGTGGCGAGCACGATGGCCACCGGGCCTCGCCATCCTGTGACGATCGACGCCGCGGCCACCGCCACCACCCATGCGACGGGGACTGCGGCGGGCTGCGTCCCGGCGACGAGCGCGCCAAGCCCTTCCTGCCTTGCCGATGGCACGGCGTGGTGGCAGCAGATCGTGAACGCGACCCGCCCGGTGACGACGGCGAGCACCAGCGCTCGCCAGTCGTGGATGGCGGCGGACTGAGCGCCGAGGACGAGGACGATCGCGACGACGCCGAACGGGCCGACGGGGCCGTCCCGCATGATGGCGAGAGCCTTCTCGGGGCCCTGGTAGGAGCCGAGCCCGTCTGCGGTGTCGGCCAGGCCGTCGAGGTGCATGCCTCGGGTGGCGAGTGCCAGGAACGCGACGACGAGTACGCCGCCGAGCAGACCCTTGTCGAGGAGGACGAGCAGGCCCGCGGCGGCGCCACCGAGGACCAGTCCCACGACCGGCGCCAGCCCGATGGCCCAGCGGGCCACGTCCCGGTCGACGTGCCGCGCGTGCACCGGCAGCACGGTCAACCAGGAGAAGGCGAGCCGCAGCCCGGCGAGCATCAGCTGTCGGACGGCGGAGTGGCGTCGGGCTCCGCGTCCCGCGTCCCGCGCTCGGCGGCTTCCGCCCTGCGCTCCGCGGCCTGCGCCCTGCGCTCCGCGGCTTCCGCCCTGCGCTCGGCAGCCTCCGCCCTGCTCTCCGCGGTCTCCGGCTCGCTCTCGGCGTCTTCCTGGGTCGCGGCGTCTTCCGAGGGCTCCGGCTCGGCGTCTTCCGGTTCGGTTGCCTCCGGTTCCGCCGCGTCGGCCGCCGGGCCGCTCACGCCGGCGTCCGCGAACGTGGCCATGTCGGCCAGCACCTGGACGGCCATCGTGAGCAGGGGGATCGCGGCGGTGGCGCCGGAGCCCTCGCCAAGGCGCATGTCCATCTCCAGCAGCGGCTTCATGTCCAGCTGCTCCAGCACGAGCGAGTGCGCGGGCTCCGTCGACCGGTGCCCGGCCACCCACCACGCCCGCGCGCCCGGCGCCAGCTCCTCCGCCAGCAACGCGGCCGCGCCCGACACGATCCCGTCCAGCACCACCGGGGTCCGCCGCACGGCGGCCTGTGCCAGGAACGCCGCCATCGCCGTGATGTCCGCGCCGGCGACCGTGCGCAGCAGCGCCACCGGGTCGGCCGTGACCGGCTTCGCGCGGCGGAGTGCGTCGCGGATCGCGGCGGTCTTGCGCATCCATGTCTGGTCGTCGATGCCCGTGCCACGGCCGACGACCGCGACCGGCTCCGTGCCGGTCAGCGCCGCCACCAGCACCGCGGCCGGGGTGGTGTTGCCGATGCCCATGTCGCCCGCGACCAGCAGATCCGCGCCCGAGTCGACCTCCTCGTCCGCGATCGCCTTACCCGCCGCCAGCGCGGCCTCGACCTCGTCCTCGGACAGCGCGTCCTCGCGGTCGATCGAGCCGGACGAGCGGCGCACCTTCTTCTCGCCCGCCGTGGTGTCGACCGCGACCGACATGTCCACGACCCGCACGGTCGCGCCCGCGATCCCGGCCAGCACGTTGATCGCCGCGCCACCCGCCTGGAAGTTCGCCACCATCTGCGCGGTGACCTCCGGCGGGTACGCCGAAACGCCCTTCGCCGCCACCCCGTGGTCACCGGCGAACACGACCACCCTCGAGCGCCGCAGCGGCCGCGGCGGGCACTCGCCCTGGCACGCGGCGAGCCAGGTGCCCAGCTCCTCGAGCCTGCCCAGCGCGCCGAGCGGCTTCGTGAGCCGCGCATGCCGTTCCTGGGCCGCCTGCCGCACTGACTCGTCGGGCTGGCTGACGACGTCGAACTCCATCTGAGAATTCCTCCAGTCAGCGCAGTCGCAGCGGAAGACCGGCCACGAGTAGCGACACCGATGCGCACACTTCCGCAAGGCCCGCGTTCAGCGTGCCGAGCTGATCGCGGAAGAGCCTGCCAGAACGCGTCGCGGGCACCACGCCGAGGCCGACCTCCGACGACACCAGGACCAGTTCCGCCCGGCAGTCCGCGACCGAGGCGACCAGCCGGTCGCACTCGCGGCGCACCCCTCCGAGATCGCCGTCCCACGCGTGGTGGTCGTCCATCACGCTGGTCAGCCAGGTCGCGACGTCGTCGACCAGCACCGGGCCGTGCGCGGTGGTGAGGTAGCCGGGCAGGTCCGGGGGCTCGACCGTGCGCCAGCCCGGCGGGCGGCGGGCGACGTGCGCGGCGATGCGGGCCTGCCATTCGGTGTCGGCCGGGTCCACGCGGGCCGTCGCCACGTAGGTGGCATCGTCGGCGGTCAGGAGTCCCTCGGCGTGCGCGGACTTACCGGACCGGGCACCGCCGAGCACCAGGGTGGTCACGGCCGCACGCTATCTTGTGCGGCCGTGACCTACCGCTGGAGCCAGGACGGTTCGCCCACCTTCGACGACCAGGCCGCCGCCGAGGAGTGGCTGTCGGCCAGCTGGCAGGACCTCCGCGACGCGGGCGTCGACGAGGTGACCCTGCTGGACGGCGACGAGGTCGTCTACGGGCCGATGAGCCTCCACCCCGAGGGCTGAGCCAGTCCGTCAGCCCGTGCGCGAGGGGTCGCGCATGATGACGCCGTCGAGGGCGTCGTCGATCTTCTTCAGCACGTCGGCTTCGAGCCGCACGCCAGCGGCCTTGACGTTCTCGTGCACCTGCTCGGGCCGGGTGGCGCCGATGATCGCCGAGGACACGTTCTGGTTCTGCAGCACCCACGCGACCGCCAGCTGCGCCATCGACAGGTCCAGCTCCTCGGCGATCGGCCTGAGGTCCTGGACCTTCGCCAGCAGCTCGTCGTTCCGCAGGAAGCGGGCGATGAACTCCTTGCCGCTCTTCTCGTCGGTGGCGCGCGAGCCCTCTGGCGGCGGCTGACCCGGCTGGTACTTGCCGGTGAGCACGCCCTGCGCGATCGGCGACCACACGATCTGGCCGAGCCCCGCCTCCTCGCTCGCCGGGATGACCTCGGACTCGATGACCCGCCACAGCATCGAGTACTGCGGCTGGTTGGAGATCAACGGCACCCTCAGCTCGCGGGCCAGCTCGGCGGCCGCCGTGATCTGCCCGGCGGTCCACTCGGACACTCCGATGTAGAGCACCTTGCCCGCGCGGACCAGGTCCGCGAACGCGAGGAACGTCTCCTCGAGCGAGACGCTGCTGTCGAACCGGTGGGCCTGGTAGAGGTCGACGTAGTCGGTCTGGAGACGTGTCAGCGACGCGTTCGCCGACTCGATGATGTGCTTGCGGCCGAGCCCCTTGTCGTTGGGACCGCCGGGCCCGGTCGGCCAGAACACCTTCGTGAAGATCTCCAGGCTCTCCCGCCGCTGCCCGGCGAGCGCCCGCCCCAGCACGGACTCGGCGCGCGTGTTCGCGTACACATCGGCGGTATCGAAGGTCGTTATTCCCGCGTCGAGGGCGGCCTTCACACAGGCGAGCGCCTGCTCCTCCTCGACCTGGGACCCGTGCGTGATCCAGTTCCCGTAGGAGATCTCACTGACACTGAGGCCGCTACGGCCAAGACGACGAAACTCCATGCCCCCAACCTAGTGTCCCGAACGGTTGGACTCGCGGGTCAGCGGCGGAAGCCGCCTTCCGTGTTCAGGACCTGGCCGGTGATCCAGCGTGCCTCGTCCGTGGCCAGCCAGGCGATCAGGCGGGCCGGGTCGTCCGGCTCACCCCATCGGCCGGCCGGGAAGCGGGCCGCCACCTCGGCCTTCGTCTCCCCCGACGCGTAGCCGGTGTCGACCGGGCCCGGGTTGACCGAGTTCACCGTGATGCCCTGGTCGGCCAGCTCGTCGGCCAGCGTCGCCGTGATCGACCACAGCGCGCCCTTGCTCGCCGCGTACGCCACCTCGTCGGGCATCGGCCCCTGGTTCTGGCCCGATGTCATGAACACCAGGCGCCCCGGCCCGCCGAGCGCCGCGAACGACCGCGCGAGCAGGATCGACGCCCGTGCGTTCACCGCCCAGTGCGCGTCCAGCATCGCCGCCGTCTGGCTCGACAGTGGACCGTCCGAACCGGACAGCGCCTGGTTGCACACCACGATGTCCAGCCCGCCGAGCTCCGCAACCACCGCGTCGACCAGCGCGGCGGGCCCTTCGGCGGCGGCAAGGTCCGCCGACCCGTGCGCGACCGGCGCGGACGCCACCTCACGCACCCCGTCGACCACGGCCGCGACGTCGTCCGCGCCCCACGGCTGCGCCGCGTCGTGCGGGGAGTAGTGGTGGACGTACACGCTCGCCCCGTACGCGGCGAGCAGCCTGCACGTCGCGTACCCGATGCCTGCCCGCCGGGACGCGCCCGTCACCAGCGCCACCCGCCCCCGCAACGGAAACGGGTCGCGACCTGGCTCAGGCAATCTTGTCTCCGGCACGCACCTTCGGCTTCGGCACCCGCAGCTTGCGCAGCTGCGACGCCCTGATGAACGAGTACCAGCCGATCGACAGCCCGCGCACCGGCTCCTTCGGGAACTTCGCCCGGACCTGCCGCGTGATGCGGCTGCCGAGCAGGATGCCCTCGATGATCATCGCGACGAGCATCAGCAGGCACAGCAGCGTCGTGAAGCTCTGCACCCTCGGGTCCGGCACCAGCAGCGCGACGAAGATCAGGATCGCGAGCGGCATGAACAGCCCGAGCAGGTTGCGGCGTGAGTCCACTGAGTCCCGGATGAACGACTTGACCGGCCCTCGGTCGCGCGGCATCAGGTACTTCTCGTCGCCCGCCATCATGCGTTCGCGCTGTGTGGCGCGGATCTCCCGGCGCTTGGCGGAGAGCTCCTTGCGCTCGTCCTTGTTGCCGCGCGCCCGCTTCATCGCCTCGCGGGTCGTGCGTGGCGGCGGCGCGACCGGGCCGCGCTTGCGCTGCTCGGCCTCGCGGCGCTTCGGCGTCGGACGGCCCTTGCCCGGCGTGTGGGCCTTGTTCTGGGCGGCTTCCTCCTCCGCGGGGTCGACGACGGCATCGGCGTCGGTGGTCTCTGCTTCTTTGCGGCGAAGGAACCTCACACGCCAGAGGGTAAAGGAGGCGCGACTACGCTCTGACCATGCGGGTCCTGATCGCTCCTGACTGCTTCGGTGGGACGTTGACCGCGCCGGAGGCCGCGGCGGCCATCGCCGCCGGATGGCGCGGCGGTGCGCCGGAGGACGAGCTCACCCTCTGCCCACTCGCCGACGGCGGTCCCGGCTTCGTCGACGTGCTGTACTCCGCGCTCGGCGGGCACCTCCGGCACCGTTCGGTCTCCGGCCCACTCGGGGCGTTCACCGACGCCGTCTGGCTCGAACACGACGGCACGGCTTACATCGAGTGCGCGCAGGCCTGCGGCCTGACGCTGGTCCCGAAGGACGAACGGGACGCGGTCGGTGCCCACACGATGGGTGTCGGCGAGATGATCAGGCACGCGCTCGACTCCGGCGTGCACACGATCGTCGTCGGGCTCGGCGGCTCCGGCAGCACCGACGGCGGCTCCGGCCTGTTCCACGCGCTCGGCGCGATCCCGGTCGGCGAGGACGGCGAACCTCTTCCCCCCGGTGGCGGCCCGCTGATCGACGCCACCCGGCTCGTCGGCGACGTCGACCTGCGGGGCGTCAAGCTCATCGCCGCGTCCGACGTGGAGAACCCACTGCTCGGCAAGGAGGGCGCCGCGCGGGTCTTCGGTCCGCAGAAAGGCGCGGACGACCTGGCCGTCCGCAGGCTGGAGCGGTCGCTGACCAGGTGGGCGGACCTCCTCGGCGGGGTCGCTGGGCGCGACATCCGGAACGAACCGGGCGCGGGTGCCGCCGGTGGCCTCGGCGCCGCGCTCATCGCACTCGGCGCCACCGTCGAGTCGGGTGCGGGCGTGGTCCGGCGGCTCACGGGCCTCGACAAGGCGCTCGACCAGGCACAGCTCGTCGTCACCGGCGAGGGCAGCTTCGACTTCCAGTCCCTTCGCGGCAAACTCGTGACCAGGGTCTCCGGCGCGGCTTCCGAGCGCGGCGTGCCGTGCCTGGTGCTCGCCGGTCAGGTCAGCGTCGGCCGCCGCAGGGCCGCGTCGGCAGGCGTCAAGCAGGCATATGCGGTCGCGGAGCACGCCGGTTCGGCCGAGGCGTCGCTCGCCGACCCGGCCGGCACGCTCACGCGGCTCGCGACGCAGGTGGCCGGACAGTGGCGGCAGTAACAGCCGGCTTCGACGCACATGTGTCACCATGGGATGACAAGCACGGGGAATAAACCACGGTTCGGCCGAGATTGACCCCAGATAGTAGGAGCCGACAGGTCGAGGGAGAACCATGACGACCGCCCAGGAGAACACCACCGAGACGGAGACGCACGGCGTACTCATGTCGGACGCGGCTGCCAGCAAGGCCAAGGCCCTGCTGGACCAGGAAGGTCGCGACGACATGCACCTGCGTATCGCCGTTCAGCCTGGTGGCTGCGCCGGCCTGCGCTATCAGCTCTTCTTCGACGAGCGCACGCTTGACGGGGACCTGTTCCGGGACTTCAACGGCCTCAAGGTGGCCGTGGACCGGATGAGCGCCCCGTACGTCCAGGGCGCCACGATCGACTTCGTCGACACGATCGAAAAGCAGGGCTTCACCATCGACAACCCCAATGCCGGTGGTTCCTGCGCGTGCGGTGACTCGTTCCACTGAGTCGCTGACTGTTCCACGGCACGGGCCGCGACGAACTCGTCGCGGCCCGTGGTCGTCATACGTACTCTTCCAGGTCGTTCACCTGGGCGAATGTCGTCTCGTTCACTTCCCACGGCGCGGGTTCCCGCTGGCCGGGGAGAGTCGGTCCGCCGTCCCGGAGGGTCGGTGGGATGTCGGCGCAGTCCGCGATGAGCTCGGCGAACGACTCGGCTTCATGTGAGGTCACCGCTCGAATCTAGGTCGAACGCCTCCGGTCGCACACCCTTACCAATCGGTAGTGTCCAGTGAATGCCCTATAGAGGCTTGACTGGTCTGGGCCACTATCGTTGGTAACCGCCATTCACAGCTACTGACGACCACCAGACAGGGGAATCCCTCGTGCCCGTAGCCGTCTCCGGAAGCATCGCGACCGACCACCTCATGCATTTCCCAGGCAGGTTCGCCGAGCAGCTCGTCGCGGAGCAGCTGCACCGGATCTCACTGAGTTTCCTCGTCGACGACCTGGTCGTGCGGCGCGGCGGGATCGGAGCCAACATCGCGTTCGGCATGGCCGTGCTCGGCAGTTCGCCGGTGCTGGTCGGCTCGGTCGGCGAGGACTTCGCCGACTACCGGTCGTGGCTGGAGCGGCACGGCGTCGACTGCTCCGGTGTGCGTGTGTCGGAGACCGCCCACACCGCGCGGTTCGTGTGCACCACCGACGACGACATGTGCCAGATCGCGTCGTTCTACGCCGGTGCCATGGCCGAGGCCCGGCTCATCGAGCTGCTGCCGGTCGCTGAGCGCGTCGGCGGGCTCGACCTGGTGCTGATCAGCCCGGACGACCCGGACGCGATGCTGCGCCACGCACAGGAGTGCCGGGATCGCGGCTACGAGTTCGCCGCCGACCCGTCGCAGCAGCTCGCCCGCATGTCCGGCGAGCAGATCCGCGACTTCGTGACCGGCGCGAAGTACCTGTTCTCCAACGACTACGAGTGGGAGCTCCTGCGACAGAAGACCGGCTGGTCGGAGCAGGACGTCATGTCGAGGGTCGGCATGCGCATCACCACGCTCGGGGAGAAGGGCGTCGAGCTGGTCGACGCCGACGGCGTGTCGATCCACGTCAGCGCGGTGCCGGAGACGATGAAGGCCGACCCGACCGGCGTCGGCGACGCGTTCCGCGCCGGGCTGCTCTCCGGTCTGGAGAAGGGCCTCGAACTGGAGCGGGCCGCGCAGCTGGGGTCCTACATCGCGGTGCTGGTGCTCGAGACCGTCGGCCCGCAGGAGTGGACCCTGGACAGGGAGCTCGCCCTCGTGCGGATCGGCGGCGCGTACGGGCCGGAAGCCGCTGAGCAGATCGGCGCCATCCTCCCGTAGGTTCCCCTTTTCACCCACGCCTGGTATCTCTGGTTACCATGCGTGCACTCGCGGTCACCGCTGCGTGTCTGATGTTGTTCGCCGGGGTCGCGTCGGCCGACGTCGGACCGTGGCGGACCGTGGGTTCCGACGTGGCGCGGCCCCTGGACGAGAGTCAGGGGCCGGCCGTCGTCACGCGCCCGTCGGGGACCGTCGTCCGGTACACCGGTATCGGCACCGTGCCGCCGTCGCTGGCGACGCGCGGGTGGAACCACGTCGGTGATCCCGGCGCGGGTGGCGGGTACTACGTCGAGCCCTACCAGCGGGACGACCGCGGCGCGAAGCTGTTCCGCGTCGAGGCACCGGACGGGACGTGGGCCGAGTACCAGCACGCGCTTGAGTCGTGGGAGGCGTCCAACAACTCGTTCGCCGCCGTGTCGCCGGACGGGCGATGGATGGTCGCGGGTGAGTGGGGGACCATGTCCCGGCTTCTCGTCCATCCCATGCCGGGGGTCGCGCACACCGATCCCGCCGCGAACCTGCCGTACGCCTCGGCCGTCCGGCTCGACCGGCCGGTGCGCGACATCCAGGGGTGCGACTTCTCCTCGGCCACGCAGCTGGTGTGTTCCTCGGATGATCCTGATGGGTCGCTGTTCGGGGTGACCAAGCCGTTGTTGCAGGTCGACCTCGGTGCCCCGGTGGGTGCTTCTGACGTGGCCGGGACGGTGACGTCGCTCGGGCAGCTGCCGTTGGAGAGCGGCTGCTCCGGTGAGTTCGAGGCCGAGGGCATCGACTACGACGAGCGCGACGGGACGTTGCGGGTCGTGGTGCTCTCGCCCGGCGTCTGTGTTGTGTTCGACAGCAAGACGTGGCGGTTCCGGCGGTAGGCCCGACTACAGCTTGACCGGGTAGTGCGGTTCCGGGATGCGTGGGCGGATGTTCTGCTCCACGAAGATCCCGTGCCACAGCATGTACACGAGCAGCGCCCATAGCCGCCTGCTGTGGTCGAGCGTGCCCGCGCGGTGTTCCTCCAGCAGCTTCAGCACCGCGTTCTTGTCGATCTCCTCCTCGGTCTGGGACTTGAGGATGATCTGGCGCGCCCAGTCGAACATCTCGTCCTTCAGCCACAGCCGGATCGGCACCGGGAAGCCGAGCTTGCGCCGGTTGAGCACGTGTTCCGGCACGACTCGCCGCAATGCCTGGCGCAGTGCGTACTTCGTGGTCTCCTTGGTGATCTTCTCTTCCAGCGGGATCTTCGCCGCCACCTTGAAGACCTCCGCGTCGAGGAACGGGACGCGCAGTTCCAGTGAGTTGGCCATGGTGACCTTGTCGGCCTTCACCAGGATGTCGCCACGCAGCCACGTGAACAGGTCCACATGCTGCATGCGGGTCACCGGATCCCACGCCTCCGACTCGCTGTACGGGCCCGCCGTGATGTCCTTGTGGCTGATCGACGGGTCGAAGGTCTTCAGCACCGCCCGCAGTTGGTCGTCCCGGAAGATTCTCGCGTTGCCGTAGTAGCGGTCTTCCAGGCCCAGCGCGCCGCGGCGCAGTAGGTCCTTGCCCCGGGTGCCGTCCGGGATCTTCGTCGACAGGTTGCCCATCGCCTTGCGGAGTGCGCCGGGGACCTTCTCGAACGCGGCCAGCGAGATGGGCTCGCGATAGATGGTGTAGCCGCCGAACAGCTCGTCCGCGCCCTCGCCGGACAGGACCACCTTCACGTGGCGGCGGGCCTCCCGCGCGATGAACCACAGCGGCACCAGCGCCGGGTCCGCCACCGGGTCGTCGAGGTACCACACGATCAGCGGGAGAGCCTCCATCATCTCGTCCGCACTGACCGTCCTGACCACATGCTTCACACCGATCGCCGCCGCCGACTCGGCCGCGACGTCGACCTCGGAGTAGCCCTCGCGTTCGAAGCCCGTCGTGAAGGTGATCAGGTTCGGGTTGTGCTCACGGGCCAGCGCGGCGATGGCCGTGGAGTCGATGCCGCCGGAGAGGAAGGAACCAACCGTCACGTCCGCGCGCATGTGCTTGGCGACCGAGTCGCGCATGACCTCGGCGATCTCGTCGTACAGCTTCTCCGGGTCACCCTTGACCGACGTCGGGCGGAAGGTGTGGAAGAAGTACCGGTCCGTCCGCAGCTCGCCGCCGGGGGAGATGGTGAACGAGTGGCCGGACTCGATCCGGCGGATCTCCGTGTGCAGGGTCTCCGGCTCCGGGACGTACTGCATCGTCAGGTAGTGCTGCAGCGCGGTGCGGTCCAGCTCCGGCCGCAGTCGCAGGTGCGGGGCCAGCTCCAGCAGCGCCTTCTTCTCACTCGAGAACGCCACTCCGCCTGCGCCGGCGGCGTAGAACAGGGGCTTGATGCCGAACGGGTCGCGGGCGCCGAACACCTCGCGCCGCCGCCAGTCCCAGATGACGAACGCGAACATGCCGCGCAGCTTCTGGACGGCGGCCGGACCGAGGTAGTGGTACAGGGCGACGATGACCTCGCTGTCACCGTGCGTGCGCATCGTCGCGCCGTGCTTCTCGATCAGCTCTTCGCGTAGCTCGACGTAGTTGTAGATCTCACCGTTGAACAGCAGCGTGTAGCGCTCCTGAACCCCTTCGGGGCTCCAGTGCAGCGGCTGATGGGAGTGGTCGACGTCGATGATGGACAGCCGGTTGAAGCCGAAGACCACCTCGTCGCCGGTCCAGGTGCCCGTCTCGTCCGGCCCGCGGTGGCGCTGGCACCGCATCGCCGCGGCGACCGCGTCCCTGGCGGCAACGGCATCCTGTTCCGTCGGACACACCACACCAAGCAGACCGCACACGGTTCGGCACCACCTTCCCTGTCGAGTGGTCGAGTGCTTGTAAGGGGCAAGTATGGCCGCTTCCGCCAGTGCGGCCCCTCAGCGGTGTGGCCTGCGCCTCTGGGCTACGCTCCAACGCTGTGATCACCGGTCTTCCTAGGAGGGATCGCGCAGTGGGCGGAACGGGGCGTTCGCGGGCATCGCGACTGACCACCATCGGTGGACTCGTCGGGCTGGTCGCCGTCACCGCGACGGGCTGCTCCGGCGGCGAGGTACTGCGCTTCGGCTGGCCCGAGGGGGTCACCCCACAGTCCGAGCGCATGGTGGACTTCTGGACCTGGACGGTCATCGCGTCGCTGATCGTCGGCGTCGTCATGTGGGCGCTGATCCTGTGGCCGGTCGTCGCGCACCGCAAGAAGGGCGACAAGCTCCCGAAACAGTTCCAGTACAACCACTTCCTCGAGTTCATCTACACCGGCGTCCCGTCGATCATCGTGGTGGTGCTGTTCTACTTCACGGTGACCACGCAGAACTTCGTGCTCGCCGAGGAACCAGAGGACGAGGTCGGCGTGAACGTCGGCGTCATGGCCTTCCAGTGGAACTGGCAGTTCACCTACAACGGGTACAAGACCGCCGAAGGCCGCACGATGGTGCCGCGCACCTCCGACGGTGAGCTGGTCACCACCACCGGCAGCACCACCGAGATCCCGCTGCTGGTGCTCCCATCGGAGACGACCATCCACTATGACCTGCGCTCCCGCACCGGCGACGTCATCCACTCGTTCTTCGTGCCGGAGTTCCACTTCAAGCGGGACGTCTTCCCCTCCCCGGAGAAGAACAACCAGGACCACACGTTCCAGAACTCGATCGACCGCGAAGGCTCGTTCGTTGGCCGGTGCGCCGAGTTGTGCGGCACCTACCACTCGGGCATGAACTTCGAAGTTCGCGCCCTGAGCCCGAAGCGTTTCGACGACTACATGCAACTGCGCGTCACCACGAACGAGGACACCGGCAAGCCGTACACGGCGGCCGAGGCCCTGGCCCGCATGGGCGAGGAAGACCCGTCGTGCGGTGAGCTGTGCAGCCCGACCGCAGTGACCACGTCCCCGTTCAACAGCGACCGCACCGCGCGGACCTCGTCGAACTGACGTCTGGAGAGGACTGACTCATGAAGGTCGAAGCCAGGCTCTTCGACGTGACGACGGCGTTCTTCTTCATCGCCGCCGTCGTGTACGGCCTGTGGGCCAAGGAGCCGGTCGGCAGTGTTGGCCTCATCCTGACCGGCGGCCTCTCGCTGATCATCGGCTCGTACTTCCACTTCGTCGCCCGGCGCGTCGAGCGACGCCCGGAGGACAACCCGGACGCCGAGATCAGCGATGGCGCTGGTGAGGTGGGATTCTTCTCGGCCGGTAGCTACTGGCCGGTGGGCATCGCCGCGTCCGGCGGTCTTGCGGCCATCTCGATCGCGTTCTGGCAGGTATGGCTGTTGGTGGTCGCACTCGTGCTGGTGCTGGCCGCCGTGGGCGGGCTGATCTTCGAGTACCACACTCGGCCCAACGCCACTGACTGAGCTGTAGACGTACGCAAGGCGCGTTCCGGGGTTCCGGGACGCGCCTTTGCGTTGGGTGCTGGGTCAGGCAAGTTCCTTGCTGCGGGTGATCCAGCGGTCCAGGAGCTTCGCGGCCTTGCCGGAGTCGATGGCTTCGGCGGCGATGTCCAGGCCCGCCCGCAGGTCGGCCGTCAGGTCGGCTGAGAGCCCCCTGAACGCCGCGATCGTGCCCGCCGCGTTGATCAGCACGGTGTCTCGCACCGCACCCGCGTCGCCGGCCAGCAGGGCCTGCAGGACCTTTGCGTTGTCGGAGGCGTCGCCGCCCGCCAGTGCGTTCGGTGCGGCGGGGGTCACGCCCAGCTCGGCTGGGTCGATCGTCTCGTGGCGGACCGTGCCGCCCGACGCCACCCATGCCCTGGTCGTCGTGGTGGTGGTGATCTCGTCCAGACCGTCGTTGCCGCGGACCACCAGCACCGAGAAGCCCCGGGAGGCGAGTACCTGCGCCACGACCGGTGCGAGCCGCTCGTGTGCGCAGCCGACCAGTGCCGACGTCGGCTGTGCCGGGTTCGTCAGCGGGCCGAGGATGTTGAACACCGTCGGGATACCGAGCTCCTTGCGGGTCGGGCCCGCGTGGCGCAGCGCCGGGTGGAACGCGGGGGCGTAGCAGAAGCCGATGCCCAGCTCACGCACGCAGGTGGCGACGGCCTCCGGTGAGAGTTCGATCACCACGCCGAGTGACTCCAGCACGTCGGCCGCTCCGCAGCGTGACGACTGCGCACGGTTTCCGTGCTTCACGATCGGCACCCCGGCGGCCGCCGTCACCACCGCGCTCATGGTGGAGATGTTCACACTGCCGGACTGGTCGCCACCGGTGCCGACGACGTCCGCGGCGGCCACGTCCAGCTGCACCCGGCGTGCGTGCGACAACATCACCGCCGCGAGGCCTGCCACCTCATCGGCTGTCTCACCCTTGGAGCGCAACGCGGTGGCGAACGCGCCGATCTGGCCGCCGGTCGCCCGGCCGGTCATGATCTCTTCCATCGCCCACGACGTGTCGTCGGCGGTCAGGTCCTCACGCGCGACTAACCGGCCCAGCAGGCCGGGCCAGGTCTGTGACATCCGGAATCACCCCTGTACGACGGGTAGCTGCTTGTTCCGCAGCACGTCTGCGACCGTCTCGGCGGCGGTCAGCGGGTCGAGCGGGTGCACGATCACCGCGTCGGCCTGCGACCAGGTGGCGAGCCATCGATCGTCCCGGCGGCGGATCGCGATCACGATCGGGGGACAGTCGTCGATCTCGCTCTTGAGCTGCCTGCACAGCCCGATGCCGCCGGTCGGCTGCGCCTCGCCGTCGAGAATGGCCAGGTCGACGTCGCCGGCGTCCATCTCCATCAGCACGTCGGCGATGGTCGCGGACTCGTGGTAGGTCACCCGGCCGACATCAGCGGCGGGACGGCGCCCGACGGCTGTGACAATCCTCTCCCGGACCTCCGGCCGGTGGCTGAACACGAGGATCTTCAGCGGGGAGCTCATGGGGTGCCTCCGGCGATCGAAATAGGGCAGGTCCGGACACCTCGATGCTATCCGGCACCCCTGCACCGCCCACAGGTGCCCGACCGAGCCCCGATGATCTCCCGATACCCCCGGCGCGCCGCAACCCCGATCAGCTGACCGGCGCAAGCACAGGCAATAATGCCCGCGTGACGACAGCAGCGCCCTCAATCAGCCAGCGTGTGCACTCGCTGAACCGGCCGAACATGGTCAGCGTCGGCACCATCGTGTGGCTGGCCAGCGAGCTGATGTTCTTCGCCGGCCTCTTCGCCATGTTCTTCACGGTGAAGGCCCAGAACGACACCGGTCATTGGCCTCCTCCGCCCTACCACCTCAACGTGCCCTACGCGCTCGTTGTCACGATCGTGCTGGTCGCCTCGTCCCTCACCTGTCAGATGGGTGTGTTCGCGGCGGAGCGGGGCGACGTGTTCGGGTTGCGGCGGTGGTACACGGTCACGCTGGTCATGGGTGCGATCTTCGTGCTCGGCCAGGCGAACGAGTACCGCACGCTCATCGAGGAGGGCCTCACCATCCCCTCCTCGGCCTACGGCACGGTGTTCTACCTGACCACTGGGTTCCACGGCCTGCACGTGACCGGCGGTCTCATCGCGTTCGTGTACCTGCTCATGCGCACCAAGATGAGCAAGTTCACACCGGCACAGGCCACGTCGGCCATCGTCGTGTCGTACTACTGGCACTTCGTGGACATCGTCTGGATCGGCCTGTTCACCGTCATCTACTTCATTCCGTGATGCGACCGAGCCGCCGACTCGCCGGGTCCGAACTGACTTCAGTAGAGGTAGCCGCACAATGACGACACAGCCCAAGAAACGCAGGGCACGCACCAAGCTCCGGCGCCGCGTCGCGGGGCTGCTGGCGCTGGGGATCGCGCTGATGGGCGTCGGCGCGCTGTACAGCGTGCTGGTCCCGGAGCCGCAGACCGCGCAGGCACAGCAGGACCCGGTCATCGTGCGCGAGGGCGCGAAGGTCTACAGCAACACGTGCATCAGCTGCCACGGCTCGAACCTCGAAGGTGTGAAGGACCGCGGCCCGAGCCTCATCGGCATCGGCGAGGCCAGCGTGTACTTCCAGACCTCGACGGGCCGCATGCCTGCCGCCTCCCAGGGCGCGCAGATCCCCGACAAGCCCCGCGTGCTCACGCCGCAGGAGGTCGACGCGGTCGCGGCCTACGTCCAGGCCAACGGCGGCGGCGTGGAGATGCCGGAGGGACGGGGCGACGCGCTGGTCGGGGAGGATCCCGCCCGAGGCGGCGAGCTGTTCCGGTTCAACTGCGCGTCCTGCCACAACTTCACCGGCCGTGGCGGTGCGCTGTCGTCCGGCAAGGAGGCACCGGCCCTGGACGGCGTCACGTCGGAGGAGATGTACGCGGCCATGCTGTCCGGCCCGCAGAACATGCCTCGTTTCTCCGAGCGCCAGCTGTCGCCGGAGGAGAAGAAGGACATCATCGCTTACGTCAAGTCGGTGACGGACGGCAACAACAACCCCGGTGGTAGCCCGATCGGCGGTCTCGGCCCGCAGTCGGAGGGGTTCATCGCGTTCGTCGTGGGGATCGTCGCCCTCCTTGGCATCACGTTGTGGATCGGGGCTAAAGCATGAGCACGGACAAGCCTGAGGACCTGCCGAGCGAGGAGGAGCTCGCGCAGATGTCCCGGGACGAGCTGGTCAAGCTCGGGAGCAAGCTCGACGGCGTCGAGCTGGTGGAGTACCCGGACCCGTGGCCGGTCAAGGGCACCCGCGCGGAGAAGCGGGCCGAGCGCATGGTCGCGTTCTGGTTCGTGCTCGCGGGTCTGGCCGGGCTCGCGTTCGTCGTCACCTTCATCTGGTGGCCCGCGAGGTACGTGGCCCCCGATGACGACGGGTACGTCATGTACTCGCTGTACACGCCGGTCATCGGCGTCACCCTGGGTCTCGCGATCCTCGGCATCGGCATCGGCGTGCTGAACTACACGCGGAAGTTCGTCCCGCACGAGATCGCGGTCCAGGACCGGCACGACGGTGGCTCCGCCGAGCTGGACAAGGCGACCATCCTCGCCAACCTGGCCGACGCGGGCAACCGCAGCACCATCGCCCGCCGTCCGATGATCAAGCGGTCGCTGGGGTTCGGTGGCGGCGTGCTGGGGCTCGCGCTCACCGCGCTGCCGCTGGGCAGCCTCCTGCGCAACCCGCACGCGCAGTCCGACAACAAGGACGGCCTGCTGCACACCCCGTGGCAGCACACCGAAAAGGGCGAAAAGGTCTTCCTGCGCCGCGTCACGGGCAACAACGACGAGGTGTCCCTGGTACGGCCGGAGGACATGGACGCTGGCGCCATGGAGACGGTGTTCCCGTACCGCGAGGGCGACACCCACGAGGAGTGGGTCAAGCTCCTCAAGCGCGGTGACAGCCCCGTGATGCTGATCCGCCTGCGGCCCGCCGACGCGGCCCGGGTGATCAAGCACGAGGGCCAGGAGGACTTCAACTACGGCGACTACTACGCCTACACGAAGATCTGCAGCCACGTCGGCTGCCCCACCTCCCTGTTCGAGCAGCGCAGCAACCGCATCCTCTGCCCGTGCCACCAGTCCCAGTTCGACGCGCTGCAGTACGCCAAGCCGGTGTTCGGCCCGGCCACCAGGAAGCTGGCGCAGCTGCCGATCGCGCTGGACGAGGAGACCGGCTACTTCATCTCGACCGGTGACTTCATCGAGCCGATCGGACCCGCATACTGGGAGCGGAAGTCATGAGCAGAGCTTGCGGAGCGAATCATCTGACACAGGGCGACCGCGAGCGGCTCCCCGGAGCCTGCGAGGGGGAGTCATGAGCGGAATTACTTCGCCGACGAAGCCCGACAACGTGGTCATGCGCGCGGCCGGTGGTGCGGCCAAGTGGGCCGACGACCGGTACCACCTGTCGCGCGGCATGCGTAAGCAGCTGAACAAGGTCTTCCCGACCCACTGGTCGTTCCTGCTCGGCGAGATCGCGCTGTACAGCTTCATCGTGCTGCTGCTCTCCGGCACGTACCTTGCGCTGTTCTTCGACCCGTCGATGGCCGAGGTCACCTACCAGGGCTCGTTCGCGAACCTGCGTGGCCTCGAGATGTCCAGGGCGTACGAGTCGACGCTGTACATCACGTTCGACGTGCGCGGCGGCCTGTTCGTGCGCCAGGTGCACCACTGGTCGGCGCTGCTGTTCATGCTGTCGCTGACGATCCACATGTTCCGCACGTTCTTCACCGGCGCGTTCCGCAGGCCGCGTGAGGTCAACTGGGTCATCGGCGTCCTGATCTTCCTGCTCGGCTGCTTCGAGGGCCTCGCGGGCTACTCGCTGCCGGACGACCTGCTCTCCGGCGCGGGCCTGCGCATCACCTCGGGTCTGACGATGTCGATCCCGGTGATCGGCACCTGGGCGAACTGGCTGCTGTTCGGCAGCGAGTTCCCCGGCACGGAGATCATCCCCAGGCTCTACACGCTGCACATCCTGCTGGTCCCGGGCATCCTGCTCGCGCTGATCGGTGTGCACGTCGGCCTGGTCTGGTACCAGAAGCACACGCAGTTCCCCGGTGTGCGGCGCAAGGAGACCAACGTCGTCGGCGTCCGCATCATGCCGACGTTCGCGCTCAAGGCCGGCGGCTTCACGGCCGTCGTCATCGGCATCACCGCGCTGCTCGGCGGTCTGTTCCAGATCAACCCGGTGTGGAACTTCGGACCGTTCTCCCCCGCGCAGGTCTCGGCGGGCACCGTGCCCGACTGGTACATGGGCTGGACCGATGGCCTCGTCCGGCTGTGGCCTGCGTGGGAGGTCTACATCGGGAACTACACGATCCCGGCGGCGTTCTTCCCGTTCATGATGGGCCTGCCTCTGCTGGGCGGGGTGGCGCTGGTCTATCCGTGGATCGAGAAGAAGTTCACCAAGGACCTCGCGCACCACAACCTGCTGCAGCGGCCGCGTGACGTGCCCGTCCGCACCAGCCTCGGTGTCATGGCGATCACCTTCTTCATGGTGTCGCTGCTGTCCGCCGCGAACGACGTGCTCGCCGAGAAGTTCGACATCTCGCTGAACGCGACGACGTGGATGGGCCGCATCGGGTTGCTGCTGCTGCCGCCGCTGGCGTACGCCATCACGTACCGCCTGTGCCTCGGCCTGCAGCGGTCCGACCGGATGGTGCTGGAGCACGGTGTCGAGACCGGCATCATCAAGCGGCTGCCGCACGGCGAGTTCATCGAGGTCCACCAGCCGCTCGCCGGCGTGGACGAGCACGGCCACCCGATCCCGCTCGAGTACCAGGGCACGTCGGTGCCGAAGAAGATGAACAAGCTCGGCTCGGCCGGTGAGCCGGTCGCCGGGTCGTTGCTGCGGCCGGACCCGCCGGAGGAAACGGCGGCGCTGGCCAAGGCACGCGCGGCCCAGCACGGCCACGGCGCCGAATTGGAGTCCGGTTCCGGTGAGACGGAGACGGGCACCGAGGTCGCGAAGACCCAGGACGACCCCTCCAAGAAGATTTGAGGTTAGTCACCCGGCCGATGGCGGCCGCCGCACTCATCGCGGCGGCCGCCATCGCCGTTGCCGGGTGCGGCGGCACACCGCCCCCGCCGGCATCGCCTCCGCCGAGCGAGGACTGCCCCCTTCCCGACGCGGGGTTCGACTGCGACTTCCAGCGCAGGATCGCGGCGGTGCAGGACTACCTGACGAGTCGCCCCGGCACGACCGGCATCGTGCTCCACGACCAGCAGACCGGCGCCGTGTGGCGCAACGACCACGCAGGCGACCCGACGTGGACCGCGTCCACGATCAAGCTGGCGATGGTCGTCGACCTGTTCACCCGCGACCACGCAGGCGAGATCACCCTCACCGACGACGACCGAGGGCTGATCAGGTCGATGCTGCACTCATCGAACGACCACGCGGCGGACACGCTGTGGCACCGCTACTCGGGCGACGACCACACGACGTTCAACGAACGCTTCTCCGCGTACGGGATGACGTCGCTGGTGCCACAGAAGGGCTACACGGACGTCTTCCCGTACTGGGGGTTCCAGAAGTGCACCCCGGAGGATCTGGACCGGCTGATCCACTATGTGCTGACCGATCTCCCCGAGGCCGACCGTTCCTACATTCTCGGTGAGATGCGGGAAGTGGCGCAGAACCAGCAGTGGGGGGTGTGGGGCGCCGGGGCCGCTGCCGCGCCGGGGAACAAGAACGGGTGGTCCGACGAGGACGGTGGCTGGGTCATGAACTCGGTCGGGGTCGTCGGTCCCGGGGAGCGGTACACCCTGGCGGAGATGAACAACCTTCGAGGTGAAGGCGGATACGACGCAGGCAGGGAAACGGTCACGCACGTGGCGAAGCTCTTGTTCGCTGGGCGGTTTTAGGCTTTCGGAGTGAGTGGTCCATTCACGCTGGTTTGCCGACCGGTTTTGTCGGTGCTGCCGTCTACGCTGGATTTCGGGGGGCCGCGGCCGTGCCTGGGTGTTTTTGCAGGTTTGGCAAACCGGCGAGGCAAAACGCAACCGGTGGATCCAGGCTCAGCGCGCTGAAGGGCGCCTTCATTTCGTTGCTTGCCCCGTTGCGCTGAGGGTGCGTTTGTGCGTTGGGACGGGGTGGTTGTGGCTGTCAGCGGTAGAAGGGCAGCCTCGGGTCCTGTTCTTGCTGCTTCCACGTTTCGCGGATCCAGCCGTGTGCGGGGTCGTCGCTGATCAGCCACGTTCGTTCGGTGCCTGGGCCTGCCATGACGTTCAGGTAGTAGAGGTCGTAGCCCGGGGTGGCCATCGACGGGCCGTGCCAGCCGTGGGGGATGAGCACCACGTCGTCGGTGCGGACCTCTTCCAGGATGTCGATCGGGCGGGTTGGGGTGCCGTACACGCGCTGGTATGCCATGCCGCCGTCCGCGACCTCGAAGTAGTAGATCTCCTCCAGTTCGCACTCGCCCGCACGTGCCTCGTCGTGTTTGTGCGGGGGGTACGACGACCAGTTGCCGCCTGGGGTGAGGACCTCGCACGCGATCAGTTTGTTCGCCTCGAAGGCTTCCGGGGTGCAGAAGTTGTTGACCTGCCTGCTGCAACTGCCCGCGCCGCGTAGCTCCACCGGGGTGTTCGCCGCCGGTACGTACCTCACCGGCAGGCGTTTCTCGCAGACGGCGGACGGGAAGGCGATCTTCGCGGGTTTCTGGGCCGTGACCACCGCGGTGCAGTCGCGGGGTAGGTACACGAAGTCCGTTTTCGCCGTGAAGACCGACTCGCGGCCCGTCAGCTCGTACCGCTCGTCCCCGACGGTCACCGTGCAGCCGCCCGAGAGTGGCAGCACCAGCGTCTCCGACTCGCCCGTGGTCAGCTCCAGTGGCTCCGTGACCGTGACGACCTTCAGCCCGCTGTACGTCCAGCCCGCCGACGCCGGGGTCACCTCCACGCCCGTCACAACAGCCCCGCCGCGGTGTCCACGGCACGCACCACGTCGCCGTCCGGTGGGTACAGCAGCGACCTGCCCACGACCAGTCCCCGCACCGGCGGTGGCCGCAGCGCGCGTGACCAGCGTTCGTACGTCGCGTCCTGGTCGGCGGCCACCTCGCCGCCCAGCAGCAGGGTCGGCAGGGTCGTCGCCGACAGCACCTCTGCCATGTCATCACCCCCGTCGCCGATCACCGGCACCTTCAGCCACGTGTACGCGGACGTCGTGCCCAGGCCCGACGCCACCGCCATCGCCGTGGTCGCCGCGTTCACCGACAGGTCGTTGCGTACCTTGCCGTCCACCCTCGTGGAGATGAACGGTTCGACCATGGCGATCAGATGCTCGTCCGCCAGCGCACTCACCGCGTCCGCGCAGGCCGCCAGTGTCGGGGCGCTGCGGTCGTCGGAGTAGTCGATGCGGAGCAGCATCTTGCCGCCGTCGAACCGTGAGCGGACGAGTGAGCGCGCGTCATAGCCGGTGAACCGGTCGTCGATCTCGAAGTCCGCGCCCGCGAGGCCGCCTCTGTTCATCGACCCGAACACGCTTCTGTCGTGCAGTACGCCCAGCAACAGCAGGTCTTCCAGGATGTCCGCGGTGCCCAGCACGCCGGTGACGCCAGGCCGTGCCAATGCCACGCACAGGCGCATCAGCAGGTCCGCCCTGTCGGCCATCGCGAGAGGGTCGGCGCCTGCCCGCAACGAGCCGCGTGCCGGGTGGTCCGCCGCGATGACCAGCGCTTTTCCCGTCTCGCCCAGCACGGACTCGCGGCGGGTGCGGGCCTGCGCCAGCTCCCCGACGTGCTCCGGGTGGCGGGCCCGCGTCTCCGTGATCTCACGCAGCGCGGACTCCAGCGCTTCGGTCGTCGGCCACTCAGCCGGCATCCAGGACCGCCTCCACCTCGTCGATCGTGGGCATCGCCGCCGAACAGGACAGCCGGGACGCCACGATGGCGCCCGCCGCGTTCGCGAACCGCATCGTGCGCTCGGTGTCCCAGCCGGACAGCAGGCCATGGCACAGGGCGCCGCCGAACGCGTCACCCGCGCCGAGGCCGTTCACGACCTCGACCGGGTGCGGCGGCACCTCGACGGCGCCCGTGTCGTCCACCGCAAGCACGCCCTTCGGCCCCTGCTTCACCACCGCGAGCCGGACTCCCTTGTCCCGTAAGGCGTTCGCGGCCTCCACCGGGTCGCGGGTGGCGACCGCGGTGTCGCACTCGTCGAGGTTGCCGACCGTCACCGTCACGTGTTCGAGCGCCTGGCGCACCCACCCGCGCGCCGACTCGCGGGAGGTCCAGAACACCGGGCGGTAGTCCAGGTCCAGCACGGTGATCGCCGCCGGGTCGCGGGCACGCAGTGCGGCCAGCGTCGCGGAGCGGCTCGGCTCCTCGCACAGCCCGGTCACCGTCACCCACAGGATCTTCGCCGCACGGACCACGTCCAGGTCCAGTTCGTGCTCATGGATCACCAGATCGGGTGCCTTCGGCAAGCGGTAGAAGTAGATGGGGAAGTCGTCCGGCGGGAAGATCTCGCAGAACGTGACCGGGGTTGCCAGGTCCGGCACGTCGGTGACATAGCGGTCGTCGACGCCGAAGTCGCGCAGCGCGCGGTGCAGGTACTCGCCGAACGGGTCCGCGCCCGTCCTGCTGACCAGCGCGGTTCGGTGCCCGTACCGCGCGACGGCGACCGCCACGTTGGCCGCGGTGCCGCCGAGGTACTTGGCGAAGGTCTCGACGTCGGCGAGCCCGACCCCGGTCTGCTGCGGGTAGATGTCCACCCCGAGCCGGCCCATCGCGATCACGTCGAACGGGTCACCCACTCGCCACCTCCATGCTGCGTGCCGCCTCGGCCCTGGTCAGCCAGCCGCGCCAGCTCGCGGCCGCCAGTGCGGGCTCGGTCCACGGCTGTGAGCATCGAACCATCCTGGTGCCCGGCCGATCCAGCCATCGCAGCACCAACGCCACCTCTTCCGCTGGTGCGCCACGCAACGGCCCCTCGCCGGGCAGCACGGTTTCGGCCGACGCCGCCAGCGCGTCCACCACCGGCATCGGCGGCACCCCGCGCCGCGCCACCCCCGCCGACGCCAGCCTGCCGTGCCGCACGATCGCGAACTCCCAGCCGCGGTCGCCGTCCGGCCTGGCCGCGATCAGCTCCGGCACCTCGGCGAGCGCGGCCAGCCGTTGCCCCCGGTCCAGTGCGCGGACCAGCACGCTCAGCCGGTCCCGGTCGACCCCCGCCTGCTCGAACCGCTCGGCCGCCGAATGCGTCCGTAGCCGCTGTTCCAGCACGCGCAGCGGGTCCAGCAGCCTGCCCGCCACCAGCGACACGAACGACCACGTGGACGGCGCGTACTCCTCGACGGTCTGCCTGCCCGCGCACGGTGCCTGGCAGCGGCGCAGCTCCGCCAGCACACAGGGGGCCGCGGAGGCCCGCTGTGCCGGGATCCGCACCGTGCACGGCCGGAGGCCGGTCGCGTCCTGCAGCGCCACCATCGCGTCCTCGGCCAGCCCCCGCGACCGGAACGGGCCGAGCGCGCCGCCGCGTGGTGTCCGCACCAGCGACAGACGCGGGAACGCCTCGTCGGTGAGGGTCAGCCACCACGCCTGCTTCGGGTTCTTCGACCGCCGGTTGTAGGCGGGCTTGTGTGCCGACAGCAGGCGCAGTTCCCGGACCTGCGCCTCGAGCGAGTGCGCGCACTCGACGTGGTCCACCCGCACCGCGAGCGCCACCATCTCCCGCAGCCTGCGGCGGGTCTCGCTGGCCGTGAAGTACTGCCGCACCCGCCTGCGCAGGTCGCTCGCCGTGCCGACGTACAGGACCTCCTCGCCCGGCCCTCGGAACAGGTAGACCCCCGGCGTGGACGGCAGGTGCGCCGCCATGGACCGCTTGCGCCGCTGTTCCGGCGTCACGTCCGGGATGTAGTCGTGCAGCTCCTCCAGTGTCTGCACACCGATCGACCCGACCCGTTCCAGCAACGAGTGGAAGACGTCGACGGTGGCGCGGGCGTCCGCGAGCGCGCGGTGGTTGGGCTTGGTCGACGCGCCTAAGAGCTCCGCCAGCGCGGACAGCCGGCAGCTCGGGGCCTCCTCTCTGGTCAGCACCCGCCTGGCGAGCTGCACCGTGCACACGACGGCCGGCTTCGGCCAGCGGTAGCCGTGCCGCTCGCAGGCCTTGCGCACGAAGTTGGTGTCGAACCCGGCGTTGTGCGCCACCAGCACCGCGCCGTTGATGAACTCCATGAACGCAGGCAGCACCGCGTCGAGGCGCGGCGCCGTGTACACCATCGCGTTGGTGATGCCGGTCAGCGAGACCACCTCGGGCGGGATGCCACGGCCGGGGTCGACCAGCGTGGCGAACTCGCCGAGTATCTCGCCGCCGCGGACCTTCACCGCGCCGAACTCGGTGATGGTGTCCTCGTCGCTGACCCCGGTGGTCTCGAGGTCGAACACGACGAAGGTGGTGGCCCGCAGTGGCGTGCCCAGCTCGTCGAACGCGAGCTGGCCGCCGACCCCCGGTTTCGTCATGCCGGCAAGTTAGAACAGAGCACCGACAAAAGCCGGTCGGTGGCCTCACGACCAGCGGACTAACCTATTGGGATGGCGCCGTCGATCCAGCCGGTAGATCCGGTCGAACCGGTGGACTCACCGTCCGGCGAACCGGACAGTGAGTCCACTGTGGACTGGGGTGCGTTACCGGACGCCGTGCGTTCCAGGGTCGCGGAGCTGGGCGCCGACGCGCTCGGCGCGCTGCCCAAGGTCGATGTGCCACAACAGCTGCGCGCGGTCGCCAAGTTCACCCCGGCCAAGCGGGCCAGGCTGGGTGCCGGCGCGATCGTCGCGAGCCTGCGGGACTCGGTCGCGTTCCGCACCGCGGTCGTCGAGTGGTGCCGGGAGCACCGGCCCGCCGTGCTCGACATGGCCGGTGACGACCCGGCCGCCGTCGCCGCCGCCGCGGTGCTGCTGAGCGCGGACAACGCGCCCCACTACCTGGAACTGGTGTCGCGCCGCGCGTCCGACGCGAGCCTGCGCTCCCAGCGGGACGCCGCGGTCGTCCGCGCCGAGAAGGCCGAGACCGAGCTGGCGAAGGTGCGTGCCGAGCTCGACGCCGTGCAGGGTGCCGTGGACCGGGTCCGCGCGGAGGGCGAGGCCGAGCTGGAACGGCTCCGCAAACGCCTGCGTGAACAGGGCGTGCGGGTGCGCAACGCCAAGGACGAGGCCGAGAACGCGGCAGGCGAGATCGAGCGGATCCGCGCCGAG
The DNA here is from genome assembly GCF_049647105.1 of Actinophytocola sp. Classification (GTDB taxonomy): domain Bacteria; phylum Actinomycetota; class Actinomycetes; order Mycobacteriales; family Pseudonocardiaceae; genus Actinophytocola. The sequence goes on from NZ_JBARWZ010000328.1 coordinate 47,181, forward strand.
GCGCGGGCGCAGGTCGCGGCGCTCACCGAGCAGCGCGACCGCGAACGGGAACGGGCGGAGGCCGGACGGGCCCACGCGGAGCGGGCCGAGGCGGACGCCGAGATCGCCAGGCAGTCCGCGCGTGAGGCCAGACAGGCGGACGAGGTCCGGCTCGCCTTGCTCGTCGACACGCTCGACGGCGCGGTCACGGGCCTGCGCCGGGAGCTGGCACTGGGTGGCTCCGGGCCGCGCCCCGCCGACCTGGTGCGGGGCGCGACGGAGGCGCACGGGTCGGTCGGCCGTGTCGAGGACCCGGCCGCGCTGGAGCGACTGCTGGCGCTGCCGTCCGTGCACCTGGTGGTCGACGGCTACAACGTCACCAAGACCGGCTACCCCGAACTGTCGCTCTCCGACCAGCGGGAACGCCTGATCCGCCAGCTCGCCGCGCTCGCCGCGCGGACGTCGGCCGAGGTGACGCTCGTGTTCGACGGTGCCGGCGTGGTCGCGGTGCCGACGACCGCGCCCCGGGGGGTGCGGGTCCTGTTCTCCGACCCCGGCGTGCTGGCCGACGACGTGATCCGGGCGCTGGTCACGGCCGAGCCGGAGGGGCGCCCGGTGGTCGTGGTGACCTCCGACCGCGCGGTCGCCGACTCGGTGCGGCGGCGTGGCGCGCACCCCGTTCCGTCAGCTGTTCTGCTGGCCCGTCTCGGACGGAGCTGAACTGTCGGTGCCCGGGTCTAGGTTCGCGGCATGACAACACTGGAGAACCGGCCGGGCACCGCGTTGATCGTCATCGACGTGCAGAACAACGTGGTCGCGCGGGTGCACGAGCGCGACACGGTGGTCGCGACCATCGCGGGCCTGGTGGAGAAGGCGCGGCAGGAGAAGGTCCCCGTGGTCTGGGTTCAGCACTCCAGCGACGAGATGCCGCAGGGCAGCGACGGCTGGAAGTACGTCCCGGAGCTGGTCCCCGGCGACACGGAGCCGCTGGTGGCGAAGGCCTACGGGGACGCGTTCGAGGACACGAAGCTCGAGTCCGTGCTCGCGGACCTGAAGGTGGGCAGGCTCGTCGTCACCGGCGCGCAGACGGACGCGTGCATCCGCTCGACGCTGCACGGCGCGCTGACCAGGGGCTACGACACGATCCTGGTCAGCGACGCGCACACGACGGAGGACCTGACGAAGTGGGGTGCGCCGCTGCCCGCCCAGGTCATCTCGCACACGAACCTGTACTGGACCCACCAGGAGGCACCTGGGCGGGAAACCGGGACGGTCACCGCGGAGGAGGTCGACTTCGCTTCCTAGGTCCAGGTCCCGAACTCCCAGTGCCACGGCTCCTCCCGGCCGCGGCCGGGCCACGCCCATTCCGGGTTGACCCAGCCGAACGACGGCGCGGTGGCGCGGAGCCACGCGTACTGCGCCGAGCCGAACGACTGCGCGCCGCCGCACAGGTCCAGTGCAAGACCCCAGCCGTGGTTGCTGGTGCTCGGCACGGCCGCGAGCGCCGGTTTCCGCGCGTACAGCCGGACCTGCGCGTCGAAGGTGCGGTAGGAGTCGGTCACGCACATCGGCGTGCCGAACGTGGTGGCGTACGCCTGGTTCAGCGCGTCGAACGCGGCCGCGGCGTCGCAGCGCAGCAGGTGCGCGCCGACGCCGAGAGGGCACAGGGCGGTCGGGGGGATGAACCCGTTGGGATAGCCGCCCCACACGCCCGACGGCACGGACACGCCGCCACAGCGCCACGGGAGGCCGCCGTCGGTCGCCTCTGGGACGGGCCGCGGCGCGACCTGCGCGAGCGCGGGGCGGGCGAAGCCGAGCGTGTCGGCAGGCAGATCGGTGACCACGACGCCGGCGAGGCGGGCGTCCGCGGCCAGCATGGTGCGCTCGTCCAGCACGATGCCAACGCCCTGCACGCCGTACCGCTTCGGCCCGACGAACACGAGGTCGCCGGGGTGCGGCGTGGTGACGGGTGCGAGCACCGCGTACTGGTCGGCGACCCCGGCGGGCACCGCGGCTCCGTAGGCGGCGCGGACCAGGCCGTCGCACGAGTAGGCCGTGGGGCCCGCGCCGTCCGGCACGTATGGCTTGCCCAGCACGTCGACGGCGTGGGTGACGGCCGCGATCGTTTCGGCGGGCAGCACGAGTAGCCGATCACCGGACGGCAGCGTCCGCTCCGCGACGCCGGGTTCCGACAACGGGGTCAGGCCGGCGGGGTAGTGACCAGGATCACGTAGGCGCGCGGCTGGCGGTGGCGTGATGCCTGCCGCCGCGAGTCTGCCGAGGTACGCACGCCAGTTGTCGGCCGTGGTCCGGTTGCGTTGCCGCTGGGCCTTCTGCTGCGCGACGACCGCCGCGTTCGTGTCGGTCACGACCCCGCGCAGCTCCGAGGACACCGCGGCGGCCCGGTCACTCGCGTCCGCGTCGCGCCGGTCCAGGTCGGCCTTGCGGCGCCCGGCCGCGCCCTCCGCCGCCTCGGCGGCGTCCTCGGCGGCCGAGGCGACGGTCTGCCTGCGCACCGCGCCCGCGAGGCGTACGTCCTGGTCGGTGCGCAGGCGGTCGAGCAGGCCGGTGCCGTCGAGGAACTCCGATGGGTCGTCCGCGGACAGCAGTGCGCGCAGCTCGGCCGGCTGCGCGAGGGTCTCGAAGACGGTCGCAGAGTATGTGTCGACCTCGGCCTGCTGTGCCGCCACGACCTGGTCGGCGGCCGCGCGTTCGGCCCGTGCCGCGTCGGCGGCGTCGTTCGCGGTCCGCAGCTCCCGCTCCGCGACGTGGATCTGATCCGCGAGGCCCGCCAGTTCGCGTTGCACGTCGGACGCGGTCCGCTGCAGACGTGCCACCTCGGGGGCGGCGAACGCCTCACCGGGCCGGGGGTCCGCCGCCGGGTCGCCTGGCGGGCCTGGCTCGGCGGGCGGCGCGGTGAGCAGCGCGGCGGCCAGCACCAGTCCCACTGCCAAACGCACGCGGTGCCTTCCGGTCGACAGAACCCTCATCGCGTACAACGCGCCTTGGGTAGACGGGGATGCGGAGTTTCCGGTTCACCGTATTTCCCCGCTTTCTGTGGGTGGCACGCGGCCGTCGATGAAGTGTGGAAGCCGACTCCGACCTGGGCGAACTCCGAAATTGTCGGTGGTGTCGCATAGCGTCGCCGGTATGACGAACGACAAGCGATCGGAGCTCGGCATGATCATCGACTGCGACAGCTGCGTGGTTCGCGGGCTGGCCTGCGGGGACTGTGTCGTCAGTGTGTTGCTCGGTGTGCCGCCGAATGTGGAAATCGATGCGCTGGAGCAACGGGCGATAGATACGCTCGGTCGCGCCGGCATCGTCCCGAGGCTGCGCCTGGAACCCGTCGATCGATCCGCGTGACCAAAATGTGCCACACGTGAGACCGAACATGCCGGTCGATGAGCGGTCGGCAGACGTCGCTGAGCGGCTTGGCCGAGTTACCGCAAGCCGGTGAACAGTGGTGTTGTCGTCATCACACAGTGAAGTTGGGACTGCTCCGTTGGTGTTCGTGGCGGTCTGACCCACTTTTTTCGGCGGCCCAGGTAGACGCATCGACTCACGTTTCGTAACCTGTCCGAGATCTCGCGGCCGACAGTGGCACACCCCGAGGCCGCTACGCGGGATCGCCGCCGAAATCAGCCTTGTCGAGAGGCTGGACCGGATTCCCCCACGGTGGGTGGGGCATCGACGATGGACCGTCGCTGTTGCGGCAGTTCCTTGTCACCAGCGTCACCCGGTCGGCGGTTCGGATGTAAGGGAGACACGCGCGACGTGGCGTCGCAAAGAACCAAGCGCGCAATCCGTGCCGGGTTGAGTGTCACCGCCGCAGCGGCGCTGCTCACTTCTGTTCCCGGACCAGCTCTCGCGCTTCCCCTCGCTTATCAGCAGCCCCCGCCCCCGAACAGTGAGTCGGAAGCTCTCGCCCAGTACGAGAAGCTGACGTCGCAGGTCGAGCAGGTGAACGAGGACCTGCTGGCCGCGAAGACCGACCTGGACAAGAAGAACGCCGCGTTGGCCCAGGCCACCCAGGACCTCGCCGCGGCCAAGGCCGCGCAGGACCAGGCCGCCGCCGACGAGGAGGCATTCCGTGGCCAGGTCGACAACCTGACCAGCGCGTCCTTCCAGGGCGCCCGGTTCAACAAGCTGTCGGCTCTGCTCACCGGTTCCTCGGCGGACGACTTCCTCGAGCGCGCGTCCGCGCTCGGTGTCCTCGCGTCGGACAACGAAGAGGCGCTTTCGAAGCTCACCTCTGCGGTCAACATGGCCGAGGACGGGCGGAACAAGGCCGCCGACGCCCAGAAGCGTGCGGCGGACGCCTCTGCCGCCGCGAAGGCGCTGACCGACAAGGTCACCAAGACCCGCGACGATCTGAACGCGCAGATCGAGCAGGTCGAGGACCTGTACGCCGACTTGTCGGGCGCCGACAAGGACGCGCTGATGGGAGAGAGCGACAACAGCGTCTACCTGGGCGGGCCCGGTGTGGGTGGCGAAGCCGCCAGGCAGGCCATGACCCAGCGCGGCGACATGTACCTGTGGGGTGCCGAGGGCCCGGACCGTTACGACTGCTCGGGTCTGACCCTGTGGGCGTACGGGCAGGTCGGCATCAGCCTTCCGCACTCCAGCCGTGCGCAGTACGGGTACGGCAAGTCGGTGCCTCAGGGCCAGTGGGTGGCCGGTGACCTGCTGTTCTACGGCAGCAGCGCGGGCTCGATCCACCACGTCGCCATGTACATCGGCGACGGCCTGCTGGTGCACGCCTCCACCTCCGGTACCCCGGTCAAGGTCGACGACGCCCCCTACGGCGGCGGCAAGGACTACCTGGGCGCCAGGCGGATCGCGGGCTGACGTCATCACGATCGAATACCTCGGGACCGGCGCGTTCGCGTCGGTCCCGAGGTGTCTGTGCACCTAACATGCTTCCTGTGCAGCGCAGGGCGAGAGTGCGGACGTGGCTCGGCGCGGCGGTGGCCGTCGCCGTGCTCGCGGGTCTCGTGCTCGTGGCGTTCCCCGGCACCGAGCAGCGGGCAGGCACGTCGGGCGGGCCTGGCAGGCCGATGGGGGCGGTCAGCCCCGCGCCACCGGTCGACCACGCGGACGACAGTCGCACCGACGCCGTCACCGGCCTGCTGAACCGCCGTGCGAAGGCCCTGGTGGACCGCGACGAGCAGGCGTTCCTCGCCACGCTCGACCCGCGCGCGGACGACGCGTTCGTCAGCACCCAGCGCAGGCTGTTCCAGAACGTTGCCGGTGTGCCGTTCGACGAGTGGAGCTACCGGCTGCACCCCGACGAGGTGTTCGACGTCACCGGCCTGCCGGACCGGTTCACCTCCTCGCCGTCCGACGAGCTGTGGGCGCCCAAGGTGGACCTGCGGTACGCCCTGCGTGGCGGCGACGTCATCCCGACGGAACGGGCCATGGGCTACCTGTTCGCCCGGCACGGCGGCGACTGGTACCTGCGGTCCGACACCGCCCTCGACAGCCAGGGCAGGCGCACGTGGCGCGGCCCGTGGGACTTCGGGCCGTGCGTGGTCACCGCCACCGAGTACGGCATCGTGCTGAGCCACCCCGGCAGCCAGCCGATGGTGGACCGGCTGATCCGCGAGCTGGACCCGTCCGTGCGTGCGGTCAGCGAGCTGTGGCCGACGCGGTGGTCGCGGCGGGTCGTGATGATTCTGCCGGACTCGGCGGGGGAGATGCGTGCGCTGGTCGGACCGGACTTCCCGGTCGAGTCGGTGGTCGCCGTCGCGGTCGCGGACCGGGTGGACAACAAGACCCGCTCGGTCGCGGGTCAGCGGGTGGTGCTGAGCCCGACCGGGGTGCGCAGCCTGTCGATCGCGTCGCTGCGGGTCGTGCTGCGCCACGAGATCACCCACCTCGCGGCCCGCGCGGACACCGTCGACGGCTCGCCGACCTGGCTGCTGGAGGGTTTCGCGGACTACGTCGGCTACCGCGACAGCGGTGTCACGCTCGCCGAAGGCGCTCCTGACCTGGCCAAACAGGTCCGCGATGACGATCCGCCCGCCGCGTTGCCCGAGGACAGGGCGTTCCGCTCGAGTGGCTCCGACCTCGACCTGGCCTACCAGCAGAGCTGGTCACTGGCCCGCTACGTCGCCGACGCCTACGGCGAGAAATCGCTGATCGAGATGTACCGCGAGCTGGCGGCCGCGGGCGCGGTGTCGGCCACGGAGACCGACCGGATGCTGCGCGACGTGCTCGGCGTGACCCGCGCGGAGCTGGTGCATGGCTGGCGGTCATATCTCAGGAAGGCGCTCCAGTAGGGTTCCGGGGTGTCCCGGACCCTGGTGGTGACCAACGACTTCCCGCCGCGCAATGGCGGTATCCAGTCCTATCTGCACGCCCTCGCGACGCGGCTGCCGGAGGACGACCTCGTCGTCTACGCCCCGGCGTGGGAAGGCGCCCGCGAGTTCGACGCGGCGCAGCCGTTCCCGGTCGTGCGGCATTCGTCGAGTCTCATGCTGCCGGTGCCGGACGTGGCGAAGCGGGCCAGGGAGATCCTGCGGGCCGAGGACTGCGACACCGTGTGGTTCGGCGCGGCCGCCCCCCTGGCACTGCTCGCGCCGACGCTGCGGAAGGCGGGTGCGGAGCGGGTGATCGCGAGCACCCACGGCCACGAGGTGGGCTGGTCGATGCTGCCAGGCGCCCGTCAGGCACTGCGCAGGATCGGGTCGACGACCGATGTCGTGACGTTCGTCAGCAAGTACACGCGGTCCCGGTTCGCGGCGGCGTTCGGACGGATGGCGGCGCTCGAGCACCTGCCATCCGGCGTGGACACCGAGCAGTTCCGCCCGGACTTCGCCGCGCGCAAGGAGATCCGCACCCGCTACGGACTCGGCGACCGGCCGACGGCGGTATGCGTGTCCCGGCTGTGGCCGCGCAAGGGGCAGGACATGCTGATCCGCGCGCTGCCCGCGATCCGGCGCCGGGTGCCGGAGGCGGCGCTGCTGTTGGTCGGCGGCGGCCCGTACGAGGACCGGCTGCGGGCGCTCGCCACCCAGCTGGACGTGGCGGAGCACGTGATCGTCACCGGGCGGGTGCCGTGGGAGGAGCTGCCCGCGCACTACGTGGCGGGTGACGTGTTCGCGATGCCGTGCCGCACGCACGGGCGCGGCCTGGACGTCGAGGGCCTCGGCATCGTGTACCTGGAGGCGTCCGCGTCCGGGCTGCCGGTGGTGGCAGGCGACTCGGGCGGCGCGCCGGAGACGGTGCTGGACGGGGTGACCGGCAACGTGGTCGACGGTCGCGACCTGCCGGACATCGCGAAGAAGATCGGCGACCTGCTCGCCGATCCGACGTTGGCGACGGAGATGGGCGAAGCGGGCCGCCGGTGGGTGTCCCGCCACTGGCGCTGGGAGGACATCGCCCGCCGGCTGACCCGCCTGCTCGACGGCTCCGCGTTCTGAGCTACCTCACCGCACGGCCCACGTCTCCACGGTCGAGAAGTCGTCTTCGACCGCGGGCCTCGGTCGCACGGGCGCCGGCCTGACGGGCTCCGGCTTCACCGGCTCCGGCAGCACCAGCGCACGCAGCTCGGCGGCCAGGTCGTCGCCCGCCACGGGTGCCAGGATCTCGATGCCCGTGTTCAGCGCCGCAGCGGACGCCTCCTGGACGAGGCGGAAGATCTCCGCCGCGAGCGGGCCGGGGCCGGCCGCCAGCGCGTGGGGTTCGAGCGCGAGCGCGACCAGGCGGCCTTCCAGGTTCACGGTGGCCGTGATGCCGTCGCCTGTCGCGGTCGCCGTGATCGCGCTCAGGCGGTCGAAGATCTCGGGTGCCGCTTCGCTGCTCAGCTCGATCAGCTCGTCCACGCTGTAGGCGTCGTAGTTCACTGCGCCCGCCAGGTGTCCGGGACCGTCGACTCGGCCTGCTCGGTGAGCGACGCGGACTGTGTGAGGCCCAGCGCCGACACGTCCACGCCGGTCAGGGCCGCACGCAGCGCGTGCTTCGTGCGCTGGTTCGCCTGTGCGGTCGCCAGCGTGATCGCCTCGACGACCGTGCAGGCCAGCGCCGTGGCCCCCTGGTCCACGGCCTGTTGCGACAGCGTGAGGCCCGCCAGCGCGCCACCGGGGAGGACCTCCGCCGTCACACCGCGCAGCGTCGCCGCGCCCTTGATCTCACTCACTTGGGGTGCACCCCTCCGTAGAAGGTCGAGCTGGACAAGGTGTGCGTCACGCGCCGCACCTGGTCGGATGAGTTGCCCTCGATCAGGGTGACCTGGTTGCCGTCCACTTTCTCGACGATCCCGATGTGCGTGCTCGTCTGCGGGCTCTGCGGCCCGGTGCCGAACAGCAGCACATCACCCGGCCTCGCATGGTCGAGGCTGTTCTTGCCGTACGCGAGGCCGCGATCCTGGCCCCACTCGTAGACGTCGCCGGTGAACGGAAGGATCCCGATGTCAACCCCTGATTTCTGCCAGACCCACGTGGCGTAGTTGGCGCACCACGGGCCGGTCGGGCCGTACTTGTTCCTGTTGCCCGCACCCTCGTGGTAGCCGAGCTGGCTGCGGGCGCGGTCGACCACCCTCTTGCCGACCGCGCCGCCGCCCTTGCCGCCGCTCTTGCCATCACCCTTGCCGCCGTTGCCCGCCGGGTGCTTCTTCTTCCGGTTCCCCGGGTCCGCGAAGCCGTCGTGCTCGACGCGGCGCTCCAGCTTGCGCAGGTCCTCCGCCGCGTCCTTCATCTCGCCCTGGACGGCACGCAGGTGCTTGACCGACTCGTTCGTGTACGTCCGCACCAGGTCCACGACCTGGCCGACCGCACGCAGCAGCGCCGCCCGCTGCCCCGCGCCCTGCACGGCCCGCGCACTGTCGAGGATCGCGGCGGCCCTGGTCGTGTACTCGTCGACGAGGTGCGCGACCGCGCGGTGGTTGGTGTCCAGCGACGACGCCGTGGCCGCGACGATCGACGCGCCCTTCGCCGACGACGCCGCCGTCACGTCGAGGGCCTTGGACATCGTGCGGGACTTGCGGTCGAAGCCCGCCGCGGCCTTGCCCTCCCAATGGCTGGTGGCGGTCGCCGCGGTCGACTTGTGGTCCGCGTGATGGCGCTCGACCGCACGCGCGGTCGCCTCGAGCGCCGCCTGCGCCCGGTGCGCGTCCTCCGCCTTGCCTGCCAGCTTGTTGCGGTGCGCGACGAGCTGCCCCGCCACCTTCCGCGCGATCACCTGCGAGTCCATGTGCCCACGATCCGGCGTGCCGTGCACCGGTGGAAGTGCCGGTGCACGGACAGGCACACGCGCTACTCGGGCAGTGCTGTTCCCAGCGCGCGGACGTCGATGCCGATGCCGAGGAAGAAGCTCACCCGCTGCTTGTCGAGGGGGTCGCCGGAGGTCAGCGCCGCGAAGCAGCGGCCGCCGAACGCGGCACGCAGCTTCGGGTACACGACCCTGCCCGCCACCGCGTGCTGGAGCCGCAGCGCGAGCGAAACGGACCCGCCCCGCGCGCCGTAGGAGATGGCCACCGACTCGGCGGTGTCGAACACGAACATGTTGCCCTCGGCGTAGGCCTTCGCGCGGGCCGTCTCGTGGAAGCGGCCGAACAACTCCGCGTCGGCGACGATCACCCGGGGGCGGAACACGCCGAGGTCGGTGAACAGGTCCTCGGAGTCGGGGGCGTGGCCGAGCGTGGTGCGCGTGTACACGCAGGCCAGCGTGATCAGCCTGGTCGGCAGGTCCGCGAGCGGCGCGAGCACCAGCAGCGAGTTACCCGCCCGCAGCAGCGCCGGGTGGGTCGCGATCGTCGCGCGCACCTCCGCCAGCAGCTCACCGTGCGTCAGCTCGACCCGCTTCGGGTGGTCACCGGGCGGGTACACGAGCGTCGCGATGTCGTCGGCCCGCACGGCCAGCCTGCGCTCGTGCGCGCGGTCGTCGAAGATCGGCGTGCCGAGCGCGGTCAGCTCGTCGACCGCGGAGGGCACCTCATCGTCGCCATCGTGCACTCCGACGTCGAGCTGCCACACCCAGGCGATCTCGGGCAGCCGGTCGACCACGTGCCGGACCGTCTCGCGGTGCTCAGCGGTCTCCACGACCACCGCGCAGGCGCCGGAGTCCGACAGGATCCACTCGACCTCGGAGTGCGTGGCGGTCGGGTCGATCGGCACCGTCGGGCAGCCCACCGACCAGCACGCGAAGTCGAACAACGACCACTCGTACCTGGTCGCGGAGAAGATCGCGACCCGGTCGCCAGGACGCAGCCCGGCGGCGATCATGCCCTTCGCCAGCTCGAGCACCTGCGTGGCGAACTCGCGGGTGGTCACGTCCGCCCACGAGCCCGCGTCGCGGCGGCGGAAGCCGATGGTGGCGCCGAACCGGTCCGCGTTCGCCCAGACCATGTCGGTCAGGCTCTCGGTTCCGGTCCCCGTGCCGGTCGCGCTGTCGGTCACACCAGGCAAACTAGCGTGCCGGGTCGAGAAGCCTGTCCGCAGGCCGTGACATGCTGCACACGTGCCCGCTGTTGACGTGATCGACGAGACCTTCCTCGCCGTGCCGCCGGACACCGTGGCGGCCGCGTTCGCCGATCCGCGTGCCTGGCGCCGGTTCTGGCCCGACCTCGACCTCGAGGTGTACGCCGACCGCGGCGCGCAGGGTCTGCGGTGGACGGTGCGTGGTGCGCTGGTCGGCACGATGGAGGTGTGGCTGGAGCCCGTGCTGGACGGCACGGTCCTGCACTACTTCCTGCGCGCCGACTTCCCGCCGAGCGTGCCCGGCCGTGCGCTGAAGGAGATCGCCCGCCGCCAGCGCGCGGCGAAGGCGGTCGCGCTGGACCTCAAGTTCGTGCTGGAGGACGGCAGACGTCCCGGCGTACCGCCCGCATAGTCTCCTACCCATGCGGGTTCACGTGGTTTCGGACGTGCACGGCAACGCCGAGGCACTCGCGCGTGCCGGCGACGGCGCGGACGCGCTCATCGTGCTCGGCGACCTGATCGACTTCGTCGACTACCACGACCACGGCGGCGGCATCCTCGGCTCGGTGTTCGGCGCCGAGAAGGTCGCCGAGTTCGCGCGGCTGCGGCGGGAGCGGCCTGCCGAGCTGCCCGCGTTCAGCCGGGCGCTGTGGGCCGGGCTCGGTGACCCGCAGGAGGTCGTCGGCGACGCGGTGCGTGCCCAGTACACCCGTCTGTTCGCCGCGATGACCGCGCCGACCTACGCCACGCCGGGCAACGTCGACACGCCCGGCCTGTGGCCCGAGTTCGCCGGTGACAACGTGCACATTCTCGACGGCGAGGTGGCCGAGATCGGCGGGCTGCGGTTCGGGTTCGTCGGCGGCGCGCTGCTCCCGCCCGGGATCACCGCCCGCAGGCCAGGGGTCTTCCGGCCGTACCTGCGCACCGAGGAGGACTTCGCGGACGGGGTCGCGCGCCTGTCCGACGTGGATGTGATGTGCACGCACATCCCGCCGGACGTGCCGGAACTGACCTACGACGTGGTGGCGCGGCGGTCCGAGCTGGGCTCCCCTTCGCTGCTGGACCTGATCATGAAGCAGCAGCCGAGGTGGGCCGTGTACGGCCATGTGCACCAGCCGCTCACACCCCGCATGCGCGTCGCCTACACGGAGTGCGCGAACGTCGGGCACTTCCAGCGCACCCAGCGGCCCTACGTGCTGCGCTGGTGAGGCCTACGCTCGGGTAGCCTCCCCGGCATGGCCGACGAGTCCACCCAGTCCATCGTGGTCGACGCACCACCGCAGGACATCATGGCGGTGATCGCCGACTTCCCGGCGTACCCGGAATGGGCCAACGCCATGAAGAAGGCCGAGGTCCTCGACGAGTACGAGGACGGCAAGGCACGTGAGGTGCGGTTCACGCTCGACGCGGGACCGTTCAAGGACGTGTACTCCCTGGCATACGAGTGGGCGGCCGATGGCCTCTGCGTCGACTGGCACCTGGTGAAGGGCCAGATGCAGAAGGCGCAGAAGGGCCAGTACCTGCTCACCCCGGAGGGAGACAAGACGAAGGTCACCTACACCCTGTCGGTGCAGCTGGTCGTGCCGATGATCGGCCTCTTCCGCCGCAAGGCAGAAAAGGTGATCATGGACACCGCGCTGATGGAGCTGAAGCGCCGGGTAGAGGGCGCATAGCCGAATGCGATGAACGACCGACCGGTGCGGCTCATCCTGTTCACCGGCAAGGGAGGTGTCGGCAAGACCACCCTTGCCGCGGCGACGGCCGCCCGTCTCGCGGTCGGCGGGCACAAGGTGCTCGTCGCCTCCGCCGACTCCGCGCACTCGCTCGGTGACGTGTTCGGTGTCCAGGTCGGCCCCGAACCGTCCGAAGTGGACACCTGTCTGTACGCCGCGCACGTCGACCCGCGCGGGCTCGTCGACCGGTCGTGGCAGTCGATCCGCAAGGAGCTGCACGGCGCGCTGTCCGGGCTCGGACTGTCCGATCTGGACGCCGCGGAACTGACCGTGCTGCCCGGCGTCGACGAGCTCCTCGCGCTGAGCGAGGTGGCACGGCTCGCGTCGGAGGGGCGGTGGGAGGTCGTGGTCGTCGACTGCGGGCCGACCGCGGAGACCCTGCGGTTGCTCGCGTTGCCGGAAGCCGTCGGCGGCTACCTTGAGCGGGTCTCGCTCGGCAGCCACGTCGCGCGCCTCGCCACGCACCTGGACCGGTTGCGGGACCTGCTGGTCGACCCGGCGCGGACGTCCGTGCGGCTGGTGCTGACGCCCGAGCGGCTGGTGGTCGCCGAGACGCGGCGGACGCTCGCCGCGTTGGCACTGCGGGGAATCCGCGTCGACGCGTTGATCGCGAACCGGCTCGTGCCGCCCGCCAAGCGGTGGCGGGGACCGGCCGCGAACTGGCTGCGCACCCGGCGCGCGGAACAGGACATCGTGCTGTCCGAACTGGACTCATCGACCACGCTGCCCGTCCGGCGGGTGGTGTACCGCGCGACGGAACCCGTTGGAGTGAACGCGTTGTCGGCGCTCGCGGACGACCTCTACGGTACCGACGATCCACTCGCGACCACCGGACCGTACGCCGCGCCACTGCTGTCGATCGCGACCGTCGACGGCGGTTACGAGCTGACCGTCGCGCTGCCGCTCACCGAGTCCTCCGATGTGGACCTCGCACGGGTCAGGGACGACCTGGCGGTCACCGTGGACGGGGTGCGGCGGCTCGTCGCGCTTCCGGTGCTGCTGCGCAGGCACACTGTGACCGACGCGGTGACCGGGCCGAACGGGCTGGTGCTGCGCTTCGAGGCAGGAGAACCCGCGTGAGTGCTGATCCGGGAAGCCGTCTGGTCGAGGAGCTGCGGCTCCTCGCCGACGCGGTCGCCGACCGGGCCGGTCCGTGGCTCGACCGGGTCGCGGCCGACGGGTCGGGAGGTGCCACGTGCGCGTGGTGCCCGCTGTGCGCGGCGGTCTCCGTGGTGCGGGGGGACCCGAACGAGTTGGCCGCCCGTGGCCTCGACGCCGCGGCCGATCTGGTCGCCCTGCTGCGTGCGGTGCTGGCGGACCGATGGGAGCCCGGGGTGTCGCACATGCCCGGTTTCACGCCATCGTCGCACTCGTCGTCGACGTCGGTGAAGGTGCAGCACATCCCGGTCCGGCGGGAGCCTCGTTGAGGGCCAAGACGACGATCGGGGTGGACATCGGGGGGACGAGCGTGCGGGCCGGGGTGGTGGACCGGCACGGCAACGTCCTCGACACCGCGCGTGCGCCGACCCCGGCGGGTGAGGCCGCGCTGGAGGACGCGATCGTGTCGGCGGTGACCGGGCTGCTCGGCGGCAGGCACCGGGTGACCGGCGTCGGTCTCGCGGTGGCCGGTTTCGTGACCACCGATCGACGGTCGGTGATGTTCGCGCCGCACCTGGCGTGGCGCAACGCGCCCGTGGGTGACCGCATCTCGAAGCGGCTCGGGCTGCCGGTGGTGCTGGAACACGACGCGAACGCGGCCGTCCTGGGTGAGCACCGGTTCGGCGCCGCCCGCGGTGCCGGGGTCGTGCTGCTGGTCGCGATCGGCACCGGCATCGGCGGCGGTCTGCTGTTGAACGGTGAGCTGTTCCGCGGCGCGCACGGGGTGGCGCCGGAACTCGGTCATCTGCGGCTCGTGCCTGGTGGGCGCGCGTGCCCGTGCGGCAAGCAGGGTTGCTGGGAGCGCTACTGCAGCGGCACGGCGCTGTCGACGACGGTGATCGAACTGCTGGCCAGGCACCCGGGCCGGTCGACGCTCCTGCTGCGGGACTCGGAGGACGCGCGGGCGATCACGGGCAGGAAGGTGGCGTCGGCAGCGCGCGAGGGTGATCCGCTGGCTCAGCGTGCGATGTCCGAACTGGCCCGCTGGCTGGGCGAGGGCCTCGCACTGGCGGCCGACATCTACGACCCGGAGGTCGTCGTGATCGCGGGCGGCGTCTCGGAGTCGGCCCCCCTGTTCCTCGACGACGCCCGCGACCACTACAAAAAGATGATCACCGGCGCCGGCTACCGCCCCCTGGCCCGCATCCGCACCGCCCAACTAGGCGACGACGCAGCCCTGGTAGGCGCAGCAGCCCTAGCCGCAGAAAACTGCTAACCCCCACCCCCCACCCCACCCCACCCCGCGAGTCCACGCTTCAGAACCCGCGAGTCCACGGTTCAGAACCCGCGAGTCCACGGTTCAGAACCCGCGAGTCCACGGTTGGGGACCAGCGAGTCGGCGGTTGGGGACCAGCGAGTCGGGGGGTGGGGGACCCGTCAGTCGGTGGTCGCGCCTATCGGTGTTAGACCCGAATCGCCAACTCGGCGGTCCCGAATCGAAGACTCGCGGGTCCCCAACCGTGGACTCGCGGGTTCCGAACCGTGGACTCGCGGGTTCCGAACCCCCGACTCGCGGGTCCCCAACCGTGGACTCGCGGGTTTGGGTGGGGTGTTTGGGGGTTAGATTTGGGCGCCGTCGTCTCGGGGGCCGGGGTTCTTGGGGGTTTGGTGGGCTCTTAGTAGGAGCATGCCGCCGCCGGAGGTGATCGACAGTAGGGCGATCGGGGTGGCCAGGCGGGGGTCCAGGCCGACCAGGGACGGGATGATCAGCAGGACCACGCCGACCACGATCAGTACCAGGGCCACGATCGTCATCGGGCGCAGCTTCGGTAGGGGTGGTGGCTCCGGGGGGACGTAGTGCTCCTCCTCGGTGCCCCACGACCAGTCCCAGTCGGCGTTGTGGCCGCGCCACGCCTGTGAGGGCTCGACCGGACGGGTCACCGTCGGGGTGGGAGCCGTCGGTGGGTCCGGTTCGTCCGGTGGGTCGGAGACGTCCGGCATCGTCCGGCCGACGCCCTCACGTTCCAGATCCGCCACGATCTCCGCGAACGCGGCATCCACGTCGTCAGGCCGGTCCGACACCCAGGCCTCCTCGGTTCGCGAGCCAGCGGGCAGGTGCTGACGCCATGGTCGCACGAAGTGGGCCAACCATGGCGGGATCCCTCCTCCATGTTTACTCGTTGGGTACCGTGGGTTGTCCGGGAGAGTTAGTCCTGTTACATGTTCCGACATTCGGGTGGCGAAGCATTGTGTGCGTCCGTCACCCTTCGTACGCTCGACAAACGGCGGATGCCGCGGCGAAAGGGAGGCACGGGACCGGTGCTGTACTTCTGGATGAAGTGGGTGTTCCTGGGGCCGGTGCTCAGACTCTTCTTCCGCCCCCAGGTCGAGGGCGGCGAGAACATCCCGGCCGAGGGCGGCGCGCTGCTCGCCAGCAACCACCTCGCCGTCGCGGACTCGTTCTTCCTCCCGCTGATGCTCTCCCGGCGCGTCACCTTCCCGGCCAAGCTCGAGTACTTCACCCAGCCCGGCATCAAGGGCCGGCTCAAGAAGTGGTTCTTCACCGGTATGGGCCAGATCCCGATCGACCGGTCCGGCGGCGCCGCCGCGCAGGCCGCGCTCGACACCGGCATCCGGCTGCTGCGTGAGGGCCACCTGCTCGGCATCTACCCCGAGGGCACCCGTTCGCCGGACGGCCGCCTCTACAAGGGCAAGACCGGCCTCGCCCGCATGGTGCTCGAGTCCCGCGTCCCGGTCGTCCCGGTCGCGATGTTCGGCACGGACAAGGCCAACCCCATCGGCTCGAAGATGTGGCGGCCGCACAAGATCCGCATCAAGATCGGCAAGCCGCTCGACTTCTCGCGGTACGAGGGCCTCGCCGGCGACCGGTTCGTCGAGCGGTCCATCACCGACGAGATCATGTACGCGCTGATGGAGCTGTCCGGCCAGGAGTACGTGGACATCTACGCGGCGAAGGCCAAGGAGCTGCTGGCCGCCGAGGAGAGCGGTGCGCCAGCCGCCCTGCCGACGCAGGAGCGCCGCGGCGTCCGCGATGCCGACCGGATCCCCGAGACCGAAGCGGGCTGACCCACCACTAACCTCGCTGGGTGCGGTTCTTCTATGACACCGAATTCATCGAGGACGGATCGACCATCGAACTGGTGTCGATCGGTGTCGTCGACGAGCATGGCCGGGAGTTCTACGCCGTCTCGACCGAGTTCGACCCCGGCCGGGCGGGCCCGTGGGTCCGGGACAACGTGCTCGACAAGCTGCCGTCGCCCGCCAACCCGGCCTGGTGCGACCGCGGCGCGATCCGCGATCGCCTCATGAAGTTCCTGACCAGGGACCGCGAGCGGGTCGAGCTGTGGGCATGGTTCGCCGCGTACGACCACGTGGCGCTCGCGCAGCTGTGGGGCGACATGCCCGCCCTGCCGCGTGAGCTGCCCCGGTTCACCCGTGAGCTGCGCCAGCGGTGGGAGGACGTGGGCAAACCGTCGCTGCCGCCGCCGCCGAACGACGCGCACGACGCGCTCGCCGACGCCCGCCACAACCTCGCGCGCTGGCGC
The DNA here is from genome assembly GCF_049647105.1 of Actinophytocola sp. Taxonomy (GTDB): domain Bacteria; phylum Actinomycetota; class Actinomycetes; order Mycobacteriales; family Pseudonocardiaceae; genus Actinophytocola. Next base: position 63,978 of record NZ_JBARWZ010000328.1, read on the forward strand.
GTGATCGAGGCGGAACGCGTCAAGAAGGGTTTCCCGGTCGGTTAACCCCCACCACCTTGCTGCACCGATCCAGAGGATGGCACGCTACGGGCTGACAACCCCGTAGAGGACCCCTGCTCCAGGGCGGATGGAGGATCGAGCACATGCGCGTCGGTTTGCTCACAGGTGGCGGTGACTGCCCAGGACTCAACGCGGTCATCCGCGCCGTGGTCCGCAAGGGCATCGAGGCTCACGGTTGGGAGACGATCGGGTTCCGCAACGGCTGGCTCGGCCCCATCGAGGGGCTGACCAAGCCGATCGGGCTCGACGACGTCGAGGACATCCTGACCAGGGGCGGCACGATCCTCGGTTCGTCGCGGACGAACCCGTACAAGGTCGAGGGCGGCGTCGACAGGATCAGGACGACGCTCGCCGAGCACGGTGTGGACGCGCTCATCGCGATCGGCGGCGAGGACACCCTCGGTGTCGCGAAGCGCCTGACCGACGACGGCATCGGCGTGGTCGGTGTGCCGAAGACCATCGACAACGACCTCGGCGCCACCGACTACACGTTCGGCTTCGACACCGCGGTGCACATCGCGACCGAGGCCATCGACCGGCTGCGCACCACCGCCGAGTCGCACCATCGCGCGCTGGTCGTCGAGGTCATGGGCCGCCACGCAGGCTGGATCGCGCTGCACTCGGGCCTCGCGGGCGGCGCGAACGTGATCCTGGTGCCGGAGCGCCAGTTCTCGGTCGACCAGGTCGTCTCCTGGGTCGAGCGCCGATTCGAGCGTGAGTACGCGCCGATCATCGTGGTCGCCGAGGGCGCGCTGCCCGAGGGTGGCAACGAGACGTTGCTGACCGGTGAGAAGGACGCGTTCGGCCACGTCCGGCTCGGTGGCATCGGCACCTGGCTCGCGGAGGAGATCGCGGCGCGGACCGGCAAGGAGTCCCGCGCGGTCGTGCTCGGCCACACCCAGCGCGGTGGCACGCCGACCGCGTACGACCGCGTGCTCGCCACCCGCTTCGGCCTGCACGCCGTCGACGCGGTGCAGGACGGCGACTTCGGTGTGATGGTCGCGCTGCGCGGCACCGACATCGTGCGCGTGAAGCTGTCCGATGCGACGGCCGAGCTGAAGACCGTGCCGCTGGAGCGGTACAAGGAAGCAGAAGTCTTCTTCGGATGACACTGGTCCGCCTCGCCGGCATTCAAAGTGTTGGTATCGACCCAGCGCATCCACGGACCGTGGGTGGTTGGTGGCTGGGTGCCGTCACGTTCCCCTGAGGTAACTGTTCGCCAGGCGCGAGCCTCAGCACAAAGATCCACGGGACAGGTCTTAGTCTTTCCGTATGGACCTTGACGAGCTGTTGTGGTCGGGCGCGGACGCCCAGGCCGCCGCCCTGCGCGACGGCACGGTGGCCGCGCCCGACCTGCTCGAGGCGGTGCTCGCGCGCCTCGACGCGGTCAACCCGGCGCTGAACGCGTTCCGCGTGGTGTACGCCGACCAGGCGCGTGCCCAGGCGGCCGACGCGCAGCGGCGGCTCGACGCGGGGGAGCGCACGCCGCTGCTGGGTGTCCCGGTGGCGGTCAAGGACGACCTTGACGTGGCGGGTGACGTGACCGCCATGGGCGGGCGCCCGCAGTTCCCGCCCGCGGCGGCGGACGCGCCCGCGGTGGCGAGGCTGCGTGCGGCGGGCGCGGTGCTGGTGGGCCACACGAACACGCCGGACCGGTGCCTGTGGCCGTTCACCGAGACGCTCACGAACGGCGCCACCCGCAACCCGTGGCAGCTCGACCACACGCCGGGCGGCTCGTCCGGTGGTTCGGCCGCGGCGGTGGCGGCGGGCGTGGTCGGCGCGGCGACCGGCTCGGACGGCGGCGGCTCGATCCGCGTCCCAGCGAACTTCTGCGGGCTGTTCGGCATGAAGACCACCCGCGACCTGATCAACATGGGTGACGAGGAGCACTGGCACGGCCTCGCCGGGGTCGGCCCGCTCGGCCGCCACGTGGCCGACGCGGCTGCGATGCTGGACGTGATCGCCGACCGGCCGGGCGGCTACCGCCAGGCCGTCGACACCGACCCTGGCCCGCTGCGGATCGCGCTGTCGTGGCGTACCCCGCTGGGGCCCGCTCTCATTGAGCGGCAACGCAAACAGGCCGTCCGGGACACCGCGGACCGGCTGCGCGCGCTCGGGCACACGGTGGTGGTGACCGACCCGCCGCTCGGGATGCGGCCGAGCCCGCAGTTCATCGTGCGCTACCTGCGCGGGGTGGCCGACGACGTCGCGCAGCTGCCGCACCCGGAGTGGCTGGAGCCGCGCACGCGCCGCATCGCCGCGCTGGGCCGCAGGGTGCCGGACAGCACGCTGGCGAAGGCCCGCGCCGCCGAGGCGGGTCTCCACGAGCTGATGGCGGGGTTCTTCGGCGACTACGACGTGATCCTGCAGCCGGGGTGGACCGGGCGGCAGCCGCGCATCGGCCGGTTCCACGGCAGCGGTGCTTCGCACACGCTCGGGGTGGTATCGCAGGCGATCGCGTTCTTCCCGACGTGGAACGTGCTGGGTTATCCGGTGGCGGCGCTGCCGGTGGGCTTCGACGACATCGGGCTGCCGATCGGTGTGCAGCTGGTCGGGCCAGCAGGCGCGGAGGCGACGCTGCTGTCGCTGTCGGGCCAGTACGAGCGGGCGCACCCGTGGACGTCGCGGCGGCCGGTGCTGTAGTCGCGGTTCCAGATACTGGTCGCCAGCGCGGCGGGCACCCTCGTCGTCGCGATGGGCGGCGCGTTCGACGCGGTTCACCCCGCTCACCACGTCCGGCAGCGGCGCGCAGGCGGGTGGACACCCGGCTGCGCGCCCGCCGCGCGGCGGCCCGCCTCCCACATGGTGGGAACCAGGGTGGAACGATCAAGGTCCGCCGCCGTCGGCGTAAACCGGGCTGACGGACGGGGCTACGCTTGTCTCGTGAACTGGACCGTTGACGTGCCGGTGGACACGCTTCCCGAGCTTCCGCCGCTGCCGCCGGCGCTGCGCGACCGCCTCGACAACGCGCTGTCCCGGCCTGCCGCGCAGCAACCCGAATGGCCGGACGCCGAGCAGCTGCACCAGGTGCGCACGCTGCTGGAGAGCGTCCCGCCCATCACCGTCCCCAGCGAGATCGACCGGCTGCGTGACAAGCTCGCCGAGGTCGCCCTCGGTGAGGCGTTCATGCTGCAGGGCGGCGACTGCGCCGAGACCTTCGTCGACAACACCGAGCCCCACATCCGCGGCAACATCCGCACGCTGCTGCAGATGGCCGTCGTCCTGACCTACGGCGCGAGCCTGCCGGTGGTGAAGGTCGGGCGTATCGCCGGGCAGTACGCGAAGCCGCGCTCCAACACCACCGACGCGCTCGGCCTGCCGGTGTACCGCGGCGACATCATCAACTCGCTCGTGCCCAAGCCCGAGGCCCGCGTGCCCGACCCGGGCCGCATGATCCGCGCGTACGCCAACGCGGGTGCCGCGATGAACCTCGTGCGCGCGCTCACCGCGGCGGGCATGGCGGACCTGTCGAAGGTCCACGAGTGGAACAAGGACTTCGTCAGCAACTCGGCCGCCGGAGAGCGGTACGAGGCGCTGGCCACCGAGATCGACCGGGGCCTGCGCTTCATGCAGGCGTGCGGGGTGGAGGACTCCTCCCTGCACAGCACGGAGATCTTCGCGAGCCACGAGGCGCTGCTGCTCGACTACGAGCGCGCGCTGCTGCGCATGGACACCAGGGGGCCCGACCCCCGGCTCTACAACCTGTCGTCGCACTTCCTGTGGATCGGGGAGCGGACCCGCCAGCTCGACGGCGCGCACATCGCGTTCGCGGAGCTGCTGTCCAACCCGATCGGGGTCAAGATCGGCCCGACCACCACGCCGGAGCTGGCCGTCGAGTACGTCGAACGTCTCGACCCGCACAACACGCCGGGCAGGCTCACGCTGATCTCCCGCATGGGCAACGGCAAGGTGCGTGACGCGCTGCCGCCGATCATCGAGAAGGTGGAGGCGTCCGGCCACCGGGTGATCTGGCAGTGCGACCCGATGCACGGCAACACGCACGAGTCGTCCACCGGCTACAAGACCCGCCACTTCGACCGGATCGTCGACGAGGTCCAGGGCTTCTTCGAGGTGCACCGCCGCCTCGGCACCCACCCCGGCGGCATTCACGTCGAGCTGACCGGCGAGGACGTCACCGAGTGCCTCGGCGGCGCGCAGGACATCTCCGACGCCGACCTGGCCGGCCGCTACGAGACCGCGTGCGACCCGCGCCTGAACACCCAGCAGTCCCTCGAGCTGGCGTTCCTGGTCGCGGAGATGCTCCGCAGCTGACCGCTCTGCCGGGCCGTCACAGGCGGCCCGGCAGAAGGAGAACCAGCGTCACCGCGCAAGCTCGTGCAGGGTCGAACAGCCCATGTCACCAGCGTTCCACTTCCTGCGGGTACGCCCATGCGAAGCCTGGGTTTTTCCCTGCCGCGCAGGTCAGGGGATTGCCCAGAGGGTGACCTTCGAGTTGGGCTGAGCCTTGCTGTTGGGCGTCGGGTTCTGGCCGATCACCCGGCCGCCCCCGCCGCCGAGACTCTGGATCTCGACCTGGAACCCGAGCTGCTCAAGGATGACCTTGGCCTCGTCGGCGGTCCGGCCGCCGACGTCGGGCACGAGCACGGAGGTGGACAGGATCACGGTGACGGTCTTGTCATCGCCCTCGACCGTCGTGCCGATCTCCGGGTCGGTGCGGATGACCCGCCCGCCCTCGACCTCCGGCGAGAACTCGGGGGTGCCGTCGACCGGGGTGTAGCCAAGGGCGGAGAGCTCCTGGAACGCCTCGTCGCGCGTCTTGTTGCGCACGTCGGGGATCGGTTTGGGTTCCGGGCCGTTGCTGAGCACGATGACCACGCGCTCGCCGATCTTGAGCTCCGTGCCGGGCGGCGGTGAGACCGAGAGGACCTTGCCCTTCTCGACCTCGTCGTCGTACCGGTTCTGCCCGTCGTCCCGGTCCGGCACCAGGCCCTGCGCGCGGATCCGGTTCTCCGCATCGGCGGCGTCCGCGCCCTCGCGCACCTCGGGCACCTTCGGCCTGCCGAGCGACACGAACACGGTGACCGCGTCGCCGCGCAGCTTCTCCGATCCGGCCTTGGGGTCGGTCCCGATCACCGTGCCGGCCTTGACGTCGTTGTGCCGCTGGGTCTCGAGCTGCGGGTTCAGGTCGTCGTTGCGCAACGCCCGCTCGGCGTCGTCGGTCGGCAGGCCCGCCACGTCCGGCACCGTGCGGTACCGGCCGGAGGTGAACCACCAGGTCGACGTGCCGATGAGCGCGAGCACCAGCACGCCGACGATGCTCCACAGCGCGATCGACCCGCCGCGGCCCTTCGGCGCGGGCGGACGCTGCTGCTGTGGCGGGCGGGTGCGGGGCGGGGGCGGTGGGCCACCGGGCGGCTGCTGGGCCGGGAAGTGGCCGGACACGGGCGGCACGTACTCGGTCGGGGCGCCGCTCGTGCGGTCCATGTCGGTACGCAGCATCGCCCGGGTGCCCTGCGGGCCGATCGGCCGGAAACCGCCGGGCGGCGCCTGCCGCACGATCGTCGCGCCGGACGGGGCGGCGGCTGCGGACACGACCGGGGCGTTCCTGACGGTCCGCTCCGCCTCTGCGACGTCCAGCACGCCAGAGCTGGTGCCGAGCATGGCCGGTGTCACCGGAACCGTGCGGTCGGCGATCGTCGGCGCGGGCACCGGCACCGGGACCCTCGGCGCGCCGATCATCATGCGCAGCTTCTCGACCTCGGCGAGGAACGCGGCGCCGTCCGACGGCCGCGTCGCGATGTCGCGACGGGTGGCGCGGAAGACCAGGTCGTCCAGCTCCGGCGGGATGTTCTTGGCGAGCGCCGACGGGGCGGGCACGTCGTCGTTAACGTGGCGGTAGGCGACGGAGATGGCGTTGTCACCGGTGTAGGGCGCCCCGCCGGTCAGCGCCTCGTACAGGACGATGCCCGCCGAGTACACGTCGCTCGCCGAGGTCGCGTTGCCGGTCGTGACCTGCTCGGGGGAGAGGTAGGCGACCGTGCCGAGGATGACGCTCGCGCTGGTCGTCCCCGCGCTGTGGATGGCTCTGACCAGGCCGAAGTCGCCGACCTTGACCGTGCTGCCGCCCTCGCCGCCGTGCCCGATGAGCACGTTCTCCGGCTTGACGTCGCGGTGCACGAGCCCGGCGCGGTGCGCGGCGGCCAGCGCGCTCAGTACCGGCTCGATGATCGCGAGCGCGGTCGGCACGTCGAGCGCGCCGCGCTCGTTGAGCAGGTCGCGCAGCGTCCCGCCGTCGACGAGTTCCATCACCAGGTAGACGAGATCACCGTTCGGTGACGTGTCGACGCCCTGGTCGTGCACGGCGACCACATTCGGATGATGGATCTTGGCCGCCGAGCGCGCCTCCCGCTCGAAGCGGTCCACGAAGGCACGGTCGTCGGCGAACCGCTCGTCCATCACCTTGATCGCCACACGCCGGTCGAGACGCGTGTCCAGCCCGCGGTACACCGAGGACATGCCACCTCGGGCGAGCAGCGCGTCGACCCGGTACCGCTGCTCCAGCAGCGCACCGATCAAGCCGACTCCCCTTTCATCCACGCTCGTGATGGTACGGAGCCCGGCGTCGCGGCGTGGCGAAGCGGGTCGGTTTTTCAGGTCACGACCGGGTCACACGGGTGAAAAACACTCTGCGCACCACGGGCCCACCTATGGCATCGTTTGCGGTGTGAGTGCGATCCCCTCCGCCAACGACATGCTGGGCCCCGAGGTCGAGGTACTACCGCTGCCGGATGTGGCTGACCGGCTGGGCCTGCCGGTCACCAAGGTGCGACAGGCATTGCGGGACGGTCAGCTGCTGGCGGTCCGCAGAGACGGGGTGCTGTGCGTGCCTGCCCCGTTCCTCACCGCCGACGGCCAGATCGTCAAGGGTCTCCCCGGCACGATCACCGTCCTCGCGGACGCCGGCTTCACCCCGGACGACATGCTGCGCTGGCTCTTCGAGCCGGACGACACGCTGCCGGGAGGCACCCCGGTCGGCGCGCTGCACGCGACGGGTGGCCGCGAGGTGAAACGGCGAGCTCAGGCACTGGCCTTCTGAGCCGTCCGCACACGCTGCTCGGCCTCGATGGCGCGGCGCAGCCTTAGCTGCTCCGCGTCCGTACCGACGTGCACGAACCCGGCCAGGAACATCACCCGCGCGAGCATCCGGCCACCGAGGGTCGGTGCCGCCCGCCGCCGGAGCCTGCGTGCCACGCCTGCCGTCCGCACGGGTGCGATCCGGCCACCTGCCGCAGCGGCGAGCACCATGACGGCGAGCAGTGCCCCGGCCCACCCGAGCGCGGCAGGCCCGACGCCGGGTGACCACCCGGTCGCGGCCACGAACGCGGCGGCGGCCGCCAGCACGCCGGTGCGGGCCAGCTCGGCGCCACCGGCGGGGCCTTCGGTCATGGACGCCCAGCAGCCGCACGACGAGCCCCGCCGCACGGCCGCCACCACGAACCCGGTGAACCCGAGGAACGTGACGGCGAGCGCCGCGCCGGCCACCTGGCCGCCGACGAGCACGACCGCGGCCGCGAGTAGCAGCTCCCATGCGCCGAGCAGCCGCCCCCAGCGCCGCAGCACGTGCGCGGGGCGCGGCCCGAAGACGCGCCGGAGCGCCCCGGCAACGTGACCGGGGCGCCACAGCTTGGGTACGCCGGCGCTGACCAGCAACGCGGCCAGCGCGAGCGCGAACCCCTGCGACACGGCTGGTGTCACAACTGGTCGTAACAGTCCATGATCACGGCCATGATCACGCCGAGCCCGGCACCAGCGGCGACCGCCGCGATCGCCTCGGCGGCGGCGATACCGACCGCGGCCAGTGCGGCCTCCAGGTAGACGCCGCCCCACCTGGCGGACGCGATCAGCATCGCCTTGACGTCCTGCGGCAGCGCCCGCCACAGCCCGGCGATCTCCTTGACGCCGTCCTCGCCGATCTCGGCGAGGATCTCGCCGTCCCGGCCTGCGCACGTGGTGAAGTCATCCCACGACATGGTTCAGCTCCCCTTCGTCACGCGGTCTGTTCGAGTGCCTGGTTGGTCGCCATCAGCGACTCGTGCAACGTCATGTCGGTGCCAGAGAACGCGGTGATCAGCGGGTCTCCCTCGGACACGACCCCGACCTCCGGGTCGGTCAGCAGCGTGTCGGCGCCCTGCTTGGACAGGGCGTCCACGATCGCCTTGGCGTTCTCGTCCAGGCCCTCGTACCAGTTGGAGACGTGCGCGGCGACCTGCTGGATGTAGCCGGGGTCGGCGGCCTCCGGTGCGAGGTTGATGCCCTGACCCGCGAGCGCGCCGACGAGCGCGTCGGCACCGCCACCCGCGCCACCGCCCGCGCCGTCACCGGCGGGCTGCCACTGGCTGCCGTCCCACTGCCACTTGCCGTCCTCGCTGAGCTGGCCGACCTCGGTCGACTGCTCGCCTCCTTCGGGGACCGGCTGCCAGTCGGCGCCGTCCCACCAATACTTGCCGTCTTCGGAGAGCTGAGCTCCGTCTGGCACCGTCATCGAACTTCCTCCCGCGCCGACCGGCCACTGCGTCCGTGGCCTTACCAGGGAGGATGGCCGGTGGGAGTCCCGGCAGGACAGTCGTGCAGGACCGGGTTAACGGGAACCGCGCGCCACCCGAAAGGGCAGCCCCCGGACGAGCGCGGGGGCCGCGATCCGCAGCCGCCGGTGCGTCGGCACCACGACACGGCGGCCGAGCACGTCGTAGCCGGCGTCGGCGATCTCGTCGAGGATGCCGCGGTACATGGCGGTCGCCGCGGCCATGCACGGCCGTGACCTCGGCGCGAGCAGTGCGATGCCCGGCTCGGCCCGCCGGTAGACGGCCTGGGTGTAGGACACGAGGTGGGCGAACGCCCGCCGGACCGGCCGATCCGTGCGGCCCGTGCGGTACGCCCGTTCCAGCATGGCGCGGTCCACGCCGAACGCCGCGAGCTCGTCGCCGGGCAGGTACAGGCGGCCGCGGTCGAGGTCCTCTCCGACATCGCGCAGGAAGTTGGTCAGCTGGAACGCCTCACCGAGCGCCGCCGCGTACGGTGCCGCCTCCGCCCGGGGGCCTGACGTGCCGAGCACCGGCAGCATCTGCAGCCCGATCACCCCGGCGGAGCCGTGGGTGTACTCGGCGAGGTCGGCGAACGTGGCGTAGCCGGTGACCGTCAGGTCCATCCGCATGGACGCGAGGAACTCGGTGAACAGTGCCTCGTCGATGTCGTGCCGCCGCACGGTGTCGGTGAGCGCGAGCAGCACCGGGTGTGGCGCAGGCGCGCCCGCGAACGCCTCGGCCATGGCCTTCTCGAGGGTGTTCAGCGCCTGCGCCGGGTCGCCGGGCGTGACCGCGTTGTCCACGATCTCGTCCGCGAGCCGCGCGAAGCCGTACAGGGCGTGTACCGACGGCCTGCTCTCGGCGGGCAGCAGGCGGGTGGCGAGGAAGTACGTGCGCCCGTAGCGTGCGTTGATCCGGCGGCACGCCCGGTAGGCCTCGTCCAGTGTCATGTCGCGGTCAGTGGGTCACTTCGGGCAGCTCACCCACTGGCCTGCCGGGCACGCGCCCTTCTCCTGCTTGTACGTGGCGACCAGCTGGGTCGCGAGCGCGAAGGCCGACACCGGGTTCTCCGCGGTGGTGACGAGCGAGGAGGTGCACACCGACCTGGTGGTGCCGAGGCAGCCGCGCAGCTGCACCTTCGCCTGGTCGCGCCAGTAGCGGGCGGCCACGACGCCGTACTTCCACACACCGCCCGCGAAGCTGATCTTGTAGACCGCGTGCCCCTTCTCCCCGTCCGTGGCGGCCTTGGCGTCGGCGGGCTTGGCGGCGCCGCGTTCCTGCAGCGGCGCGGCGTCCGGCGGGTCGGCGAGCGCGAGCGCGGTCCACACCGCGCCGTACGGGTGGCTGCCGGGCACCGTGTTGGCGCGCTGGTGGAAGCTCACCCATTCGGGGGTGGTGATCGCGCAGCTCATCGTGGCCGACGCGCCGGGCTGGACCGGGCCGACGGTCTGTTCACAGCTGCCAAGCGGCGCGTTGTCGCCCGTCCAGTCGACCTTCAGGTGCACCTTCACTGCCTTCTTCGACGGGTTGGTGACGTCGACGAACAGCGTGCAGCTCGGCGGGCCGCAGGCCTCGAACCGGTTGCCGCCCTGGGTGATCGTGGTGAGCGCGTCGACCGAGGTGACCAGCTCGTTCTTCGCCTGGGCCGCGAGGTCGGAGTAGATCTTGTTGATGGTCGAGGACACGTCGGTGACCGCGACAACGAGGTTGATCGCCTTGGTGTTCTCCGCGCTGCCGATCTCGTCGAGCGCGATCGCGACGACGCCGTGCGGCGCGTCCTTCGCGAGGTAGACCTTGCCGCCGTCGACGGGGATCTCGAGGCCCTCGACGGTGCCCGCGGCGGTGGTCGTGGCAGGCAGGCCGTCGTCGGCGCCCTCGGTCACCTTGCCCGCGGTCTGGCTGACCAGGGCCGGGGTGAGGATGTCGGCGAACTCGATGCCGAGCAGCACGGTCGGCAGCTTCACCCAGCGGTTGCCGAGCGCGGTGCCGTCCCCGGAGCTGACGCCGAAACGGGCGGCCATCGCGGCCCAGAACTCGGGTGCGCCCTTGAGGTACAGCGTCTTGTCGAGCACCACGATCGTCGCGCCGAGCTTGTCGACGGTGATGCTGCCGAACACCTCGCTGGTGCTGGTGGCGGTCACGTCGACGGTGAAGTCGGAGCCGTCGGAGGCCTTGAACGCGCCCTGGTAGCGGGTGGCGGCGGACTCCGCGAAGCTCGTGAGCGCGGCCGCGGTCGCCTCGGCCGTGGTGAGCGGTCCGATGTCGACCCCCGTCGGCGCGCCGCCGACCGCGTTCGTGCACGCGGTCAGCCCGAGTGCGGCCGCCAGGAACAGAGGCACCAGCCGGCGCGGCTTCCGAGTCATCGTTCTCCCCGTCCATGGCGCGCGCTGTGGTCTGATCGGCGCAGTCCCGAGAGGAGTATCCCAACTCATCTGGCGGCGGCGCGGGGGGATGAGCTGACGTGTCGGCCGCGTCGTGCGCCCGTTACGCGCTGTGCGGCGAGCCTGCCGGAGATGACGACCGGTGGGATACCGACGCCTGGCGTGGTTCCGCAGCCCGCGAGCACGGCGTTAGCCACACCGTGGACCAGATTGCGCGGCCGGAACGGGCCGGTCTGCGCCAACGTGTGCGCGAGCGAGAACGGCGTGCCCGCGGCGAGTCCGGCCGCGGCCCAGTCTGCCGGGGTGACCAGCCGCTCCACCTCGACCGCGTCGTCGAACCCGGTGAGGCCGCGGGCCGCGAGCACCTGGCCGAGCTCCGCCCGGTAGGCGGGCCCGACCCGGTCCCAGTCGATGCCGCCACGCACCAGGTTCGGGCACGGCGCGAGCACCGACAGCACCTCGCGGCCTGCGGGCGCGAGGCCCTTCTCGGTCGCGGTCGGGCGCGTGACCAGCAGCGACGGGTCGCTCATGAGCCTGCCGCGGCGCAGGATCTCGTCGAAGGTGCGGTCCCAGTGCGCGCCGAAGAACACCGTGTGGTGTGCGAGTGCAGGCCACGTGCGGGTCACGCCCGCGTGCAGCACCACGGCCGACGGTGACCAGCGCGGCCGCAGCGGCCTGCGTGGCGTGACGCCCAGCAGCCGGTAGCTGACCGGCAGGTCGGGGGTGAGCACGACCGCGTCGCACGGGATCCGCTCGCCGTGTGTGGTGCGGACGGCCGTGATCCGGTCACCGGTGCGTTCCAGCCATGCCGCGCCAGTGCCGGTCCGCACCGACCCGCCCGCGTCCGTCGCCGCCGAGGCCATGGCCTCGGCCACCGCACCGATCCCGCCGCGCGGGAACCACACACCCGCGACGGTGTCCATGTAGGCGATCACGGCGTACGCGGCGAGTGCCTCTGCGGGCGCGAGGCCCGCGTACAGCGACTGGAACGAGAACAGCCGCCGCAGCCGCTCGTCGGACAGGAACCGCCCGATCCTCGGGCCGAGCCTGCCGAACCCGCCCATCGCGGCCAGGTGCGCGAGCTTCGGGCCGAGCAGGTCGAGCGGGGAGTCGAAGTTGGCGCCGATGAACTGCTCGCGCTGCACCCGGTACAGGTCGGTGAGCCAGGTGCGCAGCCGCAGGTAGCCCGCCGCCTCGCGCGGCCCGGCCACGCGGCGGACCTCGGCCGCCATCGCGTCGGCGTCGGTGTGCACGGAGATCGTGGAGCCGTCGGCGAAGTGCGCCCGGTATGCGGGCTCCAGCCGGGTCAGTTCGACCCGTTCCGCCATCGAAGAGCCCACCGCCGAGAACGCCTCGTCCAGCAGGTCCGGCATGGTGAGCACCGAGGCGCCGGTGTCGATGCGGTAGTCACCGAGCCGGTCGGCACCCGCCCGCCCGCCGACCCTCGGTGCCGACTCCAGGACGGTGACCTCGCGGCCTGCGCCGAGCAGGTGCAGTGCGGCCGAGAGGCCGGCGAGACCGGCGCCGACCACGACCACCCGGTCGGTCCGCCCCGGCAGCGAACGCATTCAGCGGTCCCGCCGGGTCGCGGCGACCGCGAGGTCCGCGAGCCGGGTGCGGCCCGGCTCGGCGAGGCCGGACGCGTCGAGCGCGGCCAGCCCCGACTCCGTGAGCTTCTCGATCCGCCGCTCCAGCTCGTCGACCGCGCCGACCTCGACCAGCAGGTCCCGCACGCGCTGGATGGTCTCCTGCGTGAGGCCGGGGTCGCCGAGCGCGCCGCGCAGCAGGTCCGCGTCGGCGTGCCTGCCCGCCTCGTCCGCGTAGCGGAGCCCCAGCGACACGAGCAGCGTCCGCTTGCCCTCGCGCAGGTCGTCGCCCGCCGGTTTGCCGGTCACCTCGGTGTCGCCGTACACGCCGAGCAGGTCGTCGCGCAACTGGAACGCGACGCCGATGTCGGTGCCGAACGCGCGGACCGCGGCGACCGTGTCCCCGTCGACCCCCGCGAGCGCGATCCCCAGGTGCAGCGGCCGCTCCACCGTGTAGGCGGCGGTCTTCAGCCGCGCGACGCCGAGCGCGCGCTCCTCGGACTCGTCGCCCTCGGCCTGTGCGAGCACGTCGAGGTACTGGCCCGCGAACATCTCCGACCGCATGGCGAGCCACGGCTCCCGCGCGGCGGCCCGCATCTGTTCGGACAGCGGCGCGCCGGTGAACATGTCGTCCGCCCACGCGAGCGCCAGGTCGCCGAGCAGGACGGCGGCGGCCATGCCGAACCGTTCCGGCGCGCCGAGCCAGCCGCCCGCGCGGTGCGCCTCGGTGAACCGGACGTGCACGGTCGGATGGCCCCTGCGCAGTTCCGAGGCGTCCATGAGGTCGTCGTGGACCAGCGCGCACGTCTGGATCAGCTCCAGCGCGCTGACCGCCGTGAGCACGGCCTGTGCCCGCTCCCCGGTCGCCTCCCCGCCCGCGGCGCGCCAGCCCCACCACGCGAACGTCGGACGGATCCGCTTGCCGCCGCGGAGCGCGAAGTCGGACAGGGTGTCGACGGCGGTCGCGAACATCTGCGCCTGCTCCGGCAGACCGGCGCGGCGATCGGCGAGATAGCGGCGGAGGACGGTCTCGACGTGGCTGTGCACGGCGCCGTCGATGTCCTCTTCTACGCGCTCGGGAGTCACGCTGACATGGTGCGTGGTCGGGTTCCGGGGTGCGCTGCCGGGGGTGGGTGTCGAGTGAATGTGTAGGACGGGTCACTACCCTGGGTACATGACTTCGGTGGTGACCCGCATTCCCGGTGGCCGGCCGGTGTTCTCCGTCGAGTTCATGCCGCCGAGGGACGACGCGGACGAACTCCGGCTGTGGAACGCGATCCGGTCGCTGGAAGGCCTTGACCCCGCGTTCGTGTCGGTGACCTACGGCGCGGGCGGGTCCAGCCGTGACCGCACCATCCGCACCACGGGCCGGGTCGTGACCGAGACCACGCTGGTGTCGATGGCCCACCTGACCGCGGTTGACCACTCGGTGGCCGAGCTACGCAACGTCATCGGCTGGTACGCCTCGCTCGGCATCCGCAACGTGCTCGCGCTGCGTGGCGACCCGCCCGGCGACCCCAACGGCGAGTGGGTCAAGCACCCCGACGGCCTCTCCTACGCCGAGGAGCTGGTGAGCCTCGTCCGTTCGCTCGGCGATTTCTGCGTCGGGGTCTCGGCGTTCCCGTACGGTCACCCGCGCTCAGCCGACCTGGACGAGGACACGACCTACCTCGTCCGCAAGCTCCGCGCGGGCGCCGACTTCGCCATCGCGCAGCTGTTCTTCGAGGCCGACGACTTCCTGCGGCTGCGGGACCGGGTCGCCGCGGCGGGCTGCGAGGCGCTGATGCTGCCGGGCGTGATGCCGCTGACCACGCCGAAGATCCTGAGCAAGACGGTGGAGCTGTCCGGCGCCGACGTGCCCGCGTCGCTGGCCGCGCGCCTCGACCCGTTGGCCGGTGACCCGAAGGCCTTCCGCGAGGAGGGCATGAACGTCACGACGGAGCTGTGCGAGCGGCTGCTGGCGGAGGGCGTGCCGAGCCTGCACTTCTACACGTTCAACCGGTCCAAGGCGACGAAGGAGATCGTGGTCGACCGCCTCGGCCTGGCCCCTGGCCGCCCAAGGCTGCGCTCAGTCGGCTGAACGAGGCGGTTGAACACAGCCTCCCGCTGATCAACCGCACCCCAGGGGGACGTGACGGCGCCCAGCCACAAACCACCTGCTGTCCGTGCCGTCGCTGGGTCGGGACCAGCACGTTGAAATACCGGGGAGGCGACTAGTGGCCCGGCCCAGAACGTTCACCATGTCTCGACCCGCCCACGACGCGCCTGGACGGGTTGCCGGAACGGCCGAGTACACCCAGTACGAGCGCCGTCCCGTCGCCCCGCCCAGCCACGCCGTGG
>NZ_JBARWZ010000329.1:0-2371 GCF_049647105.1 Actinophytocola sp.
CCACGGCGTGGCTGGGCGGGGCGACGGGACGGCGCTCGTACTGGGTGTACTCGGCCGTTCCGGCAACCCGTCCAGGCGCGTCGTGGGCGGGTCGAGACATGGTGAACGTTCTGGGCCGGGCCACTAGGCGCCGCGCACCTCCATCTCCCACAGCGAGTAGCCGTACGGGGTGCCACGCTGCCAGGCGTACAGCTTCACGTACCGGGCCGTCCGGGTGCCGAGCGCGATCACGTCGGTGCCGCCGTTGCCCGCGTAGTCGTTGTGGACGGTCGTCCACGTCGTCCCGTCGGTGGACACCTGGATCTGGTACATCGCCGCGTATGCCGCCTCCCAGCGCAGCGTCACGCCGGTCACGGCACGGTTCGCGCCGAGGTCGACGTACAGCCACTGCTGGTCGGCGTACGTGCTGCTCCACCGGGTGCCCGTGTTGCCGTCGACGGCGTTCGCCGCGCGGAGCGACGTGCTCTCCTGGCTGGACGCGTACACCGGCCGGTTCCTCGCCAGGTTGTCCGTGCCGCCACCGCCGCCGAGGTTCACCTCGCCTCGGTTGTGCACCCGGCCGTCCCAGTAGGTCCGTTGCACCGACGCGTTGTCGTTGTAGGCGGGGTCGACGAGCCACTCGGCCCACACCATGAACCACGCCCACCTCGGTTGCGCGGCGAGGACCTCCGGGGACGGCACACGCCCGACCTCCGCGAGCGCGATGGGCTTGCCGCCCGCCACGTTCAGCATCGCGTTGTAGTCGCTCTGGCTCGGGGTCTGCTTGACCCACACGTCGAGGCTCGCGACGTCCACATAGGACGCGCCGGGCCAGTAGCCGCCGATGCCGCCCATGTCGACGTCCTTGACGTTCCACACCCAGATCAGGTTCGACAACCCTTGTCCCGCAAGGTAGTCGTGGGTCTGCTGGAAGAGCTGCCTGGTCTGCGCGCCGCGTCCGCCCCACCACGACCAGCCCTCGTTCATCTCGTGCAGCGGCCGCCACAGCACCTCGACCCCCGCGTCCCGCAGCCGTCGCAGGTGCGGGACGACCTCGTTCAGTCGCTGCTTCCACGCCTGGTTGAGCGTCGACCCGTCACGCAGCAGCTCGCTCCACTGGCCGTCGTTCAGTGAGCCGAGGATGCCGCCCTCGTCCCAGCCGCAGGTGCTGCCGACGGTCGGCGGGCACACGTGCCACGTCAGCGCGACCAGCGATCCGGCCCGCCACTGGCGGATGGCCTCGTCGACCATCGTGCCGCGGTGGTTCACGTCGTCGGGCGAGAACAGGAAGTCCCCGCCCCACAACCCGGGGGTCTCGCCGGTGATGTCGCGGGCGGTCCTGGTCCACTTCGTCGGATCGGAGTTGGGTTCGCGGTTGTGCTGACCGGAGACCGTGTGCCGGCCGGAGATCTCGTTCAGGTAGGCCATGACCGCGCTGCCCGGTGGCGCGGCGGCGGCGGGTACGGCGATCGGAAGTACGACTGCGGCTGCGATGGGCGCGAGGATGCGCAGGATTCGAGACATGACGACGGTGTCCTTCCCGGACCGCGGGCAGGGATCCGCGGCCACCACCAGGGTGGTTCAACCAATCGTCCGCCGTCAAGCGTCAGCTGATCCGGTTCAGCACAGCAGGAGGGTAGTATCACCTGGTTGTCGCGCTGATGATCACGCGTCAACTTAACTGGTTAAGCGGCGCTCCAGCACCCGGTCGATCAGCTCGTCGGCCGCACCGAGGTAGTTCTCCGGCGCGAGCAGCTCCGGCAGCCGGTCGCCGAGCGAGGCCAGCTCCGGCGCGGCCCGCAGCAGGTCGTCGAACCGGCCATCGCCAGCGGCGGCCTGACCGGCGATCCGGCCGAGCAACGCCTTGGCGGCGGCCTTCCCGAGCACCGGCGCGAGCGCGACGTTCAGCCGTTCCGCCACGATCGTCCCGCCACCGGAGGCCAGGTTCGCCGCCATCCGCTCTGGCACGACCCGCAGCCCCGGCACCAGCTCTGCCGCGGTGTGCGCGGCGCCGCCCGCGAGCCGCAGCGCTTCCCGCAGCGGCTGCCACTCCGCCTGCCACCCGCCCGCCGACCGCTCGTCCTCCGACAGCATCGACTGCCCCAGCATCTGGGCGTACGCGGGTGCCTGCCGCGCGGCCGACACGAGCAGCGTCGCCAGCACCGGGTTGCGCTTCTGCGGCATCGCGGACGACAGCCCGCTGCGCTCGCCAGCGGGTTCGGCCACCTCGCCGACCTCGGTCCTGGTCCCGCCGAGCACGTCCACCGCGATCTTGCCGAGCGCGCCGGTCACCGCGACCACGACCCACCCGAGGTCGACGACCGGCGTGCGCTGTGTGTGCCACGGCGCGGCTGGTGCGCGCAGCCCCAGCTCGCCCGCGATGCCCTCGGTC
>NZ_JBARWZ010000330.1:0-25941 GCF_049647105.1 Actinophytocola sp.
CCGCTCGGCGGCGCCGACGGGTCGGTCGACCCCGGCGGCTCCTCCTGCGCGGGTGGCTGGGCGGCCACCGGCTGCCCGATCACCGCACGGAACCGGAGCTGGGCGGTCTGGCCGAGGTCCTTGGCCTGCTCACCCTCCTCGCCCGGCACCGTGATGATGATGTTGTTGCCGTCGAGCACGACCTCGGTGCCACTGACACCGATGCCGTTGACGCGGTTCTCGATGATCTGCCTGGCCTGGTCGAGGGCCTCCTTGCTGGGCGCGTCACCCGTCTCGGTGCGCGCGGTCAGCGTGACCCGGGTGCCGCCCTGCAGATCGATGCCGAGCTTGGGCGTCAGCTTGTGATCCGGCGTGGCGAACACCAAGCCATACAGCAGAACCACGATGAACAGGAAGAACGCTAGGTAGCGCCCTGGGCGGATCTGCCCGGAGGGTGAGGCCACGGTCGGTCGGTCTCCTCGAACTACAGGGTCGTCAGGCGCGTCATGAGCCCGTGATCTGGTCACAAGACTGCGCCCGCACCCGTTACACGTGTGGGTGAGGGCGCAGCGTACCTCTCGCGACGTGAGGCCGTTGTCACACGGTCACGTCACGCTCACGCATTCCGCTACTTCTGCTTGCCGGACTCGAGCTCGGCGTCCTTGACGACGGGCGGCTCGTTGGTCTGCGCGTCGACGGTCTCGACCTCGTCGGACACGTCGGTGTCCTCGATGTCCTCGAGCTCGTCGGCCGCCTCGACAGGGCCGACCTTCTCGCGCACCGCGGCCCGCAGCCACTCGGTCTCGACGCCGGGAGCGATCTCGATCGTGATGGTCGCGCTGTCCTCGGCGTCGACCACCGTGCCGTACAGGCCCGAGGTCGTCATCACGCGGTCACCGGCAGCTATCGAGTTCTGCAGCGCCTGCTGGTCCTGCTGTGCCCTGCGCTGGCGCCGGGTCATGAAGTACATCATGACGCCCAGCAGGCCGAACATCAGGAGCAGGGGAAGGATATCCATGTTTGTCCATCCGTGAGTTGCCTACTCTGCGGTGTGCGCAGTGTTGTCCGTGTCACTGTCGAACAGCGTAGGCGGCATCGGGCCAGGAGCGTTAGCCGGGGCCAAAAGCCCCAAATGGGACCATGCCGCCACCGTGGCGACACGACCCCGAGGAGTCCTGGCAAGCATGCCCACGCGCACCAGGAACGGCTCGCACACCTCCTCCACCGTACTTGGCTCCTCCCCCACCGCGACAGCCAGCGTCGATACACCGACCGGGCCGCCGCCGAAGGACCGCACGAGCGCGCCGAGCACGGCCCGGTCGAGCCGGTCGAGACCCAGCTCATCGACGTCGTAGACCTTGAGCGCGGCGCGGGCGATGTCCCTGGTCACAATGCCGTCGGCGCGGACCTCGGCGAAGTCGCGCACCCGCCGCAGCAGGCGGTTCGCGATACGTGGTGTGCCACGCGAGCGACCGGCGATCTCCTCGGCGCCGTCGGCGCGCAGGTCGACCCCGAGGATGCCCGCCGAGCGGCGCAGCACCTGTTCGAGGTCGGCCGCCGAGTAGAACTCCATGTGCGCGGTGAAGCCGAACCGGTCACGCAGCGGGCCGGTCAGTGAGCCGGCGCGGGTGGTGGCGCCGACAAGCGTGAACGGCGCGATCTCGAGGGGGATGCTGGTGGCGCCGGGGCCCTTGCCGACCACCACGTCGACGCGGAAGTCCTCCATCGCGAGGTAGAGCATCTCCTCGGCGGGGCGGGCCATCCGGTGGATCTCGTCGATGAACAGCACGTCGCCCTCGACGAGGTTGGACAGCATCGCCGCGAGGTCACCCGCCCGTTCCAGCGCGGGCCCCGAGGTGAGGCGCAGCGCGCTGCCCAGCTCGGCCGCGATGATCATGGCGAGACTGGTCTTGCCGAGGCCGGGCGGGCCGGACAGCAGCACGTGGTCCGGCGGCACGCCACGCTGGGTCGCGCCCTGCAGGACCAGGTCGAGCTGCTCGCGGACCCGGTGCTGGCCGACGAACTCGGCGAGCCGCTTCGGGCGCAGCGTCGCCTCTTCGTCCCGTTCACCCACGATCAGCTCGGGGGACGCGATCTCGGACGCGATTTCACCGGGGTCGGTCACGGCTTCATCGTGCACGACCCGCTACCGCTTCTTGCCAAGGGTGGCGAGCGCCTTGCGGAGCACGGTCGGGGTGTCGGTGACGCCGTTCTCGGCGAGCACACCGTCGACCGCCTGCTCCGCCTGCCTGGCCGCGAACCCGAGCCCGGTGAGCGCCTCGACGACGCTGCCCCGCACCGCCCCGTTACCGGTGGCGACGGTCTCCGCTGTGACGCCTGCGAGCGCGCCGACCTTGTCGCGCAGCTCGATGATGAGGCGTTCCGCACCCTTGCGCCCGATGCCGGGCACCTGCGTGAGCACGGCGATGCTGCCCTCGGCGAGCGCGGCCCGCAGCTGGTTCGGGTCGAGGACGGCGAGCGTGGCCATGGCGATGCGCGGGCCGATGCCGGACACGGTCTGCAGGAGCCCGAACAGCTCGCGGGCCTGGGAGTCGGCGAAACCGAACAGCGTCAGCGAGTCCTCGCGGACGACGAGCGTGGTCTCGAGGATCGCCTCCTCGCCGCTGCGCAGCGTGGCGAGCGTGGCCGGGGTGGCGGTGATCGCGAGACCGACCCCGCCCACCTCGATCACCAGGCGGTCCAGGCCGATCGAGAGCACTGTTCCTCGGACGCGGGAAATCATGTGGTCGTCTTCCTCTTGGTGGCGGAGCGAGCGTTGGACGCCGCCGCTGCGGCGATGCGTGCCTTGTGGTTACGGGCCATTTCCGCGGCCCGCGCCTCGGCCTCGGCGAGCCGGGTGCGCATCGGCGCACGCCAGATGTGGCACACGGCGATGGCGATGGCGTCCGCGGCGTCGGCAGGCCGTGGCGCCTCGCTGAGCCCGAGCAGCTTCGTGACCATGGCGGTGACCTGCGCCTTGTCGGCGCGGCCGGAGCCGGTGACCGCGGCCTTCACCTCCGACGGCGTGTGGAACATGACCGGCAGCCCGCGCCTGGCCGCGGCGAGCGCGACGACGCCACCCGCCTGGGCGGTACCCATGGCGGTGCGGACGTTGTACTGGCTGAAGACCCGTTCGACCGCGACGACCTCCGGTTTGTGCCGGTCGAGCCACTCCTCGACGGCGTCGGACACGGCGAGCAGGCGCACGGCGAGGTCGGCGTCGGCCGGGGTGCGGATCACGTCCACCTGGACGCACGTCACCTGCCTGCCCGCCACCCCGTCGACGACGGCGATTCCGCACCTGGTCAGGCCGGGGTCGACGCCCAGCACGCGCATGGTCTTGCCTGTCGGGAACATCAGTTCGAAGCCTAGGGGACCAGAACCCTCTGCCCGCGCACCGACACGGCACCCAGCGCCACCGCGCCGAGCGCCTTCACTTGACATGCGTGTTAGAACTGCACACAACGGAAATGTAAGCGCTTCCAACGTCGGAAGGCAGCCATGTCTGGTCGGGATCGGCGGCCGGTCACCATCTACGAGGTGGCCGAACGGGCCGGGGTGTCCATCGCCACCGTGTCCCGTGCGCTGCGGGACTCCGACCTGGTCGCTCCCGCCACCCGCCGCCGCGTCCACCAGGTCGCCGAGGAGCTGCGCTTCCGCCCCAGCCGGGCGGGCCGCGCGCTCGCCGAGGGTCAGCACGCGGCGAACGGCATCGTCTTCCCCGACCTGTCCGGCCCGTACTACGCCGAGGTGGTCCTCGGGTACGAGGAGGTCGTCGCCGAGCTGGGCCGCAGCGTCCTGATCCTCGCCACGAACGGCCGCACGAAGGCCGACGAGGCGGTGCTCGAACTGGCCGGCCGGGTGGACGGCATGGTGATCATGGGCCGGACCGTCGGCGACCACGTGGTGGCCAGCATCGCCGACACGGGGCTGCCGCTCGTGCTGCTGGCCCGCCCGCCGGTCGGGGAGGTCGACACCGTGACCGCCGACAACGAGAACAGCGCCCGCGACCTCACCGCGCACCTGCTCTGGCACGGCCACCGCCACCTCGCGTTCCTCGGCGATCCCGGCGAGTCGCCGGACGTCGCCGGGCGCTACCGGGGTTTCCGGCGTGCGCTGACCGAGCACGGCTTCACCGTCCCGGCGGCGACGCCGTGCATGTTCGACGTCCGGTCCGGCTACGCGGCGGCCAAGGACCTGCTGCGCACGCGACCCGACGCGGTCGTGTGCGCCAACGACGAGGTGGCGCTCGGCGCGCTGCGGGCCGCGGAGGACCTGGGGTTCTCCGTCCCTGGCGACCTGGCCCTGACCGGCTGGGACGACATCATGGCCGCCGACTACGCCCGCCTGACCACCGTGCGCCAGTCGATGCGCGAGCTGGGCGCGACCGCCGCGCGCTGGCTCGACGAGCGCATCGGCGGCACCACGACCACGGCACGCCGCGAGGTGCTGCCGACCCGGCTGGTGATCCGTGCCAGCTGCGGACACCATGCCGACCTTGCCGACCTTGCCAGTACCGGAACGACCACCCCCGGAGGTACCCCATGACCCTTCCCGGCAGGCGAAAGTTACTGCTCGCCGTCGTCACCGCCGCCGCGCTGGCCGCGTCGGCGTGCGGGCGCGACAGCGAGGACGCGGGCGCTCAGCAGGGCGAGGAGGTCGCGGCGGGCAAGGCGTCCGGCGACATCTCGGTGTGGGCCATGGGCACCGAGGGCGAGAAGCTGTCGGCGCTCGCCGACGACTTCATGAAGGAGAACCCGGACGCGAAGGTCACCGTCACGCCGGTGCCGTGGGACGGCGCGCACAACAAGCTCGCCGCCGCGATCGCGGGCCAGGAGACACCCGACGTGACCATGCTCGGCACCACGTGGGTCGGCGAGTTCGCGAAGACCGGCGCGCTGGACGTGGTGCCGCCGGACTTCGTGAAGGAGGCCGACTTCTTCCCCGGTGCGTGGGAGACCGGCGTCGTCGACGGCACCTCCTACAGCGTCCCCTGGTACGTCGAGACCCGGCTGCTGTACGTGAACAAGGCGGTCGCCGAGAAGGCCGGGATCACCGAGGCACCCAAGACCTGGGACGACCTCAAGCAGGCGGTCAAGGACATGCAGGCCAAGGGCGGCGCCAAGTGGGGCACCTACCTCCAGCCCGGGCAGACGGGCGCCTGGCAGACCGTGATGCCGTTCGTGTGGCAGAACGGCGGCGACATCTACGACGGCTCGAAGTTCGTCCTCGACTCGCCGCAGGCCGTGGCGGCGTACGAGTACTACAAGTCCTTCTACGACGATGGTCTGTCCACGAAGGACCGGTTGCGTGAGGGCGAGCCAGAGCCGAAGCTCCTGTCCGGCGAGGTCGGGTCGTTCGTGTCAGGGCCGTGGCACATCGGGCTGCTGAACGAGCTCGGCGGCGAGGGCAAGTACGACCTGTGGCCGATGCCGAGCGGCGCCGGTGACTTCACGTCGTTCATCGGCGGCAGCAACATGTCGGTCTTCAAGAACACGAAGAACCGGGACGCGGCCTGGAAGTTCGTTTCGTACCTCATGCGGCCCGAGGTCCAGGTCAAGTGGTACCAGACGGTGTCGGACCTGCCGTCGGTGCAGGCCGCGTGGGACGACGAGGCGCTCGCGGGCGACGAGCAGCTGAAGGTGTTCGGCGACCAGCTCGACAAGGCCAAGGCGCCGCCGTCGATCCCGACGTGGGAGCAGATCGCGGCCGGGGTGGACACCGAGCTGGAGAAGATCGCGAAGGGTGCCTCGTCGGCGGCCGACGCGGCGAAGGCCATGCAGGCCCAGGCCACGTCGATCGGCACGGGTGGCTGACGTGCCGGAAGTCCGGGACCGCACCGTCCCGCCCACCCCGGCCGACGGCTCCCCGGCCGAGCCGGAACCGCGCCAACCCGCGCGGGTCCGGCGCACCACCGGCACACTGACCGGCTGGGGGTTCGCGCTGCCGTTCGCCGTGCTGTTCCTGGTGTTCACGGCTGGACCGGTGGTGGCCTCGTTCGTGATGAGCGTGTCGGACCTGCGCAGCGCGGACCTGCTCGACCCGTTCGGCGTGAACGTCGTCGGACTGGACAACTACGTCAGGTTGTTCTCCGACGAGAAGTTCCTGACCGCGGCGGGCAACACGGCGATGTTCGTGGTGGTCGGCGTGCCGCTCACCATGGCGCTGTCGCTGCTCGTCGCGCTCGGGCTCAACTCCGGGCTGGTGCGGTTCCGGACCCTGTTCCGGGTCGGCTACTACCTGCCGGTCGTGACGAGCATCGTCGCGATCTCGGTGGTGTGGCGGTTCGTGCTGCAACCGGACACCGGCCTCGCGAACGAGATACTGGGCTTCTTCGGCATCGAAGGGCCGAACTGGCTCAACAACGAGACGTTCGCACTGCCGACGCTGATCGTGATGGGCGCGTGGCGCAACCTCGGGTTCGGCATGGTGATCTTCCTCGCCGGGTTGCAGGCCATCCCGAAGGACCTGTACGAGGCGGCCACGATCGACGGCGCGAAGCGGTTCGGGCAGTTCCGGTACCTGACGCTGCCGATGCTGCGGCCCACGATGCTGTTCGTCGCCGTGATCACCACGATCGGCTACGTGCAGTTCTTCGAGGAGCCGTTCGTGATGACGCAGGGCGGACCGCTCGACTCGACGCTGTCGCTGGCGTTCGCGACCTACAACCAGTTCGGGTTCGGCAACTACGGCTACGCGTCGGCCATGGGCTACGTGCTGTTCGTCGTGGTCGTGCTGCTGTCCATCGCCTGGTTCAAGCTGCTGAGGAACAACGTCGATGACTAGGTCGACCGAGGAGAGGCTCCGTTCCCGGGACCGGATCGCCAGGGCGGTGCTGTACCTGCTGCTGTTCGGCGGGCTGGCGGTCGTCGTAGGGCCGTTCGTGTGGATGCTGCTGTCCTCGTTCAAGCCAGAGGGCGAGATCCGCGCCAACCCGCCGACGTGGCTGCCGAACGACCCGACGCTCGCGAACTACGGCGACCTGTTCGACCGGCTCGACTTCCCGACGTTCTTCACGAACTCGGCGGTCGTCGCGGTCGTCACGACGATCGGCAACCTGCTGTTCTGCTCGGCGGCCGGGTACGCGCTCGCGAAGCTGCCGTTCGCGGGCAAGAAGCTCCTGTTCGGCATCGTCCTTGGCACGTTGATGGTGCCGAGCATCGTCACGATCGTGCCGCTGTTCGTGCTGTCGTCCAACCTGGGGCTGGTCAACACGCTGGCCGGGCTGATCCTCCCCTATCTCGCGCAGGCGTTCGGCGTGTTCCTGATGCGCCAGTTCATCCTGTCCATCCCGAACGACCTCCTCGAGGCGGCGCGCATCGACGCGGCGAGCGAGCTGCGGATCTACTGGCAGATCGTGCTGCCGCTGTGCCGCCCCGCGCTCGCCACGCTCGGCATCCTCACGTTCCTGGCCTCCTGGAACAACTTCCTGTGGCCGCTCGTGGCGGCGACCGAGGAGGAGACCTACACCCTGCCGGTGGCGCTCGCGCTGTACGCGATCGGCCAGAACCGGACCGAGTACGACCTGCTGCTCGCGGGAGCGGTCGTGGTCGTGGTGCCGGTGCTCATCGTTTTCATCCTGCTGCAACGTCATTTCGTCCGCGGCATCGCGACGACCGGACTGAAGTAAGAGGTGCCCTGCATGTCCCGACTACGACTGGCTGGGGTCGCCGTGCTCGCGGCGGCCCTGCTCACCCCGCTCGCACCCGCCACGGCGGCGCCATCGTCTGGGTCACCCCACCTGTCGCTGGCGCGTGACACGTGGCGGTCGTTCGACGCGATGACCGTGAAGGCGACCGGGATGCCTGCCGACAACATCGGCGGCGACCTCGACCCGGCCACCCGCTCCGCGTACACCTCGCCGACGAACATCGGCTCCTACCTGTGGTCGGCGATCGTCGCCGAGGACCTCGGCGTGCTCTCGCGGCGGGAACTGGTGTCCCGCACCAGGACCACGCTGTCCTCGCTGGCGGAGCTGCAGCGGCACCCGGCGTCTGGCCAGTACTACAACTGGTACGACCCGGTGACGCTCGAACGCCTGACCACGTGGCCGGTGGACGGGTCGGTCGTGTACCCGTTCGCGTCCAGTGTGGACAACGCGTGGCTCGCGGCCGCGCTGATGGTGGTGCGCAACGCGGTGCCCGAGGTGCGGGCGCAGGCCCAGGAACTGCTGGCCCCCATGGACTTCTCGTTCTACTACGACCCGGAGGGCCGCGGTCCCGACGTGCCTGCCGGGTTGATGCGCGGCGGCTTCTGGGACACCCCGCCGCCCGACCCCCAGTGTTCGCTGCCCGGCAACTACCCCGGCGTCGGGCCGGAGGTGTACTACACCTGCCACACCTACGGGTCATTCGCGTCCGAGACGCGGATGATCTCGTACGTGGCGATCTCGCTCGGCCAGGTGCCGCCGGCGCACTACTTCGCGCCGTGGCGGACCTTCCCCGACACGTGCGACTGGAACTGGCAGGAGCAGAAGCCGTCCGGGCAGTTCGTGGACTACCTCGGCGTGCCGGTGTTCGAGGGCAACTACACCTACCGCGGCCTGACCTTCGTGCCCACCTGGGGCGGTGACATGTTCGAGGAGCTGATGCCGGACCTGTTCGTGCCCGAGGTGGCATGGGGCAGGGACTCGTGGGCGCGGCAGCACTCGGTGTACGTACGCGGCCAGATCGAGCACGGCCTCAACGACGCGAAGTACGGGTACTGGGGCTTCTCACCCGCCTCCAACCCGGACGGCGGGTACCGCGAGTACGGCGTCGACGTCATGGGCCTCGACGGGCCGGGGTACACGAGCGACCAGGAGAGGACGGCCGTGGACGTGGGCTTCGAAGGCTGCCGGGACCCGCGGCCGCTGCCCGCCGAGTACGGCGACGGGGTCGTGACCCCGCACGCGGTGGTGCTGGCGCTGCCCTACCAGCCCCGCGCCGCGCTGACCGAACTGGCGAAGCTGCGCCGCGACTTCGACGCCTACGGCCCAGGCGGCTACTACGACGCGATCGCCGTGCGCAGCGGCAAGGTCGCGAAGCGGTACCTCGCGCTGGACCAGGGGATGATCATGGGTGCGCTCGGCAACCTGCTCGGCGACGACCTCCTGCGCGACGCCTTCACCAAGGGCGGCGCGAAGCAACACCTGCGCCCGGTCATGGCGATGGAGGAGTTCAACCTCCCCCGCCGCCAGTGACCCCGAGTGCCGGGCGGGTGGGCGACCCCCTCTCCCATCCGCCCGGCACTTCCCCACTCCCGTGGCATTGCCCCTGAAGGTGCCGTCAGGGCGCTCAGTCATCGTGTAACCGGAGTGTCGGGGCCAACGGCCGAGCCTGGGGGCGGGTACGTGGGGCAGTGCGCGAGACCCACACCATTCGGGGGCTGGCTCCACGCACGGAGTCGAACGGACCTCGAACCGTGCCGTCAGTACCCGTGCACGGAACCGCGACGGCGCATCCGTACCGGCATCCGGTCACCGGAATCCCCAAGCCGGGTGGCACCGGGATGAGCGTGTCCGGCGCTTCCGGGTGACCTGGCTCCGGCAGAGTCAGCAACGCTCGCAGTGTCCACACCGGACTTGCGCCGTACCACCAGTACACCTGCCCGGGTGCGAACACATCGCCGTCCGTGTCGGCCGGCAGCCGGTAGGCGTGCGCGTGCTCCCCGCCCGAGAACACGAACACGTCCGCGCAACCAGGGTGCTGGAACACCCCCCGACCGGGGACACTCAGCGCCACCCTGTTGACGTGTCTCGCGTTGTAAGTCACGATGTAGAGAAATTTCTCCGCTACTGAGACAGGAGACGCTATGCACGTACGATTTCTCGGAAAAGACCCTGACTCCGCCGAAGGCGACTCGCCGACGCTGTACGCGACGGACCGCACCGACCGCAAGACCTACATCGCCCAGGGTTGGCACGTGACTGACCCTCAAGTGCTTGCTGAGATCGGCCCGATCGCTGAGGGTGAAGGGATCATCGAGATCCCCGAGGATGTACTGAAGTTTTACCAGCGCAACCAGGAGGAAGACCGCTGAGCCTGCTAATCGGCGACGAATTCGGTCAGCTGTTCCGCACCTTCGAGCACACAGCTTTTCGTTTGGAGGTGCGGGACCGCTATAACTCGCCGCGCGAAACTGAGTCCTTTGAAAAATTCCTTGCAGGAGAATCAGACGATCTTGCATGGCATCAAAATTGGCTTGCCATGATACGGGATTCGTCAAACGAGGGACGCAGATTTAGCCGTGTGCGGGTGGTCAGCGTGCCGCTGAGTGACTATAGCCGTTTTGGCGTCTGGATTTCCCAGTTCGCCTACAACGCTGGGGACGATATCCGTTACTTGAATCGCGACAAGGCTAAGGTTTTAGACCTTCCCGGTCACGACTATTGGCTTTTCGATTCCCGGAAGCTGGTACGAATGCACTTCGGTAAAGATGACAGATTTGTAGGCGGGGAGGTGGTCGAAGACGCACCAACTATAGTGCAACACAATTACTGGCGTGATACAGCTCAGCACTACGCCATACCGCGAGACGGGTTTGTCAGCGAATAGAGCAACAGTGTGACCAACATCGATGAGGCCCGTAAGGCTATTGGGAAGCGACTCCGTGAACTGCGACAGCAAGCCGGACTTAACGGCAAGCAGCTTGCGGAGTCGTTGTCGTGGCCGCCGTCCAAGATTTCCAAGCTTGAGATAGGGCGTCAAGCTCCCACCGATGATGACATTCGGTCGTGGACTCGTGCGACGAACGCGGAGGTCGAGACAGAGAGCCTGCTTACAGCACTGCACACTCTCGAAATTCAACATGCAGAGTGGAAGAGGCTAATTAAAACGGGCTTGCGCTCGCACCAAAAAGAACTTATTGAGCAGGACGAAAAGACCCGGCTTTACCGCGCTTTTGAGCCCGTCATCATTCCAGGTCTACTGCAAACGCCTGAATACGCGCGTTCTCGATTCTCGCAAGCTGTCACGGTTCACAAGGTTCCCAACGATGTTAACGAGGCCGTTCAAGCGCGAATGCGGCGACAAGAGATTCTTTACCGCCCAGACAAACGCTTCTATTTCGTACTAACCGAAGCGGCGCTCCGTTACCGTCTTTGTCCAGTAGATACCATGCTTGCTCAACTGGACCGACTGGTGTCTCTTTCTAATCTTCGAAACATTCGACTTGGCGTTATCGGCTTCAAAACGCCGTACGTAGCCGACCCTCGGCATGGATTTTGGCTCCTTGACGATGACCGTGTACGGGTTGAGACATATTCCGCCGAACTCAACCTGCGGCAACAGCACGAAATTGAGCTGTACCGCTCAATCTTTGAGCAACTCGCAGCCGTGGCTAGTTACGGAGGCTCAGCACGCGCGATCATCACCAAGGTGATGGACGAACTTGCGGATGAGGCCACCCCTGGTAGCTCCTAATTTCTCCTGGGCAACGGGTTCAAGCTATTTCGAGAAATACCTAGAAATTTTCTAGTCATCCCGGTTTTGCCTGCTTACGCTCCCGTTATGTCCCGCGTTCGGCGGGGAATCTTCGGGAGGTCAGGTGGCGACGTTCGTTCCGTTGTTGGCGCGGGAGCAGGTGGAGAAGCTTCCGGCGCGGGCGCGTGAGGTGGTGGAGTACCGCAAGTCTGGGTTGAGCCTGAACCACATTCAGGGCTGCCCGTTGGACTGTGCGTACTGCATCCGGCACACCTACGGTTTGTGGGATGCGCGGCAGCCCCGCGCGCTGATGTCGGACGCGGACGCGGTGGGCGAGCTGGTGGAGCACCGGTACTTTCAGCCGCATGTAACACCAATTCAGGTGTTCAATCGGGCTACTGATCCGTTCTTGCCGAACGTCCGGCCGCACACGTTCGCGGTGCTGGAAGACCTGGACGAGCGCGGGTTGACCAATCACGTGTTGGTGATCACCCGGCACAAGATGAAGCCCGAGGACGCCGACAGGTTGAACCAGCTCCGGCACGTCAAGGTGACGTTGCTGTTCACCTATTCGGGCATCGACAACAAGAAGATCGAGCCCTACCCGTCGCACGTGGCGGCGGAGTCGCTGAAATTGATGAGCGCTCCGCCACGGCGGAAGTACCGAACGGTGTTGTATTGGCGTCCGCTGGTTCCGGGGCTCAACGATTCCGACGAGCACCTGACGACGGCGCGTGAGTTAGGGGAGCACGCCGACGCCACGGTGTTTACCGGCCTGTTCTACCGCGCCGAGATCGCCGAGTACTACAAGGCCAACAATCTGCCCGAACCCTACGAAGAGACAGCGCGGCGCAAGATTGTTCCCGAAACGCTGGAACAGCGCGTGTTGGCGGCGTTCCCGGCGTCGGCCCCGTTGTTCCGTAAAACGTCGTGCGCGGTGTCCTATGCGCACGGGTTGCCGGACTACAACGGGCATTACGGCATCCGGGAACTGTGCGATATCTGCCCGCTGTCTCAGTTGGAGCTGTGCGCGGGCGCGCACCGTAGGCCGACCGCTGACCAGCTCCGGCAGGCTGCCGCGTCGCTGCCGGAGGCTCGCGGCCTGGAGGTTGTCGAGGTCAGCGAGGCAGCGGCGGTGGTGTCGGGGTTGGACACGGAGCAGCCCCGCTACTACCTCCAACACGCGCTCGGGTTCCAGGTCCACGATGTAGCCCACCCCCACCGCAGCAAGCGGCATGGTCGGGCCGAGACCGGATGGAAGGAACAGGCGAAAAATGACTGACTGGACGAGCCTTACCTATGTGGTCGTGGACGTGGAAGGCAACGGCCAGCAGCCCCCCGACCTCGTGGAACTCTCGGTAGTGCCGATCTACGGCGGTGTTATCGGTGAGCCGGCGAGTTGGTTGGTGAAGCCGGAGCAGCCGATTACGCATTTCGCGCGCAAAATTCACGGCATCACCAACGACGCGGTAGCCGACGCTCCAGTTTTCGAGGCCGTGAAACCCGCCGTGCTTGACGCGCTCAACGCTCACGGCCTCAAAGCTGACGCGCTTATCGCGCACAACGCGCATGTCGATGTGGGGGTGTTGCAACGCAAGCTCGGGGATTGGGAATGCCCGGAAATCTTCGACACTCTCAAACTCGCGCGCCGTCTGCTGCCGGATTTCGGCAGCTACAAACTCGGCGCTCTGGTCGATGCGTTCAAGCTTGCCGACAACCTGCCCGATGGGCTCGCGCCGCACCGCGCGACCTATGACGCGCTCGTCGCAGCACGGCTGTTCGTGCGCTTGGCGACCTTGCCGGACACGCGCCCGCAGACGCTGGAAGAGCTGCGCGGTAAACCGGGAGGGGGCGAGGATGACACTCCGTCCCTTTTCTGACCACGACCGTGGGCTATTCGTCTCCGTGGACGGTCCCAGCGGCGCGGGTAAGTCCACGGTCGTGCAGCACTTGGCGCAACTCCTCGTTGCCTCCGGGGAGACCGTGCACGTCACGGCGGAACCCTCTACCGGCCCCATCGGTGTGTTGGCGCGGGAGCTGACCGAGGTCGTCACAGGCCATGCCCTGGCGTGCCTGTACGCCGCCGACCGATACCACCACGTGGAAACCGAGATCCGGCCCAAGCTGGCCGAGGGCACAACCGTCATCGTCGACCGGTACATCCCCTCGGGTTTGGTGGTGCAGCGGTTCGACGGCATCGACCCGGCCTTTCTGTGGAAGCTCAACGCGGAAGCGGACCGACCTGACCTCGCGGTGATCCTGGAAGCCGACCCGGCCGTGATCGCGCAACGTCTCGACGAGCGCGGACCACACAACCGGTTCCAGCTCCGCCCCGGCAGCGCACACGCTGAAGTCCACTTCTACGCCCAAGCCACCGAACGGCTAATACACGCCGGGTTCGACGTGATGCGGGTGGACTGCACCCAACCCGCGCACCACGCCGCCGCGCGCATCGTGGACCGGCTGACAACGTTCTTCGCCCCTGTGAAGGAGGCCCAATCATGATGCCCACCACGGTCTGTCTTCTGGGTCTCGGGACCATGCCTCTGATCGGCCCCGGCCACTGGGGAGCGAGTGGAAGCAAGCGACCTGACGACTGGATCGGGGGCATCCGATCATGGCGCTGAGATCATCCGGCAAGACGCTCTCCTCCCTGACCGGCATCCTGGTCATGGCCGCCGTGCTGTGGCTGCTCCTGAACTTTCTCTACGCGCCCAGCTGTGGCCGGTTCGGGTGCAGCTACGAACCGGCCTGGTGGCCGCAAGCGTCGGCCGACGGCGTTAGCGCGGACGGATGCCCGGACAGCCTCGAAGGCGCTGCGACGGACGCCGAGTGGGCCGCCGACCGGATCGAGTCGCTTCGGGAGAAGAACGCCAAGGTCACGACCGGGTTGTTCTACGAAACCGACGGCATCCAACACACCTACAGCAGCGGCTACGACGAAGACTCCGACCTTGCCGAGCAAGCTCTACGGGATGCCGGGGTGGACTTCCCGCCGGTCGGCCGGCATCCGGCAGCCGCGCACGTGGAAACCAAGATCGCCGCGCTCATGCGGGAGAACGGCATCACCTACGGCGTTGTCGTGATCAACAATGACCGTGGCCCCTGCGGTGCCGACCCAACTTCCGAGCGGCGGTTCAGTTGCGGTGTCTCGGTGCCGGCCATCCTGCCGGCAGGCTCTACCCTCGCGGTGTGGTTCCCGGTGCCATAGAGGCGGTCATGCTGAGAGGACAGGCCAGTGAGTGATCAACTGGTGGTCAACGCCAATCACAACGGCATGGCTTACCCGGTCGTCACAGCCCGCCACGTCAACCAGACCGCTTGGCTGGTGGACGCCTTGCTCTGCGAGCAGGGACCAACCGAGACGTGGTTCACCATCGAGGGGCAGCCGACGCGGTGGATGCGTACCGGCTATCACGGCGAGTACGGGGCCGCGTTGTTCGTTGACGAGACCGTCGCCCCCTATGACTGGTCGTGGGCCGCGCTCAACCCCGAACCGCTGACCGACCCACCGACCATCTACTACGACCGGGACGGCGAAACGATCTTCCCGTCCGCGTGCGTGATGCCCCTGGCCCGCCTCCGCGCCGTGATCTTGGAGTGGGTCCGCGTCGGTCAGCGGCCCACCTCCGTGGACTGGATGCCGATCAACGCCCTGGCCTGGGAGCCGACCGACGACGGCCGGGTGCACGTACCGAATCCCGCTCACTAGGTACGCTGCCAACCGGCCATGACCGAGGGGGTCAGCCGCGAGAACCGGCCAGACGGGCACACGGGAGATCCGTGCACCTGTCTGTCCTCGCGTCATGATCACGGTTTGGGCATTGACCAGCGTCCCGAAGAGCACCTTCAGGGCGTCGGCCCCTCCCGATCGGGAGGGACCGACGGGAACCCGGTGTGGTGGTGTGGCACCTTGATCGGCTGCTCGATCAGCTCGGCCCGCAGTGGGTGCTTCGGCAGCAGCCACGGGTCGGTGGGAGCGCCGTCCGGGTTGGCCACCCACTTGCGGCACACGCGGGCCAGCTTCACGGGGTAGATCGTCAGCGTGCCGTCGCGGCCGATGTGCATGCGGAGGAAACCCTTGTGGTCCTCGATGCTCTGGCCCGCCATCACCTCGTTGAGGTTGATGCCGAACCGGCTGGCGACGAGCAGGTACAGCGCCACCACCTCGGCGTCGACGAAGCCGATCACCACCGGGGTGCCGACCGCGGCGATGAGGAAGATCAGCCAGTCCGCGACGACGCCGTCGGGGAACGCGTGGTACAGCGCGCGGATCGCCACCGCCCACGCGACGCTCAGCGCGAGGTGCGCCACCGCGTGCGCGATGCCCGCGAGTATGCCTTTTCCGCTCGTCTCCGGCAGGTCGATCCGCGCGAACGCGATTCCCGCCAGCACGAGCACGGCGGCCGCGAGCACCGCGGGCGACCACGACGCGAGCAGCCCGAACACGCCGTCCCGCACCGCGGACTCGGCGATCCCGTACAGCACGGCGGCGGTCGCGACGAGCTGCGCGATGCCGGTCACGGCCCAGAAACCGGGGTTGCGCCACGGCAGTTTCAGGATGCCGGCCGTGAGCCTGCCGGTGTGTTCCGGGTAGCGGGCGGCGAGGTCGAGACTGCTGGGCGGGGACGGTTCCCGCACCCGTGACTTCTCCCCCGGCAGGTCGAGCCGCTTGGGCAGTTCGTGCGTGGCCGCGAGATAGGCACCGCCGAGACCGGACGTGATCTTCTGCCCGGTGCCGTCCTGTTCCGCGTACCGGGCGTAGTGGTGCTTGTCGCCGGTCAGCATGACGCGGACGTTCGCGCCGCGCGGGCGGATCACCTCACGCTGGAAGAACTCGATGGTGTCGTAGCCCTTGGTGTCACCGCCGGACCCGGCATCCACCCATGCCGGCGTGGAGGTGCACAGGATGACCGAGTCGCCCCTCCGCAGCTCGGCGGACGCGCCGCGGAAGTACTCGAGCTGCGGCGCGTCGACATAGTCGTCGAACTGGGTGTCGATGGCGTACAGCCACCAGTTCTGTGGCAGCCGCACCGCGAAGTAGCTGCGCGTCTGCTCGGTCTGCCAGCCGCCGAAGGGCCGCCGCTGCGCGAAGACGCGGAGGAACGAGGTGAGTCCGTCGTACCAGTCGTGGTTGCCAGGTAAGGCGAACAGCGTCGGCGCGTCCTCCGTCACGACGGGCAGCGCGGCACGGTAGACACCCTTGGTTCGGTCCTCGTAGGCGCCGGTGGAGGCGGCGGGGTAGACCTCGTCGCCGCCCATGATGAGCAGGCTGCCGCGCGGTTTCGGGCCGTCGAGGTCGAGCTCCGGCGCGGCCAGCAGCGAGGCGATCGAGTAGGTGGCGTCGAACCCGTCACCGAGATCGGCGACGAAGTCCATCCACAGCTCGTCTTCCCTGGAGTGGTCGTACACCTGCGCGGCCAGGCCGCCCTGGAGTTCGCGTTTGTCGGCGTAGGATCCGAAAATCTCGGCGATGAGCGACTGCGCACCCGTGGTGATCAGCACTCTCGGATTGAGCCAGCGAACCGCTTCCTGGGGCCGGAAACCAAGTTCTTTCTCGGACATGTCATGCGGGCGCGGTCGTGCCATCCGTTCAGGGTGGAGCATGATCGTCGGTATGTCCACGCCCCAGGAGATCACGTCGCTGCTCGGCCTCGAACAGCTGCCCATCGAAGGCGGGCTTTTCACGCAGAGCTGGCGGTCCGGCACCGTGTCCGCGATCTACTACCTGCTCTCCGCACCGGAGTTCTCGGCGGTGCACCGGCTCGACCGCACCGAGATCTTCACCTACCACGCCGGCGCGCCGGCACGGATGCTGTTGCTGTCGCCGGACGGGTCGGCGCGCTTCGCTGTCCTGGGTACCGACCTGGCGGCCGGACAGCGGCCACAGGTGGTCGTGCCGCCAGGCACGTGGCAGGCAGCGGAAACCCTTGGTGAGTGGACGTTGATGGGGTGCGTGGTGGTGCCGCCGTACGTCGACGACTGCGTCGAGTTCGGCAGGGCCTCCGACCTGGCGGCGGAATTTCCCTTGCACGCCGACGAGATCCGCCGGTTGTGCCGTGAGTGATCATCCGGCGGTGCCGTGTTTCCCGTGCCGGGGTGCCGCACGATTCTTCTCCAGCACCACCATCGCGACACCGGCCGGGTCGACGGTTTCCGCGACGACCTCGTAGCCCGTCCTGCGGTACAGACGTAGATTGTCCTCGCTCTCGGCGCCGGCGAGCAGCCAGAAGGTGCGGATCTCCCCTGGCGCGGCCGCCTCCATCGCCGCCAGCAGGGCTCCGCCGATCCCCTGCCCCTGCAGGTCCGGCGCCACCGAGAACCGCGCGATCTCCATGCGGTCGCCGTCGACCCGGCCACGGACCGAACCGGCGAGCCGGGTGCCCGTCCACGCGCCGAGCGCCAGCACGCCGGCCATCAGGTCACCACGCAGGTCGTCGAGAGTCTCGATGAGAGGCGGGATGCGGGGCGCGTCGTAGTGCTGCGCCTCGGTGACATAGGCGGCACGCTGGACGGTCAGCGCCTCACCGGCGTGCGCCGCCGCGAGCGGTCCGACATGGATGGCCGAGGTCATCCGGGTATTGGACCACGCTCATCGCCGCTGGTAGGGCATTGGGTTCTGGCGCGGCATCGTGTTCTGGTGCGGTGGCACCGGCCTGTCGCTTTGTTCCCGGTTCGCTCAGGGCCCGTCTACGCCGGGGGTCCAGCTCTCCGGGGCGTGGCTCGCGGTCAGGAGCGGCTGCCACTGGCCGAACCCCGCCGGCGCGTCGGACTCCCACGGCCACGCGTCGTCGTTGGTGGCGGTGATCAGCTGGACCGCGTCGAAGTCGCCGTCCGGGTGGAGGAGGAAGACACTGCCGAAGTAGGTGAAGTAGTGGCCCTTGCTGACTTTCTCGACCGTGACCAGCACGCCCTCGAGCAGGTCGTCCCACACCGAGCCGGGGGCGAACTGCTCGCCATGGCCCGCGCGGCGGACGTAGTTGCGCACGAGGATCTCGCCCGCGCCGGGGGGCAGCCCGATGGTGACCGCCTCCGGCACATGGAACCGCCGCCACGCGCCGACGGTGAACGTGTACGGCGGACCCTTCTCATCGCCCGCGACATCCACGACGGCGGCGCCGTGCGCGTTGGACTGGGCGATGAAGTGGTCCCGCAGCTGCCGGTGTTCCGCGGTGAGATTGTCAGCCACGACGCTCACCCGCCCGCGCCGAGCCGGGGTTACGCATCAACCTCGGCCATGACGTCGTCGGAGATGTCGAAGTTGGCGTAGACGTTCTGCACGTCGTCGCTGTCCTCGAGCGCGTCGATCAGCCGGAACACCTTGCGTGCGCCATCGGCGTCGAGCGGGACACTGACCGACGGGAGGAAGCTCGCCTCCGCCGACTCGTAGTCGTAGCCCGCGTCCTGCAGCGCCTTGCGCACCGCGACCAGGTCGGTGGCCTCGGAGACGACCTCGAAGCTCTCGCCGAGGTCGTTGACCTCCTCCGCGCCGGCCTCGAGGACGGCCATCAGCACGTCGTCCTCGTTCAGGCCGTTCTTGGGCAGGATCACGACGCCCTTGCGGTTGAACAGGTACGCCACCGAACCCGGGTCGGCCATGTTGCCGCCGTTGCGGGTCATCGCGGTGCGGACCTCGCTCGCGGCGCGGTTGCGGTT
This sequence comes from Actinophytocola sp., assembly GCF_049647105.1. Lineage (GTDB taxonomy): Bacteria > Actinomycetota > Actinomycetes > Mycobacteriales > Pseudonocardiaceae > Actinophytocola. The sequence goes on from NZ_JBARWZ010000330.1 coordinate 19,038, forward strand.
GTCGGTGAGGCACTCGATCAGCACGGCGACGCCGTTGGGCCCGTAGCCCTCGTACATGATCGTCTGCCAGTCGGCGCCGCCAGCCTCCTCGCCACCGCCGCGCTTGCGGGCCCGCTCGATGTTGTCCTGCGGGACCGAGTTCTTCTTCGCCTTCTGGATGGCGTCGAACAGCGTCGGGTTGCCGTCCGGGTCACCGCCGCCGGTGCGCGCGGCGACCTCGATGTTCTTGATCAGCTTGGCGAAGAGCTTGCCCCGCTTGGCGTCGAGTGCGGCCTTCTTGTGCTTCGTCGTCGCCCATTTTGAGTGGCCGCTCACGATCTACCCTCCACCATTTGCACGAACAGTCTGTGTACGCGGATGTCCCCAGTCAGCTCCGGGTGGAACGCCGTGGCCAGCACGGGTCCCTGCCGGACGGCGACGATCCTACCGGCGGCCGCCTCACCACCCGGGACCTCCGGGTCATCGCTCACCCGTGCGAGCACCTCGACCTGTGGCGAGGCCGACTCGACCCACGGCGCGCGGATGAACACCGCGTGCACCGGGCCGCCGTCGACACCGGCGAACTCGAGGTCCTCCTCGAACGAGTCGACCTGCCGACCGAAGGCGTTGCGCCGCACGATCATGTCCAGCCCGCCGAGCTGGTGCTGGTCCTCGCGACCGTCGAGCACCTTGCTCGCGAGCAGGATCATGCCCGCGCACGACCCGTACGCAGGCATGCCGGCCGCGAGACGCTCACGCAGCGGGGTCAGCAGCTCGAAGATGTCGAGCAGCCGGGACATGGTCGTCGACTCGCCGCCCGGCAGCACCAGTCCGTCCACTTCGGACAGCTCGGTCGGCCTGCGGACAGCCGTCGCCCGCGCACCGCTCTGTTCGAGCGCGGCGAGGTGCTCACGCACGTCTCCCTGCAGCGCGAGCACACCGATCAGCGGACCACCGGACACCTGTTGACCTCCCGAGATCTCTTCAGCCTACTTACGGCACGCCGAGCGCCCGCAACCCGGCCGCGACGAGGGCGGCCACGACGACCACCACCACGAACGGCGCGCGCCGCCAGGCCAGCACGCCACCGGTCAGCACCCCGGCGGGCAGGGCGAACCCGGCGAAGGAGCCGCCGTCCGTGAGCGCGGACGTCGCGACCAGCGCGACCAGCAGCACGGTGGCGGCGGTGGACAGCACCTCTTCGAGCCGGGGCGGCAGCTCGGCGGTGCCGCCGCCCGCCTTGGCCAGCCGCGCCCGCAGCAGGGGCCCCGCCAGCCGGAACGCGTACGTACCGACGGCGAGAACGAGGATCGCGGTGATCGTCATCCCGCCACCTCGGCCTTCTTCGGCGCGGGGATGAGGACGACCAGGCCGCCCAGCGCCAGCAGTACCGGCACGCCCGCAGGCAGGAACGGCGTCGTGGCCAGCGCGATCACCGCACCCAGCAGCGCGGCGTTGCGCACGCGCGTGTTCTTCAGCGACGGCAGCAGCAGCGCGAGCAGCGCGGCGGGGAACGCGGCGTCCAGGCCGAACGTGTCCGGATCCCCGATCACCTGCCCGGCCGCGGCTCCGATGATGGTCCCGACGTTCCACACGACGAACGCGGTCGTCCCCAGGAACCAGAAGACCGCCCTGCCCCTCGCCGGGTCCTTCTGCGCCAGCGCGAAGGCCACCGACTCGTCGATCATGAGGTGCGAGCCGACGGCCCGTGCGAGCTTCCCCCGGCCCATGATGTCGCCGATCGCCAGCCCGAACGGCAGATGCCGCGCGTTGAGCAGCAGCGCGCCGAGCACGGCGGCGACCATGCCACCTCCCGCGGCCACGACGCCGACCACCATGAACTGCGAGCCGCCCGCGAACACCAGCACGGACAGCGCGCTCGGCATCCACCATTCGAGGCCGGCGGCCACCGCGATGGCGCCGAAGGACAGGCCGACGACCGAGATCGCCCCGGCCACGGCCAGGGCGTCCCGTTGGAGTGCGGACGTGAGGGTTCGCCACATCGAACGCATGTCTTTTATGATGAACACCAGCCGATCGTTCGTCAAGGCGAACGATCGGTCTTACATATCGAACACGGGAGGTCATGGATGGCACAGGCGCCGCTCGACGCCATCGCGTTCTCACTGCGCCGCGAACGTGAACGCGCCGGGCTGTCACTGTCCGAGCTGGCCAAGCGGGCCGGCATCGCGAAGTCGACGCTGTCGCAGCTGGAGTCGGCGAGCGGCAACCCGAGCGTGGAGACGCTGTGGGCGTTGTCGGTCGCACTGGACGTCCCCTTCGCGCGCCTGATCGAGCCGGTGCGGCCCAGGGTCCAGATCCTCCGCAAGGGCGAGGGGCCCGCGGTGTTCTCCGAACGGGCGAACTACGTCGCCACCGTGCTGTCCGCCTGCCCGCCCAGCGCGCGCCGCGACCTCTACCTGATCACCGCGGAGCCCGGCTCGATCCGGGAGTCCGAGCCACACATGCCCGGCGTCGTCGAGCACGTCGTGCTCTGCTCCGGCCGCGCCCGGCTCGGCCTCACGGACGACCCGGTGGAGGTCGGCCCGGGTGACTACGTTGCCTACCCGGGCGACCTCCCGCACATCTTCGAGGCACTGGAGCCCGGCACGACCTCGGTCATGGTGTCCGAGCACGTGTGACATGGCCTCGCTCCGCTCGGCGCTCGCAGGCCTTCACCCGGTGTCTTCCCTCCCTGCGCTGCTCGGCGAGGTCGCTTCGCTCCCGGCGCCTCCGCTGCTCGCTCAGTCCAGACACCGGCGGCCTGCTCGGTGACATGGCCCGGTGGGTTACCAGCCGCGGTCGGCGAGCCGGTGCGGCTCGGGGACGTCCTCGACGTTGATGCCGACCATGGCCTCGCCGAGCCCGCGCGACACCTTCGCGATCACGTCGGGGTCGTCGTGGAACGCGGTCGCCTTCACGATCGCCTCCGCACGCTTGGCCGGGTCACCCGACTTGAAGATGCCGGAGCCGACGAACACGCCCTCGGCGCCGAGCTGCATCATCATCGCCGCGTCGGCCGGGGTCGCGATGCCGCCCGCGGTGAACAGCACCACCGGCAGCTTGCCGAGCTGGGCAACTTCCTTGACCAGCTCGTAGGGCGCCTGCAGCTCCTTGGCGGCGACGAACAGCTCGTCCTCCGGCAGGGAGGTCAGCCGCTTGATCTCGCCGCGGATCTTGCGCATGTGCGTGGTCGCGTTGGACACGTCGCCCGTGCCGGCCTCGCCCTTCGAGCGGATCATGGCGGCGCCCTCGGTGATCCGGCGCAGCGCCTCGCCCAGGTTCGTCGCACCGCACACGAACGGCACGGTGAACTGCCACTTGTCGATGTGGTTGGCGTAGTCGGCCGGGGTGAGCACCTCGGACTCGTCGATGTAGTCGACACCCAGCGACTGCAGGACACGCGCCTCGACGAAGTGGCCGATGCGGGCCTTGGCCATCACCGGGATGGAGACCGTGTTGATGATCCCGTCGATGAGGTCGGGGTCGCTCATGCGGGCCACGCCGCCCTGCGCGCGGATGTCCGCGGGCACGCGTTCGAGGGCCATCACGGCGACCGCTCCGGCGTCCTCGGCGATCTTCGCCTGCTCGGCGGTGACCACGTCCATGATCACGCCGCCCTTGAGCATTTCCGCCATACCCCGCTTGACACGGGCCGTACCGGTCTCGGGGGTGGTCGAAACGTCAGTCACCCAACTGTCCTTCCTATGTGGATTCCCCACCCAGTCTAGGCGCGATGTGGCCTCTGCCAGCGTGCCAATTCGGAGGTATCTCGCCAGGCCACTTCTTCGGTCGGGGTTGTCCGACCAGGCAAACAGGTGTGAGATCGAGCACATAGGCGAACACACCGACCATCCGGCTGACAGTGCGGTCAAGCGGAAAGGGTGAGTGGCATGGCCAGCAAACACTCAGACAACGGTGACGGCGGAGCCGCGGTCGCTGTAGACGACCCGGCCAAAGTGCGGAACATCGTTCTCGTCGGGCCGTCCGGCTCCGGGAAGACCACCCTCACAGAAGCCCTGCTCACCGCCGCGGGCGTGATCAGCAGGGCGGGCTCGGTCACCGAGGGCACCACGGTCTGCGACCACGACCCGGCGGCGCAGCGACAGCAGCGGTCGGTGGGGTTGTCCGTCGCCCCGCTGGTGCACAACGACGTCAAGATCAACCTGATCGACACCCCCGGATACGCGGACTTCGTCGGCGAGGTGCGCGCGGGCCTGCGCGCGGCGGACGCCGCACTGTTCGTCGTGTGCGCGGCCGAAGGAGTGGACCCCGCGACCATCGCGCTGTGGGAGGAGTGCGCCTCGGTCGGCATGCCGCGAGCGGTGGTCGTCGCGCGGCTGGACCACCAGCGTGCCGACGCCGACGCGGAGATCCGGGCCTGCCAGGAGGCCTTCGGCGCCGGCGTGCTGCCGCTGTACCTCCCCTCGGTGGGCAAACCGGGCCTGCTGGGGCTCATCACCCGCCGGTTCTTCGACTACTCGAACGGCTTCCCGCCCCAGCTCGGCGAGCCGGACGAGGCCGACCTCATGCGGATCGACGAGGCACGCAACGAGCTCATCGAGGGCATCATCGCCGAGAGCGAGGACGAGACCCTCATGGAGCGCTACCTCGAAGGCGAGGACATCGAGACCGAGACGCTGATCAACGACCTCGAGACCGCCGTCGCACGTGGCTCCTTCCACCCCGTCATGCCCGTGTGCGCGAACAGCGGCATCGGCCTCGCCGAGTTGCTGGAGGCGCTGACCGGCGCGTTCCCGTCACCACTCGAGCACTCGGTGCCGGACGTGACCGACCTCCACGGCGGCAACGGCGGCACCCGGGTCTCCGCCGACCCCGACGGCCCGCTGGTGGCCGAGGTCGTGCGCACCGCGATCGACTCCTACGTCGGCCGCGTGTCACTCGTCCGGGTGTTCTCCGGGACGCTGCGACCGGAGCGCCCGGTCCACATCTCCGGGCACGGCATGGCCGACCGCGGTCACGAGGACCACGACGTCGACGAACGCGTCGCGCACATCTACTCGCCGCTCGGCGCCAACCTGCGCGAGGTGACGCACTGCGTCGCCGGCGACATCTGCGCGCTGACCAAACTCGGGTCGGCGGAGACCGGCGACACCGTGTCCAGCCCCGACAAACCGCTCCTGATGCGGCCGTGGCCGATGCCGGAACCGCTGCTGCCGGTCGCGGTGATGGCGAAGACCCGCAGCGACGAGGACACGTTGTCCCGCAACCTGTCCCGGCTCGTCGCCGGTGACCCGACGCTGCGGCTGGAACGCAACGCCGAGACCCACCAGCTCGTGCTGTGGTGCATGGGTGAGGCACACGCCGACGTCGTGCTGGCCCGCCTGCGGTTCGGTGGCGCCGATGTCGACACCGAACCGGTGAAGATCGCGCTGCGGGAGACCTTCGCGACCAGGGCACGCGGGCACGGGCGGCACGTCAAGCAGTCCGGCGGGCACGGCCAGTACGCCGTCTGCGCCATCGACGTCGAGCCGCTGCCGGTCGGGTCCGGGTTCGAGTTCGCCGACAAGGTCGTCGGCGGGTCCGTGCCATCGCAGTTCATCGGCTCGGTGGAGAAGGGCGTCCGCGCACAGCTGGAGAAGGGCCTGCAGGGCGGTCACCCGGTGGTCGACCTGCGCGTGACCCTGTTCGACGGCAAGGCGCACAGCGTCGACTCCTCCGACGCCGCGTTCCAGATGGCGGGTTCGCTCGCGTTGAAGGACGCCGCCGCGAACGGCCGGATCTCGTTGCTGGAACCGGTGGACGCGGTGGCGGTGCGGCTGCCGGACGAACACCTCGGCACGGTGCTTGGCGACCTGTCGTCCCGGCGCGGCCGCGTGCTCGGCACGGAAGCCGACGCGACGCCCGGCTACAGCGTGGTCCGCGCCGAGGTGCCCGCCACGTCGCTGCTGCGGTACGCGATCGACCTGCGTTCCATCACGTCCGGCTCTGCCACGTTCACCCGCACCTTCAGCCGGTACGACCCACTGCCCGAGTCCCTCGCCGCTCAGGTCACGTAGAGCAGGACACACACCCCGCCGTCCCGGTGCGCGCACCGCGTACCGGCCGGCGGGCACGGTCACCGGACGGTCCGCACCGTGCCGTCCCACTGGGTCGTCAGCACGCCAGGCAGCAGCGACGGCAGCTGGACCGGGTACACGGTCTCCTCGGTGTCACGCAGTTCACCGGCACTCCACCACCGGTGCCCGTCGACCGTGCGGGTCTCCAGTTCCGTGAAGTTCGACGTGTCGACGCGCACGTCACCGTCGGCGAGGTCCGCGACGAAGAACCACTCCTCGCCGTCGTAGGTGCGGCCGTCGAAGCTGAAGGCGACCCGCCGCCGCCACACCGGGCCGACGAGCCCGTCGTCGGCCAGCTGCACGCCGGTCTCCTCGGCCAGCTCCCGCAACGCGGCCGACCGCAGGTCCTCCCCCGGTTCGACGCCGCCACCGACGGTGAACCAGAACTTCGTGTCCGGGCGGATCGGGTCGTGGCCGTTGAACAGCAGCACCCTGCGCTCGGCGTCGATCAGGAGCACCCGCGCAGAAGGACGCGGCAGCGGCGCGCCGTCCGGCTCGCTGGACAGCGTCGGCTCGACGATCTCGAAGTACTCCGGCTGCCTGGCCGTCCCGGCGAGTTTCAGCCACCGCACCAGCCTGCGCCGCCGCTGCGTCAGCGTGTCGCGGACCGCGTCGTTGTGCACCCGGCGGGCGATGATCACGCGGTGCTCCGCGTCCAGCAGCTCGGCGGCCAGGACCAGCGGCAGCTTGGCCCGGTCCACGGCCGCGAGCTGGAGCGACAACCGGTTCTCGGCCTCCTCACGCTCGGCGCGCGGGGTGGCTTCGGCACGTTCGGCCTCGGCACGCAGCCGGTCCGCGCCGACGTCGTCCAGCCGGATGGCCGCCGCGGCCGCGCGGGCCACGAC